>NZ_KE136479.1:1629355-2345301 GCF_000407165.1 Enterococcus haemoperoxidus ATCC BAA-382 | reverse complement strand
AGCGAAAGCGAGTCTGAATAGGGCGAATGAGTATGTAGTCGTAGACCCGAAACCATGTGATCTACCCATGGCCAGGTTGAAGGTGTGGTAAAACGCACTGGAGGACCGAACCCACGTACGTTGAAAAGTGCGGGGATGAGCTGTGGGTAGCGGAGAAATTCCAAACGAACTTGGAGATAGCTGGTTCTCTCCGAAATAGCTTTAGGGCTAGCCTCGGAATTAAGAATGATGGAGGTAGAGCACTGTTTGGACTAGGGGCCCATCTCGGGTTACCGAATTCAGATAAACTCCGAATGCCATTCATTTATATCCGGGAGTCAGACTGCGAGTGATAAGATCCGTAGTCGAAAGGGAAACAGCCCAGACCACCAGCTAAGGTCCCAAAATATATGTTAAGTGGAAAAGGATGTGGGGTTGCACAGACAACTAGGATGTTGGCTCAGAAGCAGCCACCATTTAAAGAGTGCGTAATAGCTCACTAGTCGAGTGACCCTGCGCCGAAAATGTACCGGGGCTAAACATATTACCGAAGCTGTGGATTACACCTCTGGTGTAATGGTAGGAGAGCGTTCTAAGGGCGTTGAAGGTCGATCGTGAGGACGGCTGGAGCGCTTAGAAGTGAGAATGCCGGTATGAGTAGCGAAAGACGGGTGAGAATCCCGTCCACCGTATGACTAAGGTTTCCTGGGGAAGGCTCGTCCGCCCAGGGTTAGTCGGGACCTAAGCCGAGGCCGATAGGCGTAGGCGATGGACAACAGGTTGATATTCCTGTACCAGTTGTTTTTGTTTGAGCAATGGAGGGACGCAGGAGGCTAAGGAATGCATGCGACTGGAAGTGCATGTCCAAGCAGTAAGTCTTGAGTAGAGTCAAATGCTTTACTCTATACGGACAAGCTGTGATGGGGAGGGAAATAATAGTACCGAAGTTCCTGATGTCACACTGTCAAGAAAAGCTTCTAGTGAGAAAACAACTGCCCGTACCGTAAACCGACACAGGTAGTCGAGGAGAGTATCCTAAGGTGAGCGAGCGAACTCTCGTTAAGGAACTCGGCAAAATGACCCCGTAACTTCGGGAGAAGGGGTGCTGACTTCGGTCAGCCGCAGTGAATAGGCCCAAGCGACTGTTTATCAAAAACACAGGTCTCTGCAAAATCGAAAGATGAAGTATAGGGGCTGACGCCTGCCCGGTGCTGGAAGGTTAAGAGGATGGGTTAGCTTCGGCGAAGCTCAGAATTGAAGCCCCAGTAAACGGCGGCCGTAACTATAACGGTCCTAAGGTAGCGAAATTCCTTGTCGGGTAAGTTCCGACCCGCACGAAAGGCGTAACGATTTGGGCACTGTCTCAACGAGAGACTCGGTGAAATTTTAGTACCTGTGAAGATGCAGGTTACCCGCGACAGGACGGAAAGACCCCATGGAGCTTTACTGTAGCTTGATATTGAGTGTTTGTACCACATGTACAGGATAGGTAGGAGCCGATGAACCCGGAACGCTAGTTTCGGTGGAGGCGCTGGTGGGATACTACCCTTGTGTTATGAACCCTCTAACCCGCACCACTTATCGTGGTGGGAGACAGTGTCAGGTGGGCAGTTTGACTGGGGCGGTCGCCTCCTAAAGAGTAACGGAGGCGCCCAAAGGTTCCCTCAGAATGGTTGGAAATCATTCGCAGAGTGTAAAGGCAGAAGGGAGCTTGACTGCGAGACTTACAAGTCGAGCAGGGACGAAAGTCGGGCTTAGTGATCCGGTGGTTCCGCATGGAAGGGCCATCGCTCAACGGATAAAAGCTACCCTGGGGATAACAGGCTTATCTCCCCCAAGAGTCCACATCGACGGGGAGGTTTGGCACCTCGATGTCGGCTCGTCGCATCCTGGGGCTGTAGTCGGTCCCAAGGGTTGGGCTGTTCGCCCATTAAAGCGGCACGCGAGCTGGGTTCAGAACGTCGTGAGACAGTTCGGTCCCTATCCGTCGCGGGCGTTGGAAATTTGAGAGGAGCTGTCCTTAGTACGAGAGGACCGGGATGGACTTACCGCTGGTGTACCAGTTGTTCTGCCAAGGGCATTGCTGGGTAGCTATGTAGGGAAGGGATAAACGCTGAAAGCATCTAAGTGTGAAGCCCACCTCAAGATGAGATTTCCCATTTCTTTAAGAAAGTAAGACCCCTGAGAGATGATCAGGTAGATAGGTTGGAAGTGGAAGTGCAGTGATGTACGGAGCGGACCAATACTAATCGGTCGAGGACTTAACCAAAGAAACGAAATAAAAAAGTTTTTCGGACTGTTTGATTACATTACTTCAATCCAGTTTTGAGTGAATAATCACTCAATTGAATAGCAACAACACCCAGTGTGGTGGCGATAGCGAGAAGGATACACCTGTTCCCATGCCGAACACAGAAGTTAAGCTTCTTAGCGCCGATTGTAGTGAAGGGTTTCCCTTTGTGAGAGTAGGACGTCGCCACGCTAATTATTCCGGCATAGCTCAGTTGGTAGTAGCGCATGACTGTTAATCATGATGTCGTAGGTTCGAGTCCTACTGCCGGAGTAAAAGAACGAAAACTTAATAAGTTTTCGTTCTTTTTTTATTTTATAGTAAAATAAATTTTATTATTTGATAGAATAAACGAAAGATGAAATAATGATAACAATCGGTAAAATAGATTATCTCTATCTAACAGTTTTGTCATGTAAAGGATCTATTTTGTTGAAAAATGGCTTTCTTAAGCTATTTTTTGATATAATATTCATAAGTTGATTGAACTAAGACTTTAGATTGAGTTAGGACTCTTTAACCTATGTTATAATAATTAGAGAAGTTAGGAGGGGCATCGTGAAGGTTTTATTATATTTTGAAGGTGAAAAAATATTAGCGAAGTCTGGAATAGGGCGGGCCTTAGAACATCAGAAGCGTGCACTCTCTGAAGTAGGGATAGAGTACACGTTAGATGCTGATTGTACAGATTACGATATTTTACATATAAATACTTATGGGATCAACAGTCATAGTATGGTAAAGAAAGCCAAAAAAAACGGAAAAAAAGTTATTTACCATGCACACTCAACAGAGGAAGATTTTAGAAATTCATTTATTGGATCAAATCAGATTTCTCCTTTAGTAAAAAAATACCTAGTTAGCTTGTATTCTAAGGCGGACTATTTAATTACACCTACACCTTATTCAAAAGAGTTATTAGAAGGTTATGGAATAACAGTTCCTATTACTTCAATCTCAAATGGGATTGATTTGAATCGATTTGAGCGTTCTGAAGAGAAAGAAACAAAATTTAGAGAGTATTTTAAAATCAAGGAAAATCAAAAAGTAATTATTTGTGTAGGTTTGTATTTCGAAAGAAAGGGAATTATTGACTTTGTTGAATTAGCTAGAGAAATGCCTAACTATCGTTTTATCTGGTTTGGGCATACACCAATGTATTCCATTCCTAAAACGATTAGAACAATAGTCAAAGAAGACCATCCTGTAAATGTAGAATTTCCTGGATATATTAAAGGGGATATCATTGAAGGAGCATATTCAGCAGCTGATCTCTTCTTCTTTCCTTCTTATGAAGAAACTGAGGGGATTGTTATATTAGAAGCTTTAGCTAGCAAACAGCAAGTTTTGGTGAGAGATATCCCAGTATACAAAGGGTGGCTTAAAGATAAAGTAAATTGTTACATGGGGAATAATAATGAAGAGTTTGCAAATCTAATTGAAAAACTTGTCGAAAATAAAATACCAAATACATGTCAAGCAGGATATAGTGTTGCAAAAGATAAGAGTATTGGGCGGATTGGTCATGAGTTAAAAAATGTTTATGAAAAAGTTTTAACTAATGACGCTAAAGAGCAAGAAGATAGGGTACATCAGGAAAATTAAAATTAATGGAGGGGAACAAAGTGAAATTTGGTTTCTTTACAGATACATATTTTCCCCAAGTTAGTGGGGTTGCAACGTCTATTAAGACACTTAAAGAAGAATTAGAACAAAAAGGGCATCAAGTTTATATTTTTACAACAACTGATCCAAACGCAAAAGAGTTTGAGGAAGATGTTATTCGAATGCCAAGTGTTCCTTTTGTATCATTCAAAGATCGTCGAATTGTGGTACGTGGTATGTGGTATGCTTATTTGATTGCTAAAGAGCTTGACTTAGATTTGATACATACTCATACAGAGTTTGGAGCGGGTCTATTAGGTAAAATGGTTGGGAAAAAGCTTAAAGTTCCTGTTATCCACACATATCACACAATGTATGAGGATTATTTACATTATATTGCAAAGGGGAAAGTTGTTCGTCCGACTCACGTGAAGTATTTTTCGCGATTTTTTGCAAATCATACAACAGGTGTAGTTTGCCCAAGTGAGAGAGTTATTGATAAATTAAAAGAATATGGCGTAACGTCACCCATGAGAATTATTCCAACGGGAATCGATATTAAGAAGTTCGAAAGACCTGATATTACGCTTGAAATGAAAAAAGCTCTTCGTGAAGAATTAGGGTTAACTGATGATAATATCATGTTATTATCTTTAAGCCGTATTTCATACGAAAAAAATATTCAAGCAATCGTTACGGGATTACCTACTGTTTTTGAACGTTTTCCAAATGCACGTTTTGTTATTGTAGGGGATGGTCCCTATGTTGAAAAGCTTCGTTATTTAGGCGAAGAGCTAGGGATAAGTGATAAAATTCAATTTATTGGTGAAGTACCTAATGATCAAGTTGCTATTTACTATAAGGCTGCTGATTACTTCGTTAGTGCTTCAACTTCAGAAACACAAGGATTGACTTACACTGAAGCAATGGCTTCTGGTGTTCCTTGCGTGGTCGAGGGGAATGCCTATTTAAATAATTTATTTGATCATGTAAGCTTGGGACAAACATTTAAAACAGATGCAGACTTTGCATCAACATTTATTGATTACGTTGAATCGGGGGTCAAACCAAATGAAGCAATTTTGCAGGAAAAGCTTTATGAAATATCAGCAACTCGATTTGGAAATGTAATGCTTGAATTTTATGAGGATATGATTAAATACTATGATCAACTTACTTTAGAAAAAGAGGCTGCAGCGTCTATCGAACGGATCAAAGTTAAATTTACATCTTTAAGAAAATAAATGTAAAACTTCTATTCTTGGTTTATACTAAGAATAGAAGTTTTTTATTTAAAAATAGGGGGAGTTTACTATGCCACAAATTGGATTCATTGGAACAGGTGTTATGGGCGCTGCAATTGTCACAAATATGATGAAACAAGGGTTGAAAGTAAATGTCTATAATCGAACTAAGAGTAAAACGGATGAATTAGTTCAAGAAGGGGCGGTTTGGCAAGATACTCCTGCGGCTGTTACAGCAAATAGCGATATTATTTTTACGATGGTTGGCTTTCCAAAAGATGTTGAAACTATTTATTTTGATGAAAATGGTATTTTTTCACAAGATATTACTAATAAGATAGTTGTTGATTTAACTACAAGTACACCAACATTAGCTGAAAAAATAGCGATAAAGGCGAATGAGTTAGGTGGTATTGCTTTAGATGCTCCTGTATCTGGAGGAGACTTAGGTGCCAAAAATGGGACACTGACGATCATGGTTGGTGGGCAGCAAGCTGCTTATGAGAAAGTGCTACCGATTTTTAAAACATTTGGTAAAACTTTTACATTACATGGTACTTCTGGAAAAGGGCAACATACTAAAATGGCGAATCAAATCATGATTGCTGGAACTATGACAGGGATGACCGAGATGATGGTCTATGCAAATAAAGCTGGATTGGATTTAGACAAGGTTATTGAAACATTGTCTGGAGGAAGCGCGGCGAACTGGTCGTTAAGTAATTATAGTCCAAGAATTTTAAAAGAAAATTATTCCCCAGGCTTTTTTGTAAAGCATTTTATAAAAGATTTAAAGATCGCCTTAGATGAAGCTGAAAAAATGAATCTGGAATTGCCATCTACTAAATTAGCTACAGAACTCTATGAAAAGCTTGCTAACAAAGGTTTTGAGAACGATGGAACACAAGCTTTAATCAAACTTTGGTGGCCAGAAGGAAAACAGCCAGTTGTCAAAAATTAAAGAACAGCAAAAAAATTAAAAAAAATGACGAAAAATCATGCAAGAAAGACAATGTTTTGATACAATGGTACAGAACTAGTTTTTAAAGGGAGGCCCATTTATGAAACATTCACAACTTGTGGCGATTATCAAGCGACTTGAAGCGATGACTGAAGCAACAGACAACGAAATTCAAGTTCGTCGTTTTGAACGTGAAGGTGCAGAAAAATGCATCGTAACTTATGATAAATCAACTGAAACATTTGAATTAACTGAAACGGATTCTCAACAAAGTTATCAATTTGATAATATTGATATTGTTGCGATGGAAATTTATGATTTAATTCAATAATTAGTAAATTTCAGTAAGTATTTAACAAAATTGATGAAAATAATCGAAAATCCTGTGGCGTACAATTTTGTACGCCACAGGATTTTTTTATTTATGTAGAAGTTGAAAGGGACTTAAAGCCCAAACCATGTTCTATAAATGATAAATAGTTTGATGGTCAAAATATAATAATGGCTAGTAGAATCAATGTGAATAGAAATTTTTTTGCAAAATAGTATTGAAAAAACCAATTAAAATCACTATTTTATTAAAGTGAAACAAGGAATGTAATTCATTTCTTCATTAAGAAAAATTAAAAATTAAATATTTTACTTGCAATCTTTTTTCATATGCGATATAGTTTGAACATCAAATGATTTGATAATCAAAGTATATGGATGGTGCACACAAATGGAACCTAATTTAGAAACAGTCAATGATTATCTTGTCAGTGTCTTTAATGATATTTTGACGATTGAAGAATCTGAATTGAAGAAATCACAATTCAATGACTTATCCATTACTGAAATGCACACAATCGAAGCTATTGGAATGTATAGGAAAAAGACTTCTTCGGAAGTTGCTAAAGAATTATCGATTACTGTTGGAACATTGACTGTAGCAATCAATAATCTTGTGAAGAAAGGTTATGTTGAACGCATACGAAGTGAAGATGATCGTCGAGTGGTTAAGTTAGGTTTAACTAAAAAAGGAAAATTACTTTTTCGTGTTCATCAGCACTTCCATAGAGAAATGGTCAAAAGAATTTTAAGCGGAATGGATAAAGCAGAAGAACAAGCTTTATTAAAAGCATTGAAGAATCTTCATGATTTCTTAAAGGAATATAAATAAAAGTGAGGACCAAGATGAATCAACATGCAAAAATAACTTGTACGAGCCGTTATGTTCCTAAAAATGCAGTATCCAATGATCAACTTTCAACGATGATGGATACTTCCGATGAATGGATTTCTAGCCGAACAGGTATACGTTCAAGAAATATTGTTACGAATGAAAATACTTCGGATTTGTGTATTAAAGTGGCTGAAAAGTTATTAAAAAAATCTGGGAAAAATGCTGAAGATTTGGATTTCATCCTTGTAGCAACGATGACACCAGATTTTGGTACACCTTCAGTTGCTTGTCTTGTTCAAGGTAGTATTTTAGCTAATCAGGCTTTTGCTTTTGATATCAGCGCTGCTTGTACTGGTTTTGTCTATGCATTGAGTATGGGTGAAAAATTAATTCGTACTGGGAAAAAATTAGGTATGGTCATCGGTGGTGAAACATTATCTAAAGTTCTTGATTGGGAAGACCGCAGTACGGCTGTATTATTTGGTGATGGAGCAGCTGGTGTATTATTGGAGGCAAGTAATGAAGAGCATTTTCTAAAGGAGAAACTACAGGCGGATGGTCAAAGAGCTAGATCATTAACTTCTGGTTATTTAGAAAATAAGAGTCCTTTTTATACTGGAACATCTGAAAGCTCAAGTTATCTACAAATGACTGGCAGAGATATTTATGACTTTTCATTGAATGATGTAACCAACAACATTCGGGAAATTATTGATGAGGATGTAGATTATTTATTGTTGCATCAAGCAAATAAACGCATCATCGAAAAAATCTCGAAAAAACTTAAAGTTCCAAGAGAAAAATTTCTCACAAATATGGAACATAACGGCAATACATCTGCTGCAAGCATTCCATTGTTATTGGATGAATCAGTGGAAAAAGGAGTCCTTCAACTAGGCTCCAAACAAAAAATTGTGTTAACAGGCTACGGCGGCGGTTTAACGTGGGGTTCGATACTCTTAACGCTGTAAATCTGTAACTATATAAACTAAAAAAGAAAATTATTGGAGGAATATACACATGGTATTCGAAAAAATTCAAGCAATTATTGTAGAAGAATTAGGTAAAGAGCCTGAGGAAGTAAAATTAACAACAAACATTCAAGAAGAATTAGATGCGGATAGCTTAGACTTATTCCAAATCATCAATGAAATCGAAGATGCTTTCGATATAAAAATCGAGTCTGAAGATGGTATCACTACTGTTCAAGATTTAGTAACTTACGTAGAAAAACAAAAAGCATAATAATCAAAGCGATTAGGTAAAATAAAAAGTTGGATGAGCCAGGCTCTGTGCGATTCTCAACAATTGCTGAAGAGCCTGGCTTTTTTCACGCCGCTCGTTGGAATTAGAAAGGCTGGTACTAAACTTACAGAGTTTTGTTCCAGTCCTTTTTTGATTAATTATTCTATAGGTTGAAGGATGTAATTTATGCAATCAAAGATATGTGAACTGATCGGAATTAAATACCCCATCTTTCAAGGCGGTATGGCTTGGATTGCAGATGCTTCTTTAGCAGGAGCGGTGTCTGAAGCTGGTGGACTTGGGATCATCGCAGGTGGTAATGCACCAAGAGACGTTATTCAAGCTGAAATCAAAAAAATCAAGAAAATTACAGATAAACCATTTGGAGTCAATATTATGCTCCTATCACCGTTTGCACAAGATATCGTGGATTTAGTTTGCGAAGAAAAGGTACCAGTGGTTACAACAGGAGCTGGTAATCCTGGTAAATATATGGATCGTTTTAAAGAACATAATATTAAAGTAATTCCGGTGATACCTTCTGTTGCATTAGGTGCACGTATGGAGAAAATAGGCGCTGATGCAGTTGTTGTTGAAGGAATGGAAGCTGGGGGACATATTGGCAAATTAACAACCATGAGTATTGTACCGCAAGTTGTAGACGCGCTAACAATTCCAGTGATTGCTGCAGGTGGTATTGGTGATGGTCGTGGAATGGCAGCCGCTTTAATGTTGGGGGCTGATGCAGTTCAAGTTGGTACACGTTTTTTAGTAGCAAAAGAATGTACTGTGCACGAAAATTATAAAGCCAGAATCATCAAAGCAAGAGACGTTGATACGACAGTGACTTGTCAACATTTTGGTCATCCAGTAAGAGCTATCAAGAATAAGTTGACTAATGAATACGATCGATTAGAAAAAGTTGAACTAAAAAAAGCTGAGCCGAACCTTGTGCAGTTTGATGAATTAGGCCAAGGCGCTTTGCGTAAAGCAGTTGTAGAAGGTGATGTGGATCATGGATCAATCATGGCTGGACAAATTGCAGGACTTGTAAAAAAAGAAGAAACAGCAAAAGAAATTATTGATTCTTATATGAGTGAGACAAAAGAAGTCTTGGCTACTGAATGTAGTCGATGGCTATTATAAATTATAAATATATTTGACTTTATGAGTTGACGCTTCGCTTTTAAAGTAAAGGAGTAAAATAATGAAAACAGCTTTTATATTTAGTGGGCAAGGTGCTCAGTATATCGGTATGGGCAAGGACTTGTTCGAGCAAGAGAGCATTGTTCAAGAAACATTTCAAGAAGCAAGTGATGTTCTAGGATACGACATGGCAGAACTTTGTTTTACTGAAAATGAGCAGCTAAACGAAACGATGTATACACAGCCTGCTATTTTAACAGTCAGTATTGCTTTTTATCGTCTTTTACATTCTAAAGGCTATCAGCCGGATGTTGTGGCGGGGCTAAGCTTAGGTGAATATAGTGCGCTTGTGGTGAGTGGTGCGATTTCATTTAAAGAGGCAGTTCAATTAGTTGCTAAAAGAGGAAAGTTAATGACTGAAGCTGCTCCTACAGGTACTGGGAAAATGGTTGCAGTGATGAATGCTGAACGTTCATTGATCGAAAAATGTTGTCAGGAGGCAAGTAGCATTGGTATCGTTTCTCCTGCAAACTATAATACGCCTCAGCAAATCGTGATTGGTGGAGAAACGCCCGCAGTTGATAAAGCGGTAGAATTATTAACTGCAGCAGGTGTGAAGCGGATGATTCCTTTAAAGGTAAGTGGTCCATTTCATACAGAATTATTGAAGCCTGCTTCCGAAAAATTAGCAATAGAACTTGAAAAAATAAATTTTGCAGAAATGACGATTCCTGTGATTAGTAATACTACAGCACAAGTAATGGAGCAAGCAGAAATAAAAGAATTATTAGAAAAACAAGTAATGTCTGCTGTCCGTTTTGCTGATAGTATCGAAACAATAAAAAAAATGAATGTTGATGTAATTATAGAGGTTGGACCAGGAAAAACATTGACTGGTTTTATCAAGAAGATCGATAAAGAATTGAAAACAGCTCGTGTTGAGGATGGAAAAACACTATCTGAAACTGAAGCTCTTTTAAACGGGAGGTAACGAATGGAACTTAAGGGGAAAAATGTGTTTGTTACAGGAAGCACACGAGGAATTGGTAAAGCTGTTGCGTTAGCTTTTGCTAAAGAAGGAGCAAATATTGTACTTAATGGGCGTGGAGAAATTAGCACTGACCTAATTGCAGAAGTAGAATCTTATGACGTCAAATGTGTTGGGATCTCTGGAGACATCGCTAGTTTTGAATCAGCAGGGGAAATGATCCAAGCTGCAATTGATGGTTTAGGTTCAATTGATATTCTAATCAACAACGCAGGAATCACGAATGATAAATTATTATTAAGAATGTCAGAGGAAGATTTTACCCGTTGTATTCAAATCAATTTAACCGGGACTTTCAATATGACACAACAAGCAATCAAACGAATGATGAAACAACGCAGTGGAAGAATTATCAACATGTCTAGTGTTTCTGGGTTGATTGGTAATATAGGTCAAGCCAACTATGCGGCAAGTAAAGCCGGAGTCATTGGGTTTACAAAATCTGTAGCACGAGAAGTTGCAGCACGAGGAATCACATGTAATGCCATTGCACCAGGTTTTATCGAAACTGAAATGACAGATGTTTTATCTGATAAAGTCAAAGAACAAATGAATCAGCAAATTCCATTACAAAAATTTGGTCAAGTAGAAGATATTGCAAATGCAGCTATCTTTTTGGCGAAAAGTCCATACGTGACAGGTCAGGTCTTAAATGTAGATGGCGGTTTAGTCATGCACGGCTAATGAACAAGCTTGAAAGGAGCGGTTGAATGAATCGCGTAGTGATTACAGGTTATGGTGTGGCATCCCCAATCGGGAATGATGCAGAAACCTTTTTAGAAAGTTTACAAACTGGAAAAAACGGAATTGGTCCGATTACTAAATTTGATGCGAGTGAAACAGGTATTGCATTAGCAGCAGAAGTAAAAGATTTTCCTTTCGATAAGTATTTTGCCAAAAAAGATGCGAAACGAATGGATATGTTTTCCCTATTTGGTATTTATGCGGCATTAGAAGCGATGGAAATGAGTAAATTAGATACGGAACAAATCGATGTCGACCGTTTTGGTGTCATAGTAGGTTCTGGTATTGGTGGACTTCAAACGATTCAAGATCAAGTGACTCGAATGCGTGAAAAAGGTCCTAAAAGAGTGGCGCCTTTATTTATACCAATGGCAATTGGAAATATGGCTGCTGGTAATATTGCTTTGCGTGTTGGAGCAAGAGGAACTTGTACGGCAACAGTTACAGCTTGTGCTACAGCGAATAATTCGATCGGTGAAGCATTTAGAAATATCAAACATGGTTATTCAGATGTATTATTAGCAGGAGGAACGGAAGCATCTATCACTGAAATCGGGATTGCAGGCTTTGCTTCTTTAACAGCAGTTACTTCTGAGGAAGATCCAAATAGAGGATCGATTCCTTTTGACAAAGACCGCAGTGGATTTGTGATGGGTGAAGGAGCTGGGATTTTAGTTTTGGAATCTTTAGAGCATGCTCAAAGAAGAGGAGCTAAGATTTTAGGGGAAATCGTTGGATATGGTTCAAACTGTGATGCTTACCATATGACGTCACCAAGACCAGATGGAAGCGGTGCGGCCAAGGCGATGAAACTAGCAATGGAAGAGGCTGCAATTGATTCTGATAAAGTAGGGTATATCAATGCTCATGGAACAAGCACGCCTTCAAATGATGTTGCAGAAACAAAAGCTATTCAAACCGCATTGGGTGAAGCCGCTAAAAATGTTCGTGTCAGCAGCACGAAGAGCATGACTGGACACGCATTGGGTGCAACAGGCGGTATTGAAGCAATTGCAACATTGAATGCGCTACAGCATCAATTTATTCCACCAACGATCAATATTGAGCAACTTGATGAAGCCATCGAAATAAATATTGTCACAAATGAGAGTCAAAAACATGAATTTGATTATGCATTAACAAATTCTTTTGGCTTTGGTGGTCATAATGCAGTACTCTGCTTAAAACGTTGGGAGGATTAAGATGAATATCAATGAAGTGAAAGACTTATTAACACAGTTTGACGAATCGACATTAACTGAATTTGATCTTAGAGAAGGTTCGTTTGGTCTTTATATGAATAAAAACAAAGTGACACAAAAAACATCGTCAGGTGAAGTAAAACAAGTAACTGACAATAATACAACGAACCAAGAAACAACAGAAGTTACGAGTCAAATAATAGAAGTAAAAGAAGCTGTAAAAACCGAAACAATACCAGAAAATACAGAAGAGATCATCTCACCAATCGTAGGTGTGGTCTATTTAAAACCGGCGCCTGATAAAGAAAACTTCAAACAAGTTGGCGATTCTGTGAAAAAAGGTGATGTGGTTTGTATTGTTGAAGCGATGAAGCTGATGAATGAAATTACCGCGACGGTCGATGGAGTGATTACTGAAGTCTTGATACAAAATGAAGATGTTGTTGAATTTAATCAACCACTTTTCCGTGTATCTAAGGGAGTGTAATGATGAATATTCAAGAGATAAAAGAAATTATCCCTCATCGTTATCCATTTTTACTATTGGATACAGTCGAAGAAATCGTTGTGGGTGAAAAAGTTATCGCCAAGAAGAATGTCACGATAAATGAGCCTTTTTTTCAAGGTCATTTTCCAGGAGAACCTGTTATGCCAGGTGTTTTAATTCTTGAAGCGCTTGCTCAAGCAGGTGCCGTAGCATTATTGTCTATGCCTGATTTTAAAGGTAAGACAGCCTATTTTGGCGGTATCGACAAAGCCAAATTTAGACAAAAAGTTGTTCCAGGTGATACGTTGATGTTAGAAGTAGAAATTATGAAAGTAAAATCAATAGCCGGCATCGGCAAAGGAACTGCGACTGTGAATGGGAAAAAAGTAGCGGAAGCAGAATTGACCTTTATGATTGGATAGGTGAGCTATGTTTTCAAAAGTTTTAATTGCAAATAGGGGAGAAATCGCAGTTCGGATCATTCGTGCATGTCGTGAATTAGGAGTGCAGACCGTTGCGGTATATTCCGAAGCAGATAAAGAAGCGTTACACACACAGCTTGCAGATGAGGCTATTTGCATTGGACCAGCGAAAGCTGCTGATTCATATTTAAATGTACAGAGTGTACTAAGTGCAGCGATTGTAACCAATGCTGAAGCAATTCATCCAGGTTTTGGTTTCTTATCGGAAAATAGTCAATTTGCAGCAATGTGTGAAGAATGCAATATTACCTTTATCGGTCCAAAAGCAGCAACGATTGATGCAATGGGAAACAAAATCAACGCACGTGAACTGATGCAAAATGCTAACGTACCAGTTATTCCTGGAAGCATTGGCGTAATTGTCTCCGTTGAAGAAGCTTTAAAAATTGCTGATGATATCGGTTATCCAGTTATGCTCAAAGCAGCAGCTGGTGGTGGTGGTAAAGGGATTCGTAAAGTGATGAGCAAAGAAGAATTACCACAGCATTTTACCTCAGCGCAGCAAGAAGCAAAAGCGGCTTTTGGTAATGATGATATGTATCTAGAAAAAATTATTTATCCAGCTCGTCATATCGAAGTTCAAATTTTAGGTGATCAGTATGGGCATGTGATCCATTTAGGTGAACGTGATTGTTCTTTACAAAGAAATAATCAAAAAGTTCTTGAAGAATCGCCATCAATCGCGATTTCTCCTGAGAAACGTCAGTTAATAGGTGAAACGGCCGTACGTGCAGCTGAAGCTGTTCATTATGAAAACGCTGGAACAATCGAATTTTTGATGGATAAATCGGGTGAATTTTATTTTATGGAAATGAATACACGGATTCAAGTTGAACATCCTGTTACAGAAATGGTTACGGGAATCGATCTTGTTAAAGCACAGTTGAAAGTTGCTTCAGGTGAAGAATTGCCATATGCACAAGAAGATATTAAAATCACAGGACATGCAATCGAATGCCGGATCAATGCTGAAAATCCTGCCTTTAATTTTGCTCCGTCTCCTGGTAAAATCAACAATTTGTTGCTTCCGAGTGGTGGAATGGGATTAAGAGTGGATAGTGCAATGTATTCTGGTTATACGATTCCACCTTTTTATGATTCTATGATTGCTAAAGTGATCGTTCATGGAGATGACCGCATGGATGCTTTGATGAAAATGCAGCGGGCCCTTCACGAGATCGTAACGGATGGGATCATCACAAATTCAGAATTTCAGCTAGATTTGATTACGCATAAAAATGTCTTAGCTGGCGATTATGATACGAGTTTTTTACAAGAAACATTTTTACCAAATTGGGAACCAGAAAGCGATAATTAAAAAGGAGCAGGTGTATGGCTTTATTTAAAAAGAAAAACTACATTCGAATCAATCCGAATCGCGCAGGGGACCAGTCTTCTGTAAAAAAACCTGCAGTTCCTGATAACATGTGGGCGAAATGCCCTTGTTGCAAACGTACGCTATATACAAAAGATATGGGGGCAGAAAAAGTCTGCCCTTATTGCGGTTATAGCTTTAGAATCGGTGCTTGGGAACGACTAGCATTGACGGTAGATGAGAAAAGTTTTGAAGAGTGGGATACAGAGTTAGTAACAAAGGATCCGTTAGACTTTCCTGGTTATTTGGATAAAATTGCTATGATGCAGGAAAAAACAGAACTACATGAAGCAGTTTTGACAGGGAAAGCTAAAATTGATGGTCAAGAAATCGGTATAGGAGTAATGGATGCTAATTTTATTATGGGAAGCATGGGAACCGTTGTCGGAGAGAAAATCACACGTTTATTTGAACGTGCAACAGAACAACGCTTGTCAGTGATCATCTTTACTGCTTCAGGAGGAGCACGGATGCAAGAAGGGATTTTCTCTCTGATGCAGATGGCAAAAATCTCTGGTGCACTTAAACGTCATAGTAATGCAGGATTACTTTACATTACTGTATTGACGGATCCAACAACTGGCGGTGTTACTGCTAGTTTTGCGATGGATGGTGACGTTATAATAGCCGAGCCTCAAAGTTTGATCGGATTTGCTGGACGTCGAGTGATCGAACAAACAATCCGTCAAGAGTTACCAGATGATTTCCAAAAAGCCGAGTTTTTATTAGATCACGGTTTTGTTGACAAAATCGTTCCTAGAAATCAGCTACAAGAAGAACTTAGTAAATTAATCAAGATTCATACGATGAAAGGGTGGAAATAACGATGGAAAAAACTGCCAATGATATTGTCACCTTAGCTCGGGCACAGGATCGTTATACTACTTTAGAGTATATTGCAGCAATTTTTGATAATTTTATGGAGTTTCATGGAGATCGCTACTTTGGCGATGATTTAGCTGTTGTCGGTGGTATCGCAACGTTAGAGGATAAACCAGTGACGGTCGTTGGGATCCAAAAAGGGCGCAACTTACCTGAAAATATTGAACGAAATTTTGGTGCACCACATCCAGAAGGATATCGTAAAGCCTTGCGTTTAATGAAGCAAGCAGAAAAATTTGGACGTCCAGTCGTTACGTTTATCAATACCGCAGGAGCATATTGTGGTATTGAGGCAGAAGAACGCGGCGAAGGGGAAGCAATCGCTAAAAATTTGATAGAAATGGCTGATTTAAGTGTGCCGATCATTGCGATCATCATTGGTGAAGGTGGCAGTGGTGGGGCCTTAGCCTTAGCTGTAGCTGATGAAGTTTGGATGTTGGAACATACCATCTATGCGGTATTGTCCCCTGAAGGATTTGCCTCGATTCTTTGGAAAGATGGTAGCCGTGCGAAAGAAGCAGCAGAATTAATGAAAATTACTGCTACTGAATTAAAAGAATTAACAATCATTGATCGAGTGATTCCAGAAGAAATGAATGGTGAATCCTTGGAGCAACCTAAGATCAATCGAATGATCCAAAAGGCACTTATTAGTAAGTTTTCTGAGCTTTCAAAATGGGAGACCGAAATTCTATTGGAAAAGCGTTATCAAAGATTCCGAAAATTTTAAAGTAAATCGAAAATTTCTTATTAGAATAAGTAAAAGTATGAGGTTGGGACAGAATATGTTGCTGCTCCCACCGTTTATTCGATTTTTAAGGGTTCAAGATATAACTTTTATAGTTATATCGGCTCTTTGTCAACTAATGTTGGTGAAGAAAATCTAAAGAATTAAATCAATGATGAAGCCTAGAGGGAAATTCCTCTAGGTTTTTCTATTTGGTTGAAAAAGAACAGTACCAAAGCATAAAGTAATCCTCAATTTAAAATTATAGAAGTTACGGAAGCCGTAGGCATTTCTCTTTAATACTTTGATATGGTTATTCAAGCATTCTAACGGTCCGTTGGAATAAGGCAAATCCAACGCATTTTTAATGCCCGTTTGAACTTTTTTAAAGGTAGTAATGGTTGTTTGATAATAAGCTGGAAGCCTAGAATAATCTTGTTCTAATAACGCATGAAACCGTGTGTAATCTCTTGTTTGTATGGCATAGAGAAAATCCTGATAACAGGTATAGCCCGCTTTTAATTCTTCATCATAGGCGAGTAACCGATCCACGAGTTCGGTTTCTGTTAAATAAGCACGGAAGGAAGGACGCCATTGGCGTTTTTCAAAATTGAGCTTCGATTGATTCTTTTGAAGTAGTTTCCAGTATTTCTTCAAGTGACGATATTTTTTTGCTTCTACAGATCCTTGATGGAGAAAGGTATTCATTCGTTGAATACGGTGTTGTAAGAACGTTCGCCCGATGTGTTGCACAATATGAAAGCGATCAAGAACAATCTGAGCCTTGGGAAATAGTTTCTTAATTAAAGAAAAATAAGGCGCATATATATCGCAAACAATGTATTTTACACCTTCACGAACAGCTAAAGAAAATCGTGAGAAATAGCGTTCTAAAAAAGGCAACTGGCGGTTTTCAACGACATCGAGTAATTGCTTTGTTTGTCCATCCATCATAATGAAACTCATAGAGGCAGCGACTTGTTTCACTGATTTAAATTCATCAAAACAAAGAACTTCTGGCAAGATGAGTCGATTGATTTTTTTTGGTTCGTAAAACTGTTTCAATACGCGATAAACAGAGGAAACAGAGACCTTCTTTTGACGGGCAATTTCGCTCATAGACGAAGTGTTTCGTAGACGCTCGGCAATCGAAAGCTTGACTTTCTTCGAGATCGAGCAACACTTTTCGATAAGACTTGTTTCAGCGACAAAAGTTCTATCACAAGAATGACAGAAGAAACGACGTTTCTTCAAGCGTAAGTATGTTTGGTATTCAGAGACATCATTCAGTAAAATCAGACACGTTGTAAAGCTCCAAAGAATAATCGATCCGTTTTCTTTGGCACCACAATGATGACAGGAGTGAGCGAAATAGTCCAATGTACCAGAAAATACGTGGCAGATTCGTCCTTTGATTCGTTCCTTTTTTAAAGAATTTTCATTAAAAGTAATATTTAAGTCTAGAATATCTAAGGTATTTTTGATAAGATTTGTATAGGACATCTTGATTTCCTCCTTTTGATTGGTTTTAGTCGACTTAATTCTAAAGGATATCAGGGTGTCTTTTCTATTATTTTGCATTAAAAAGATGCCAGTGATTTCTCACCAACATCAGAAAGTATAGAGCCGTTATATCTTGAACCCTGTTTTTATTTGTTATTATTTGTACTAAATAATTATGTATAAATTAGAAAAAATCTATATTTTTTAAAATATAACAAACGTACTAAATTTAGAAAGGTAATAAAATAAAAAGAGAATTTAGTTATAAATTTCATACATTTCTAAACGTTTAAGTTACTGTTACAAAGAACGATTTCTCCTTTTTTTTGTAGATATCTTTGATAATATAGAGTGAGTTTGGTACAGCTGACCAAACGTTAATAATTTATTAGAGAAGGAGAAGATAAGTGATGAAAAAATTAGCAATTTTAGGAAGTGTAATGGGTGTATTATTATTTGGTGCATTCACTCAAGGAACATCTGTAGAAGCAACAACTGTAAGTCAACCGGTAAAAAGTGAAATGGCTTTTCTTAAGTCTGGCACCCCTGAATTTACGAAAGAAGAGATTCAACAGACAAATGCTTTAAAAACTTTTAAAGGGGATACAATCATCCTGACGTCAATCAATCCAAATCCAAAATATGAATTGAAAATTGGTGAAATTGATACTAATGGGACTGGTTTTTACAATGTACAGCCTGTAAAATTGAATAAGATTGATCCTCAACTTTCTTTGATTAATGTTTCAAAAACGCTAAAAGAAAGTATGTTTATCATGTTTTACGTAGAAAAATCAAATCCTAATGTTACAGTGGATTATTTCTTCGTCAATGAAATATAATCAGATAATTAAATAAGAAACAACTGAGACGAAATATTAAAATCTGAAAAATAAGCTAGGGCCTACGAAAATTGGACGTCAGCATATTTCCGAGATTGTCAACTCATAGTGCTTTAGAGTATAGAAGTTGATAAGGTTGAATCAGAGTGTAGTATCTTCTTTAGTTGTAACGTTTATTGGATTTTAGGGGTATGAGACATAACTTTTATAGTTATATCTCATACCCTTTTTTAAACTTTAATTCGGCAGAGAAAGTTTTTAGTTATGATTATGAGTATCAGAAGAATAAAAAGATGAAATTTTATTAAAAATAGCGTATAATCAAGAAGCGAATAACAAAATGGGGAGCCTATATGTTGCTCCTCTTTTACTATTAAGGAGATAATATGTTTTCAAAATATAAACCAACATGGATGGTTGATGCGATTTACAAAATCACACCCAACCAACTAAAAAAATTAGGAATCAATGCTGTTCTGACTGATTTAGATAATACCTTGATTGCTTGGGATAATCCTGATGGAACAGAAGAGCTATTGACGTGGATCTTAGAAATGAAAAATGCTGGAATTCCAGTTGTGGTAGTATCAAATAATAAGTCTAGCCGAATTAAACGAGCAGTTGAGAAGTTTGAATTAGATTATGTATCTAGAGCATTAAAGCCATCAACTAGAGGGTTTAAAGAGGCACAAAAGAAGCTAAATATGAAACCAGAAGAATTAGTAATGGTCGGTGATCAGATCATGACTGATATTAGAGGAGCAAATGCTGCAGGAATCAGAAATATTTTAGTTCGTCCTATTGTTGATACGGATGGATGGAATACAAGAATCAATCGATTTTTTGAACGGAAAATCATGAAACATTTAGCAAAAAAACATCCAGATATGATATGGAAAGGCGGACTAGAATGAGCGAGCAAGAAGCAATTCATTGCATCGGTTGCGGTGCAATCATTCAAACAGAACAGCCAGATGAGCTAGGTTATACGCCAAAGGCTGCGTTTGAGAAGGGCATGGAGACAGGGGAGGTTTATTGCCAACGCTGTTTTCGTTTAAGACATTACAATGACATTCAAGATGTTCAACTGACGGATGATGATTTTTTACGTTTGTTAAATGAATTGGGCAAAGAAGATGCTTTGATCGTGAACGTTGTCGATATTTTTGACTTTAATGGGTCGTTGATTCCTGGCTTACACCGATTTATTGGGGATAATCAAGTTTTGATGGTAGGAAATAAAGTCGATATTTTACCAAAATCATTAAAGAAACCTAAGATGATTCAATGGATGAGGGAGCGTGCGCATGAAGAAGGCTTACGTCCTGTTGATGTTTTGTTGACTAGTGCCAAGAAACCTCAGGAAATGGAAAACTTACTTGAAACGATCGAAAAATATCGTGAAGGTAAGGATGTTTATGTGGTTGGGGTGACCAATGTTGGAAAATCAACGCTAATCAATCAAATCATTAAGCAGACTGCAGGTGTTCAAGATGTTATTACAACGTCTCAATTTCCAGGAACAACATTAGATAAAATTGAAATTCCTTTGGATGACGGACATTTCTTGATCGACACACCAGGGATCATTCATCGCCATCAAATGGCGCATTACTTAGGTAAAAAAGACTTAAAAATCATTGCGCCGCAAAAAGAGATCAAACCAAAAGTATATCAGTTGAACGCTGAACAAACATTATTTTTAGGTGGTTTAGCTCGATTTGACTTTATTCAAGGGGAACGTAGTTCATTTATTGCTTATGTTTCAAATGATTTATCGATTCATCGCACTAAATTAGCTACAGCAGATGCCTTTTATGAAAAACATGTTGGCGGATTATTACAACCGCCGCGTCCAGATGAAGTAGCAGAATTTCCAGAGTTAGTTCGTTTTGAATTTTCAATCAAAGAAAAAACAGATATCGTATTTGCTGGACTTGGTTGGATCACGGTAACAGAACCATGTGTAGTTGCCGGATGGGCACCTAAAGGCGTGGATGTTTTAAGAAGAAAAGCGTTGATTTAATCATAAGTGAGAACAGAGAGAAGGAAAATTAGTGGAATTAAGAGGAAAACAAAAGCGTTTTTTACGTAGTCAAGCACATCATTTACAACCGATTTTTCAAATTGGTAAAGGCGGCTTGAATTCTGCGATGGTTGTACAAATCAATGAAGCTTTGGAAAAACGTGAACTGATCAAAGTCACATTACTACAAAATACCGATGAGATTGCTGAAGATGTGGCAGTTGCGTTAAAAGCAGATATCCATTGTGATATCGTTCAAATCATTGGTCGTGTATTAGTTTTATTTAAACCATCATCTAACGAAAAATACCAAAAAATCTCTAAAGAAGTTAAAGCAATTTAAAACTTGGAGGTAAGAAAAATGGGGACAAATACGAATGCAGCATTAAAAGCAGAAGTAATTGTGGAAGAAGCTGAGCTTTTTCAAAAGCGTAAACAGGTAGGAATTTTAGGCGGGAATTTTAATCCGGTTCATTTGGCACATTTAGTGATGGCTGACCAAGTGCAACAACAGCTTGGGTTGGACAAAGTCTATTTGATGCCTACTTATTTACCGCCTCATGTGGATGAAAAAAAGACGATCGATAGCCAACACCGATTAGCCATGTTGGAACTTGCGATTGCTGACAATCATAATTTGGCTGTTGAGCCCATCGAGTTATTCCGTAAGGGAAAAAGTTATACCTATGATACGATGAAAGCTTTAACACAAAATAATCCAGATACGGATTACTATTTTATCATTGGCGGAGACATGGTAGAATATTTACCAAAGTGGTATAAAATCGATGAATTGCTAACATTGACTAATTTCGTAGGAATTCGTCGTCCAAATTATGGAACTGTCACACCGTATCCGATTATTTGGGTGGATGTTCCTCAAATGGATATTAGTTCAACAATGATTCGGGAAAAGATCAAAAATGGTTGTTCTACGCGCTACTTATTGCCTGATAGTGTGATACACTATATAGAAGAGAAGGGGCTGTATGTAGATGGATTTTAGCGGACAATATACATCGTTTAAACGCGAAGAATTGATGCAAGAAGTTCAGATGCATATGAGTGAACGGCGGTTTCAACATGTTTTAGGTGTAGAGGAAATGGCCATAGCTTTAGCAGCTAAATATGGTGCTTCTAAAGAAAAGGCAAGTATTGCTGCCTTGACTCATGATTATGCGAAAGAACGTCCAGATGAAGAGTTTGAAATGATTATCCAACGGGATGGTTATGATCAAGATCTGTTGAATTATGGCAATGCAATTTGGCACGGTCTTGTTGGTGCTAGTATGGTTCAAAGAGAGCTAGGAATCAATGACGAAGAGATTTTAGAAGCAGTCCGTCTGCATACGACAGGTGCGGCTAAAATGAGTCTGTTGGATAAAATCATTTATGTCGCTGATTATATTGAACCAGGTCGAAACTTTCCAGGTGTAAAAGAAGCACGGGAATTGGCTTTGGTTGATTTAGATGAAGCAGTTGCATATGAAACAAAACACACATTGTTGCATCTTATTGAACAGGAACGAAAAATTTATCCGAAGACGATTGAAACATATAATTATTGGGTAGTAAGAAAAGCTGACTGAGCTCGGTTAGCATTGACAGAAAAATAGGGAATACTGTAAGTGACTCTATTTGTCACAAACAGAATTCATCTTTTTTCCAAGATGCTAGCTCAAGAAGCTAGAGCAAGGAAAAGCTGACTGAGCTTGTTCAGTATCGAATGAGAAACAAAATCAAAAATTTTAATTAACTAATGGGAGGAAACCATCATAGATAGTCAACAGATTTTAGAAATCGCTGTAAAAGCAGCAGATTCAAAAAGAGCAGAGGAAATTGTCGCTTTAGATGTGCATGAAATTTCACTTTTAGCAGATTACTTTATGATTTGCCAAGCTACAAGTGAACGTCAAATCAATGCCATTGTGGAAGAAATTATTGAAAAAGAAGAAGAAGCAGATGTAGAAGTGAAACGTATTGAAGGAAAAGATGGCGGTAAATGGGTATTGATCGACCTAGGTGATATCATTGTTCATGTCTTCCAATCCGCAGAACGTGGATTTTACAATTTAGAAAAACTTTGGTCAGATGCGCCAATGGTTGATCTTCACGCTTGGGTCGAGTAATATGGCATATGAAACATTTGCTTTTGTTTACGACGAAGTAATGGATGATAGCTTGTATGATCAGTGGCTAGAATTTTCAAAACGTCATTTACCAGAAGGAAAAATGGATGTTTTGGAAATGGCTTGTGGGACTGGAGCGCTAGCTGTGAATTTTGCAAAAGCTGGGTTTACAGTAACAGCATTGGATTTGTCAGAAGAAATGTTGATGATGGCCAGTAAACGAGCTGCTGAAGAAGAAGTTCATGTTCAGTTTGTACAAGGGAACATGATGGACTTATCTGAAATGGGGCAATACCATGCGATTACTTGTTTTTCCGATTCGCTGTGTTACATGGCAAATCGTCAGGAAGTCCAACAAGTATTTGACGATGTCTACCAAGCGTTAGAAGAAGAAGGCGTCTTTATTTTTGATGTTCATTCGGTTTACCAAGTAGACAAAGTGTTTCCAGAATACAGTTATCATTACCAAACAGAAGAATTTGCCTTTTTGTGGGATAGTTATCCTGGTGAAAAAGAGCATAGTATTGAACACTTTCTAACATTCTTTGTAAAAGAGCATGAAAGTGATGAAGTATTTATCCGTCAAGATGAATTACATCAAGAACGTACTTATACAATGGAAAACTATCTGATGATGCTTGAAAGTGCAGGTTTCATGAATGTCGAAGTCTATGCGGATTTCGAGGATGTTGCACCTACAGAAGAAAGCAAACGTTGGTTTTTTGTTTGTAAAAAATAATTTAAAAAATGAGTGGAGCAGAACTTTTCAACGTTTTGCCCGCTTATTTTTCTTTTGTTTCAGTAATAAAATAAACATGGTATGATGGAGCTCTAATAGAAACGATCTGGACAAAGGAGAATAAAGATGAAAAGTTGCGGTATTATAGTTGAATACAATCCTTTTCATAACGGACATCAGTACCATGCAAAAATGGCGAGAGAAATGAGTGGAGCAGATGTTATAATTGCTGTGATGAGTGGAAATTTTTTACAACGAGGTGAACCTGCTATTATCGACAAATGGACACGAGCCAAAGAAGCCTTGAGTCATGGTGTCGATTTAGTTATTGAATTGCCGTTTGCGTATGCTGTACAATCAGCAGATTACTTTGCTGCAGGTGGCATCAAGCTACTTCAGACGTTACATTGTGATGCAGTGTGTTTTGGCACTGATCATCAAACAGAGATGGATTATGAACTGTTTGGGAAGTTTGTGAATATGAACAAGACAGAGATCGATCAAACGTATCAACAAATTAAAAACAACGGTATGAGTTATCCGCAACAAATGACAGAGGTTTTTCGTAAACTGTATCCTAAAAGTGGCTTGGATTTTTCTTCACCTAATCATATTTTAGGATTAAGTTATGCTAAAGAAAATGCTACGTATGAAAACCCAATGACGTTATATCCTTTAAAACGGGAACAAGCAGGCTATCATGACACAAACATATATCAAGATTTTGCTAGTGCCACTGCAATTAGAAAAGCGGTGTTCTCAGAAAAATTAGATCAGATCAAACAAGTACTACCAGAGCAAGTAGCAATCGATTTGGTGGAATCACCGAACGTTTCTTGGGAAGATTATTGGCCATTATTAAAGTATAAATTGATCAGTAGCTCAATTAAAGAACTACAAACGATTTATCAAATGAAAGAAGGCATCGAATATCGCCTACAAGAAGCGGCTAAAACCTCTGACTCTTTTCAAACTTTTATGGAACAGGCAAAAACAAAACGCTATACATGGACTCGTTTGCAGCGCCTTGCGACATACGTTTTAAATAATGTGAAACAACAGGAAATAGAAAATTCTTGGAATCATAGTCATTTACAAGTTCTGGGATTTACTGAGCAAGGACAACGGTTTTTACGAGAAGAAAAAAAGAATCTGGTATTGCCTCTAATCACAAAAGTGTCCAAGAGTTTGAATTCTCAATTAGCATTAGATATTCGCAGCAATCAGCTTTATCAGTTAGGCGACCCTAATATTTTAGAACAAAGTTTTGGTCGTTTTCCAATTCGTATCTCTTAAAAGCAAAAAACACTTAACAAAAGTCCGTTTGCCAAGTATAATGAGAAAGGCACTACAATCAAAAATAATAATGAATGAAAGCGAAGTGAGAATATGGGTCGTAAGTGGGCAAATATTAAAGAGAAAAAAGCTGCCAAAGACGCAAATAACAGCCGAGTTTATGCAAAATTCGGAATTGAGATTTACGTAGCAGCGAAATCGGGTGATCCTGACCCTCAAGCAAATCAGAAATTACGGTTTGTTATCGAGCGCGCAAAAACATATAATGTTCCAAAACATATCATTGATCGAGCAATCGAAAAAGCCAAAGGTTCTGGTGATGAACAATATTCTGAATTACGTTATGAAGGATTCGGTCCAAACGGTTCAATGGTCATCGTGGATGCATTGACAAATAATGTAAACCGTACAGCTTCGGATGTACGTGCGGCATTTGGTAAAAATGGCGGAAATATGGGGGTCAGCGGTGCTGTAGCTTATATGTTCGACCATACAGGTGTGATTGGATTTGCAGGGGATGACGCTGATGAAATTCTTGAATATCTGATGGAAAAAGACATTGATGTTCGTGATGTTACAGAAGAAGAAGGCCAAATCATTGTCTATACAGAGCCAGAAGACTTACATGCAGTGCAAGAAGTGCTAAAAGAAAAAGGAATCGAAGAATTTTCAGTAGCAGAATTAGAAATGATTGCACAAAATGACGTAGAATTAACTGGAGAAGATTTAGAGCAATTCGAACGAATGATTGATGTTTTAGAAGATCTTGATGATGTTCAAAAGGTTTATCATAACGTTGATTTAGGTGAGTAAGAAAGAGAGAATCCTTAGTTATTAAGGGTTCTTTTTTATTTCTGCATAAAAAAACCCTTCATACACACACTATATGAAGGGAAACACAATATGAAAAAACTAAGAACAATAATATAATAGCACTTTTGTTTTGAATTCTCAAATATTTCGATCTTTAACGAAATATTTGAGAATTTAACCTTGATAAGACAATAGAAAAATGGAAATGAAATGTTCGACAAATACTTGATTAAGGTTTTATATTTACCTCTCACTATTTTTAAACGAATTGCTATAAAACAGCAATCGCAAATATTTTACTTTATTTAGGTCGGAGTATAGAATCAATGTAACGAAATAAGTTTTTTTGTTCCTTTTTTTTACATAAAATAATTTTTAAATTATATTTTTTTATTATTTATAGTATTGAAAGCTGAATCTATTAAATAATCGCTAGTCAATGGGGGGCGCTAATGTGAAACGTAAATGGTTATTTCTATTTTTGGTAGGATTGATGCTTGGCATACTACCAATCGATGGATATCAAGTTTTTTCAGAAGAAGAAATTGATAATGGACAGTCCGAAATGACGAGGGACATCCAAGAACGTTTGGTTACAGTAGGGTCAGGTGCCCTTAGTGGAACATACGCTACTGGAAGTAATGGACAATCTGTTATCACAATGACATATACTTATACGCCTACGCTAGATTTATCATTAGGTGGACAACCTCTAATCATACTCCAGTTACCTGCTGAAATAGCGAATCAAATCAATGGCAGTACAGCAAAGCAACAGAGTTTTTTATCATTACTCACAGGAACTGTGACACTTCCAGCTGCACTAGTTGGAAGTAGATCGTATGATATTCATGATACTACGCGGGGGTTTTCTTTGGCGTATAGTAGTACTTATAATTCAGTATATGTAACATTTCCTACTAATGTTGTAAGTTTATTAGGTCTCAGTCGCTGGGCAGTTAGTTTTAGTTTTGACGTAGCAGCATTGTATCAAAATGGCATTACGATTCCCCCAGCAAGCAATGGCATAAACTATCCTATTAAAGGGGTATTTGGTTCATCAACGGATGGCTTGAACATTATAAATTTAGTTTTAGGAAATGTTTCGCAGTCAGGCGTCATTGCACTGCCTTCAATGTCGATAGGGACAGGTGTTCCAAACGTTACAGCCCCTATTTTAAATAGTCCACTCCTAAATTTACAATCGACTGTGAGTGGTAGTATCCAACAAACACAAAATAGTGCGTATACTTATACTGTTCAATTGACGATTACACGTTCTGATGGAACCTCTGCACCAATAATTATTAACAGTATACCAGTTGATGCGGCTGGAAAATTCAGCACAGTTTTAGCGTCAGCTTTACAATATGGTGATAGTATTTCAGCACTTATTATTGCGCAATCAAAGACAACAAGTAATTATATCCAAAGTCCATCTTCTGCTATTCAAGCTGTTAGTTGGCCAATCAAGCCAGTGACATCTATCATAGCAACAGCAGGTGCGACTCAGCTTTCGGGTACTGCAGTACAAACGAATGCAGGAACTTATCAAGTAGCACTGCAAATAAATACTGGAACTATTTACACTACACCATTGAATGCAAACGGTAGTTTTCAGTTTTCTAATTTACCGATGTTTACTGGTGGAGAAACTGTCAGTTTATCAGTTCAAGGATTAAGTAACCGAACTGGTTCAGTTTTAGTGACAAGCACAAATTACAATCAAACAATTCCCTATCTAACTCCAGCTATTGCAGTTGTACAGACAATTGAAAGACTAAATGCACAAGGAAATTGGGAAGCAGCTCCATCTGTTGTTACAGGGCAAACTATTCGTTATACATTAATCACAACGTTGACAAATCAGCCCGCAACTTGGAGTCAGCAGATGCTAAAAGCTTACGTTCCAAATGGAATAACGCAACTAAGTCCAGTAACATTGATTAGAACCTCAAATACGGGCGTACAAACACCAGTCTTAGGAACACAGCTTTTAACAGACTCTAATTTAAATATGCAGTATTGGTATTATCAAAATACTCTTCCTGTAAATAATTTTACGCAGCCGAATACCAGTTTTAAACTGCAGTATACAGGAGTTGTCGCTCAAAATATGACTGGACAATCGTTGCCTTTTTTCAGTATTGTTGGTGGATCCGACGGTGGTAACGTAGGATTTACGCCTAAAAATACTGCTAACTCGATATCAGTAGGGGACGGGACTTTACGCTTTGTTCAATCGCCACAACAAATTTCGTTTAAAAGCATTCCTGTGCCAACGAAAACAACAACTTATAGTCCAAGTATAGTGGATACTTCTTTGATTGTGGCAGACGGTCGAGTAGCCAAAAGTCAGTGGCACTTACTTGTCAGAGAAAACCAGCCGATGAAATCCACAACAACAAATAAAACAATCAATCAAGCGTTTATTTATCGGAAAAATGGACAAAATGCGCCAATAACGAGCATTGCTTCAGAAGCTTTTGCATATACTTCTCCTGATAATAACAATGTCGTTATCTCGTGGAATCAGCAAAATGGTGTGTTTTTAAATCTTACTCCTAGCGTAAATATCAATGTAAATGAATCATATACAGCACAACTGCAATGGATATTATCAGATGCTCCTTTATAATTTAGCTTTAACTTCTTACAAAAATAAGAAGTTAAAATAAAACATTGAAAGAAGGACGTAAACATAAAAGAGATCGTAGGTTCTTTGACACCAAATGCAGATATTAGTTTCTCACAAGATACAACCATAACACCGCCCATCAATCCAACGGATACTACTTCGCCTGTTACTCCTAATCCAAATGACCCTCATCAACCGGGAACAGTTGGACCATTGAGTTTGGATTATGTATCTAATTTTCATTTTGGTACGAAAGTGATTCAAACGACAGATGCTACTTATTATGCTCAGCTGGATCAAGTTGAAAATTCACTTTCTACGTTGATTAATGTTCCTAACTATGCTTAAGTAACAGACAAGTGTGGGTTAAACCTTGGATGGAAACTAACGGTTAAGCAAAATGGTCAATGTCAAACAGCGGATAGCACACAAGCTATGTTAACGAATGCTTAAATGAGTTTAGTAGCTGCAACACCAAACTCTACTGAATTGATCGCACTGGCACCGCTTCTTCTCCTGTAGCTACGGTAGCGCTTTCTACAGGTATGGGAACTTGGACACTTGCATTTGGATCAGGAGCTGGAGCGGCTCAAGGTGCTAAATTGACCGTGCCTAATGCAACAACAAAAGTTGCAAATAATCAATACAAGACTACACTTACTTGGACATTGAACGATAGTCCCTTGTAATAGATAAGTTACCTGATTTTGTGATTTACATTGCGTGATTATAAGGTTGATATGCTGAGAAGAACCTGTTTTTTATGAATAGTGTTCTTTTCAGTATAATTCTAAGGAGTCTTAAAGGAGTTTTGCCGATGAATAAAAAGTTATCTGAAATTTTGGTTACTATTATTTTTTCATTGCTATCATTGATTGTTGGGTCAGTCGGTCATGCTAGTGAAATCGATTTTAGTGTTAAAGCCATTTTACCGGACAACCAACGTAGTAAGGAAATTAGTTATTACGATTTAAGAGTAATGCCTGGTGAGACCCAAACGCTAAATGTGGAGCTAACAAATGATACAGCCGAAGATATTATCGTTTATGCTTCCGCTAATACAGCGATCACAAATGATAATGGTATTGTTGATTACTCTTATAGTGATGCAAAAAAGGATTCGTCAGCAGTTTTTACATTCAATGAAATCGCCTCGATTCCTAAAGAGATTGTTCTGCCAAAAAAATCTAATAAAATAGTTGAATGCGTCATAAATATTCCAAAAGCTTCTTTTGATGGATATGTCCTAGGGGGGCTTTATTTCGAGCAAAAAGAAAAAAAAGAAGCAAAGAGTGAGGGGGCTTTGGCGGTTGGTAATCGTTTTTCTTATGTTGTGGGTGTTTTACTAAGTGAGACAAATATGGAAGTTAGGCCGGAATTAGCGTTAAATGAAGTAAAAGTGACACAACTAAATGGTAATAATGCAGTTACTATGAATATTCAAAATAAAAAAGCTGCAATGATCAAAAAACTACAAGTGGATGCAAAACTTTACTATGAAGATGAAACAAAACCTCGCTATGAAAATCATCAAGAATCCTTAACGATGGCGCCGAATACAAATTTCAATTATAAAATCGATTTAAAGGAACAACCTTTTGTTGCGGGGAATTATATAGTTAAGGTTAAAGTGAATGATGGATATAAAGATTGGTCATGGGAAAGAAAGTTCGAAATAAAGGAAAAAGAAGCTAAAAAATATAATGCGACTGCTACCAACTTACCTCCAGATTACAAGAATCAGTTTTCTTTGACAGTTGTTGTTGGAATAGGAGCGGTGATCCTATCAGTGATTTTAGGAACCATTTTCTATTTTAATCAAAAAATAAAAAAAGAACAGGAAAAATATGAGGAACTAAAAAAGAACCTAGAGGCTAAGAAATAACGCGATAAGTCATATCTCAGCCTCTAGGAATCTAAAACAACGGTTGAAGCAGAAGCAACTACTACGCTTCGCTTCGGTCACATCAAATTCTAAGTGCTAAAATACTAAATTTTGAAGGCTTCGGAAATAAGCTGGAATTGTTGTAAAACACAGTGAATATAATGAACCGATAGTGCACAATACCTATTTGTTCCTCGGTGTTAAACACTTCTTTCCAACCTCTAGGTGAATAACATCTTTAGCTTTTTTCCCGGCTTTCTCAAAAGGATAGGAAAAGAACTGAAATATGCTGTTTCAGAGAGTCAAATAAACAATCTATGTTATTGAGACTTATACTTACCTGCAAAATCAATGGTCAAAAAGTAAACCATATCCTAAAGCAACAACTTCCCTCACATATGTTTTAAATCTAGCTGAAGATTTAGAAACTGCGGGGAGTCCACTTATTTCAGTAATTCCTAGCCGTTTTGCTAACAACTTTGAGCGGTACATATGAAAGTCACTTGTAACAATAACGGTATTTCCTAGGGTTTGTTTCTCTTGTGCATTTTGAATATTTTCTTTCGTACGTGTAGATGTATCTTCAGTCAAAATTTGCTTTTGTGAAATCCCATTAGCTCTTAGATATTCTGCCATTACATTAGCCTCGCTATCAGGTTCATCAGATCCTTTACCTCCGCAAACAATAGCTATGGCTGTTGGATGCTCTTTTAAATAAGGAATTGCTGCATCTAGTCTTTCTTTTAATACGGTACTTGGATAAGCATTGTCTTTTGAGGTGCCTTTTACTTGAGCACCTAAAATCAGTACAGTATCAGGTGTTGCTGTTGGTTGATCTTTTGTTCCGCTTAAAATCAGGAAAAGAACGAGACCTACGTAAATAATTCCTAAACCTATAATAATCAACATAATTCGTTTCACCCATTTCATAACACCACAACCTTTCTTATCAAGTGTAGTAGATAAACAAATTGAATAGTGATCGTGGCTTCTTTTTTAAAGTTTTTTTAACGTTTTTAAGAGAAAGTATAACATAGTAGTCTAATTTATCTTATACTCTATCTAAGAGAAAAAATTAGAGGTGCAGCATGAGAACAGAAGAAGAGATGTTCCAAGTGATTTTAGATACAGCAAAAAATGATCCTAGAGTATTGGCCGTGGGGATGAATGGTTCACGGACCAATAAAAAAGTGCCAAAAGATTTGTTTCAGGATTATGATATTGTTTATATAGTGGAGTCAGTACAATCATTTATCAATGACCCATCATGGATCGATAGATTTGGTCCTCGTTTGATTATGCAGACACCAGAAGAGATGGTTTTGTTTCCACCAACAGGAAACGGAAGATTTACTTATTTAATGTTATTTGAAGATGGCAATCGAATCGATCTGACACTTTGTCCAAAGGAGCAGGCAAATACTTGGAATGAAGGGGATTGTTTAGCTGATATTTTATTAGATAAAGAACAATTACTACCTAAATTAATAGAATCGACCGATCAAGATTATTGGATCAAACGTCCTAGCCAAGCAGAATTTTCAGATTGTTGTAATGAATTTTGGTGGGTCAGTACGTATGTTGTTAAAGGCTTATGCCGTAATGAAATGTTTTATGCCGTAGATCATTTAAATGAAAACTGTCGGAAAGAACTTTTACGTTTACTTTCTTGGCAAGTTGCAGCAGATCAGGGGTATCATTTCAGTGTTGGGAAAAATTACAAATATTTGCCTGATTATTTGGCGGATAAACAATATAAAGAGCTCTTAAAAACGATGGATGTATCTAGTATTCCATTAGCGTGGTCTGCGTTGCTTTCATTACAAAAGCAGTTTGATTATTATGCTAGGATAGTTTCACAAAAGAATCACTTTGTCTATGAACAAAGAACGGCTGAAAAAGTCATGAAGTATACGATGGATTCTAAGATAGGTCATTAAATGAATTCCATCTTTTTGACAAAACGAGTGAGCTTTGGACGTGATTTTAAAATTTATTGTAAATAAATTAGAATTTTGTCAAAGATATTGTCAAATAGTCTTTTTTCCTCTCCATGATGTGTGGTAGAATGATAAGTGCACTGTATCAAACTTTGATGGTCATTGTTTCCTGTTTATCAGAAAAGTTTAAAATTTAAGTATTTATACATAAAAAATATGAATTTTTTCTCATATGTAGGCAGATTTATTGAAGATTGAGGGAAATTTAACTAAACTAGCTTTAAAATAAACGTTCTAAGTAAGAACTAATAGAAAAATTTTAAAACAATCAGATGGAATCCGTATAAACGGTGGGAGTAAATTACGGTAGCTTCTAAGAGTTGAAGGTCTTCAGAAATAAAGGTTTCCGAATCAACCTTTTAATTCTATTTCTAAAACAGGGAAAAGCATTAAATCAAAGTAAGCATATAAATCATAAAAAAAGGAAGATAGCTCAATGGAAAACGAAGAATCAGTTAGCCGCTCAGAAAAAAATACAAGGGCACCTCAACATAAAAATCACTCAAATAATAAAAAGAAAAAATGGTTAGTCCCAGTAGTCGGCGTGCTGATTTGTTTAGCATTAGTGTTTACTGGTGGACTTGTCTATTTTCAATCACATTTCTTTATCACAGCTAAGGCAAATGGTGTTGATATCAGTTTATTAAATGCGAAAGACGCGAAAAAGAAACTGGCAGAACTGAATAAAGCTGAATCTGTTGTGATCAAAGTGAATGATAAAGAAGAAAAAATTGAATTACCTGAAAAATATGAAATCACAGAAGAGTATTTAAAACAAAATATTGGAGATCGTTCAATCGAATTACCAATCAATGAAGACTACAAAACAGAATTGAAAAATAAATTAAATGCATTGACTTTTGAAGAGGGGACGCCAAGTCAAGATGCTCGAATCGAAAAAGTTGATGGTAATTATCAGATTGTACCGGAACAAACTGGAACAACAGTTGACAAGGAAGCTTTAATGAATCAAGTACTAAAAGATGTTGACGCTAATAAAGGCAACTATGTATATGATGTAAAACAGTTTTATCAAAAACCTGCGATCACCAAAGACGACAAAGGGCTGCAAGAAAAACTAACCGTGTTGTCGAAAAAAGAAAATAAAGCAATCACACTTGATATCAATGGTGAGAAATTAGCCCTTACTAAAGAAGAAATACAATCCTTTATTGATGAAAGTGGAAATGTTGATCCCAATAAAGTCTATGCTTGGGTAGAACAAACAAATCAAAAATATGGTTCAATTTTTAAACCAATCATCTTCAAAAATGTTCATGGTGTAACAACAAAGTATAAAAATAATGGCAGTTACGGTTGGGATATCAACATGCCTCAAACAAGAGACTTACTTGTTCAAGCAATCAATAGTGATAAAGATACTGAAACAATCACAGTACCGATCGATGGCGATGTAAACCAATCCTCAACAGTTGATAAAGATTATGTAGAAATCGACTTAAACGACCAAAAAATGTACTTCTTTAAAGGCGGCGTAAAAGTCGTTGAAACAGATGTAATAACTGGCCGTTACAATAAAGGTACAGCAACTGTTCCTGGTTTCCACACGATTTTGTACAAAGATACAGATACAAAATTAGAAGGCGAAATGCTTGATGGCTCAAAATATAGTGTACCAGTAAAATATTGGATGCCATTGAAGAGTTTCGGCGGTGTGGTGACACAAATCGGAATTCATGATGCTGATTATAAAGCAGAATATTTCGGAAACAAAGAAGCGTATAAAACAAACTTTGGTAGTAATGGTTGTATTAATACACCTGGAGCAGCTGCTGCTCAAATCTTCAATGGTTCTTATGCAGGAATGCCAGTAATCGTTTATGGACATATCTATGACGATGCACCTGGAGAATTCGATAAACCAGTTGATTATGGTGAACCAGCTTAAAAATAATAAAAAAGAAGTCCGAATGGGCTTCTTTTTTATTAGAGAAGAGTATTCAAAGAGAGGAAGTAAACTATGACTGTTTTTGATCAGATCGCGCAACATTACGATTCTCTTAAACAATTAGAGTTAGCAGATGTTATCACAAAAGAAATCAAAACAAAACTAGAAGATACTACGGGCAAAATCGCACTTGATTATGGCTGTGGTACGGGACTGATTGGCTTACAAATCGCAGATGCTTTTGAGAAAATTTTATTTGTAGATTCATCTAAAGCAATGATTCATGTCGTCGATCAAAAAATCGAGCAAATGAATCAAACAAATGCTAAAACGATAGTAGGTAGTTTTTCAAATGGAAACACCATGAATTTAAAAGCAGATTTGATAGTTGTTTCTCTAGTTTTTTTGCATGTTCCTGATCCACACGATTTGCTGAAATCATTATATCAAGCACTGAATGCAGAGGGACAATTAGTTGTTGTTGATTTTGATAAAAATGAAAAAATCAATCATGAAAAAGTACATAATGGCTTTTCTCAGATTGAACTTAGAAAACAGGTAGAAAAAGCTGGGTTTAAATCAGTCTCTAGTAGAACGTTTTATCATGGTCAAAACATATTTATGAATCAAGATGCTTCAATATTTAGTTTGGATGCGAAAAAATAAATAGATTGTTAAAGAACGTGGTATCATTAAATTATAAATTAGAAAAAGTAAACGGAGGAGAAATTATGCCATTTATTCATGTTGAATTAATTGAAGGACGAAGCGAAGAGCAACTAACGAACATGGTAAAAGAAATCACGGAAGTGGTATCCAGAAATACAGGAGCACCTCAAGAGAATATTCATGTTATTGTAAACGAGATGAAAAAAGACCGTTATGCACAAGGTGGCCAATGGAAAAAATAATCATTTTTAAGAAATACTTGCTTTTTATTTGAAGAAGTGTTTAAATTAACACATAAATGATTGATGAGAAAGACAACTGAACTTGTAAGCAGTCTTTTAGAGAGGGAAATCTTGGCTGAAAATTTTCCAGACCCGCGCAAGGAATGACCACTTTTTCCAACCTTTGTTGAAGCAGAGGCGGTCGTACCGTTAGCACGCTTGAGGAACATGGCTGTTTGCTGTGTTTAAAAATAGGTGGAACCACGAACTTTTCGTCCTAGTATCTGATTTAATTCGGATACTAGGACTTTTTGCATTTTTTGTAAAATACAAAAGTTGACTAAAATAAAGTGAATAAACAATCTTTTTCAATCATAATCTACTAAAGGAGGAAACAAAAATGTCAATCAAGATTACTTTTCCAGATGGTGCAGTCAAAGAATTTGAGACTGGTTCGTCAACGTTAGACATCGCTAAAAGTATTAGTAACAGTTTAGCTAAAAAAGCATTAGCAGGGAAATTCAATGGTACATTAATAGATTTAGATCGTCCAATCGAGGAGGATGGAAAAATCGAAATCGTAACACCAGATCATGAGGATGCTCTACAAATTTTACGTCATTCATCTGCTCACTTAATGGCGAATGCATTACGTCGTTTATTCCCAAAAATCAAATTCGGTGTAGGTCCAGCTATTGATTCTGGTTTTTACTACGATACTGATAATGGTGAAAATCCGATAACAGCAGAAGATTTACCAGCAATTGAAGCTGAAATGATGAAAATCGTCAAAGAAAACAATCCAATTGTCCGTAAAGTTGTTTCTAAGAATGAAGCATTAGACTTATTTGCAGATGATCCTTACAAAGTTGAATTGATTTCAGAACTTCCAGAAGATGAAGTTATCACAGTTTATGATCAAGGTGACTTTGTTGATTTATGTCGTGGTGTCCATGTGCCATCTACTGGCCGCATCCAAGTATTCCAGTTATTATCAGTAGCGGGCGCTTATTGGAGAGGAAATTCGAACAATCAAATGATGCAACGTATTTACGGAACTGCGTTCTTCGACAAAAAAGATTTAAAAGAATTTATCAAAATGCGTGAAGAAGCCAAAGAACGTGATCACCGTAAACTAGGGAAAGAGCTTGACTTATTTATGCTTAATCCAGATGTTGGTTCTGGTTTACCATTTTGGTTGCCAAAAGGCGCAACAATCCGCCGCACTATTGAACGTTATATCACAGATAAAGAAATTAGCTTAGGTTATCAACATGTGTATACACCTATCATGGCGAATGTTGAGTTTTATAAGCGATCTGGTCACTGGGATCACTATCATGAAGATATGTTCCCACCAATGGATATGGGGGATGGCGAAATGTTAGTTCTTCGTCCAATGAACTGTCCACATCACATGATGGTTTATAAAAATGATATCCACAGCTACCGTGAACTGCCGATTAGAATTGCAGAACTTGGTATGATGCACCGTTATGAAAAATCTGGAGCATTGTCCGGATTACAACGTGTACGTGAAATGACATTGAATGATGGGCATACTTTTGTTCGTCCAGATCAAATCAAAGAAGAATTCTTACGTACATTGAAATTAATGGTAGAAGTTTACGCTGATTTTGATGTGACAGATTATCGTTTCCGTTTAAGCTTAAGAGATCCTAATAACAAAGAAAAATATTTTGATGATGATGCAATGTGGGAAAGATCTCAAACAATGATCAAAGAAGCCGCTGATGAAGCCGGAATTGATTATTTTGAAGCAGAAGGTGAAGCAGCCTTTTATGGTCCTAAGCTTGATGTTCAAGTGAAAACGGCATTAGGGATGGAAGAAACACTCTCTACAATTCAAATCGATGCCCTTTTACCAGAACGTTTTGATTTGACTTATGTAGGAGAAGATGGCGAAAATACACATCGTCCGTTGGTTATCCACAGAGGGATCGTTTCGACTATGGAACGTTTTGTGGCTTACTTGACTGAAGTGTACAAAGGCGCTTTCCCAACTTGGTTGGCACCGATTCAAGCAACCATTATCCCTGTATCCGTTGAGGCACATTCAGATTATGCTTATGAAGTAAAAAAACGTCTGCAAGAACAAGGCTTACGTATCGAAGTAGATGATCGTAATGAGAAAATGGGCTATAAGATCCGCGCATCTCAAACACAAAAAATTCCATATCAAATCGTTGTTGGCGATAAAGAAATGGATGATGCAACAGTTAATATCCGCCGTTACGGCAGTAAAGAAACAGAAGTTATCGATTTAAATATCTTTGTAGATAGTATGGTCGCTGATGTAGCGAATTATAGTAGAAGATAATGAGAGAAAGAGTATGGGGAGAAGTGTTTAACCCCCAGAACTAAGTAGGTACTGTTCTACACAAGTTCGTACCTCGTGGTGTTTTACAACAATTTTTAGCTTATTTCCGAAAGGCTTGTTTCTGTTTCAACCGTTTATTCGGATTCCAAGTGATTGGGTTGTAACTCGTAGAGTTATGTCCCAATCACTTTTAATTTATTAAAAATTAAATATTTTCTTAGTAAGAGGATTCCCTCTATTTTTTTTTGTATTTTTTCGTTACAATAGAGAAGCGAGACTTTTCTCATATGGAGGATTAATGATAAATGAAAAAAATGAGCTTTTTAGATAAATTAAAAAAAGATAATGAAGAACCAATGACGCAAAAGAGTAAAAAATCACATATACCGTTCCGCTTGAACTTATTGTTTTTTGTGATTTTTGGTTTGTTTGTGGCATTGATTGTTCGCTTGGGCTACTTGCAGATTGCGGAAGGACAGCAATTTTCTGAAAAAGCGGATGCCAATTCTACGTTGAAAATCAAAAGCAGCGCACCAAGAGGACAAATTTATGACGCTTCTGGGAATGTATTAGTCGGAAATAAATCAAATCTGGCAATCACATATACACGAGGTAAGAAAGTTAAGACTGAAGAACTATTGGCCGTTGCAAATAAAGTAAATGATCTGATTGATGTTCCGGCAGATGAATTAACTGAACGAGACAAAAAAGATTTTTGGTTAGCCAATCCTGACAACCTAAAAGTTGCTCAAGATCGTTTAACAGATCAAGATAAGCAAGATGAAAAAGGAAATAAAATCACTGATCAGGGTACTTTATACGTATTAACAGTAGATAAAGTAACCCCCGAGGAAATAAATTTTGATGAGCATACGATGAAAGCGGCGACGATATTTAAACGGATGAATGCTGTGTCTGAGCTGAATACTGCTTTTATCAAAAATGAAGGTGTAACGCAAGACGAAATCGCCATAATTGGTGAGCACACCTCAGAAATCGCTGGTGTTTCTACAGGGATGGATTGGGATCGTGATTATCCGCAAGATATGGCTTTAAAAAGCATCTTAGGGAAAGTTTCTTCAGAAAAAGCTGGATTACCTGCAGAAGAAGCAGATGAGTATTTAGCTAAAGGATACGAAAGAAATGACCGTGTAGGAACAAGCTATTTGGAAAAACAATACGAAGATGTTCTTCAAGGGAAAAAAGCTGAATCAGAAGTAACGTTAGATAGTAACGGAAAAATCGTTACACAAAAGCCTTTATCTGAAGGGGAAAAAGGGGATAATTTAAAATTAACCATCGATTTAGGCTTTCAAACAAAAATTGAAGAAGTTGTTCGGTCGCAGTATCAACAATTATTAGGCACAGGAAACGCTAATTATTCAGATGGTGCTTATGTAGTGGTTATGAATCCTAAAACGGGTGCTGTCATGGCTATGGTCGCTTTAGATCGAGATCTAGCAACCAATGAATTAACATCCAATCCTTTAGCAACCATTAATAAAGCGTTTGAACCTGGTTCTGTCGTTAAGGGAGCCACGATTTCAGCAGGATACGAACAAGGTGTGATCACTGGGAACGATGTTCTGATAGATGAACCATTGCAAATATATGGAAGTGAACAGAAATCTTCTGTTTTCAATAGGATTCCAGGAAATCAAATACAGCTTAACGCAGAACAAGCATTGGAGTACTCATCGAATGCGTATATGATGAAACTGGTATTAAAAATGATGAAAACAGACTATCAATATAATATGAAACTCCCTTATCAAACTGGAGATCGTACTTTATTTGATGTTTTACGCAAAACATTTGGTGAGTATGGGATGGGTGTTTCGACTGGGATCGATTTACCAGGAGAATCTACAGGGATTTCGAATACTGCATTTGATGATCCTAAATTAGCGCCAATGCCGGGTCATTTACTTGATTTGTCTTTCGGTCAATATGATACGTATACAGCAATGCAACTAGCTCAATATGCTTCAACTGTTGCAAATGGCGGCACTCGATTTGCTCCGCATCTGGTTCAGGGAATTTACAATAATAATCCAGATGGTGCAATCGGTGATCTAAAAAAAGAAATTGCACCAAAAGAATTAAACAAAGTTGATATTACACCAGCTCAAATGAATATCATTCAGCAAGGATTTTATGATGTTGTTCATGGTTCAGGTGCATTTACTACAGGACAATATATGCAAGGGGCAAAATTAGACATGGCTGCGAAAACGGGTACTGCTGAGACAAATGTAGGGGAGCATGCTACATACAACAGTAATGTGGTTGCATATGCACCGTACAATGACCCTGAGATTGCTGTCAGCGTGATTTTACCTCATTTAACAAGTGAAAGTACCAGACCAAATCAATTGATGGCTAAAGCCATTGTAGATGCGTATGCAGATTATAAACAACAATAAAAATTTGTAAAGTAGTTTTCCTTTACAAATTTCGTCAAAAGGGTAGAAATTCTTGAATAAACATGATATGATATTTGAGGCTAAGAAATATCTTAGGAATACGAAATTAGATATAGGAGGGAAAACACATGCGCGTAAACATTACTTTAGAATGTACTTCTTGTAAAGAACGTAACTACCTAACAAGCAAAAATAAACGTAACAATCCTGATCGTTTGGAAAAACAAAAATATTGTCCACGTGAAAGAAAAGTTACTTTACACCGTGAAACAAAATAAGAATTTTAATAATGAGCTAGAATCCTTGTTGCATAAGGATTCTAGCTTCTTTTTATTTAGTTTGCTGAAATTTGAATCCTAAATTGAATACGTTTAAGAAAAAAACTAGAATGATATGTGATTGGTAAGTTTTTTTACAGTTTCTTTTTCTACTTCTTTTGTGATGTGTGTGTAAATATCTAATGTCATGGATATTTCAGAATGTCCCAATCTTTCTTGTATTTCTTTAGCAGTTACTTTGGCTTCAAATAATAAGGTAGCATGAGTATGACGAAATCCGTGACAACCTATATTAGGTAAATTGGCTTTTTCAGCTAACCTTTTTGAACGCTGGTATATATCGGTACGATAAATCATTTTTCCGTTAATGTCAGTAAAAATGAAATTTGTTTATGTTACGCCGTTTGCTAGGAGTAGTTCACGCTGTTTTAAGCGCCATTTTTTTAAGGTAAAAATGGTTTTTTCGTCTATTGTGATAGTACGATTTGATTTTTCAGTTTTAGTGGTAGAGATGTAATAAATTTTTAAAATAAGGAGAATGTAATGAAACTAGAACAACTAAGAAATTTGTTATCGTCATTAGATGATGATATTGAAGTGCGTGTATCTGTTCAGGAATATAAAGTGGATGCAATGAGGGATTTTAGATATGAAGATGGACGTTCTCAAAGTTTAGAAGGTATAAACATAAAAGGTGATATGTTAATTTTAAAGGGTGATAAATAAAATGATCTAAAAATAAAAATAATATATTTATTTGTATTGAAATATTTACATTTAATGAGTTTTAAATTATAATATGATTAACAAAATATTAGGAGGCGAATTATATGAAAAAATATGTTCTTTTCGTTGCATTGAGTTTAGGGTTGTTATTTGTGGGTTCTACTGTGGTGAATGCTGATGAGGTTGCGCCGTTGTCGTCTGTACAGTCTGTTGATTTGAATTCTTTATCAGATGAAGCTATCGAACATTTTGAGTCGGAGGGTTTTAGTGAAAATGATGAATATTATACGGAAACGATCATTCAAACTCCGCCGAAATCGAACGGTGTTCAAGCTCGGGCAGTGAACGTTATAACTTTAACTGCTGGTACAAAGAAAGTTGATAATACAACGGGGTATACGTCGTATATAATTACTGCCACACAAGCACCATTTACAAAGATTAACATGAAGCTTAATGTTGGATCAGTGAAATCTTTTACTTCAAATGTTACTCCATATAAGGGAACTTATGGTTATTCTGGTGGGATTTATTCTTTCTATTCAGGAAAAAGAGGGTATCAGGGGTATAGATTGCAAGCACAATATACTACTACATGGGGTTCTGGTTCAACGTCTTGTTCTGCTGGTGGGATGACAATAGGAAAATGATAAAATTAGAATGTTTTATTCTAAGTGAAAATTTTAGTAGTAATATTGATTTTGAAATTTTTGAAAGCATAAATAACAATGTCTTTAAAGAAAACTATTTTTTAATAAAAGGTGAAAGTTTAGAAACACATATTATTTTCCTTGATGAAGATAAGAAATCGTTAGTGAATAATAGAAAAGTTCAGAAGTATTATGATGAAAATGATGTGAGTGTTTTTCCTTTAGTGCTTTTAAACGATGAAATAATTAGCCGAGGAAGGTTTTTGAGTTCTGGTGAGTTGGCGGATATTTTAGATATTGGTTTATCAACACAGCAGAATCCCGAACTTGAGAATGAATAATATGTAGTATTCAGAACTAGTGAAACATTTATTTGTTTTCGCTAGTTTTTTTGTAAAAATGTAACTTGCCCGTGGTAATTGAGTTTTTTGTTGAATCCGATTTTGAATACGGAAATATTTTTTATAGTGCTTTTTAATGGTTCAAAAATACCATATAATGGAAGAAACTTTTCTATTTGGTGCTTTATGTTGCGTGGTGGTTCGCTAAACACAGAACACCGTGAAACAAAATAAGGTTTTAACTCGAAACTCTGAGCCCAGTTCATACATGGATTCAGAGTTTTTTTGTTACTTTTATAGTAAAATCAATCCGGAATATAAAAAAAACTTTTCTTTTTAACTTGTATTCTTTATACTTTATAAAAGATAACTGATTTATTTAATAGCTAATAGTTAAGAATAATTTAAAAATCTCTAAATGACGTGTGCAATATGTCATTTATGTTATGAAGTTGTTAGAGGAGTTTTTTATGAAAAAAATGGTGTTGGTTGTTAACTTGTTGTTTTTATTTTTACCTACGAGTTGCTATGGAGAAGATATTGGGGAGTCTTCTACTGAATCAAGTTATGATGCTTCAAATGAATTGTCGCGTCACTATGCTCGAAAACAAGTTTTAAATGGTAAAACAACAAGTATTAAAAAGGAAAAAGAAGAGGTTTATTTGGAGTTTCCCTTCAAAAATAGGCCCTATGTAAGTTTTGCAAGTTTTGTATTGAATGGTCCAACGAATGAGTATGGTGGGTTTATCGCAACGATTTTTTATCGAGATAAGATCAAGATCAAAGATATGTACTATGAAAACGATCCAGTCCAAACAGATAAAATAGGGATTTATTCAACCGACTTATGCTTTACTTCTGAAGATGGTGTTATTTATCATTACAAAAATGTTCCATATCTAGTTAGTAGTGATAAGCCAACAACCTTCTTTTCAGAAATCAATTTTAATAAAGAAAATAAAACGATATCTGGTGAAATTAAAATGCCTGCATCAAAAAATACTTATCAAATCGAACTTTTTTATACAGATAATAAGGAGTACCACTATCAGGAAACTTCGGCGGATAAAAATGGCTTATTTAGTATTGATTTAAATCGAGAAGGTATCCAAGGAGAAATGTATCTTAGGGCAAGTGATGGCTTAGGAAATTATGCAGATGCAAGTGATATTGAAAAACTAGGAAGTACACGTTATCCTGTTAAACCGGATGATCTGAAGGCAATTGAAGAAAGTTATCAGGTCAACAAAAATGAAAACGATCTTCCTAAATTAGTTGTAGTTATTTTTAGTCGAATGTTAGGTATCATCGTGATACTGCTAACATTATTACGATTAAGAGTCCTTTTAAAGAGACGAAAAAGAAGAAGAGTTTTGAAAAGAAATAGACAATAACGTGTTTTGTTTTTTTATTCTATTTAATAGCTAAGGCTAAAACAGCAGTGAATTTTTGTTTAGGGTGTATACTTAAACAAAGAATAATTGTCTTTTAGGAGTGAGCAACATGAAAATTAGTATTAGACATCGATATATAAAGAAAATTCCAGTTTTGGAAGTTGTTCCAGAAAAACATAAAAATAGCACGTTACCCTTAGTTATTTATTATCATGGCTGGCAATCGGCGAAGGAATTATCACTGACTCAGGCTAGGAAATTAGCGAAAAAAGGAATACGTGTGATTTTACCTGATGCAATGAATCATGGGGAACGAAAAACAGGCCCGATATCGCCGATACCTTCAGTGACATTTTGGTCGAGTATTCAATATAATATTATTGAGTTTACACAGTTGGTGCGTCACTTTGAGAAACAAGAGTTGATTGATTCAGGAAAAATCGGTGTTGGCGGTGTTTCAATGGGAGGTATCACGACATGCGCTTTACTAACCCAACATCCAGAAATCAAAACAGCAGCGTGCATGATGGGAACACCAGCCCCACAGCGCTATATTGAACGAGTGATGGAACGATCAGCGGAAATGGACTTTTTTGTGCCACGTGATTTACCTTTATTACTTAGCTGGGTAGCTAAGTATGATCTTTCAGAAGCGCCAGAAAAGTTAGCGCAGCGTCCGGTTTTATTTTGGCATGGAACAAAAGATCCTAAAATTCCTTATGAAGATATGGCGGAATTTTATCAAATGATCGAAGGTGAGTCTTATGCTGAGAATAGTCAGTTCATTACAGGCGAAGGTGAAGGGCACTTAGTCAAAGGTGAAATGATGGATGTTGTGGCAGCATTTTTTGAAAAAGAATTGTTTAGATGATGTTATCAAAAAAAAGCTCAGATAAAACGAATGATATTTTTAGAGTGAATTATTCTGTTCTTGGTTATTTAAATGATGGAGGATGTCAAATAAATAACTTCAAAATTAAATGTTTGGATTTGGATAAATTTGATTAAAATGTGAAAAATATCTATAATCTGTTTTTTCGGATTTGGAGCCTGAAACAAAACTGTTTTTAGTTTTGTTTCAGGCTCACTTTTTATTTTTATTAAAATGAAGAGCCTGGTTCTTTTAAAAAGGTGATTTCTTCTTCTGTTGAACATCTACCCAATAGTGTATTGCGATGTGGATAACGGCCAAAACGAACTAAAATATCACGGTGTTTGTTTTCAAACTCAAGATTGTGCTCCATGCCTTTTTCAGCAAAGCGTTTTAATGCTTCTTCGTGAATAATTAAAGATTCAGAATGCATTAACGGCATAAATAGAAAGGATCGTTGCTGAGATGTCAATTGGTCCAAGTCGTCTGTAGCGATCGCTTCTTGTGTTAAAACCAAAGCCATGCCATCATAGGCAAAAGATTCTGGATCACCTCTAAATAAATTTCGAGAAAATTGATCTAATACAATAATTTCAGCCAATCGTCCTTCAATGGTTTTACGCCAAATAGATTTTTCTCCTTGAGCTACTTGGGTATGGATCATTGAAAATCTTTCCTTGATAAGATCATCAAAAGCCAAGTCCTTTTTAAACCACTGGCTAGGTTCACATTCCTCAAACCAGAATGCAAGTATTTCTTGATAGTCCATAATGTGCCCTCCATTTTTTAGTAAGCTACTATAGCCTTATTCTATCATAAGAACGGGTATACAAGCTAAGTAGGGCATTTTATTTTCCAATATATAATTTAAAATAATGAAATTTTTATTTAGAAAATCATTGTTATTTTATTTATTCAAAAAGTGATTTACCTGTCTATAAATAAAGTTGGATTTGTTGTCTCTCACTTAACTAACTGAAAAAAATACTGGGATTTCCAAATGAAAATCATCAAAATAATTCTTAATTTTGGAAATAAACAACAAGCCTTTTACACAACATTTTTAATGAATAAAAACGTCGTGTAATTTTAACCATTTAAATATATTTTTCAACACAAATTACAATCCAATTATTTGAAATAAAATTATATAGATAGTATTCTTTACATTGCAATCATGTATTACGGATGTATTTACCTGAGTTAACCTAGAAGCAAAAGGAGGCAATCATGAAAAAGAATTATCGTTCTATCATTACGTTAGTGGGAACTACAGTCTTATTATCAGCTGCAGTTATTCCAAATTCGCTACTATTTTTTGGGGACAATCGTCAGTATGAAGCGGATGCTACTGAATCAGTAAATGCTGCGGATTTAGCAGATGTCAGTATTTTAAAAGGAACACAGTTATCTTCCAATAATGGAACCGTTATCAATGATGGCGTCAAGTTGGAAAAAAATGCAGATTCTACATATGATTTAGATCTTTCATTTAAAGGAACCGCGGTTGCAGATGTTGGTTTAGTGTCACCAAAAGTTATTGTTTTTGCGATTCCAGATGAATTACGAGGGAAAATCGATGGACCGATTTTGATTAATGCCAGCGCTAAGTTACTTCCAATCGTGCCAGGAGATGTTCCAGTGGTCAAAGATTTGGTCTTAAAAGTAGGGGGACTTGTAACAAGACTCCTTGGGTTGGCGAAACCATTAGGATTACAACTAGATTCGTTGGAAAAGGCTTTTGAAGGGCTTAACTCGCTTCAAGATTTAGGTAGCTATCAAGCAACAGTTGAAGGCAAATTATCACCAGATGGTAAATATGTGATGGTCGATTTTACGGACGGATTAGGACAATATGTTCGTACGACCTACGCAAAGTTGTTCGATCCGCTGAAAGAAGCAGTTGCTGGATTAAAATTTACCGGACTTCTTGCTATATTGAATCCTGTTCTTGATCTATTGAAACCAGCTGTTAATGGTTTGCTTGATCTAGTAGGAAAAATTGCCAATGGAACATCTGATGTGTTAACACAAGCGTTGCAAGCCAATGTACTTGGTGATGTTGATTTTAATTTTTCCACTAAAGTTTCTGATATAACTGCTGAAAAAGCAAAAGTGACTGCGATGGCGGTCAATAAACCTGTTATTGATTTAGAATTACTGAATACGATTCATGCAAATGGGGATGCAATCAATCTCTATTTCGATAAAATAGAAGAAGATCCATTAGTCAATTATTCAGTTGCAAAACCAGTTGTTGAAGACATTTTAGAAGGTGTGACGAGTCTTAATGGAAGCGTAGTGGTTACACAGCCAGTGCCAGAAGGTGTGACATTTAAAGCGAAAGTCGAATTGCCTAATGGGAAAACTTTAGCTGAAACAGTCAATGAAGATGGCACTTTTTCGATTCCGTTTGGTGACTACAAGCCTCAAGGGAATGACCAGCTAAAAATAGTGATCGAAGCCAGTGTAGATAAGTACACGAAAGTCAGTGATCCGACATTCAAACAAGTAATAGCAGATCCATTTGTTCAATACACGATCGCAAAACCAGTTGTTGGAGACGTTATAGAAGGCGGAGCAAGCCTTACTGGAAATGTAGCAATCGTTCAGCCAGCACCAGATGGCGTGATATTTAAAGCAAAAGTTGAGTTACCTGATGGAACAAGCCTGACAAGTTTCGTTGATGAAAATGGTGATTTTACGATTCCATTTGGTAACTATGAACCACAAAGCAATGATCAATTAAAAGTGGTAGTCGAAGCAAGTAATGGAAAACAGATCAAAGTCAGTGAACCGGAAATCAAACTGGTCTTAGCAGATCCATTTTTACACTATGTGGTTACAAAACCAGTGATTAGTGATGTTTTAGAAGGTTCATCTAGTCTTAGTGGTAGTGTTGATGTAACTCAGCCGGTTCCAAAAGGTGTCACTTTTATCGCTAAAGTGACATTACCTGATGGCACGAATTTAACTGGTTCAATCAATGAAGATGGTAGTTTTACGGTTCCATTTGGTAAATATCAACCTCAAGGAAACGACATACTGAAAGTAATAGTTGAGGCGAGTGATGGTACGCGAACCAATGTCAGTGAGCCGGAAGTCAAACAAGTGATTGTCGATCCGTTAAAGAACTATCAGGTTCCAAAACCACAGTTTAAAACTGTAAATGAAGGAAGCAAGTTTATCACAGGTTCAATTACGTTAACGAACGTTCCAACAGAAGCTAAATTATTTATGCAAGTTCAATTTCCTGATGGGTCTGTGAGAAAAGTAGCGATTGGAAATGATGGCACTTTTACGATTCCTGTAGCGGATAAAAATTTAAAAGAAGGTGATCCACTAAGATTAGTAACCATTGCAGAACATGCTCAATCGTTGAAAGGGAAAGAAAGTGACAGTGTGGTTTTTGCAGTTGGCAAGGTTCCGTCTTTAGAAGGTTATGTAGTCCCTACACCAGTTGTAGCGCCAATCTTTGTTGGCGATGGGCTAATCAAAGGATCAGTTAAAATCACAAATCCTCCAGAAGGAACTCAATTTAAAGTTAGAGTGAGATTCCCAGGAAATGTTTATGAAGAAGCACCAGTTAATGCAGATGGTACTTTTTCACTAGATATTTCTAGTCGTCAGTTAATGGCGGGTACGTCGATTACCTTTAATACAGCGGCAACACTTGGTACTGAGACAGCAGCGAGCGGTAGAATTATTGTTTCTGTCGGTGCCAAATAACGATAAGCTTTACTAATAAAGAGAGGGTGTATAAAATGAAGAGTTCAACGTTTGTTATTACTAGTTCAAAAGTTTTATTATTATCGGTTGTTTTTGCTCCATTATTTTTAGGTCAATCTGCGTCAGCTGCTGATATTAATAAGGCAACTGATTTGGATGTCACTTTTACACCAGGTGCGTTAACGTTAGAAGCTGTTTCTACGATTAGCTATGCGTCACAAACGATTTCAGTCAATGATGCCTCATATATTCCCACTAATCCTGATGCGATCAATGTTGTTGTATCAGATGCCAGAGGAACAAATGCAGGCTGGAAGCTTAGCGGAAAATTAAATGGGTTCAAAGATAGTTCTGCTACCGCATCTTTACCAAACGCCAGCTTGAATTTTAAAAATACACAAGCAGGAACAAACAGTGATGCGGATGCACCAATACCAGTTAATACAGTCAAGTTAACGAGCGGTGCTGCAACTGCAACACCATTTGCAACGGCAGCAGCAGGAGCAGGTGCCGGAACATGGACGTTTACGTGGCCAGATGCTGAAAGCAAAGGTGTGACACTAGATGTGCCAGCTGCAATGGCAACACTTGGTAAACATACCTCTACGATTGACTGGACATTGGCGGATGCCCCATAGAACCAAAGGATGATTTAAGAGAGTGGGATGAGTAGTATTTATTCCACTCTTTTTTCTGATTAAGTTAAGGAGTGATTTAGATGAGTGGTTGTTCTAAGTTAAATGGGATTCATGTATTATTTTTTACCGGACTTATTTTTTTTGTTAGTTTATTGAATGTAAAAACTGCTTTTGCACAAGAAAAAAGTGAAGAAACAAACAGTTTCTATGTACAAGCAGTTATTCCGCAGAATCAAGTTGATAGCACTAAATCATATTTTGATTTAGTGATGTTGCCACAAGAAGAACAAGAGTTACAAGTTAGATTGGTTAATCCAGAGGATGCTCCTATTTCTGTTTCAATTAATGCAATAAATGCATCGACAACGGAAGAGGGAATGATCGACTATACAGTAAAAGGAATCAAAGATAAAACGTTGGTTTATCCTTTTGAATCGCTGATCAAGGTTTTAGAAACGAATATTTCATTGCAGCCGTATGAAACAAAAATTGCTCGTTTTCAGGTGAAGATGCCAAAGGAAAGATATGATGGTGTTATTGTAGGAGGATTGCGTTTTACTAAAAATTTAGCTGAAAGTGAAACCAAAAATAAAGATGTGACCATTAAACAACGCTTTCATTATGTGGTAGGTGTTGTCTTGAATGAGACGGGTACATCTGTTTTACCTGATTATGAAATGGATACAGTAAACGTAGCGAGATCCAAACAAGGGAAAAAAATAGCAGTGATTCATTCGATTCGCAATAAAAATGCAGCAATTTCAAAGAAAATGGATCTAAAATTTGCGATTCAAAAAAAAGGGAAAAAAACTCCTTTGATCAAGTTAGAAAAAGAAGCGCTGGAAATGGCACCGGATTCTGTGATGGATTTTCCAGTACCAATCAAAAGACAGTTAGAACCTGGAAAATATATCAGTAAAACGCTAATCAATCAAGATGGGAAAAAATGGGAATTTGAGAATGAATTTGAGATTACTAGGGAACAAGCGAAGATAATCAATGAAGAAAATAAAGAAACTAAGGTTGTCAGTCAAGTTCCGATTTGGTTGATTTTTGTGATTATACTGTTGGTTTTATTGGTAATGATACAAACGTATATTTTGTGGCGAAGGAAGAAACGAGTGGAATAAATAAACATCTCTGTTTTCTGCATGAGTAGAGGATGGAGATGTCTATTTTAGTTTGAATTTAACTTGCGTCTTGTCGTCAACTGGTCCTTTTTGTAGTGGTTATTCATAATGTTTAATAGCAATTAGTTGCTTTATTGTCTCTTCATTTTTGATATAATAGATAAGGAAATAGTTAGAGGCGTAAGAAAGGATCTGTAAGAATGAAAAAAGCATTAATTAGTAAAACAGTGAATTTATTAGATGGTGGTTGCAATGCTTGTGGAATTATTGAGGATGAAAATTATACATTGACGATAGACGAACAAGTTATTCCTTTAGAAGCATTGACAGTCAATTCTTTGATAACTGCAATAGCGTTAAAAAATGGCTACAAACGTGAATACGAGATAGATGTTATCGATGATTATACGTTATATAAAAAAGAGGATCATCAAGTTACGCTCAAAGAAGAATATGATTTTCTGACGTATACAAATGGGGCAGTGGCAATTGAAACAAGGGATCAAATTACGGACGAGAAGAAATTAGTGGAAAAGGTGAATGAAATATTAGTAGCTTTTTTTAATGTGGAAGAATTGGCGTTTTGTTTTTAAACTACTTTAACGAATGATATCATAGCTTTATTTAGAAACTAGATACAAAAAAATGCTTGTTTTTAACCTTAAAAACAAGCATTTTTTTGTTATTCTATTTGAAAAAGTTCTGACATTCCGATTTTTTCAAATCTTTCTTGTGAGTCAGAAGGTGTTTCGTCATGATCGTAAACCAATAGCTTAAAATCTTCTGTTTTTGGGATTCGTTCGAACGTTTCGCTGTCAGTCAAGAGGATTATTTGCTGACAAAGCCATTCAAGAACCATTTCAATATCTTGCTCATCTTCCACCCAATCATCAAATAGGTGAAGGGAGGCAAAACGTTGATTTTCATCCCAGTCACTGGAATTGTATTTCATTTCTTCTAATTGTATGTTGCTGTGACCTCTACTTGCATAATAATTTGTTGTTTCTTGCCAAAGATCTACAGTATTAAAACAAAGGTTTATTTCACCTTCTTCATAAATATTACAGTCTAATGCAAATGCATAAAAGGTTTCGTCGGAATGATCTAATAAAAAGTTGTCGATGCTATCGGTTAAAAAATTAAAAAAGTACTCTTGTTGTTTTTCTAAAAAGTGTTCCATGCGTATCCTCCAAGTGTTCTGTCTTTTAAACATTGAAACAGATAAAGGGAGGAATGTCTATCTAAAGTTGCTTTTTAAAGCGAAATAGGTATTTTTTAAGAAAATGTAAAGATTTTTTCATTTAAAATAGGTGTTGTCATAATTTACTTTCACTGCAGTGTTAGGTACAGAATAGTTATATTTTAATAACTTAGTTTTAAATTGAACAGCATTTATAAAATTTAATTTGACTTTGTGATTCGATACGCTTATAGTTTAAAATGAATTAAATACTTGTTAGGTGAGGCTCCTATATAAACACAGGCTACTGCTCAGAAATGTCGAAAGACAGGTACGGGTAGGACAAGATTCGTCGAATTAAGGCGTTTTTCAAAGTAGCTAAAGGCAATGCTTTTTACGTTATATAGTGCTAAAACTCAACGAAGAGAAGATCTAGATAAATTGCAAATTCATGGCGAATGCCATGTGTTTAAGTCGTCGTATTCTGATCCCTTCGCTGAGTATTCTTGGTGAGGGATTTTTTCTTTTAGCTAAGAAAAAATGCAATTATCTAATTTTAGTCAAGATTAAACAAATCGATTCAATTTTTATGTTTAGAAAGGAATAAACAATGAAAAAATCTGTAAAAATAGTGACGATTACATTATTATCAATTCTACTTGTAGTTGTGAGTGTAGGCTGTTATGCGGCGATTTCATTCCAAACAGCCAAAGAAAAGAGTGAATCAAAACTTTCCAATAAAAATGAAAATTTTACTGGAGATGAACAAACGAGCGATAAACAAATAACTGTTATGGTCGTTGGGAATGATTCGAGAGATGATGACGAGGATCAAGGTCGTTCAGATACGTTGATGGTGGCTCACTATGATGGAAAAACGAAACAGCCTAAATTGATTTCAATCATGAGAGATAGTTATGTAACATTTCCTGATGGTGGACAAGATAAAATAAATGCAGCATACGCATATGGCGGCGCACAAATGACTAAAGATGTGTTGAAAACCAACTTTGATTTACCAATCAATTACTATGTGGTAATGGATTTTAAAGAGTTTAGTGACATCATTGATGAACTTTATCCAAAAGGGGTCACAATCGATGCTGAAAAAGATATTAATTTAGACGGTGTAGACATTCTTAAAGGAAAGCAAACTTTGCATGGGAATAGTTTATTGCAGTATGCTCGTTTTAGGATGGATGAAGAAGGTGACTTTGGTCGGATTAGACGTCAACAACAAGTGATGGATGCTTTAGTTGAGCAGTCTAAAGATTTGATTCCAGTATGGGAACTACCTCAAGTTGCTGGAAAAATGGTTGGGAAAATTGATACAAATGTACCAACAAGTTTATTGATCGATTTGGCGAAAGATTTTCTTTCTGGAAAAGTGAAGCCGTTAAAATCATTATCAGTTCCTGTAGAGGGAACATGGAACTTTAATGATTATACTGAATCTGGAAGCGTGATCGAGCTTGATGAACAGAAGAATGCTGAAGCGATTCAGGAGTTCATGAAGGATAATTAAAAATACAATTGTACAATTAAAAAATTCGTTTGCTCTCTTACAGAGTGAGTAGACGAGTTTTTTTGTATAATACTCAAACAAATTAGCTTTTTCCTATGCGATAATAGCTTGCGTATGCTATTCTTTAAGAAAACGGTTTACTATTTTAGAAAGAAGGATTCTACTATGAAAGTCGTGATTATAGGGGCTTCATTTGCGGGAGTATCTGCTGCTTTAGCGATTAGAAAAAAACATCCCAAGGCTGAAATCCATTTAATTGATAAGCAACAAACAATAGGTTATTTGCCTGGAGGAATCAATCTGTATTTCAATGAAACGATCGGTCCTATTGAAACAGCTCAGTTCATTTCAGAAGAACAGCTAGTAGATAACGGTATTTCTTTGTTGTTAAACGCAGAAGTCGTCAGTATGGATTCAAAACAGCGTATCATTAAGTATGAAAAACAAGAATCTGACTTTTTTATGTCATTTGACAAACTGATTTTAGCAACAGGTTCTAGTCAGTGGTCCCAGAAAATTCTCGGTAGTGATTCAGAAAAGGTTTTAAAATATAAATTTTTACAAGGAGTAGTAAACGCAATCGAACGTTTGGAAAATAGTAATACAGTCGCATTGATCGGCGGTGGCCAAATAGGTGGGGAAGCGGCTGATACTTTGCTGAAAAAAGGCAAAGAAGTGCATCTGTTTGAACGGATGGATTATTTATTATTCAAGTATTTTGATGAAGAAATGATCCGGCCCGTACAAGCAGAAATGAGCGCTCGAGGGGTCATTTTCCATTTTAATGAGACTGTTGAAAAAGTAACAGATACCGGTAAAGCACTTTTGATTGAAACGAAGAAGTCTCAATTGTTATGTGATAGTGCTATTTTTGCAATGAATGTCCGTCCAGATTTACGCTATTTAGACGAACAGATCCAAAAGCATACGGATCAAACTGTTTTTGTAAATGAGTATTTGCAAACTTCTCAAGAGGATATTTTTGCAATCGGTGATTGTATTCAAGTGCCTTATAGTTTATCTAAAGAGTCATTTTATATCCCGCTGGTGAATAATGCAGTAAGGACGGGATTAGTTGTGGCTCAAAATCTTGTAGAGCCTACGACGCCATTCGTTGGCTCGATCCGCACGATCGGTACAAAATTGGTCGATTATTATGTAGCCAGTACTGGATTAACGGAGGCAGAAGGTTTGTTTCATGAGCAGCCGATTTCTGTTACCCATGTTCACCAAAGAAGTTCTTTATTTTCTGGAAATGAAAAAGTTAGTGGGAAAATTATTTTTGAAAAAGACAGTCATAAAATTTTAGGGGCACAATTAGTCTCAAAAGCTAATATTCTAGAAAAAATCAACACATTAGCACTTGGCATTCAAATGGGTCAGACTTTAGAAGAATTTTATCAGAAAGATTTTTTGTACCATCCTTATTATTCTAGCGTGATAGATATCACGAACCAATTAGGTTTTGAAGGTTTGTGGAGTGAAGCAGATGAAAATTGAAGAATTGTTAGATAAAAAAGAAGCAAGGGAAGTCGGTATTTTAAAAAAAGTAATTTTGGCTGGTGGTCGAGTCAAGGATACCGAGTTGCTAGATTATTTAGGAGTTTCAAAGGCTTCTTTTGAAAGTGATTTAAAGGAACTAGGCTATTACTTAAAACCATATGAAAAAGACTGTTCGCTATTTTATGATGGACAATGGGTAGTCATCCATATGTCAGACCAATTTTCTATTAGTAAAATTTTAGATGATTATGTTCGGGCGTCAATCAAGTTTCAACTGATTGATTATTTATTTCATTATCGTGAATTTACTATTGCTCAGCTTACGACAAAATTTATGATCAGTGAGTCTTCTTTATTTAGAAAAATCAAAGAGCTTAATTCGTTGTTAAAAGAATTTGATCTTAAAATCCGCAACGGTCAATTAAAAGGTGAGGAACTGCAAATTCGCTACTTTTACTTTCAAATTTATTGGTTTTTGACACCTTATGACATCCATCAAGAAAAAACACTGACCATTCAAAATTCTAGGATCATTGAGGCTTTAGAGAAAGCATTGTCTCTTTCTTTTGAAGAACATGGCAAGCTGAAGCTCAGCTTATGGTTGACCATCAGTAAAAAAAGAATCGTAGTACAGCCAAAAAATTTTAAAGAATTGTATGGTAAAAGCCAAGCCTATGAACAGGATCCTTTTTTTAAAACATTGCGCTCTTTTGTTATACGCTTTTTTAGTCGATATCCACTTGAAATCGATGAAGAAGAAAGTTTACTACATTTTATTTTTTTGACGAGTATGTCGGTTTTAGAGGAGTCAGATTTTGCCGCGTATAGTTTGATTCGTGGTCGCCGGACACCAACATCACTAGCAGATACGTTTGTCTTAGAACATGTAATTTTGTATTATCGCCCGCAAAAATTTTTCCCTGAATTAGAAAAAAAGATCTTTTATTATTTCTCTCAAATTCATAGTCGGTTATATTTTTTTAAAGGAGAACTGGAGTTATTTGACCGAGAGAACATTTGGCAAAAAGAGCAGAGCCTTTCCAGCCATCGACTGGCAGATTTTTCTCGTGTTCTTTTAGATAAAAGTTTAGAGTGTTTTGGGGAAAAGTATGAAAAGGGGAATAGTTTGTATGAATGGTCATTGGTGAAGTATCTTAGTGTATTAGCAATCATTGATTTTGAAATTGTTGGTGAAACTCGGATTGGGATTGATTTAAAGATGGATCATTTATATAAAGAAGTAATGACTCAGGTCTTGGTTTTGAGTTTGAAAAATTTAAATGGTTTAACGATTGAACCATTTGACTCAAAAAGAACTTATGATTTGATGATTACAAATGTTATGAAGCCCAATACGTATCGCTCTGCCAAAGAAGTTTATGTATTATCGGAACTTGGCTCAACTTATGATATCAACCAAATCAGAATGAAAATTCGGGCGTTGCATAATAAAAGATAAATTGAATAGAAAGTCCAAAGATAAAAAGATGTACTATTTTATTTTTGGTCTTTTTTATTGATAAGACAAGGTTATATTGAAAAACTTTCATTTATTTTTGAAATAAAAAAAAAGATGACGTTTTTATGAAACGGTTTCCGACTATTATAAATACATGAAATATAAAGCGTTTTCATGAAAGGGAGAGAATTCTAATGACAGAACAAAAATACATTATGGCGATCGACCAAGGAACAACAAGTTCAAGAGCAATTATTTTTGATAAGAAAGGCAATAATATCGGTAGTTCTCAAAAAGAATTTACACAAATTTTTCCTAAAGCAGGTTGGGTAGAGCACAATGCTAATGAAATTTGGAACTCTGTTCAATCTGTAATCGCAGGGGCTTTGATCGAATCAGGGGTTAAACCTTCTGATATTGCAGGGATCGGTATTACCAACCAACGTGAGACAACTGTTGTGTGGGACAAACAAACAGGACTACCGATTTATAATGCGATCGTGTGGCAGTCTCGTCAGTCTTCACCAATCGCTGATCAATTAAAAGAAGACGGACATGGAGACATGATTCACGAAAAAACAGGCTTGATCGTAGATGCTTATTTTTCAGCAACAAAGATTCGTTGGATTTTAGATCATGTTGAAGGGGCACAAGCGAGAGCTGAAAAAGGAGATTTATTATTTGGAACAATTGATTCTTGGCTAGTTTGGAAATTAACGGGTGGAGAAACCCATGTAACAGATTATTCCAATGCAAGTCGTACGATGCTATTCAACATTCATGACTTAGATTGGGATCAAGATATTTTGGATATTTTAAACATTCCTCGTGTGATGCTGCCAAAAGCGACATCGAACTCTGAAGTTTATGGGTTGACGAAAAACTATCATTTCTATGGAAGCGAAATTCCGATCTCAGGTATGGCAGGTGACCAACAAGCTGCATTGTTTGGGCAAATGGCTTTTGAACCTGGGATGGTCAAAAATACGTATGGTACAGGTTCATTTATCGTGATGAATACAGGTGAAAAACCTCAACTTTCTGACAATAATCTACTAACTACGATAGGGTATGGCATCAATGGAAAAGTCTATTACGCTTTGGAAGGAAGTATTTTCGTTGCTGGTTCAGCCATCCAATGGTTACGTGATGGCTTGAAGATGATTCAAACAGCTGCGGAATCAGAAACTGTAGCAAATGAATCCCACAATAAAAACGAAGTCTATGTCGTACCAGCATTTACAGGACTTGGTGCACCATATTGGGATTCAGATGCAAGAGGCGCCGTGTTTGGTTTAACGAGAGGAACAACGAGAGAAGATTTTGTAAAAGCGACATTGCAATCAGTAGCTTATCAAGTACGAGACATTATTGACACCATGCAAAAAGATACTGGTATCGCTATTCCAATCTTAAAAGTAGACGGAGGAGCTGCTAACAATGATTTATTGATGCAATTCCAAGCAGATATTTTAAATACTTCTGTTCAAAAAGCGCAAAACTTAGAAACAACAGCCTTGGGTGCAGCCTTTTTAGCAGGTTTAGCAGTTGGCTTTTGGAAAGATTTAGATGAACTAAAAGAGTTTTATGAAGATGGACAAGTGTTTGAAGCAAAAATGTCTGATGAAGAACGTGATGATTTATACGAGGGTTGGCAACAAGCGGTCGCTGCCACACAAATGTTCAAACATAAATCAAAATAAAGGAAGAAGTGAGTGGTATGTCATTTTCAATTAAAACGAGACAAGCGTCTATTGAAAAGATGAAGTCTGAAGAATTAGATTTATTGATCATTGGCGGTGGTATTACAGGCGCAGGTGTTGCCTTACAAGCTAGTGCTGCTGGTATGAAAACGGGTTTGATCGAAATGCAGGATTTTGCAGAAGGCACATCATCTCGTTCAACTAAATTAGTACACGGCGGAATTCGTTATTTGAAAAATTTTGATGTAGAAGTCGTCGCAGATACAGTCCAAGAACGTGCTGTTGTTCAAGCAATTGCACCACATATTCCAAAACCTGATCCAATGCTTTTACCAATTTATGATGAGCCAAAAGCAACGTTCAATATGTTTTCGGTCAAAGTGGCAATGGATCTTTATGACCGCTTAGCAAATGTGATCGGCACGAAATATGAGAATTATACACTGACAAAAGAAGAAGTGCTAGAAAGAGAACCTCAATTGAAAAGTGAAGGATTACAAGGCGGTGGTGTCTATCTAGATTTTAGAAATAATGATGCTCGACTTGTGATCGAAAATATTAAGAGAGCAGCTTTCGATGGTGGGTTGATGCTCAGTAAAGTTAAAGCTGTGGGCTTCATACAAAATAAACAAGGTAAAATCATTGGTGTAAAAGCAGAAGATTTACTGACAGGTGAACAATTTGAAATCAAAGCTAAAGTCGTTATCAATACGACGGGACCCTGGTCAGATAAAGTTCGTGGTTTGGATACGAAAGAAAATCTAGTACCGCAAATGCGCCCCACAAAGGGAGTCCATCTTGTTGTCGATAGCAGCAAACTATATGTACCTCAACCAACTTATTTTGATACAGGCAAACATGATGGACGGATGGTTTTCGTTGTTCCTAGAGAAAAGAAAACCTATTTTGGTACGACAGACACGGATTATACAGGAGATTATGAGCATCCTACTGTTACTCAAGAAGATGTCGATTACTTGCTAGAAATCGTCAACAGTCATTATCCTAAAGCACATGTGACGATCGATGATATCGAAGCAAGCTGGGCCGGCCTTAGACCATTGATTTCAGAAAATGGCGGATCAGATTATAACGGCGGCAATAACGGCAAAGTGTCTGATGATAGTTTCAATCAAGTCATTGATATCGTTGATAAGTATAGAAATCAGCAAGCAACCCGTTTCGATGTAGAAAATGTCTTGAATCATCTAGAAGATTCATTAGCAGAAAGCAAAGAAAATCCTTCAGCAGTTTCACGTGGTAGTTTACTAGAACGTTCAGAAGATGGCTTATTGACATTATCTGGCGGTAAAATTACAGATTATCGTAAGATGGCAGAAGGTGCGTTAAAAGAAATCCAACGTATTTTGAAAGAAGAATTTAATTGTACGTTTGAGTTGATTGATTCTAAAACATATCCTGTTTCAGGTGGAAATCTGGATGCAGCAAATGTGGAGACAGAATTAAATAATCTTGCAACATTAGGCGTGGAAAAAGGGCTGAGCCAAGAAGAAGCAGAATATCTTGTTCATTTATATGGTTCAAATGTGACAGAACTTTTTGAAAGAATCAAAACAACTGAACCTGTATCAGGTTTAAGTTTAGCTGAAACATTAGCATTACATTATGCTTTAGATAATGAGATGGTACTGACACCAGCAGATTATCTTGTGCGTAGAACAAATCATCTGCTCTTTATGAGAGATACGCTAGATGAAGTCAAACAAGGGGTAATTTCAGAAATGAGTCATTATCATGATTGGTCCAACGAACAAAAAGAGCGCTATACAAACGAGCTAAATCAATTAATTGCAGAATCTGACTTGAGTACATTGAAAGAAGGGACGAAGTAAAATGGATACTTCAAATATGACACAGATTTTCAGTGAGTTTTTAGGGACAATGATTTTGATTCTTTTGGGGGACGGCGTCTGTGCAGGCGTTAATTTAAAGAAAAGTAAGTCTGCAGCATCGGGGTGGATCGTGATTGCATTTGGTTGGGCGATGGCTGTAACGATTGCAGTTTACGTTGCAGGCTATATGGGACCTGCTCATTTGAATCCAGCGGTGACAATCGCGATGGCAATGACGGGAAGTTTTGAATGGAGTTTGGTTGTACCGTTTATTTTAGCACAAGTGCTGGGAGCAATTGTCGGAGCGGTTTTAGTTTGGTTAGCCTATTTGCCTCACTGGCAAGTAACAGAAGATCAAGGTGCTATTTTAGGGACATTTGCTACCGGTCCTGCGATTCGTAATTATCCAGCGAATATGGTAACGGAAGTGATTGGGACATTTGTTTTAGTTTTAGGTTTACTTTCGTTTTCACAACATAGTTTTACAGATGGTCTAAATCCGTTAGTTGTCGGAGCGTTAATCTTATCAATTGGTTTGTCTTTAGGGGGACCTACAGGCTATGCAATCAATCCAGCACGTGATTTTGGTCCTCGTTTAGCACATCAAATATTACCGATTTCGACTAAAGGGGACTCTGATTGGAGTTATTCATGGGTACCAATTGTTGGGCCTGTCATTGGTGCGTTAGTGGCATCAGGTGTTTATATGTTGATGGTTTGATTGACAGTTGGGATGTCAGTTGAAAATAAAAGCATTAAATTTGAAAAATAAGAAGGATTTCTTTTTGACTCCATTATGCATTTGGGAAATGTGGAACAGAGACTGAGAAAAAACGTTTATTCTGATTTAGAGCACGAAACAAAACTGATTTTTAGTTTTGTTTCGTGCTCTCTATTATTTTGAAAAAGTAATGCTTACATTTTATAAATGCTTTTAAAAATGGTTAGTAATGAACTATTTTCAACAAGTTAAATCAGTTATTGTTGTTTGTTTGAATATACGAATTATCAAAGATTATAGTGAGAAATATCAACATTTTATTTACAAGGTGCTTATTTTTTTGTACTCTTAAAAGGAAGTTCTTATTCAATTTTTAAGAATGAGCATCGTAGTAAACTGCATTGGTTTTAATAAGGAGGAAAAAGTGTGTCCTATCAAGAAATGTTATTTCCTTTTCTCGGAGGATTAGGGATTTTTCTATTTGGTATGAAGTATATGGGGGATGGTCTGCAAAAGTCTGCAGGTGATTCATTAAGGGAAATTTTAAACACGTTTACATCTACACCGTTGCGCTCAGTTTTGGCTGGGTTAATCGTTACGGCTATTATTCAAAGTAGTTCAGGTACAACTGTATTGACTGTAGGATTGGTTAGTGTGGGCTTCATGTCTTTACGCCAAGCAATCGGTGTCATCATGGGGGCAAATGTAGGGACAACAGTTACAGCTTTTATTATTGGATTTAATCTAAGCTCCTATTCATTACCGATTATTGGTGTTGGATCGATCCTACTTTTCTTTTCAAAAAGAGAACGAGTGAATAATGTCGGACAAATTTTATTTGGATTTGGTTGTTTATTTTACGGGCTAAAATTAATGGGTGATGGGATGGCTCCATTGAGTGATTTACCACAGTTTGCTGATTTAATGGTAGATGTTTCGCATCATCCGGTGCTAGGTGTTGGAATCGGCACATTGCTTACGATGGTTTTACAGAGTTCTAGTGCAACAATTGGGATTTTACAGCAGCTTTATAGTCAAGGTAGTTTGGCAATTGAGTCTGTATTACCGATTTTGTTTGGGGATAATATAGGAACTACGATCACAGCAGTTATTGCTGCTTTGGGGGTCAGTGTTGCTGCTAAGCGGACAGCAGCGTCTCACGTGATTTTCAATCTAGTAGGAGCAATTATCTTCACAACACTTTTAACGCCGTTTACAGCAGTTGTGGTCCGTATTTCTGATGTGTTACAGCTAAAACCAGCAATGCAGATTGCCGTTGCTCATGGGTTATTCAATATCTCTAATTTGCTGATTCAATTTTGGTTTATTGATAAAATAGAGTTGCTTGTAAGAAAAATCATTCCAGGAAAAGACAAAAGTATTGATTTTAAACCCTCTAATTTAAATGAATCGATCATACAAAGCTCGACTACCTTAGCGTTGAATCAAGCTAAAATCGAGTTATTACAGATGGGGGATTATGTTTTAGGAGCTTTTGAAGCAACGAAAGCATATTATGAAAAACAAGATAGTATCGATAAGGAAAATGCCAATCAGTATGAAACGGCAATCAATGATATGGACAACCGTTTGACAGAATACTTAGTCCAGCTTTCAGCTACAGAATTGACGATTTCTGAAAGTCATGAACAAACTATGATGTTAGAATTGACAAAAGATTTAGAGCGCATTGGCGATCATTGTCGTAATATTATTCAAAATCTTAATGAAGCGATCTATCTTGAAAAAAAACAAAAAGCCAAAGAAAAAAAAGCTGGTAAAGTTTCAGATCGAGACACGTTGATTTTATATGATGAAGATGTGGTAGATTTATTTGAAAAAGTATTGAAGAATATCCGTGATTCATTGATTGTTTTTGAGCATGATGATAAAAAAATGGCAGAGCATATGTTAGCTCGGGAAGAAAAAATCGATCAAATGGTTAAATTACTCCGTAAAAAATACATTTTGATTATGAATAGCGGCAAAGGTCGTGCTGCCGATGGAGTATTGTTTATTGATACGGCCTCTAATTTAGAACGGATGAGCGATCGTACAATCCACATAGCGAAGTATGTTTTAGGTAAACGTTACGGAACCGAAGAAATCACAGTGGAGAACTCGGTGAATCCTGTTATTACAGTACAGCCGCAAGAATAAGAAAGAGCTTTTTATGACCTTTGTTAAAAAACGTGTCATAAAAGGCTTTTTTTGCTATTTTATTACGAACCGCATGATTGTTTGGTAAAGTTCTTCTAAGGACTGATCACTGTTTACTTTTAAAACAGGACTACTAGAATGGTTCATTTGGTAAGTATGTTCCGCAAATGTTCCAATTTTGGATGGATCGTTAGCAGTATAATATGTTTTACACCAATCTAAAAAGTCATTAGTTTGATTTCCGTGCATGTCTAACCACAAAGAAGATTCACCAGTCCTCTCTATCTCTCGTTGTCTTAGGCGTTGGAATCGTAGTTTGTCATCCAAAGTGAGAAAAACCAATAAATCTCGATCGTTAAAGCCAGTAGGATTCCATGCAAATACAGAGCCAGAAACAACAAATCGATTGTATTTTTCCCGATCGTTGGCGTACATTTTTAGTCGCTGATCGATTGGATAATTTTCTGAAAAGGTCTCGTCTTTCCAAATATAACAATCAGTATCGATCCACTTCACTTTTTCTTTTTCGGCTATATAATTTTCTAAGGTACTTTTCCCTGTCCCAGATGCTCCGATAATTTGAATTTTCATTTTTCTCCTCCAGTTCTTTCATAAAAGGAACAATAATAAAAAATTGAACATTTGACTATTTCATTTACGTAAGAATACTTTATAATAAAAACTATCAATTGAGAAGAGGGAAGAATATGAAGCACAATACTTTTTTGTCATCGGATCAAAAAACAACGAGTCATTTTATCTGCTGGGAGCCTGAACGTAAGGCAATCGGAACTTTCCAGATTATTCATGGAATGGCGGAATATATTGAACGTTATCATGATTTTGCCAAGTATCTAAATGATTTAGGCTTTATTGTTGTAGGTCATGATCATTTAGGGCACGGTGAATCTGTTACAGAAGATGAACCAAAACATGGGTATTTCGGCAAAGGAGAGTCAGTTAGCTTTGTACTAGAAGATATTCATCAGGTCAAAGAATGGATTGGGAAAAATTATCCAGACTTACCGCATTTTATGTTGGGACATAGTATGGGTTCATTTGCTTTACGTAATTATTTACAATTATATAGATCGGAAATCAGTGGTGCTATTTTTATGGGAACGGGTAAAAATGCTGCAATGCTCCCATTAGCTCTTTCTTTAACTAAAGGATTAAATTTAGCGGCGCCAGAAAAACAAAATAAATGGCTGGATCATATGGCCTTTGGTTCTTTTAGCAAACAATTTCCAGAAACAGGTAGTTTTAATTGGCTAAGTAAAAATCAAGATAATGTAAGGGAATATGAAGAGGATCCATTAACTGGTTTTACTTTCACGAATAATGGTTTTTATACGTTATTCCGTTTAGTTGATGGAGCGAATCGCGATGGTTGGGCACAGAATATCGATCAGGATTTACCAATCTTGGTTATCAGCGGTGAACAAGATCCAGTAGGAGATTTTGGTAAAGGGCCTAGAAAGGTCGCGAAAGAATTGGATGAGGCTGGAATCAAGGATGTTTCACTTGTTTTATTTGCAGAACTGCGCCATGAAATTTTATTGGAAAATGAAAAAAAAGAAGTCTATAAAGCAATCGGTGCTTGGTTACAAAAAAGACTTGATTCTGATACAAAAGACTAGAAATCTGTTTGCTATTTAGTGGTTTTTTCTATAAACTACAAGGTAAGGTTAAAAAGGTATTTAAGTGAAAATCAAAGCGATTTATTGTGTGGAGGGATGCATGTGGAAAAAGCACGGTTAAGGAAACTAGGTTTAACAAACTTAAAATGGCTTTATGAGCATCCACTATTAAAAAAGCAAAAAGAACAAGCTATTAGTCAAGCTTTGTTCAATGATCCTTATTGGAAAAAGGCAAAAACGATCGCAATCACTAAACCACTAGACTTTGAATTTGATACGCATATTTTGCTTGATAAAGGTTTGTTGGAAGAAAAACAAGTGTTGATGCCGATCACTGGCAGTGATCGGCAGCTGACGTTTCACTCTGTAACGTCTGAAACTAAATTTGAAAAGACCGCATTTGGTGTGGCTGAGCCGGTGGCAGCACCAGTTGTAGCTGCTGAAAAAATCGATTTATTAGTTGTACCGGGGATTGTGTTTACGCATGAAGGGTTTCGAATTGGTTTTGGTGGAGGTTTTTATGATCGTTTTCTTCAAAATTATCATGGTGAAACGTGCAGTTTGGTATTCAGTGAACAAATTCAGGAAAATTGGCAGCCAGAATCTTTCGATTTACCTGTAAAACGATTATTTATCAGCTAGGAGGACCGTATGAATTATCAAACACAAATGAAAATAAAAAGAATATTGAAACAACCGTTAGTGACATATCTGTTACTTGGAATCACGACGATTGTGTTTCTAGGGATGGAACTGACTGGTGGGTCAGAAAACGGGCAGGTTTTGGTTAACTGGGGAGCGATGTCACGAGGCGAGATTCTTTATTTACATGAATATTGGCGCTTTTTTACTCCGATGTTTTTGCATATCGGTTGGTTGCATTTTGTGGTAAATATGGTGACATTGTATTATGTAGGATCACAAGTTGAGAGTGTTTATGGTCACTGGCGTTATCTTCTTATCTATTTACTGAGTGGTGTAGCTGGAAATATTATTAGTTTTACTTTTGGTTCCCCAAACAGTATTTCAGCGGGTGCAAGTACATCTCTATTTGGTTTATTTGGCGCCTTTATTATCTTAGGTCGTCATTTTAGAAATAATCCGGCGATCTCATTTATGGTTCAGCGTTATGCAACGTTTATTGGTATCAACTTGATTTTTAATTTATTTAGCAGTTCAGTTGATATCATGGGCCATATCGGTGGCTTGATTGGAGGGCTTTTAGTAGCATCTGCTTTAGCTGTACCGGATCGTTCAGAAGAGTTCAATATCCACGAACGAATCATAGCTGGAATCATTTTCGTATTTTTGTTAGGTGTTTGCCTAGTCTTGGGTTTTAAAAAATTCGGTTTACTTGTATAATAAGGAAGTGAGTGAAGCAATGCTTCACTCACTCTAATCTGGATAAACGGTGAGAAAAATGCAACTCCTTCGGAAATAAGAAGAAATTCATAAAAATTTGAAAAGCAATTTCTATGAATTTTTTCTTATTTCTCGGAGTTAGACGCTTTTTTCTCAGCCTCTCGTATAATAAGGAAGTGCATTTAATGGAAACGCTATATGATGTGCAGCAGTTATTTAAACAGTTCGGTATTTACATTTATGTAGGTGCTAGAATTTATGATATCGAGTTGATGATGATCGAATTGAAAAATATTTATGAAGGTCACTTAATTGATCGAGACACTTACCTCCATGCGAGAAGTGTTTTGCAACGAGAACATCGAATTGAAGAAAGCAGAGCAACTGAGAAAGGAACCGAGTAAATGGATAAGAAATTGATTGGGATTGATTTAGGCGGAACAACGATTAAGTTTGCGATTTTAACAACTAACGGAGATATTCAGCAAAAATGGAGTATTGAAACCAATATTCTGGATGAAGGCCGTCATATCGTACCGGATATCATCGAATCAATCAATCACCGAATCTCTCTTTATGAGATGAAACATGAAGATTTTATCGGGATCGGCATGGGCACTCCAGGTAGTGTCGATATTAAAAAAGGGACTGTAGTCGGGGCTTATAATCTTAACTGGACGAAAAAACAAAATGTAAAAGCGCAAATCGAAGAAGCAACAGGTATTCCTTTTGTTTTAGATAATGATGCCAATGTGGCCGCTTTAGGTGAACGTTGGAAAGGCGCTGGTGAAAACAATCCAGATGTTGTTTTCATCACACTTGGTACAGGCGTTGGCGGTGGTATTATTGCAGAGGGCAATTTATTACACGGTGTTAACGGCTGTGCTGGTGAAATTGGTCATGTAACAGTTGATCCTGGTGGATTTGAATGTACTTGTGGTAAACGGGGGTGTCTAGAAACTGTTTCCAGTGCAACAGGAGTTGTTCGGGTTGCTCGACATATGTCAGAAGAATATGCAGGTGATTCTAAGCTAAAACAAGCGATCGATGATGGCCAAGATGTTTCAAGTAAAGATGTCTTTGACTATGCCAAAGCAGATGATCCATTTGCTTTGATGGTAGTGGATCGCGTGTGTTATTTCTTAGGACTTGCAATCGGTAATGTAGGAAATACTTTGAATCCGTCTAGCGTGGTAATTGGCGGCGGAGTTTCTGCTGCTGGTGAGTTTTTACGTAGTCGTGTTCAAACCTATTTTGAAGAATTTACTTTCCCAGAAGTTCGTACTAGCACGCAAGTCAAACTTGCTGAGTTAGGCAATGAAGCAGGCGTTATCGGTGCTGCCTCACTTGCATTACAATTCATGGAGAAAGAGTAAGAAAGGGATTTTAGAATGAACGTTTTATGGATTATCAACGGTGTTTTATTAACAATTTTATTAGCAATGGGGATCAATGAGCTATACCTTAGAATCATGGCAAAACGCTCTGCCAAAACGATTACAGAAGAAGAATTTAAAGAAGGTATGAGAAAAGCGCAAATCATTGATGTTCGTGAAAAAGACTCATTCGATGCAGGCCATATTCTTGGTGCGCGCAGCATGCCTTATACAACGATCAAAACAACGTTGAATTCAATTCGTAAGGATCAACCTGTCTATATTTATGATCAAAAAAAATCATTAAGTATTCGTACAGCAAATCAATTGCGTAAAAATGGCTATAAAGATCTTTATATTTTAAAGGGCGGCTATGAAGGCTGGACTGGCAAAACGAAAAAGAAAAATGCTTAATCAATAAAGCACAGAGAGAAACGACGGTTCGAAAGATGGACAACGTTTACTTCTCTGTGTTTTTTGTTTCTGAATAAAAATCGTAAATCGTTTCTTTTTTTATCAATTAGGATAAAATAAAGAGGAGGTGACAAACATGATTCAAACTAAAAGAGCATATGAAAATGTAAGTCCTGATGATGGTTTTCGTGTATTAGTCGATCGCATATGGCCTAGAGGAATGTCAAAAGAAAAAGAACAGTTGAATGTATGGCTTAAAGACATTGCGCCAAGTAATGAGCTCAGAAAGTGGTTTAATCATGAACCAGATAAATTTCCTCTATTCAAAGAACAATATCTGACTGAATTACAATCGGGTGAAACACTTGTTGCATTTCAAGAACTTTTAAAAATTATAAAAGAGTATCCTGTGATTACGCTGATTTATAGTGCAAAGGATGAAGTGCATAATAATGCGAGAGTATTAAAAGAAGTTTTAGAAAAAAATGAGTAAAATTAACTCAAGAAAATAGGTAAAAAGGGGGAAGAAAATGAAAATCGCGATTGTTGGCGGTGGTCCTCGCGGGCTTTCTGTTTTAGAGAGAATTGTTGAGTGGTCAAGAGATGAACAGGTGATTCAAATTACAATGTTCGATCCTTATGGACCAGGAGGTAAAGTCTGGCGAGAAGACCAGCCATTATCTTTGTTAATGAATTCAGTTGCTTCCCACGTCACTTTATTTACAGATGAAACGTTAAGTACGAAAGGTCCTATAGCAAAGGGGCCCAATTTATATGAATGGGCACAAGGAGAAGCTATCGCTTTTATCAAGAAACACAATTTTGAAAATAGGGTGGCATTGTTGGAAGAGTGCGAAAACTTAGGGCCAAATGATCACTGTTCCCGAGTCTTTTATGGGTTATATCAAAAATGGTTCTATGAATATATTCAGATGAGAATGACTGAACAGACATCGGTAAAATTCTTTAAAGATACGGTTCGAGCTGTAAAAATGCAGGATGAAAATTTTTTAGTTTATACCAAAGCAGTAGAGACAACGGTGGATAAAGTTATCTTAGCATTAGGGCATCAAGAAAATGAACTAACTGGAAACGAAAAAGAGTTAGCTCATTATGCTAGTGAGCATCGCTTATTTTACTCCTCTCCTAAAAATGCAGCAGATGCTTATCTTGAAGCAATCACAGAGAATACATCAGTTTTAATCAGAGGATTAGGGTTGGTTTTTTTCGACTATCTTAACTTGCTAACGAGCGAACGCGGAGGCATATTTAAAGAGCAAAACGGAGAACTTATTTACTATCCTTCTGGAAAAGAACCTAAAATTATTGCAGGATCAGGTAGAGGCATTCCTTACCATGCTAGAGGTGTAAATCAGAAAGGGTATGGCGAAGAATATCAGCCGCGTTTTCTAAAAGAAAAAAGTTTGAATAAGTTTAAAAGAAAAGGCAATTTTTCGGCTGAGCAATTTTTTGAACTATTAAAAAAAGAAGTAGAATTTGCTTATTATTCAGCGCTGGTCGCTACTAATTATCCCAAAGTAAATCAGACTCGTTTCAATGAGGAATTTATCCGAACAAAAGGTGCTGACTCAGTCTTGGCAAAATATGGTATTCTTCAAAAAGACTTTTGGGACTGGTCGGCGCTGCAACATCCAGATCAGAGCGTGGAAGCAGTAGATTCTTTTCAGAAATTTATTAGCGATTATTTGCATTGGGATTTTGAACAGGCAAAAAAAGGCACAATCTTAGGACCTTTTGCAGCGGCATTAGATAGTTTGAAAGATTTGCGAGATGAAGTTCGTTTTATGATGGATCATGAATTATTTACAAATGATGAGTATAAAAAATGGCTGTGGGATTGGTTCACTCCGCTGAATGCCTTTTTATCAATCGGTCCTCCTTTAGAAAGAATAGCAGAGTTGAAAGCGTTGATTAAAGCCGGAATCGTAACGCTTCTTAGCCCTGAAATGGAAATAGCAACAGATGCAGGTTGGTTTATTGGTTCTTCTCGAAAAGACCCGATTCAAAAATATAAAACTCATTTTTTAATTGAAGCAAGATTACCGAAAACGGCAAATCAATTCAGTTTAAATCCATTAGTACAGCAACTTTTAAGAGATGAAACGGCCTGTTTACATCAATTGAACTTAGCCTCAGGTGAAATCTATCAGACGGGTGCACTTTTAGTAGAACGACAAACGAATCAAATACAGTCAAAAACAGGTGAAGTTATTAGTGGATTATTTTGTTATGGTATTCCAACAGAAGGAATTCATTGGTTAACAGCAGCTACTTCTCGACCTGGAACTGATCCATGGAATCTAAGGGAAGCAGATGTGATTGCCCAAACTATTTTTGAAGGTAAACTAAAAACAAAAGAGAACAACAAATGAACTGTTGTTTCTCTTTTGTTTTTTTAATTAGAGTTAGAGAGTTTATGCCGCTTTTCATGATCTAGCTACACAAACCAACTCTTCGGAAAAAAGATAAATCCTGATCGTGATAAAAAGCATCACAAACAGGATTTCCTATTTTTCTGTCAGAGTTAAGCGGGTTTGTTGCGCTTTTCATGATCTAGCTATACAAACCAACTCTTCGGAAAAAAGATAAATCCTGATCGTGATAAAAAGCATCACAAACAGGATTTCCTATTTTTCTGTCAGAGTTAAGCGGGTTTGTTCCGCTTTTCGTATGATCTAGCTACACAAACCAACTCTTCGGAAAAAAGATAAATCCTGATCGTGATAAAAAGCATCACAAACAGGATTTCCTATTTTTCTGTCAGAGTTAAGCGGGATTGTTGCGCTTTTCGTATGATCTAGCTATACAAACCAACTCTTCGGAAAAAAGATAAATCCTGATCGTGATAAAAAGCATCACAAACAGGATTTCCTATTTTTCTGTTAGAGTTAAGCGGGTTTGTTCCACTTTTCGTATTATCGAGAAATACGTTTACGCATTGCTTTTTTACGGTTTTCCTCAATCATATCTTCTTTTTCTTCGATTGGATCAAGAACAGTTTTTTTGATAGTAGCTGCAAATCCGACAACAGCAGCGCAAGTTACGGCTGTTCCCACAAGCATTCCTGAAATAAATTTTTTCATATACATTCTCCTCTCAGTTATTTAGACACTTCCATTATGTACTAAAGTAAGAAAAAAATCCAATAGATTGTAGTAAAAGTATAGCAAGTTCAATTAGTTATGTCAGAAAAGTAGAATTTTCCTTTTTTCTAAGATATTATCAGGAAAGGTTATAAAGGAATGTAATCGTTTTACAAAAAAAGTTGTAAATTTTTAGTAAATGTTTTATAATTAATTTACTAAAATGAAGCAAGAGGTGATAAACGTGGAAAACGAATTGAAAGAACGATTTCATTCCGTATTTGGAACAGAGTCAAAAGAAATCTATTTTGCTCCTGGAAGAATCAATTTGATTGGAGAACACACTGATTATAATGGTGGTCATGTTTTTCCAGCAGCCATTACGATTGGAACGTACGGGGTAGCTAGAAAACGTGAAGATCAAACGTTTCGTCTTTATTCAGAAAATTTTTCAGAATTAGGAATTATTGAACTTTCTTTAAATGATTTAGCATATAAAAAAGAAGATGCGTGGGCGAATTATCCTAAAGGTATGATCCATTACCTGATCGAACAGGGCTATGCAATCAATCAAGGGTTGGACATTCTTTTTTATGGCACGATCCCAAATGGAGCAGGACTTTCTTCCTCAGCTTCAATCGAATTATTAATTGGAGTTATTTTAAATAATCAATTTGCTTTAAACGTTAAAATGCTAGACTTGGTGGTCACTGGTAAGCGTGTAGAAAATCAATTTATTGGGGTAAATTCAGGGATCATGGATCAGTTTGCGATCGGTATGGGGAAGCGAGATCATGCAATTTTATTAGATACAAATACACTCGATTTCGAATTGGTACCAGCAGAATTTGGCGAGTATGCGATTGCAATCATGAATACAAACAAACGTAGAGAACTAGCGGATTCAAAATATAACGAACGTCGAGCAGAATGTGAATTGGCTTTGAGCCGTTTACAAAGTGTTTTACCGGTTGAATCTTTGGGAGAATTAACAGTAGAACGATTTGAGCAAAATAAAGAAGTCATTGCAGATGAATGTTTGATTAAACGAGCAAAACACGCTGTCACTGAAAATCAGCGAACAATTAAAGCAAAAAAATTCCTTGCAGAAAATGATTTATCAAGTTTTGGTCAATTGTTGAATGATTCACATGCCTCTTTAAAAGATGATTATGAAGTAACTGGAATTGAACTGGATACATTAGTAGAGGAAGCACAGAAATTCCCAGGTGTCTTAGGGGCCCGAATGACAGGCGCCGGATTTGGCGGTTGTGCAATTGCTTTAGTCAAAGAAACAGAGATGGATTATTTTATTAAACAAGTAGGACAAACCTATCAAGAAAAAATTGGCTATCCGGCAGATTTTTATATTGCAAATGTTGATGATGGAGCAAGAAAGCTGTAGAATAAAGAATACGTTAAAAAAATAGATTTTAATTTCTAATACATTCAGATAAGGAGGCAGTAACATGTCTATTTTAGTTTTAGGTGGAGCTGGCTACATCGGATCTCATGCAGTAGATCAATTAGTCAATAAAGGGTATGAGGTAATTGTTGTTGATAATCTTCAGACGGGTCATAAACAATCAATTCATAAAAAAGCTCAATTTTATCAAGGTGATATTCGAGATAAAGTGTTTATGCAGGATGTGTTCAAAAATGAAAAGATCGATGGTGTGATTCATTTTTCTGCAAGTTCACTAGTTGGTGAATCGGTAGAAAAACCATTGATGTATTTCAATAACAATGTCTACGGAACCCAAATCCTATTGGAAGTAATGGAGGAGTTCGGCGTTAAACATATTGTCTTCTCTTCAACGGCTGCTACCTACGGAGAGCCTAAAGAGATGCCAATCGTAGAAACGATGCCCACAAATCCAGAAAATCCGTATGGCGAAAGCAAATTAATGATGGAAAAAATGATGAAATGGTGTGACGAAGCTTATGGTATGCGTTATGTTGCATTACGTTATTTCAATGTTGCTGGGGCTAAATCAGATGCCTCTATTGGTGAAGATCATGATCCAGAAACTCATTTGATCCCCATCATTTTGCAAACAGCTTTAGGACAAAGAGCGTATTTAGGAATTTATGGTGATGATTATGATACACCAGATGGCACTTGTATTCGTGACTATGTTTATATTGAAGACTTGATTGCGGCTCATATTGCGGCGTTGGAGTATTTACAAAAAGGCAACGAAAGCAATATTTTCAATCTAGGCAGTAATACTGGCTATTCGGTTAAAGAAATGCTTGAAGCAGCTAGAGAAGTGACTGGAAAAGAAATTCCGGCCAAAGTATTACCTCGTCGTTTAGGCGATCCAAGTAAACTGGTAGCCTCAAGTGAAAAAGCCAAAACAATTTTGGGTTGGCAGCCTCAAGTCACAGATATCAAACAGATTATCAAAACGGCTTGGGATTGGCATGTCAGTCATCCAAAAGGATATGAATAAGTAATTTTGTTATAGTATAAGGTGAAGCAAAGCGGAACGTTGTTACCACGCATTATCTAGCTTCAAGAGCTAGCCTTTTGGGGAAAAGATAAAAAATAAATGAGCCAAAGAGAGTCTCAGTTATTTTTTATCTTTTTCCTGTCAAGGCTGAATGAGCTTTTTCAGCTTTTAAACTTATCTAGCTTCGCAGGCTAGCTCCGAATGAGCCTGTTCAGCTTTTAAACTAGGAGGAAATGTTGTGTCTATTAGTCAAACTATTACTGATTTTGTAACCTTAGCGATTCAAGCTGGTGGTTGGATGGAGTTGGATCGTCTTTATTTACAAAATCGTGTACTTGCAATGATCGGTGAAGAATCATTAGAGTCCATTTCTCCAACAGTCGTAAAAAAGACATCCTTAGAATTGTTGGATGAATTAGTGGCTCAAGCAGTAGCAAATGGTACGGTTAAAGAAGAAGCAATGGATTTAGAGATTTTTGAAGCACAGTTGATGGATTTTCTCACACCTCCACCTTCAGTGGTGAACGCTCTTTTTGCGCAACATTATGAAAAAGATCCAGCTGATGCGACTGATTATTTCTTTAAATTAAGTCAAGAAAATGATTACATCAAAACTCGAGCAATTGCTAAAAATATTGTTTTCCCAGCAGAAACAGAATATGGCCAGCTTGAGATTACGATCAATTTATCAAGACCCGAAAAAGATCCTAAACAAATTGCTGCTGAACGTCAAGCAGCACAGGTGGATTATCCTAAATGTGTCTTGTGCATGGAAAACGAAGGCTACAAAGGACGTACTAATTATCCAGCTAGGACCAATCACCGAATTATTCGGATGAACTTAGATGGAGAGAGCTGGGGCTTTCAGTATTCACCATATGCTTACTACAATGAACACTCGATTATTTTGTCTGAAGAACATTGTCCAATGGTTATTTCAAAAGAAACATTTCGTCGCTTGATTAGAATTGTTGAAGTATTACCTCACTATTTTGTTGGTTCTAATGCGGATCTACCAATTGTAGGTGGTTCGATTTTAACCCATGATCATTATCAAGCTGGACGACATGTTTTCCCAATGGAGAAAGCAGAAATCGAACAATATTTTGAGTTGAGCGATTTTCCTCTAATGAATGCAGGAATTGTCAAGTGGCCAATGTCTGTGATTCGTTTGCAAAGCCCAAATTCAGAAGACCTCGTTGAAGCGGCATCGTTGATTCTAGAAAAGTGGCGTAATTATTCTGATGAAGACGTATCAATTCGAGCTTTTTCAGAAGATGGAACTCCTCATCATACTATTACGCCGATTGCTCGTCGCAAAGGACAGTTATTTGAACTGGATTTAGTTTTACGTGATAACAATGTCTCTACAGAATACCCAGACGGAATTTTTCATCCTCATAAAGCAGTTCAGCATATTAAAAAGGAAAATATTGGTTTGATCGAAGTGATGGGCTTAGCAGTATTGCCCCCACGACTAGGTAGTGAATTGGAAGAAGTAGAAAAATATGTTTTAGAAAAAGAAAATCAGATTGCAGATTACCATAAAAAATGGGCAGATCAGATGAAAGAAATCTATTCTTTTAATAAAAAAAATGCAAAAGAACTTATTCAAAAGGAAGTAGGACAAATTTTTGCTCAAGTTTTAGCTGATGCTGGGGTTTATAAGCGAACACCAGAAGGACAAGCAGCCTTTAAACGATTTATTGACAGTTTATAAAATAAGGCAGGTGAAAAGATGGCAACGATCAAAGATATCGCAAAATTAGCAGGAGTTTCGCCAGCTACCGTTTCTAGAGTACTGAACTATGATCCAGATTTATCTGTCGGAATCGAAACTAAGCAAAAAGTCTTTGAAGCGGCAGAAGAGTTAAATTACACGAAACATAAAAAAAATACAAAAACTGCTAAGGGTAAAATCATGTTGGTTCAATGGTACGACGAAGTCGAAGAGTTAGAAGATATTTATTATCTCTCTATTCGTTTAGGTATTGAGAAGAAGGCAGAAGAATTGGGGCTCGAGCTGATTAAACGTTCTTTAGAAGAGCTAGATCATGAGCAAGTAGATGGTATTCTTGCTTTAGGGAAGTTTACTAAAGAGCAAGCTGATTCTTTAGTTGAAATGAATGCCAATTTATTATTTGTGGATTTTGACGCATTGGATTTAGGCTATAATTCTTTAGTCATTGATTTTTATCAAAGCATGTCATCTGTTTTAAACTATCTTATCCAGCATGACCATCAAGAAATCGGTATAATTGCTGGGGAAGAATATACTCGAGGAAGTCACGAGTTACTTGAAGATAAACGGTTACTAATTTTTAAAGAGATGTTGGCACAAAAAAAGTTGCTTAATGAAGCATACATCTTAAAAAGTCCGTTTACTGTTTCTTCTGGTTATGAATTGATGAAACAATTTTTGAGCCAACATCCAAATGATTTTCCAAGTGCTTTTTTTGCTTCCAGTGATGCTTTGGCAGTAGGTGCTCTAAAAGCGATTCAGGAAGTAGGCTTACGGGTGCCAGAAGATATTTCAGTGATTGGTTTTAACGATATCAGTGTAGCAAAATATGTTAGTCCCCCGTTGACAACAATAAAAATTCATACGGAATGGATGGGAGAACTGGCTGTTGAGACGATTCTTTCAATCATTCATGAACAAGCGCCTGTAGCAAGAAAAATAACGATTGCCACAGAACTTATAGAAAGAGCATCAACGAGATAAGTCCTCGTTGATGCTCTTTTAAACTATTTATAAGCAATCACAAATAAGTTGATATCATCATTAACACAACTTTGTAAGGTGATACGTTCTCCTCCACCGGTGCCTACTGTAAGATCCCAATAGTTGGTTCCTGTTCCTACTTCAGTTCCATAGTCATCTAATTGTAACAATGTACGAACTGTGTAAGTTGTAGGTGCACCATTTGCGTCGGTTACAACAATTTGACTGCCTGCTCCTAGTGAGAAAACAGTAGAGAATACACCTGGATTGTGGCCGATAAAATGTGTGTTTTGTCCATCATCGCCAGATTGAACAGCTGCACCGCCCCATGTTGAGGCAACACCCCCAGGATTTGAATCAATTACACTTTGGCCACTCCCTTGTCCGCCATTTTGATAAGGAATCGTTTGACCGTTTAGAGTAAGCGTCATTGCGCTATATGAAGGCTCTGCTGGAGCGGCGGGTGCACTGATAGGTGCAGCTTGATCTGTAGCTGTTTCAATAGGCGTAGGAGCTTCTTCTACAGGCGTTTGTTCCACGATTGGCGTAGTTGTTGGTTCACTCTTTGGAACAATGTGGAATGTTCTATCTGCAGCACCAGTATTTCCGCTAGTATCAGTAGCTGTAAAATGTATAGTTTGTGTACCTACAACGGAGGTATCTAGCGTTTGATTTGCGGTTACTTTTTCTGTGACATCTCCATCTTTATTGTCAGTAGCAGTGACTTCTTCATAGATATTAACTTGAGCATTTTGTTCAACAGTTTCTTCAGGTACATTTATCGTTGGTGCAACAGTATCTTTAGTGGCATTCACGGCAACAATTTTTTCTTTCGCTTGTTTTTGCTTTACAGGAGTTGCTAGTTTAACTAATTCTTTGTCTGTTGGCACGTTTTTAACTAAAGTAACGTTCGCTTTTTTTGTTGCACTATTATTGTTGTTTGCTCTATTGGATGCGTCAGTGAAAATATAGCCGCCAATAAATAAAGTAATGCCTAAAATGCTGATGAAGCCAATGAGAATGGTGTGTTTAATTGTGTTTTTTTTCATGTAGAACCCCTCCAAAAATTGTGGTGAGATTTTCCATTTATCGATAAATTTTAAATCCGCGCTTTTATATTTTTATAATAAGACCCACTTTTAAATAAACCAATTGAGTTGCGCTTTGGTTTAGTTCAAAAAAGGGTAGGAAGATGCTATAATTATTGTTAGATAGGGATTTCTTCAAAAAAATCTTAACTACTGGAAAAATTTGAAGAAAAATAAAAAAAGGTGAAAAGAGGAGACAAAATGGAAAGATTATTATCACCATCTATGCATCGAAGAGTCTTGTTGTTGAACTTGTTAAATGGACCAAAAAGCTGGGTCACCTCGGATTATTTAGCTGAAAGTATCAATTGCTCAAAAAAAACGATCATGTTGGATTGTCAGTACATAGAAGATCGCTGGTCAGATTATCTGACGATAGAAACGTCAAGAAAACATGGTATTCGTTTGATCACTTCGCCACATCGTTCAATTCATGAAATTTATATTGAAATTATGCAAGAGTCAAATGCTTTTTCCTTATTAGAGTCAATTTTTTTTGATCCCATGCAGCCTGCATCATTCTGGGAGAAAAATTTATTTTTAAGCAATTCTAGTTTATATCGTTTGTCCAATATAATTAGTTCAGCGTTAAAAGATCGCAATATTCAAATGAGTCGTTCACCTTATTTTGTTCATGGTAAAGACGAACGACAGATTCGCTATTTTTTTACTTGCTATTTTATTGAGGTATATGGAATTCGAGAATGGCCCTTTCATCTAGATCGAGAGAAGGTCTTTAGGTTGTCGAATAAGATCAATAAAAAATTCGAACTAGAATTGAATGATAGTCAAATCGTCCATTTAGCGTATTCAATTGCTGTTACTATTATTAGAGAAAGACAAGGATTTTTGATTCAAAATAGAAAAGATCCAATCAATAGCTTTGTAAAAACGACGATTGATGTGAAGAAGTATCAAGCTGATGTAGAAGAGATTGCAGCACCATTAAATGTCGTTCTTCCTGATAATTGGTATGAAGATTTTTGTTATTCTATTTTTTGGTGGGATTTTGGTTGGGATAATGAACAGGAGAAGTTAAATGTTATTCATCAAGCGGAAAATTTGGTAACGACAATTAAAGAAGCACTTTCTATCTCTATTTCAGAACAAAGTAGAGTAAGTATTGTTCGTTTGATCGAGTACATCTATGCAAAACACAAGATGTTTCCCTATAAAAAATTTATGGTCTATGATCGTTACTTATATTCTAGCCGAGCAATCAAACAGAACTTTATTGTTTTTACAGAGGTTGTCAAAAAAGCATTAGGTGTGTTGGAAGATAAAATGAAATTCCCATGGAAAAGTATGTATTTAGATAGTATTCTTCATGAAATGGCAATCCGTTGGCAAGACCTTAGCAAACTTACAGATGAAATGAGGCATCAATTATCTGTTTTGGTTTTGAGCGATTTGGGGAAGGAGCATGCTCAGTTACTGAGTTCTGTTCTGAAAGAAAACTTTCGAAACAAGGTTAATCTTTTTGTCCAAGAGAGTCATTTTTATGATCAGCTAGTGGTCGGATCTGGTCAAAATTATGATTTGTATGTGTCAAATTATGCAATTGAAACGGTAGCAGAAGAGGTCAACATGATTGTAGAAGACATCCCGTCATTTAAAAATATTACGGACCTACGAAAATATATCGATAAAAGACGATTAGTTTTGCCTAAAGATATTGCTTATTTAAATGTTTGATCTGTTATTTGAATTAATTCTCCAATTTAATTATTTTTTTGAAATTAAAATAATGATTGTCATTTAATAAATAGTAATGTTATACTAAAAAAGTATTATTATATTTAAAGGAGAGAATTATGAAAAAGAAAGCATACAGAAACACACCTGCATTTGTCTTTCTAAGTTGGGGATCATTTGCCTTTTTCGTGGCATTGATGTTGATTGGGTTATACACATTAAAAGAGCCGTTAATGGTTAAAGGCTACTATTTGATGGGATCAGTTGGATTGATTTCTTCCTCTTTTACACTTTCAAAAGTGATCAGAGACAATCAAGAAGACGAAGAACGTTACAATCAAATGTTCCGAGCGAACGATGGAGTAATAAAAAAAGAAGAAACAGATACTCATATTTAATAAATAAAGAAAGTCCTGACAGGAGTCGGGGCTTTTTTTGAAAGAATTTTTTAATGAGTTCGCTTTTTTTAATGCCTTATCCATAAAAATCACGTATAATAGAATATAGTGAAATTTCGAGGGAGGGGTAAATTATGGCTTATCAAGCTTTGTATCGTGTTTGGCGTTCACAGCGTTTTGATGATGTTGTTGGACAAAAAGCAATCACGCAGACGTTAAAAAATGCGATCATCCAAAAGAAAACCTCACATGCCTATTTGTTTACCGGCCCAAGAGGAACAGGAAAGACAAGTGCGGCGAAAATTTTTGCTAAAGCAATCAACTGTAAACATAGCGTAGATGGAGAACCGTGTAATGAATGTGAAACCTGTGTTGCAATCACAGAAGGACGTTTGAATGATGTAATCGAGATCGATGCGGCGAGCAATAACGGGGTAGAAGAAATTCGTGATATCCGTGATAAAGCAAAATACGCGCCGACACAAGCTGAATACAAAGTGTATATCATCGATGAAGTACATATGTTGTCGACAGGGGCGTTTAATGCGTTATTAAAGACATTAGAAGAACCACCACAAAATGTTATTTTTATTTTAGCGACAACAGAGCCACATAAGATTCCGTTAACGATTATTTCAAGAACGCAACGTTTTGATTTTAAACGAATCAGTACACAAGATATTGTGGATCATCTAGGCTATATTCTAAAACAGATCGATGTTGATTTTGAAGAGCAGGCTTTATATGTAATCGGACGAGCGGCTGAAGGCGGGATGCGGGATGCTTTAAGTATTTTGGATCAGACGATTTCATTTAGCGATGAAAAAGTTACATTAAAAGATGCGATGCAAGTAACTGGTAGTTTAACGTATGAAATGATGGATCACTATATTTCAAGCTGTGTAACAGGTGACGTTGAACAAGCATTAGAACAATTAGAGACTATTCTTAGCTCTGGTAAAGAGGCACGAAGATTTTTAGAAGATTTGTTATTATATTGTCGTGATTTACTTATGTTTCAGCAAGCACCAAATCTTTTAGCAGAAAAAGTCGGAAATCTAACAGAAAAATTCAAAGAAATAGCAGGTCAAACTGCAGCTGAGAAAATTTACCAATTGATCCAAATTTTAAGTGATACTCAAAATGATATCCGCTTTACGAACAATGCGAATATTTATCTAGAAGTAGCAACTGTTAAGCTGGCAAAAAATGTAAAAAAAACAGTAGAAATATTGGATGAGGTACAACCAATCTCAACAGCTGAGATCAGCGGATTACAGCAGCAAATCGAACAGTTGCAAAAAGAATTAACAGAGTTGAAGAAAACTGGTGTTGTGGCCAAAGAAGCGGAACCTGTTAAAGCAGTACGAGCTACAAGTAGTAAAAATGCATTACGGATTCCAACTGAGCTTGTGTACAAAGTGTTGAATGAAGCGACAAAAGATCATTTATTGAACGTAAAAAATGTTTGGGATGATTTATTGCAAATGATGTCTGTGACCCAAAGAGCTATGCTCAAAGCAAGTGAGCCAGTTGCAGCTAGTCCAAATGGTATAGTCATTGCATTTGAGTATGAAATCGTCTGTGGCCGAGCCATGGAAGATGAGGAAATGCAGTTAGCAGTTCATAATAATTTAAGCCGTTTGGTGAACAATTATGCACCAGATATGGTTTGTATCACAAAAGAAAGCTGGCCAAAGCTACGCCAGTCATTTATCAGTCAAAATAAAGAAACACCGGGAGATCCAGCAAATGAAGATCGACCTATTAGTAATGAAGAAAATCATTTACTGACAGAAGAAGAACCGGCAGCACAAGTAAACAATCAAGTAGTAGACGAAGCGATCGCGATGTTTGGCGAAGCGCTTGTTGAAGTAATAAACGATTAAGAGGAGACGATAGTTATGATGCGAGGCATGGGAAATATGCAAGGAATGATGAAACAAGTCCAAAAAATGCAAAAAGATATGGAAAAAGCACAAGCGGAATTAAATGTGCGTGAATTTGTTGGTGAAGCAACAAATCAATTAGTAACAGCCACTTTTACTGGTGATCGTAAAATGAAAGACATCTCGATCAAAGAAGATGTTGTGGACCCAGAAGATGTAGAAATGCTGCAAGATCTTGTGATCATGGCAGTAAATGATGCATTGACGAAAGTAGAAAAAGAAACTGAAGCAACTATGGGGAAATATGCTAAAGGAATGCCTGGATTTTAGGACAGGGAATAGCGATAAATGAAGTTGAGATAAATGCTGTTCAAGCATTTGTCTCGGCTTTTTTTTGACTTTAGAATAAAAACTAATCAGCTTCTTTTAAATAGTTAGAAATTTTCTTTAGATGATCGATTAATTTATTGAACGGTTTGTCCCAGCTTGTTGGATTAAATAGTCTTCAGTTGTTTTAATAGCTTCACGCATTAGGTATGTAAGGAAGAAGACCTGTAGCCAAAGACATGGCTGAGTGCACTGTAAAGATGATATTTAACAGACGTTTGTATAAATTGAATAGTTCTCGTACAGGATTAATCGCAACAACAGGAGCAGGATTTACGGGAACCGTTTATCATCAGTAGAAAGGTGATAGGATGAAGGTATTTAAATCAAAAAAAATTTATTCGTAATGGTTATAGTAATAGTATTCTCAATATTTTTATACAAGTATCTACGTCTCTTTCATGCAGAAATCTTCCCAGTTGATAATAAATTTATTATCATAAATGAGTCGTCACATGAAATCAAAGATGTAATGATATATCAAAGTTTAACAGTATCTGAATCCAACTTGACAATTACTTCAAATGATACACTTCTTGTAAGTTGTCCTAAGTTAAAAGTTGGGGATAAAAAAACGTTGTATTATGATAAGGCAATACCTAGTGATGGAAATCTTGTTCTAGTATATAAAACAAGTGAAGGAAAGCAGAAGTATAAATTTAGTAGTGAATATCTTCCTTATGGTACAAGATGGAGTAAAACGGAGTTTATCACTACTGAGCATGATAATTTTTTCGAGTAAATAGTATTATTTAGATAGTCTTTTCAAAAAAGGAAAGGCTATTTTTATTATTGCTCATGGAAATTTGGAGGATTGATTAAGAAAAAAATAGTTGAAATGGTCTATAGTAGTAAATTATTTGTTGCCTTAGTTAGTAATATATTAATGTGATGCTTAATGATTTTTAATGGTGTTGAAAATACCAACTATATCGAATAAGGATAATAATTACTTTTTATAGAACGAAAAGCTATCTTAAAAAGGAAGCTTTTTTATTTTTAACTGAAAGGTGTGGTAAAATGAAAACCATAACTATAAAAGATATTGAGAGCTATGGTTTTAACTAAACACAAGCAAGAAGAATTTTCTGAAGTGCAAAGGAATATACATTGGTAGAAAAAGGTTGTAACTTAGAATTACGTAAAAAATGAAAAAGAGAAAGACAATCAGCTTAGACATGAGAATGCTAAAATAACTATGCGTTACTATCTCGATAAAATACAAGAAAATGACACGAATGGACTTGAATTATATTCATTGTTTTGTTACCCTGTTTGTTACCTTAACAAAAGAATCATTCTGTGGATGCTTGTTATGAAAGGAATTGTTAGAAATTATGCATTATCCAGAACCCATCGCCAAACTAGTTGAAAGCTACATGAAATTGCCAGGAATCGGCCAAAAAACGGCTGTTCGTTTAGCTTTTTATACATTAGATATGAAAGAAGAAGACGTAAATGCATTTGCCAAAGCGTTGATCAGTGTAAAACGTGATTTGCACTTTTGTAGTATTTGCGGCAACATTACGGAGGAAGATCCTTGTGAAATTTGCCAAGATACAACGAGGGATCGTAGTATTATTTTAGTAGTCGAAGAACCTAAAGATGTTATGGCAATGGAGAAAATGCGTGAGTATCATGGGTTGTATCATGTTCTTCACGGTGTATTATCACCGATGGAAGGGACTGGTCCGGAAGATATCAATATTGCTTCATTGATCCAAAGGCTACATGATGATGAAGTCAAAGAAGTAATCATCGCAACCAACGCTACAACAGAAGGTGAAGCCACAGCAATGTATCTTTCTCGTTTGATTAAACCGGCTGGAATCACTGTCACAAGGTTGGCTCATGGCTTGTCTGTTGGTAGTGATATTGAATACGCAGATGAAGTGACATTACTTAAAGCCGTAGAAGGACGTCGTGAACTTTAAAAGAATAGAAAACAGCTTCAGTTATGTGGACGACGCATAACTGAAGCTGTTTTTTTATTCTTTATTTTTCAACAATACTAATAGTAAAACCATCGTAACCTTTTACACCAACGGTTTCTATAGCAGTCGAAGTCAATCTTGAAGAATTGCTCAAATCATCCACAAAAGATCGGACGCCATTCACTCTTCCATCAGAACTAGTTGTATCAATAACAGCACCATCCCGCACAACATTGTCACCAATGATAATAGTACCAGGACGTGCGAGTTGTAGTGCATATTTCAAATAAACGGAGTTATTTTCTTTATCTGCATCAATAAAAATTAAATCGAAAGCAGGTGTCTGAGCTTGTACCATTTTTTCTAAGCTGTCAGAAGCTGCACCTACTAAAATGTTCGTTTTATCAGAAACACCTGCAAGAGCTAAATTTTCTTTCGCCACTTCAGCATGTTTTGTGTCAAATTCAAGTGAGATTACTTCTCCATCGTGACTTAACGCTTTCGCAAACCAAAGTGTACTGTACCCACCAAGTGTGCCAATTTCTAAAATACGCTTTGCTCCTTTGATTTTCGCAAGAAGATACAAAAATTTCCCTTGAGAAGGGGATACGTCATGAGGAGGTAACTGGTATTTTTGGTTATTAGCCAAAATTTGATCAAAAATAGGATCATTCTCAACCAGTTTTTCAATAAAATAATCATCAACTGCTGCAAATAATTTGTCCAAATAAATCACTCCCAGTTTTTATTGGTGTTTCTACAGTGATTATAGCATGTTTAAAATACTAGGAATACAATGTTTTATGCCTAAACTAAATGAAGATATACTATAGATGTTTTTATAATTTGTTTTTTTAATAAAATAAATACATTATATGCTTTTTATTGTTTTATAATTAATGTTATAAGTGGAATTCGTTTTCATTTGATTTAAAATAAGAAAGAAAATATATTTTTGGAATGAAAATGATAGAAAACTAGATGACAGGGAGATGTAAAATGGGAAAAAAGTATAATAAACTAGGGATGACTTTTATTTTTATTGTCACTTTATTTTTTGCTTTGATTAGTTCAGTTGTGTTTTTCGAAACAAACGCTCAAGGAAAAGAACTGGATGATGTGATTCAAAATGTGAAAATCACCAATGAAAAGGGAGAAGATCAAACCTCATTTAAATCATGGGATATTATTCAGGTTCATATGGACTGGAGTATTCCAAATGGAAGTGCCAAAGCAGGGGATACAACATTGATCGAGCTGCCTGATGCATTAGATTTGGTAAATAGTTTGTCTTTTGATGTGCTGGATGAAAATGGCTCGGTTGTAGCCACTGCTGTTGCGGACAAAGGCTCAAAAACAGTCTTATTAACCTATACTGATTTTGTTGAAACGCATTCCAATGTTAAAGGAACGTTGCAATTTTTAACCCGTTTCGATAAACAGATGATCGATGAATATGGTACGATCAAACTTGTTTTTCCTATCAACAAAACAACTGAAGTGTCTACTGAAATAGAAGTGGAAGAAGCAACCGATGATCCAAATGAAGTCATCAATAAATGGTCTTGGTTCTCATCAGATTCGCGTACACTGTATTGGGAAGTTCGAGTAAACGCTAGTGGACAGGAATTTCCTAACGCTGTAGTTACAGATACATTTAAAACGGATAACTATACGTTAGTTCCGGGATCGATTAAAGTAACGTCAGCAGAATTTCCAGATGCTGATAAAGGCATTTTTGATAATCCAGTGAATAAAACAGATATTACAGATCAAGTAACAATCAAGTATCTGTCAAGTGGCTTTACGGTCGATTTTGGTGATATGCCTAAAGGAATCGGTTATCTTATTTCTTACGATACGACGATCGATCATCAAGTACAAGATCAAGAAGAATTTTCTAATCTTGCTACTTTAGAAAGTAATCAAGTAACAATCGATTCAAAAGAGTCTAAAACACAGTATTCCGATGGAAGTGGAACTGGAACAGGTGAAGTATTCACTATTCAACTATTGAAAATATCAGAGGAGGGTGCTGTTTTAGCAGGTGCTGAATTTGATGTCTATAAAGATTCAACTAACGAGCAAATTGGTCAAATCATCACGAATGAACAAGGTGTGGGGGAAATCACTAATTTACTACAGGAAGACTATACCTTGATAGAGACGAAAGCACCAATTGGTTTTATAATAGACACCACGCCGATTCATATTTCTTCAAGTGATTTTCAAAATAAAATAGCTTTAAAAAAAGTGATCAATAAAGCTGAAGCAGTCCGAGGGAGTGTCCAACTGCTAAAAATCGATCAAATGACGAAAGAAGCCTTAGCAGGTGTTGTATTTGAGCTTCAAGATCATAATGGAAATACACTTCAAACTGGATTTACGACAGATAAAAATGGTCAGCTGATCGTTCAAGATCTAGCACTTGGGAAATATCAATTTATTGAAACACAGGCTTTAACAGGCTATATTTCAACAAAAGAACCAATTCCTTTTGAAATTACGTCGGAACAAGCGGGACCATTAGAAGTCATCGTCGAAAATAAAAAAGCAGAAACACCTAAACCTCCACAAGATAGCAGTGAGAATAATCCTGTAGAGAAAAATAATAACAGTGTGCCAAAAGACAAGACCTTGCCTAAAGCTGGGGAAATCACTATGAATTATTTATTCTTCCTTGGCAGCCTTTGTTTGAGTACTATAGTTGTTATTCTTTTTAAAAAAAGTAAAAGAATGTAAGTAAGGCAAATAGAAAATATAAAACTGAGCTAAAGTCTATTAAAATTTAGCTCAGTTTTATATTTTATCAGGAAATTTTTAATAATAAGGAATTCAATTAGACTCATTGTAGTAGATAAAGTATAATAGATAAAAGGAATCAAAGTAAGTAAGGGGATTAGTAAAGTGCAAGGTATTTTTATAACGATCGAAGGACCAGATGGCGCAGGAAAGACAAGTGTATTGAATGAGTTATATCCAAGGCTGGATCTGGCAGCAGAAAGAAGCATTATTAAAACAAGAGAACCTGGCGGAATTCCCATTGCTGAGAAAATTCGTCAAATCATCCTAGACCCGAAAAATCAAGAGATGGATGAGCGGACAGAGGCGTTGCTTTATGCGGCTGCTAGACGTCAGCATTTGATGGAAAAGGTTTTGCCGGCTTTGGAAGAAGGTAAAATCGTTTTGTGTGACCGCTTCGTAGACAGTTCTTTAGCCTATCAAGGCGCAGGCCGACGGATTGGTGTTGAAGCAATAGCTACAATCAATGAATTTGCGATCGAAGGAACCGTACCTGACTTTACGATCTATTTAGATGTAGATTCAGATACAGGATTGAACCGAATCAAAAATCATCGCCAACAACAAATTGACCGATTAGATTCAGAGGGGCTTGAATTCCATCAACGAGTTCGCCACGAATATTTAAAATTAGTAGAAGAAAATCCAGAAAGAATTACCAAAATCGATGCCAGAATGAGTTTGGAAGATGTTGTTGAGGCAACCTTTCAAGCAATCGTAACCCGTTATCCAGAATACTTTAGAAAATAGGAAGGTGACCGAATATGAAAATTATTTTAGCGATTGTCCAAGACAAAGATAGTAACCGTTTAGCCAATGAATTTATTGATGCCAATATTCGTGCAACCAAACTTTCATCAACAGGTGGCTTTTTAAAAGCAGGAAACAGCACATTTATCGTCGGAATCGATGATGATCGTGTGGAAGAAGCATTGGAATTAATCAAAAAAACATGCCAGTCTCGTAAACAATACGTGTCAACTCCTGTAACACTAGATATTACGATGGATGGACAAGTCCCTTATCCTGTCGAGGTTGAGGTGGGAGGCGCAACAGTCTTTGTTCTTCCAGTAGAAGGATTCCATCAATATTAAGATGAATGAAGCACAAGTATTAAAGGAACAACAACCGTTGCTTTACCAGCAACTTCAAAAAAGTTTTGAGCATGGTCGTCTTGCCCATGCTTATCTTTTTGAAGGCGATACAGGAACTGGTAAAAAAGAATTTGGTTTATGGATGGCAAAACACATTTTCTGTACCAATCGAATAGATAACAATCCTTGTAATCAATGCAACAATTGCTTGAGGATCAATGAGAATGAGCATCCTGACGTATTACGAGTCGCTCCAGATGGCCAAACGATCAAGGTCGATCAAATCAGAGCATTGAAGGCAGAGTTCAGCAAAAGCGGTGTAGAGACGGCTCAGAAAGTTTTTCTGATTGAACAGGCAGATAAGATGAGTATTGGTGCAGCAAACAGCTTATTAAAATTTCTGGAAGAACCAGAAGGAAAAGTCTTAGCGATTTTAGAGACGACGTCGTTAGCAAAAATTTTACCAACGATCCAATCACGTTGTCAGGTCCTTCATTTTCAACCTTTAGTTAAAGAAAAACTAGTTCATGCTTTGATAGGATCTGGAATCAACAAAAATACAGCGATTCTTTTGGCAGAACTCACCAATAGTTTTGACAAAGCAGTTGAAATCTCTCAAGATGAATGGTTTAATGAAGCTAGGGAAATTACTCAACAGTGGTTTGATTACATGACAAAAGATGATTTGCAAGCTTTTGTCTACGTTCAAAAAAAGATGATTAAGGTCTTTAAAGAAAAAGATCAACAAGCGTTGAGTTTCGATTTATTACTTGCCTATTACCGTAAACAACTCACTGAAAGTGTAGCAACTGGTCAGCTCAAACGTGTGACAGAGCAACAGGCACAGCGAGTGGAACTGATTTTAAAAGCACGTCAAAAGTGGGAAGCGAATGTCAGCTTTCAAAGTGTTTGCGAGCAATTAGTAATACGAATGATTCACCCTAAAACATAAATAGGAGGATGAAAATGGTAGAAGTAGTAGGAGTTCGCTTCCGTGAAGCAGGTCATATCTATTATTTTGCTCCTGGAAAATCAGAGTATTTTTACAATGATAAAGTACTTGTGGAATCACAGCAGTCTAAACAGCTTGCCACAGTTGCGATACCGAAAAAATCTATTGATCCGGAAGATTTACCTGAGGAATTAAAACCCATTTTAAATAAAGCATCAGAAACAGATTTAGAAAAAGAACAAAAGAATGTAGATGATGCCAAAGCTGCATTAAGTGTGGCCAAAGAAAAAATCCGAGCACATGAATTAGAAATGAAATTGATTCGTGTTGAATATACGTTTGACCGCAGCAAGATGGTTTTTTATTTTACAGCAGATGGTCGAATCGACTTTCGTGAGCTAGTCAAAGATTTAGCAGCAATTTTCCGTACGAGGATTGAATTGCGTCAAATCGGTGTCAGAGACGAAGCGAAGATTTTAGGTGGGATCGGTCCGTGTGGTAGACAGTTATGCTGTTCGACTTTTTTAGGTGACTTTATGCCAGTATCGATCAAAATGGCAAAAGATCAAGGCTTATCGTTGAATCCAGTAAAAATTTCTGGTTTATGTGGGCGCTTGATGTGTTGTTTAAAATACGAAAATGATGAATATGAAGCAGCGAAAAAAGAGTTACCTGATTACGGTAAAGATGTGATCACACCAGATGGAAAAGGCCGAGTAGTCGGTTTGAATTTATTGAGCCGTATCATCAAAGTCCGTTTAGTTGGACGTGAAATAGCAGTAGAATATGATTATGAAGAGATCAAAGAAGCAACACAAAAAGCTCAAGCCGAAAAAGGTGATCACAATGGATAAACGTTCTTTATACGATGGTCTGAGTTCTTTAGAGACGGATCTACAAGGAACTTTGGGACAATTATCAGAAATTAAAGAAGCACTTCACGAGTTAGTTGAAAAAAATACGACACTTGAAATCGAGAATCAACGCTTACGGGAACATTTGCAGGAATTGACTAAACTAGCCAGCGACTCAAATGATCCAGCTAAGCAGGAGTTATCTAAATCTCGAATGAATTTGGAAAAACTTTACGAAGAGGGGTTTCATGTCTGCAACATTTTATATGGTTCACGCCGTGAGAATGATGAAGAATGTGCATTTTGTTTAGATGTTATTTATGGTGAACGATACAAATAAATGTTAAACAAATCAAATTTAGAGGCTGTGACAAAATCTGTCTCAGCCTCTTTTGAGATTAACCGAAGCGCTGAAAAGGAGTAATTATGCAAAAACAAAAAAGTTTTGATTCATCTAGCATTGGGCAACTATATTTGGTGCCCACACCAATCGGAAACCTAGAGGATATGAGCTTTCGCTGTATTAATATCTTAAAAGAGGCAACGATCATTGCGAGTGAAGATACCAGAAATACGCAAAAATTACTAAATCACTTTGAGATCACAACTCCTCAAATTAGTTTTCATGAGCATAATTATAAAGAACGGATTCCACAGTTTATAGAACGTTTAGAGGCTGGTGAAATGATTGCTCAAGTCAGTGATGCGGGGATGCCTTCCATTAGTGATCCAGGTCATGAATTGGTTGAGGCATGTATCGAAGCTGGAATCAAAGTGATCGCTTTACCTGGACCGACAGCAGGAATCACAGCACTGATTGCTTCAGGACTGTCACCGCAGCCATTTACATTTTATGGCTTTTTACCTCGAAAGAAAAAAGAACAAATTGAGGTTTTAGATAAGTTAAAAACAGCAGTACCAACGCAAATTTTTTACGAATCACCTCATCGAATTGCCACAACAATAAAGCATTTTTCAGAAGTTTTTGGTGAAGAACGGAAGGCTGTGATTTGCCGTGAATTGACGAAGCTCCATGAAGAATATCTTCGTGGTACGTTGGCTGAATTGAGGGATTACTTGGCGGAACACACATTAAAGGGAGAATGCTGTATTTTAATCGAAGGGGCTGACGGAGCGGAATCAGCAGAAAATGTCGATTTAGAACTTTCGATCAAGGAACATATCGAAGTATTGATGAATACAGGAAGTTCTTCTAAAGAAGCAATCAAAGAAGTTGCTAAACTTCGCGGATTGAAAAAACAGGATGTCTATAAAGAGTTTCATGTAGATTAAATTGAATACTGGGAAATAAGCTGATGTCAAAAATCAGTTTATTTTTTTATCCCATAATTGGTTTGTTCGCTTGAGCTTGATAATATGTTGAAAGTGTTATATTGGTATAGATGTTATTTTTTATAACGCGAATTGTCAGAAAAATGAAATTATTTTACTTGATCAAGAGATTTTTACTAGGATAATTTAAAAAACGATGCTAAAATAACCGACAAAGCTAAAATGAAGGTTGGCTTAATTTTTGAATTGGAGGGGTTTGTTATGGAAGCAGGAAATATTGCATTTATCATGATTTGTTCTACGATGGTCTTTTTGATGACACCAGCTTTAGCATTTTTTTATGGCGGGTTAGAACGAAGAAAAAATATTCTCAACACAATGATGATGGTGATTTGCGTGATGGGATTGGCTTCAGTTCTTTGGATCATACTAGGTTATTCGATGTCTTTTAGTGGGGATAACTTATTTGTTGGTAACTTTGATAAGCTATTTTTTAATCAAGTTTCAATGACGAAAGGGGATAAGATTCCAGAAGGATTATTTGCTGGTTTTCAAATGATGTTTGCGTTGATTACTACAGCAATTATTACAGGTGCTGTGGTTGGGCGGATGCGTTTTTCTGCGATTTTTCTATTTATTGCTATCTGGTCGATCGTTGTGTATTACCCAATGGCCCATATGGTTTGGGGCGGAGGCTTTTTAGATGAAATAGGATCGATCGATTTTGCGGGGGGAAATGTGGTTCATATTAGTTCAGGGATTTCAGGGCTTGTACTAGCTATTGTTTTAGGGCAACGTCGTGAATATCGCCAAACAGAGTATCGTCCACATAACATACCGTTTGTTGTTTTAGGTGCTGGTTTACTTTGGTTTGGCTGGTTCGGGTTTAATGCTGGGTCTGCATTAGCAGCCGACGGGTTGGCGATCCACGCAATGCTTACGACAAATACAGCAGCCGCAAGCGGGATGCTTTCATGGATGCTGATTGAAAAATTGGCGATTGGAAAACCTACAGTAGTCGGTGCTTGTACAGGTGCTGTCGTGGGCCTAGTTGCGATTACGCCAGGTGCTGGTTTTGTTTCTCTTTGGAGTTCATTTGTTCTAGGCGCATTAGTCAGTCCGTTTTGTTATTATTTTATTTCATTTGTTAAACATAAATTTGGGTATGATGATGCACTTGATGCATTCGGTTGCCATGGTGTCGGTGGAATTTTTGGTGGGGTCATGACTGGACTATTTGCAGATCCTGCTGTTGGAGGTAAAACTGGATTGATCTATGGTGGAACGGAACTATTTGTGGCCCAAGTCGCTAGCATTGCTTTTACGATTGTATTTGCTGGGGTCGCTAGTTTTCTTATTATCAAAGGGATTCAATTATTCATGCCGATTCGAGTTTCTGCAAAAGAAGAAGCACTGGGATTGGATCGAATCGAACATGACGAAACAGCTTATCCGACATTTATGGGACTAGATTCATAGGAGGAAAACAGATGAAAAAAGTAGAAGCAATCATCCAGCAGGAAAAACTAGAAGAGCTGAAAGTTAAAATGGCTGATAGTTTTGAAGCACTAGGAATGACCGTAAGCCAAGTTTTAGGATTTGGAAACCAAAAAGGGTTAAAAGAATTTGTTCGTGGTCAAGAAATCATTACAACACTGTTGCCTAAAGTGAAAGTCAGTTTTGTTGTTTTAGACGAGGAAGTGGAAGAGATTATTTCTTTGATTTTGGCTATTTGCCAGACTGGAGAAGTAGGAGACGGTAAAATCTTCGTTTACAATGTAGAAGAAGCGATTCGGATTAGAACGGGTGAACGTGGCGCACAAGCAATATAAATTATTTTTACTTAAGGAGTAGAGCTGAAAGGGCACTATTCCTTTTTTTATTCAAATAAAATAAGTTGTAAATGAACAAACGTTCGTATATAATGTGTATAAAATATAGCTGATTTTTAAAGGAGAAAAAAATGATTGTTGAGGATGTTCTATATGGTTCATATGAAGTTGAAGAAGTTCTAGCAAGATTGATTTTATCAGAAGAGATTCAACGTTTAAAAGATGTTCATATGGCAGGACCAGCATTTTTGATTAATCCAACTTGGAATGAAACCAGATATGAGCATTCTATTGGTGTTATGTTGTTAATCAAAAGATTTGGTGGAACAATAGAAGAACAAATTGCAGGGCTGCTACATGATGTGTCTCATACCGCATTTTCACATGTGATCGATTTGGTTTTATCTAATAAAACAGACGATTATCATGAGCAAATCAAAGCACAATTGATTGAAGATTCTGCAATTCCTGCCTTATTAAACCAATATGGATTTGATTATCGGCAGATTTTATTTGATGACGAACAATGGGGATTATTGGAACAAAAAGCACCGTTACTATGTTTTGATCGGATTGATTATACCTTACGTGAAGTTTATCGCTATTTTTCCGTTCCATTACAAGAAATTCAGTATTTTTTGAATTCAATCAAAATCATTAAGAAGCAAATTGTTTTAGAGTCAGTTTATTGGGCTGATTGGTTTATAGAGCAGTATCGAAAAGTAGTAATCGACTTTTTTTATGATCCTCAAAACAGTTGCAGCTATGAGTGGATGTCAAAGGCAATCCAGCTTGGACTAGCAAATGAAGAAATTATCTTAGATGATTTGATGATGACAGATTCAGCTTTTCTCAAGAAGTTAAAATCAACAGGTTCAACTGAAATCCTGCAATTATTGGGCAATATGGATCATCCACCGGAATATCGGGTTTGTTCCAGTGAGGATGATTACGATATCCAGCAGCAAAAGAAAATAAGGTTTGTCGATCCCTTGGTAAGATTGCCTGATAAGATTGTTCCAGTATCAAAGGTTTCAAAAACGGCTCAGGTAAAGATTGATAAAATGCTTAATGAGAGTAAAAAGGGAATTTTTATTAAATTTGATTAAGGAATAAAAGTACACCGACCTAGTTGAAAGGAGGCTGGCGAGTATGATAAGTGAATTACGTTTTCCTTTAAAGAAGGATACTTCTCGTAAGATTATTCATATCGACATGGATGCTTTTTTTGCTTCTGTAGAAGAACGTGACCATCCAGAATTAGTCGGACACCCATTAGTGATCGCACGCCATCCAAGTGATACAGGTGGTAAAGGTGTTGTGACTACTGCAAATTATGAAGCGCGTAAATTCGGAATCCATTCTGCAATGAGCGCTCAAAAAGCGTATGAATTATGTCCAGATGCTATTTTTAAACCAGGAAATTATGAAAAATATTCTGAAATTTCTAAGCAAATTCGAGAGATTTTTCATCGCTATACAGATATTATCGAACCCGTTTCAATAGACGAGGCGTATTTAGATGTCACAACAAATAAAATCGATAGTAAATCAGCAATAAAGATTGCTAAATTGATTCAGTATGATATCTGGAACGAATTGCATTTAACTTGTTCAGCAGGTGTCAGCTACAACAAGTTTTTAGCAAAATTAGCGTCTGATTTTCAAAAACCTAAAGGTCTAACGGTTGTGATGCCAGATGATGCAGAAACTTTTTTAAAAGCTTTACCGATTGAAGCATTTCACGGAGTAGGAAAAAAAACAGTTCCTAAAATGCATGATTTAGGTATTTATACTGGGGAAGATCTTTATAAACAAGATGAGATGGAATTGATCCGTAATTTTGGTAAAATGGGGTATTCTCTTTATCGGAAAGTTCGTGGAATCCATGATTCACCGGTAAACATAACAAGAGACCGTAAATCTGTGGGCAAGGAGCATACATATGGAACACCGTTAACGACTGAAGCACAAGTAACTGCTCAATTAAGACAACTAGCACAACGAGTAGAAGAGTCGTTAGAGCGGGTCCAAAAACATGGAAAAACAGTCGTTTTAAAAGTTCGTTATGCTGATTATACAACAGTGACGAAACGTCGGACTCTGCCAGAATATATTTCAAAAAAAGAAGAATTATATTATCAAGCTAACTTGATTTGGGAGGAAATACTTGGTCTCGAACAAGGGATTCGGTTACTAGGGATAACGTTGACTAATCTTGATCCGATGGCTTATGAAAACATGGTATTGCCTTTATGGGAAAAGATACAGACTGAAGAGGACGAATAGCTTAAAGACTAATTTATGCTGATATTTTTAAATCAAACAGCTTTAAATTTTCGTGATAAATCAATATCTATGTTACGATTTATTCAGAAACACGAAAGGAAAAATTCAATGAGCAAAACAATTATGTGGTTTCGTAAAGACCTTCGTTTAGATGATAATACAGCATTTAATAAGATGCTAGAAGATAGTCATGATACAGAGGAACTAATTTGTCTTTTTCAATTGAATCCGTTGCAATTTTTAGAAGATAGTTACAATCATGATGCTTTTTTCTACACGTTATCAACATTTTATGAACATGCTAAAACAAATAATATAGAGCTCCATTTTTTATACGGGAATGTGGAAGAAAAATTTGCAGAATTAAAGAATGCTTTTCAAGATTGGAATACAGTATATTTCAATAAAGATGAACGTGGTTTCGGCAGAGAACGGGATCAGATAATGACTACTTTTTTTGAAAAGAACCAGATTCAAGTGTGTTCATTTCAAGATAGTCATATCCATGGTGTTGAAGAAATTAAAAAGCCAACAGGTGAAAGCTACAAAGTTTTTACACCTTATTTCAGAAAATGGCTAACAATGCCTAAACGAATGTATCAACGAACAACGAAGAATGATCGGTCATTTAAAAAGCTGAAGCACCCATTATTTGATGAGGGAAAAAAACACTTTAACCAGATTGTTGAAAAAATAGAATTACCCTTTGATTATGAATGTGGAGAAGTTGCAGCTGAGGCTTATCTGAAAGAATTTATAAAAAGTCACTTACATAATTATCAAAAAGGGAGAGACTATCCTTTTTCAAATCAAACAAGTAAACTATCAAGGTTTTTAAGAACAGGGGAATTATCCATTCGCAAAGTTTGGTATGCTCTAAATGCTGAACCAGATTCGGATGGTCGTCAAACATTTATCTCAGAACTATGCTGGCGTGATTTTTATAATATGATTTATTTTGAAAATCCTAAACAAAAAACACAAGAGATCAAAGAGAAATATCGACAACTGCAATGGAGTTATAATCGAGAATCGTTTGAGCGATGGAAAGAAGGAAAGACAGGTTTTCCAATCGTTGATGCTGGAATGAGACAGCTCAATCAAACGGGGTGGATGCATAACCGTTTGCGAATGATCGTGGCATCATTCCTGACGAAAGATTTAATGATTGATTGGCGGATGGGAGAAGAATATTTCCAGCAAAAATTAATCGATTATGATGCTGCAAGTAATATTGGTGGTTGGCAATGGGCAGCGTCTACAGGAACAGATGCAGTTCCTTACTTTCGAATATTCAATCCCACAACACAAAGTGAAAAATTCGATCCTCATGGAGAGTTTATCCGTCAGTTTATTCCAGAATTAAAAGATGTGCCAAATAAATATATTCATGAGCCAAGTAAGATGCCAGCGGAACTCCAAAATGCCATAAATGTTTCTATGGGTGAAGATTACCCTGATCCAATCGTTGATCATAGCAAAATTCGTTCAGAGATTCTTGCATTTTTCAAGACAGCTTCATCTTAGGATGAAAGAAAAAGTCAGTTAGTTTTGTTGCGCGCACTAAATTCGATTAAACAGCGAGAAAAAGTAGCTCCTAGAAATAAATTTCACCTTATTTCCGGGAGCTAAACACTTTTTTCCATATTAAAGTAAAGATTCTGCTCCATCTACGTAAAGCTCAGTTCCAGAAATATTAGCCGATGCATCAGTTGCCAAAAATAAAACAGATTGCGCAACTTGTTTACTAGTTCCAGTTTTATTTTTTAAAGGACGATTGCCTTCAGGAAATTCCACTTTGATTTCAACTTCTTTTAATTCATCTGAATAGGTTGTTTTTTCATTGATGGCTGTGTCGATAGCACCAGGACAGATGGCATTGACCCGAATGTTATAACGCGCAAGTTCTAGGGCAGCCATCTTTGTAAAGGCAACTTGCCCAGCTTTTGAAGCACTGTACGCTGATGCACCAAAATTATTAAAAATTCTAGTCCCGTTGATAGAACTTGTGATAATAATTGAGCCACCGTTCTCTTTCATATGGGGAATCGCAAATTTTATGCATAAAAAAGTACTACGCAAATTAGTGTTTATTGTACGATCCCATTCATCAATTGTTAAGGTTTCGATGGGAGCCCAAGTTCCATTTATTCCTGCATTACTGAAAAAGATATCCAAGCCTTCTAGACTATCAGTTAATTCGTCAATTGCTTTTTTTAAGCTAACTTCATCGGTTACATCCACACTTCTGTAGTAGCATTCATGACCGCTTTGCTTAAAATCTTTAGAAATGGTTTCTAACCGTTTTTTGTCAGCGTCAATTAAACCTACGATAAATCCTTTTTCGATAAATAATTTGGCTGTAGCATAACCAATTCCCGAAGCAGCCCCCGTGATGATCGCTTTTTTTACAGATGATGACTGATTTTTTGTCATAATAGTTTCCTCCTTATTTTTTGTTTGAGTGTATTCAAGAACGAATTATTCTATTTTTTTATTGTAATATACATATAAAAGATGAGCCAATAATTCGATAAGGTAGTGGATTTAACTAAAAAACACTACAGCCATGAGAAATTATTCTACAGCTGCAGTGGTAAGAATTGATGTGATCGATTAAATTAAGTTCCCTTTTTTTATTTGTTCATAGGTTTGTTCAGCATCATGGCATTTATCCCAAATGACAGCTTTTCCAGTAGCTAATGATTTTTTGACATCAATGATTCGTTGGTTACTACTGCCTCTGAATTGAAGGTTTAAGTTCTTCTTAGCTAATTCAAAACGACCATCTACTAAGATATCAATTTTGTTTAATAGTTCAAGTTTATCTTCAGATTCTAGTAACAGTTCTTCAAAAGTATATCCTGACCAAGACCAGATATCTTTATTTAATCCAAATTCTTTGTGTATTCGATCGACAACAGTCAAGCAAACAGCTGTATTTAAAAAAGGTTCTCCACCCAATAAGGTAAGCCCTTGTACATAATCGTGAGACAAATCTTCGATGATTTTATCTTCTAATTCTTTTGTGAACGGTTTACCATAGCGAAAACTTTGCACAGCTTGGTTAAAACAACCTTCACAAGCAAAAAGGCATCCACTAACATATAGACTATTGCGCACGCCTTCGCCATCCACAAAGTTAAATGATTTATAATCTGCAATATAGTTTTGACTAAGTTCTTTAGCCAACCATTCTTGCGGTTTAGGATTTCTCATTTTTTAGTCATCCTTTCAAATAAAAACGATGCTTGCTAAAATTGCAGGGGATACCGTTTTTTTGGAATTAACATATTCCACTTTTTATCGAATCTAGCTACATGAACCAGATCTTTCAACAAATAGATAAAATGCTTGTAAAGATAAAAAGCATCTTTACATCATTTTCCTAATTTGTTCAAGATCTAACCGGTTCAATCCGCTTTTTATTGAATCTAGCTACATGAACCAGATCTTTCAACAAATAGATAAAATGCTTGTAAAGATAAAAAGCATCTTTACATCATTTTCCTAATTTGTTCAAGATCTAAACGGTTCAATCCGCTTTTTATTGAATCTAGCTACATGAACCAGATCTTTCAACAAATAGATAAAATGCTTGTAAAGATAAAAAGCATCTTTACATCATTTTCCTAATTTGTTCAAGATCTAAACGGTTCAATCCGCTTTTTATTGAATCTAGCTACATGAACCAGATCTTTCAACAAATAGATAAAATGCTTGTAAAGATAAAAAGCATCTTTACATCATTTTCCTAATTTGTTCAAGATCTAAACGGTTCAACCCGCTTTTTATTGAATCTAGCTACATGAACCAGATCCTTCAACAAATAGATAAAACGCTTGTAAAGATAAAAAGCATCTTTACATCATTTTCCTAATTTGTTCAAGATCTAAACGGTTCAATCCGCTTTTTATTTCATATGTTTCACACGGGAAGATATTTCTTTGTGCCTTCCGTGAACCATTGGTCTAGCTTGTGGATTGCCTAGATATCCACAGGTACGTTTGACAACATCACATGATTTTGGATCGTGGTTGCCACACTGTGGACATTCAAAACCGCGTTCTGTTGGATTGAAATCTCCTTCAAAGTTACACTCATAGCAATGATCAATCGGTGTATTTGTTCCGAGATAGCCAACACGATCATAAGCATAGTCCCAAACAGATTCTAACGCTTTGGGATTTTGTTGTAGGACTGGGTATTCACAATAGTGGATAAAACCGCCAGAACAATATTGTGGATAATCTTTCTCAAAATCTAATTTTTCAAAAGGTGTTGGATTTTTACGAACATCATAATGGAAACTATTTGTGTAATAATCTTTATCGGTGATATTCTCTACCACGCCAAACTTTTCAGTATCTAAACGACAGAAACGATCAGTTAAACTCTCACTTGGTGTAGAATAAACGCTAAAGTGATAACCATAAGTATCGCCCCATTTATCTGCATGAGCTTTTAAATCTTTTAAAATCGCAATGGTAAAGTCTTTTGCCTCAGGATTCGTTTCCCATTCTCCACCGTAAAAAGCAGAAGCGACTTCGTACAACCCAATATAGCCGAGTGAAACAGTAGCACGTTTATTTTTGAATAATTCATTGACTGATTCTTTTTTAGATAATCGTTTTCCAAAAGCACCATACATATAAAGAATCGGCGCATTTGCAGGTGTTGCTTCTTTGCAGCGTTCAACGCGATAGACTAAAGCATCTTTCATCGTTTCAAGACGCTCGGCTAAAAGAGTCCAGAACTTATCCACATCTCCATGAGCTTCTATTGCGATTCTAGGAAGATTCAAGGTGACAACACCCAAGTTCATACGGCCGACATTGATTTCCTTGCCTTGTTCATCTTTCCATCCTTGTAAAAAAGAACGACATCCCATTGGGACCTTAAAGCTGCCAGTCAAATCGACTAATTTATCGTAATTTAAAACATCAGGGTACATTCGTTTCGTGGCACACTCTAATGCTAGTTGTTTTACATCGTAGTTTGGATCTGTTTCATTTAAGTTTACCCCGCGTTTCAAAGTGAATATTAATTTAGGAAAAATTGCCGTTCTCTTTTCACTACCTAAACCATTGATTCTGATTTGTAAGATTGCTCGTTGAATTTCTCTTTCAAACCAACTTAGTCCTAATCCAAACCCTAAAGAAGTAAACGGTGTTTGTCCGTTAGATGTAAATAATGTATTGATTTCATACTCTAAACTTTGCATTGCATCGTAAATATCTTTTTGAGTTTTAGCTTTTGCATATTCCTTCTGACGTTCAGATCCATCGATCCATTCTTTTGCATCAGCTAAATGTTTTTGATAATTTAGTTCAGCAAATGGAGCTAATAATTCATCTACGCGGTCAGCTGAACAGCCGCCGTATTGACTAGAAGCGACATTTGCAATAATTTGAGAAATTTGGGCTGTAGCCGTTTGAATCGATTTAGGGGATTCAACTTCAGCATTACCAATTTTAAAACCATCGTTGAGCATTCCTTTAAAATCAATCAAACAACAGTTAGTCATCGGTGTATATGGATGATAATCTAAGTCATGATAATGGATATCACCTTTTTGGTGTGCATTTGCAACATGGGGAGGTAACATTTTTAAGCCAATCGATTTACCTACGATTCCAGCAGTTAAGTCTCGTTGAGTGTTGAAAACATCACTGTCCTTATTCGCATTTTCGTTTACCACTGACTGATCCTTATTGATTAATTTACTGATCGTAAAATTGATGTCAGTCGCTTTACTGCGTTCAAAATCACGACGGGTGCGGTAGTTGATATATTCTTCAGCTAGTTCATATTCATTTTTTGCCAGTAAAATATGTTCGACAATGTTTTGAATCTCATAAATCTTTACATCTTCAGCGAAACGATCTGAAATTTCTTGATCAATTCTTTCTACGATTTCTTGAATCCGTTCATGAGCAAGCGGGTCTAAAGAACCTCGGATTTTTTGTTCAGCTTTGATCAAAGCATCATAAATTTTTCGATCATCAAAATCAACTAAACGTCCATCTCTTTTAACGATTTTCATCGTATTCAAGGTTGAATCAGTAGAACTCACTTCATTATTGGCTTGCTTTATTTCCATCATTTGCTACCCATCTCCTCATAGATTTATTCCTTCCTTATCATAAAACAATCTATTGAATCTTTCAACTATATGTAGTGTGAAATTTAATTTTTATTCCTTTTGAATAACTACATATAGTGTTTATGAGAAATGAAAATATAGTGAAAACAACTCCCTGAAAGGTTTGTGGAAATTGTCACAACATTCTTGCTTAGAAAAATAAATGATTACTAAAAAAATTTTTATTATTACTTAATTGTAAGAGGAAACGATGTTCAGTTGTGCAAAATATTGGTAGAATAAGGACAATGACTAAACTGGAGAGAAATAGATGAAAAAAATTTTAGAAGTGAACCATTTAAGCAAATCTTATGGGTATCGAAGTAATAAAGTACAAGTTTTAAATAATATTTCCTTTTCTGTTGATCAAGGTGAATTTGTGGGAATCATGGGTCCAAGTGGTGCAGGAAAATCAACATTATTGAGTACTATTTCAACAATCGCATTACCAACAACTGGAAGTGTTCAAATCGATGGTCAAGATATTTTGAAAATGCGGGACCATCAAATTAGCGATTTTCGTCGTAAAAAGTTAGGGTTTATTTTTCAGAATTTTAATTTAATGGATACGTTGACGGTGAAAGATAATATCTTGTTACCGTTGGCTGTTGATCGAATGCCATTAGTTGAAATGGAACAACGTCTAACTCATGTTGCCAACATTTTAGGAATCGATCAGTTATTGACTGCTTACCCTAATATGATTTCTGTTGGGCAAAAACAACGTGTGGCCGCAGCACGAGCATTGATCACCAAACCTAAAATCATATTTGCAGATGAACCTACTGGATCACTGGATTCAAAATCAGCTGCCGAGTTACTTCAATATATGACAACTATGAATTTACAAGATGATGCAACGATCATGATGGTTACTCATGATCCGTATACAGCAAGTTATTGCAATCGCATCTTATTTATTAAAGATGGGGTGATTTTTTCAGAAGTTGTTCGTCAAGGTTCAAGAAAAGAATTCTTTAATCGGGTGATCGATATGCAGGCAACGATTGGCGGAGGTGGCCGTGCCAATGATTTTTAATTTGTCTTGGAAAAATTTCAAAGGACAATTTCTTAATTATTTAGTTTATTTTGTCAGTATGACGTTTGCCGTGGTTGTTTACTATTGTTTTAGTGCGATTACTTATAATCGATCACTGGCTAACAGAGTCGGACAAGAGGTTCATATCAATGGTGCGATGAACTTAGGTGGTATTCTGGTTGTAGTCATGATTTTAGGCTTTATGTTTGCGGCAAATCATTTCTTCTTATTAAAAAGGGGAAAAGAAATTGGTTTATATCATTTAATTGGGATGCGTAAAGGACAGATTTCTTTTTTATTTTTTGTAGAAACGCTGATTTTAGGCGCAGTTTCGTTAGTTACTGGGATTCTCTTAGGGATTGTTTTTTCTAAGTTATTTTCGATGATTCTAGCAAAAGCGATGTTTTTACAAGTAGAAAGTCTCTTTTTTGTTTCGGTTCCTTCCATGATCCAAACAAGTTTAGTGTTTGTTTTTATGTTAGTAATGGTTTCTATTCGAAGCAGTTGGTTGATCTACCGCTATCAAGTAACCAATTTGCTTAAACCAGTCGGAAAAAATACGATCCATTCAAACAAACAATCTATCGCAAAGATTTTTTTAGGTATCCTTGGTGTAATACTTATCTGTACTGGCTATTTTTTATCCTATAATGTTATTCATTTTGGTACACTGTTACTGCATACGAGATTGGGGTTTTCTGGTTTTTTGATTGCTCCTTTGGTCATCATGTTTATCTGTATAGTAGGAACGTATTTATTTTTTAAATACACAATGTACCTAATTGCATTTTTATTTGGGAAAAGTAAATTCAACTACTATCGAAATTTAAATATGCTCGCTTTAGGAAATACAAAACTTCATATTAAAAGAGGCGGAAATACATTATCTGCTGTGACTGTTTTTATTGCCATTGCTTTAGGCATGATCGGTGGTGCGGCTTCTATTTATACTATAGGGATGAATTCCGTAAACACAACAGCACCGACTGACTTTATCGTGGCTGAGAATGATTTTGAAAAAATAGCGCAAATAATTGAAAAGGAACCGGATACAAAAATTGATTCACTAGTCACATTAAATTATAAGTTGACGGGTAGCCAATTTCATCTTAAAATTGGACAGGAAGAAGATCAAAATACACTGGGATTAATAAATTTATTGGCACTCTCAAATTATCAAGAATTTCAAAAAATAAACCCTTATTTAAAAAATATTGAATTGAAAAATAATCAAGATATTGTCATTTTAGATAGTATTCAAAATATTTTAAGTGGATTTATTCGTTATGATTCTAACTTTAATTTACCAAATGGAATAAATCTTCATGTATCGGATGTAAGACCAGATTACTTAGGTCAAGATTTATTAAGATACAGTTTCCCAACAGTGATTGTATCCGATGAGCAATTCAATGCGATAAATTCCGATATGGTATATCAACTGAGGGCGTTTAATATTGAAACAAAAGATGAAGAAGCACTTGCAAATAAATTATCAGAAAGCGTAAAACCTAAATGGGACACACCTGTTTACTATAAGTTTGAGTTGAAAAACAATCAGGTAGAAGGCTATATATCAAAAACAAGCCGGCAAACTGAGAAAAAAAGTGAACAATTTTCGGAAGAGGATGAGCAGGAATATTGGCAATTGAATTATACTAGTCGTTTTTCAGATTTAAGATATCAGAGAAGAGTGATGGGATTATTCATATATGTGGCAATGTTTTTAGGCATCTTAGCCTTGATCATCACTGGTAGTATCTTGATGCTGCAGCAATTTTCTGAGGCAGAGCGAGAAAAGGAAAGTTATGATTTATTAAAGAAAATCGGTGTTCCTAAAAAAGATATTACAAAACTAGTCTATCAGCAAAATAGTATTATCTTTTTCCCACCAATGATCATAGGCGTTTTACATGCAACCTTTGCAATCTATGTTTTTAGTAAATATATTTCAAGTTCTGGTTACTGGTTGGCTTATCTTTCTTGTGGGCTATTGATTTTGATTTACCTAGCGTATTACTTCTTGACATCTGCGATTTATTCACGGATTATCCATGGAAGAAATCAGAAATAGCTTAAATTTTTTTTAAGGCTTTTATGGCATCTTTGAATGGGAGAATTGACTAAAAATACAAATTTTTTTGTATTTCTTTTACTATAAATAGGGTGGAACAATCAGTTTTATGTTTTGTCCCACCTTCTTTTTATGCAGAAGTGACAAAACTGTTAGTGTAAAAGGGGCTTTAATTTACGAATTAAGTTTCTTTTTTTATTGCTTTTGATTACAATAACAGTACGAAAATGTGAATATATGTAATTTTGGAGGCATAAAATGAAACAATTTTTTGATAAACCCACTGTACAATATTGGGGGAAATTCATTGGAAAAACCGTTTTTTATTTTGCGATACTACTAATGTTGATTTATTTATATCATTATAAAAATATTGATGGCGGCTCATTTATTTATAATGAGTTTTAGGGAGGGAATACTTCATGACGATTTTAAATATTATTGAAGCAATCGACCGTTGGGGGATGAAGGAACCAAACCGTCCCGTTTATATTGAAACCAATCGAACGTATACTTATGGAGAGCTGAAGAAAGACTCCGATGCAATTGCTGCTTATTTGCATAAAAACATAGAAAAGACTCGTCCGCTCGTTGTTTATGGAGAGTTGGAATTTGAAATGCTGGCTTGTTTTTTAGGTGCATCAAAGGCCGGACATGCATATATACCTATTGAAGCACACACACCAAAAGAGAGAGTTGAAATGATTTTAGAAGTAGCTGATCCAGCAGTGGTATTTTCTATCAAGGAATGGCCAGAACTCGAAACAGCTGCTGAGATTGTTTCGCTAGGGGAACTTCAGGATATCTGTGCTACATCATGGAATGTTGATACGCCGCTTGAACCAGTTAAGGCATCACAAACCTACTATATTATTTTTACCTCGGGCACGACAGGTGTACCTAAAGGGGTTCAAATCAGTCATACAAATCTTTTAAGCTTTGTTAATTGGGAATTGACAGATTTTGGCATAACAGAGGGGATGCGCTTTTTATCGCAGGCACCTTATTCTTTTGATTTATCAGTGATGGATGTTTATCCTGCCTTGACTTCTGGTGGTTCTTTAACACCAATGCGCAAAGAGGTTATCAATGATTTTAAACAACTATTTACTGTATTGCCGACTTTAGATATTGAAGTTTGGGTTTCAACACCGTCATTTATGGATATTTGTCTGATGGAACCGACATTTGATGGAGAACATGTTGATAGCTTGAAGATTTTTCTGTTCTGTGGAGAAGAACTACCTAAAGCAACAGCTCAGAAATTATTGGAACGTTTTCCTAATGCACATGTTTTTAATACCTATGGTCCAACAGAAGCTACGGTAGCTATTTCTGGTGTGGAGATTACACCAGAAATTCTAGATGAGTATAGTCGTGTGCCAATTGGCCGTGTTAAAAATGATACGGATGTTTATATCATGAATGGTGATCAAGAAGTCTCAGCTGGAGACGTTGGTGAAATCGTGATTGCAGGTCCGAGCGTTTCTAAAGGCTATCTGCATAATCCAGAAAAAACAGCAGATGCTTTTTTTGAATACAAAGGTCAAGCAGCATACCGTACGGGAGATGCTGGGAAACTAAAAAATGGTATGCTGATTTATGATGGACGGATCGATTTCCAGGTTAAACTTCATGGCTATCGAATTGAACTTGAAGATATCGATCACCATTTAGCAAGTGTTTCTTATGTAAAACAGGCAGCCGTAGTTCCAAAATATCAAAATCATAAAGTTCAGCAGCTAGTAGCATTTGTGGTCGCTCATCCTCATGATTTTGAAAAAGAATTTAAATTAACGAAGGCTATCAAAGAAGAGTTAAGCTTGTCAGTGATGGAGTATATGATTCCTCAAAAGTTCATTTATGTAGAACAATTGCCACTGACAGCGAATGGAAAGATCGACCGCAAAGGGTTGATGAATGAGGTGAATGCAACGTGATCGACTTTCCTCACATGATTCCTTACGCGAATCCGATTTATTTTGTTTATTTGCTAATAGCGCTTTTACCGATGATTCTGACTTTATTGATCAAAGGCAAACGTTGGGCTTGGTATCAGGTTTTAGTTACACTGTTATTCTTGTATATGAGCTTTGGCGGTGAAGACTGGAAGCAAGGCGCGGCATTGATTGGTTATGTCATCTGGCAGACGATCTTGGTTTGGTTTTACTTTCATTATCGTCAAAAGAAAAATGAAAGTATGGTCTTTTATCTAGCTGTATTTTTAGCAATTTTGCCCTTAGTTTTGGTTAAGGTAATGCCTTTTGTTTCTGGACATGCTTCATTGTTAGGATTTCTTGGTATTTCTTATTTGACCTTTAAATCTGTGCAGATCATCATGGAAATGCGTGATGGTTCGATCAAAGAATACAATATTTTCCGTTATATTGAATTTCTGTTATTCTTTCCAACGATTTCATCGGGACCGATCGATCGTTATCGCCGTTTTGAAAAAGATGTAGAAAATCCGCCAGCACCCGAAAAATATGTCGACTTTCTAGGAAAAGGAATTCATAATTTTTTCCTAGGATTCTTATACAAATTTATTATTGGCTATTATTTTGGTCAGGTACTGATGCCAGTTGTAGCTAAGATGGCTGTTAAAACAGGTGGTTTTTCTTGGGAACTAGTTGCTTATATGTATATTTATAGTATGTATTTATTCTTTGATTTTGCTGGTTATAGCTTATTTGCTGTTGGAACTAGCTATTTGATGGGCTATGATACACCAGTTAACTTTAACAAGCCTTTCTTAAGTTGGAATATCAAAGAATTTTGGAATCGTTGGCATATGACGCTATCATTTTGGTTTCGTGATTATGTTTATATGCGTTTAATGTTTACTTTGATAAAGAAAAAAGTTTTCAAGAGTAGGATCGTTGCTTCAAATGTAGGTTATTTTGCTTTATTCTTATTGATGGGAGTATGGCATGGATTAACATGGTATTATTTGGCTTATGGGTTTTACCATGCTGCGCTGATTTGTTTAACCGATGCTTGGTTGCGTTTCAAGAAAAAACATAAGGAGCAAATACCATCTAATAAATTCACACATGCTTTTGCGATTTTCTTAACTTTTAATGCAGTTTGCTTTAGCTTCTTGATTTTCTCAGGATTTTTAGATACATTATTCTTTAAATAAAAACAAATAATTTACAGTTAAAAGCTGTACGACAGAGGAGAACGACACATGAATATAGAAGAAACAGTTTTAGATATTTTAGAAGAAATTGCTGGTACAGATGAAGTCAAAGAAAATAGAGACGTTGATTTATTTGAAGAAGGCTTGATGGATTCACTAGCAACCGTTCAGCTATTAGTTGAAATCGATGGACAATTAGGTGTACAAGTACCAGTTTCAGAATTTGACCGCGATTTATGGAACACACCAAATAAAGTTATCGAACAAGTGAAAGCATTACAATAATGAGCATGAAGAAAAAAATCTTTGGAATCTTTGGACCGATCCTGATTTCCGCGGTGCTACTAGTTGGATTCTTCTTTGCACCGTTTAAAATAGATTTGGATAGCAAACGTGTATTAGCGGAGGCTTCAACTTCTATGGCGACCAATGTGCTTAGAGGCAATGCAATAAAAAATAAAGCAATTGGTTCAAAGGAATACATTCCATTTTTTGGCTCTTCGGAGTTGAGCCGAATCAGTCCATTTCACCCCTCTGTTTTAGCAGACAAATATGATCGGAGTTACCGACCGTTCTTATTAGGAGCGCCAGGCACACAATCCTTAACACAGGCTTTGATGATGCAATCGATGGGGAAAAATCTTTCTCATAAAAAAGTCGTTTTCATTCTTTCACCACAGTGGTTTGTGAAAAATGGAGTAACCAATGATTACTTCAATGCTTATTATTCTGAGCTGCAAACCTATCAATGGGTCAGTGATTTAAAACAAGTGACAGCTGATGATATTTATCTGGCAACACGTTTAATGGACTTTCCAAAAGTAAAAGAAGACAAACGTTTAGATAGTGCTTTGAAAGAGATCATTTCAGGAAAATTACCAAGTTCTTCCAATAAGCAATATATCGATTGGATGATCAATATGTTTTCTCGTGAAGATGAATTATTTGGCAAAATCGGAATGGTAAGCAAAGACAAAGAAATTAAAAAGGCTAAGAAACCACTGCCTAACGCATATAATGCAAATGAGTTAGATCAATTAGCCGCAGAAATAGGTCAAAAAGAAACGAGCAACAACTCGTTTGAGATCTCTAATTCATTTTATACTAAACGACTAAAGAAGAAATTGAATCGTTTAGAAAATTCTCAAACAGATTTAGATTATCGTTATTCTCCTGAGTTTTCTGATTTACAGCTAGTCCTAAGCCAATTGGCTCAAGATAATGCGGAAGTATTATTTATTATTCCACCAGTGAATAAGCATTGGTCGGATTTCACAGGACTTTCTCAAGAGATGTTGCAAGACTTTGCAAAGAAGGTCAAGTATCAATTAACGACCCAAGGCTTTAATAATATTGCAGATTTTACTAAAGAAAGTGGTACACAATACTTTATGGCCGATACGATTCACTTAGGCTGGCGCGGTTGGTTGGCTGCAGATCAAAAGATTAAGCCATTTCTTGAAAGTGATTCAGGCAAAGCCCCAAATTATAAACTTGATGAGTCATTTTATTCAAAAGAATGGCAGCAGAAAGAGCCAAATGAAATAAATAAGTAGATAAAACGAAAAATAGGCCGAGACAAAAGCGTTTAGCTCCGAGAAATAAGTGGGAATTCACGAAAATTGCTTTTCAAATTTTTGTGAATTTCAGCTTATTTCCGAAGGAGTTGCTTTTTTCTCGCCATTTATTCGGATTTAGAGCGTGAAACAAAACTGTTCTTTAGTTTTGTTTCATGCTCTTTTTTATTTAATATAAATTAAAATATATTGTGAATTAGACTATAAAAAAACTTTTTATATGTTAAAATAATGATAGTTATATATTTTTTAATAAAAAGAAAAGAGGATATTGATGAAAAAACAGAAATTTTGGATAGTAATGGCGATACTATTAATGATTGCTAACTCTTTGATTCCTGTATTTAGTTTTGCTGAAACATTAACAACCGAAGAAACGTCTATTCATGAGCTAACAAGTGAGACATTGAACAAAGGGGATTCTTCAGACAGTTCGGAAAGCGCTATTATAAGTGAGTCTTCAACAGATGACACAACAGATAAGCCAACAGAATCAAATGGAAACGCTACAAACGTAGAAACGCCCAAGCAGCCAGAAACAAGTTTCTCTACTGAAACCTTGCTTAAATCGAATCAAGCAGATATACAACAAACTGAGAACTTAGTAACCAATGCTACGCTGACTGATCCTAAAGGTATAGAGTACAACACCACAACAAATCGTCCGCAAAGACAAGCACCATTAACTTTAATATTACAAGTTGGAACAGATAATCAAACGATTCAGGCTGGAACCTATGAATATCAATTACCAGCAGATATTGCAATTTCAAACAACATTTCTGGAAGATTAGAGACAGTCGGAAGCTGGACTATCGATATGACTGGAAAACTTACGATCATTTTTACTGAAACAGTAATCAATGGAAAATATCAAATTGATGTAGAAACAAGTTTTATTCCATATAGCGATGATAGTGATTTACTTAAAACAATTGTTTTTCAATTAGCAAATAATCAAGAAAAACAATACGAGTTTTTATTCAAACTTTCCGGTGAGGGAAGCGTTAGCCTGAATAAAAATAAAAACTTCAATACAGATATTGTTTCTACTGAGATAAAAACCAATATCAATCGACAAACAATACAGCCAAATCAAAAAATAATAGTCAAAAATACAATCAATAAAAAAGGCTCAAATCAAAGTGAAGATGCATCAGCCTATCTCAATATCAGGGATGTGAAAGTCTTCTCACAAGATGTTTCCATGGGTGGAAATTTGATTGGAGAACCTGTTTTGTTAGGCGGCAGAGATTACACAATTCAACAAAACAATGCTAATTTAGAAGTTATCTTAACGAAAGAAACAAATAAAGCTGTGATTCTTACGTATGAATCGGTCATCAATGAAGACTCGATCGTTAATGAAGAGCTTTACAATCTGATAACTGAGGCGACTGTCTATGGAACATCACTTTCAAGTTATGTTTACTTCCAGTATAATCATAACCCTCATATAACCAAAAAAGGTGAATACAATGTAAAAACGAACACAATTGTCTGGACGATTGATTACAATTTAGATAGCACAGAGCTGAATCAGGACACAAAATTTACAGATATTCTCAAGGATGAGGTTGCGAATGATTTAACTTTTTCCAATTTGAAAATTTACTATTTATATGTTTATGGCACCAATTCAATCAGTCAAGGCGGTTTTGCTCCAACAAGTCATTGGGATACAAGTGGTTTTGGTCAATACACAACGGAGTATACTTATACCAATAATCAAAGCCCAACAGCACAGGCTTATCGCTTTGTCTATGAGACGGCAGTTCAAAATCCTAGTCCACGTATGATAGAAAATAAAGCTTCAGATACTTTAGGAAGTGATGAAGCAAAAATCAACCTAGCGCCATCCAATATTTCTAAAATATTGGAAGAAGATTCTCTAGATTTGACAGAGGGTACAGTGGACTGGTCCATTATTGTCAATAGTAAACATTGGGGGATGCAGTTTAATCAAATGATCGATACCTTTGGTGAGCGAGTTAAAGAATTAGTGGACGGATCTGCTGATTTTTACTATTATGCAAAAGGTGATGACAAAACCAAACATCCATTAGTTGCTGGACTAGATTATACGATCAGTAAAACAAGTTCGGGTTTTACAGTGGATATGTTAGGTGGGCATAGAGACGTTACAACCAATAAATATGTTTTAACGTATACAAGCAAATTTGACAATACAGACGTTAAAGTAGGAGACGAACTAAGTAATAAAGTCTCTCTTGCAGGAAATGGCTCTATTCCGATGGAAGCTTCGGCAACCTTTAATATTCCAAACTTTTTAGTTGAAGGCGGCAAGAAAAACGTAGTTTATGCAAGCACCGCTGGAGTATTTACTTGGACGATAGGAATCAATGAAGAACGTCATAAATACAAAAATCTAATTTTAGATGATGACATTGAGTCAATTCAAAAATTAGATAAAGACTCAATTGAGATTCTTGAACTAGATAAAATTATCAATCAAGACGGCAAGGAAGTCGTTATGACAGGTGAAAAAATCCAACCTGGAGATGCCCGCTATCCAACCGTTATGGAAATCAAAGACAACCATATTCATCTAGAATTTTCTTCGATTGGAAATAAAAAAGTAGCAATCAGATATAAAACAGCACCAAGCACAGCACCTGTTTCTGATTACTACACTAATTTTACGAATACAGCTAAAATCAGTGATGAACAAGGCTACAAACATGACCTTAAAGCGGAACAACTGGTTGCTTTAGGAATAAATACTTATAAAACTGGTAGAGTTTCTACAGTAGATAATAAGCTTGCCAGCTGGTATGTTCAAACGAATATCATGCCCGAAAACAAGCCCTATAAAAACTTAGTTTTAGAGGATAGTTTCACACTGAGTGATTCCTCAAAAGCCGAAAACACTAATTTTGTGATAGGAAATGATGCATTTGTTGTCAGGGAATTAGTGACGAATAAAGTTCTTAAGCTAGGTGAAGACTACGAAATTACATTCACATACGATGCAGATCAGAGTCCAGCAGGTGCGTTGCTCAAAAATTTTAACACGAATTATTTCAAAATTACGTTTAAAAAGGAAACTCGAGGTGTTTCTGTTGAGTATCAAACAGTTACAACAAAATCAGCAAATGTACTTAATACTGCTGTTTTTTCAAATGATAAAGCGATCAAAACAGATTGGTCAACAGTAAATCATACTGTTACAAGTGGTTCTGGTTCAGGAAAAGGCGTAGGGCAAATTCCATTGAAAAAAGTTGATGCTCTTACACAAGAACCACTAAAAGGAGCTGTGTTTGAACTGTTTGACAACAAAAGTAGCCAATCACTAGGATTAAAGGTGACGTCTGATCAGGATGGAAACGCAACATTCCAATCAGTCGCTGAAGGTGAGTATTTGATTAAAGAAATCACCGCACCGGATGGTTATAAAGTATCTGATGAGTCTCAAAAAGGCATACTGTTATCAACAAAATCAGATGATGACATAAACGCTCCAGATTATGTAACAATCATTAAAAACCAACCGATCATCACAACAGGGACTTTAGAATTGAAAAAAGTGGATCAAAATAAAATAGATTTACCAGGAGCTAAATTTAATTTATCTCGCAATAATCTGGGAACAAATGAATATTACCAGATAGATAAAAATGGTGAGGTAAATTGGATACCGGATCAAAAAGAAGCTCACGTTTTTAACTCAAATGAACATGGGATAATCACTGTTGATGATCTGACTGAGGGTGAATATGTTTTTACAGAAATCGAGGCACCAATCGGTTACGTATTAGATCAAGAACCAGTTTCATTGCTATTGACGAAGGATTTGATCGAATCAGAAACTGCAGCCAAAGGGATTAAAGTGAACAAATTGCTCATAATAGGGGAAATTTTAATCAGCCATGTAGATACCAATGGAATCAAAATTGGGGATGATGGGATAGCCAAAGGGATAGTTGGTACAAAACAAAAATTTCAACCGAAAGAAATCAAAGGTTTTCGATTTAAAGAAGTCCAACAACCAATAGCTAAATTCACAAATAGAGTGGGGCAATTAGTCGGAACTGACGAAGTTATGTTTACAGAGGCACCACAAAAAATTGTTTATGTATATGAAAAAGTATCAGTACCACCGATCATTGATCCGGATGTACCTACAGAAAAAACTGTAGTGCAGACTAAAAACAATCAACTACCAAAAACAACCTCAGTTGCTGAGAAGAAATTACCAAGGACAAATGAACAGGTAGACTACTGGTGTAATGTATTAGGAAATAGCTTGATTATTAGCCTATTAGCTTACTACATTATGTATAACTATAGAAAAAAACAAATAGATAAAAGATAATTTTTTTATCTAAGGACAGAAGAGTTTAATTCCGAGAACTAAGTAGGTATTGTGAACATCAGTTCATTACATCACTGTGCTTTTCAACTTATCCGGATTCTACATGACTGGGATATGACTCGCAGAGTCATATCCTAGTCGTTTTTATATATATAGTTAATTTTTCAAGAATGTTAAGAAGTGATATAATACGATTAATAATGAATAAGTAGCCTCAAAGTTTAGCTTTTTTGAAAAAAATAATGATATTTCAGCGCGTCATTTTTATTTTTTTATTTTCAATCAAAGCTGAATGAGTCCGCTACGTTTTTAAATTTAGGAGGGAATATTTTGGATCAAAAAGAAGAACGTTTATTAATAGACTTAACAAATGCTAAAGGAGTACCTGGAAATGAAGGGGAAGTCAGAGAAGTATTCAAAAAATATGCAGAGCCTTTTGCAGATAAAATCATGTATGATGGTTTAGGTAGTATTATTGCTAAGCGTGTTGGTGATAAAGAAGGTCCAAAAGTTTTTTTCTCAGGACATTTAGATGAAGTCGGTTTTATGGTGACACAAATTACAGAAAAAGGGTTTATTAAATTCCAAACACTTGGCGGTTGGTGGGGACAAGTAATGTTGGCTCAACAAGTGCAGATCAAGACAGGAAAAGGTGAGCTGTTTCATGGTGTGATTGGCTCAAAACCGCCTCATGTTTTAACAGCAGAAGCCAGAAAACAACCTTATGATGTTGCAGATATGTTTATTGACATTGGCGCTTCTAGTGACAAGCAAGTGGCTGAGTGGGGCATCAAACCCGGAGATATGATCACACCTTATATTGAATACCGTCGAATGAATGATACAAAGTTTATGTTAGCCAAAGCTTGGGATAATCGTATTGGCACAGCGGTGTCTTTAAGAGTGTTAGAAAACTTAGCAGAAGAAGGTCATCCTAATATTTTATTTGCCGGAAGTGATGTACAAGAAGAAGTTGGCTTGCGCGGTGCACAAACAAGTACGCATTTAGTTGATCCAGATATTGCTTTTGCATTAGATACAGGAACCGCAGGAGATACTCCTGGTATGACACCAAAAGAAGCTGACTCTGAGCTTGGAAAAGGGCCACAAATCTTAATTTTTGATGCTTCAATGATTCCGCATAAAAAGTTACGTGATTTTGTGATTCAAGTGGCGGAAGAAAATAACATCCCGTTCCAATACACAGTGATTACAGGAGGGGGCACAGATGCGGGGAGAATGCATTTAACTCGAAATGGTGTTCCATCACTCGCAATCACAGTTCCAGTTCGTTATTTGCATTCCCACACATCCATGATTCATGAAGATGATTATTTTAATACGGTTAAATTAGTAACGGAAGTAGTGAAGCGATTAGACAAAGAAACAGTAGATAAGCTTCGCAGTTATTAATCAAAGAGGAGATGAATAATATGAAAAGTCAAATAACGAATGGCATGCATCGAGAACAAGCTCGAATATCATTAAAAAATCAATGGGGAACGATGGCTTGGATTACATTTCTAGCTGTATTTATCCGTTTTATCATAGGCTCAGTGATCGGTAGTATTGCCAATTTACCACAAGATAGTGCAGGAAGTAATTTTATGTCCTTTTTACTAAATAACTTTCTCTTTTTTGCTATTACTTATGGTACTTATTATTGTGCGTTGCAAGTTTTACGTGGTAAAAGAGTTCAAGCAGGAATGTTAACAACTATTTTTCAAGGTAAGTTTTATATTCCGATGTTAGTGATTAATCTTATCCAATACGTTGTTGAATTACTGTTAAATTTAATTGTATTACTGCCAATTCTTCTATCATCTGGAGTGACTATGTACTTTGGATTGATGTTTAATACTGTTTCAGTTGAACAATTTCAATCTGAAATGGGGGGAGATATCTTTCTAGCTTTATTATTACTGATCTTCGGATTTTTAATGATTCTAGTGGGTATTTTTGTTAGTGGTGTCTTCCAATTTGCAGTTTGGGTAAAACTTGATGATCCTGAATTATCAGTAGGAGATGCCCTGAAATATGCATTGTTCTTGATGAAAGGCCGTTTTGGTCAATATTTGCTTCTTCAAATTTCATTTATTGGCTGGTTTATTATAGGGGCACTAGTTTTCGGGATTGGTTTATTATGGGTAATTCCTTACCATGATGTTGCTGTGGCAAGTTTTTATGATACAGCTCGTGAAGAAAAAGGTGCACCGCTTGTCGTAGATAATGAGTCAAACTTTTAACCTTATATGACATGTTATTATAAATAAGAACTCTCTTTTGTTTTTTATTAAAAATAAACAAAAGAGAGCTTTTTTTAAATGATTGAATATTTAATGTTAAAAAAAGATATTTTTTTGAAAATATATAAAAATAATGTGTTTTTGAGAGCTTTTTTACTGTACATAACGAAATTTTTCGATTAGTATTATTCAAAATGAAAATCTGATAGGAGAATTTTTTTGAAGAAAATTAGTATTACATTACTGTTTACTTTATTATTTAGTATTTGCCAACCTAATATTATTTGGGCTGAAACAATCAATAACTCTAATCATACAATTACTAATGAGTTAAAAGAAACAGTAGAAGATTTAGATTCTTTAGAATCTAGTGCGACAATCGAGACGAATGAATTGTCTAATAGCCAGGAAACGACTGAATCTACAGTTTCAAATGATAGTAAAGAAAGAGAAGTTTTCATGCCAGACATATCTACTACTGATATTGCAACAGGTCGCTTTGGAACTAGTGATTGGTTTATAGATAATGCAGGTGTACTTCATATTCAGCAAGGTGAGTTTGATGATACTCCGATGGTGGGAACTTATCATCAAAGTCCTTGGTACGCGTATAGAAATTCTATAAACAAGATTGTATTTGAAGGACCTGTTGTAGCTTCAACCATTATGGAACGTTTATTTGAAAGTCTACCTAATGTAACTGAAATTGAAAATATTTCCTATCTAGACACGTCAAATACAATCAATATGCAACGCGTTTTTGCTGACTGTACGAATCTGGTCTCATTAGACTTGACCAGTTGGGATACATCTAAAGTTCAAGATATTTTTTCATTATTTAACGGATGTGTGAACTTGGAAAATTTAGAGGTTTCGACTTGGAACACACAAAATATGACTGCAATAACCTATGCATTTGCGAGGCTGCCAAAATTAAAAGTATTAGACTTATCAAATTGGAAACTTGCTCCAATTAATTCAGCACAAGGGGTTTTCATGGAAGATAGTTCATTAGAATCATTAGACTTGTCTGGATTTAACATGACTAATTTAGATCGTTCAAATCCTTATGCAACATCACGATTTTTCCAAAATACTAGTGCCTTAAAAGAATTAAAGCTGAGTTCAAATTTTAGATTTATAGGCAGTGACACTAATACTAATCCTGAATTACCCATGATTACTGCAGATGATAACTATACTGGAATATGGCAAAATGTTGGTGAAGGGACGATCGATAATCCTAAGGGTACAGATAGTTGGACGAGCAGAGAATTGATGAGTAATTTTGATCTTACTCCAAAAAATGATACGTATGTTTGGCAGCCTGCTAAGAGAATAGCCGCTGACGTTACAGTAATCTATGTAGATGAAAAGGACGAAGAAATTTACACGCCCATAACGATTGGCGGAAATATTGGAGAGTTATACGATGCAACAAGTCCAGAGTATAAGCTTACAATAGAGGGTTATAAATTAGACGAATCGAATCTACCAGACAATGCATCAGGTACATTCAGTGCTGATGCCCAAACAGTAGTGTATAAGTACAAAAAAGACCCAGTAAAAGCCGCCGATGTGAGAGTCACTTATGTAGATGAAATGGGCGAAGAAATCCATACTGCTCAAACAATCGGTGGAAAGATTGGAGAACCATACGATGCAACAAGTCCAGAGTATAAGCTTGCAATAGAGGGTTATAAATTAGACGAATCGAATCTACCAGACAATGCATCAGGTACATTCAGTGCTGATGCCCAAACAGTAGTGTATAAGTACAAAAAAGACCCAGTAAAAGCCGCCGATGTGAGAGTCACTTATGTAGATGAAATGGGCGAAGAAATCCATACTGCTCAAACAATCGGTGGAAAGATTGGAGAACCATACGATGCAACAAGTCCAGAGTATAAGCTTGCAATAGAGGGTTATAAATTAGACGAATCGAATCTACCAGACAATGCATCAGGTACATTCAGTGCTGATGCCCAAACAGTAGTGTATAAGTACAAAAAAGACCCAGTAAAAGCCGCCAATGTGAGAGTCGCTTATGTAGATGTAATGGGCGAAGAAATCCATACTGCTCAAACAATCGGTGGAAAGATTGGAGAACCATACGATGCAACAAGTCCAGAGTATAAGCTTATAATAGATGGCTATACATTAGACGAATCGAATCTACCAGACAATGCATCAGGTACATTCAGTGCTGATGCCCAAACAGTAGTGTATAAGTACAAAAAAGACCCAGTAAAAGCCGCCAATGTGAGAGTCACTTATGTAGATGTAATGGGCGAAGAAATCCATACTGCTCAAACAATCGGTGGAAATATTGGAGAACCGTACGATGCAACAAGTCCAGAGTATAAGCTTGCAATAGACGGTTATACACTTGATGAAAGCAAGTTACCTGAACATATGTCAGGAGTATTGAGTGATAAACCGCAAGCAGTGGAATATGTCTATACAAAGAACACTTTGAAAATGGCAACTATCACGATTAACTATGTAGATGAGAATGGTAAAAAAATCCATGATTCTATAGTCGTTAGTGGTAATATCGACACCCAATATGATGTTTCAACAGCAAAATATAAGCTTACGATAAACGGCTATACACTAAATGAAAGTAAATTACCAAAAAATTCAAAAGGTACATTTGAAAAACAAAATCAGACAGTAACGTATGTATACAGCCAGAATAAAACAATCCAAAATAACCAAAAGCCGACTAATACTAATAAACAATTGCCTTTAGCTGGTGAGACTAATAAACAATCATTAATGATGATGGGGACAGGAATTATATTATTAAGTGGCGTTCTATACTTTGTTAATAAAAGAAAACAAAAGCATAGCTGACCTAACTCTTTAATTAAACTATCTTTAGAGGCAATAAAAAACTAAAAGATAACTTAAAATAGTTATTTTTTAGTTTTTTTTGTACAATCATGCCTGTTTCTATCAATGATTTCCATTTTTATGTTACCATTAAGTGAAAACGAATCAAGGAGGTCGATGAAGTTGAAAATAACCGTTTTAGGCTGTTTAGGTGCTTATCCTTATAAAGGAGAAGGAACCAGTTCTTATCTACTAGAATCAGATGGTTTTAAGTTGTTACTAGATGCTGGAAGTACAACCTTAGTCAATTTAGAAGAGCATCTTGATCCATTAACATTAGATGCCGTGATTTTGTCTCATTACCATTATGATCATATCGCAGATCTTGGTGTGCTACAGTATTATCGCCAATTATATCCAGTGATGGAACCAACACCTATTTTGCCGATTTATGGTCATACAGACGATGCTGTACACTTTGAAGCATTGAATATGCCTGGGGTGTCAGTAGCCGTTCCTTATTTTGAAGCAGAAGAATTAAAGCTAGGTCCTTTTCTTGTAACATTTATGAAAACGATCCATCCTGTACCCTGTTATGCGATGCGTTTTGTAGAAGAAAAAACAGGCAAAGTATTTGTTTTCACCGGTGATTCTGGCTACTTGGAAAGTTTTGTCGATTTTGCGAAAGATGCTGATGTCTTTTTAGCAGATACGTATCTATTTGAAGGAAACGAGCAGCACCATGCTCATTTTACATCTAAAGAATCAGGGGAAATCGCAAAAGCAGCGCAAGTTAAAAATCTGATTCTGACCCATTTACCACAACATGGCTCACTAGAAGAACTGAAGAGACAAGCCAAAAAAGCCGCTGGCGACCAAGTATCCGTTAGTTTAGCAGAGAAAAATTTAGTTATCGAAATTTAAGGAGTGGTGAACTGTGATTTTTGTACCAAATGAAAATAATGACCCAAGAGTCAACTTAGCGATCGAGACGTATTTATTAAAAGAAAAACCTCTAGATGAGCCCATTCTATTATTTTATATCAATGACCCCTCAATTATTATTGGTCGTAATCAAAATACAATCGAAGAAATCAACAAAGAATATGTAGATGAACATGGCATTCATGTCGTTCGTCGTTTAAGTGGCGGTGGTGCTGTTTATCACGATCATGGAAATTTGAATTTTAGCTTTATTATGCCTGATGATGGTAATTCTTTCCGTGATTTTGCAAAAGTGACACAACCAATCATTCAAGCTTTGCATGAGCTAGGGGTTTCTGGTGCCGAATTAAAAGGCCGAAACGATTTAGTCATTGATGGAATGAAATTTTCTGGGAATGCGATGTATGCTACTGCTGGAAGAATGTTTGCTCATGGCACGTTGATGTTTGATAGCGACATTGATGAAGTAGTGAACACATTAAAAGTTCGCAAAGATAAAATCGAATCAAAAGGAATCAAATCTGTTCGTTCACGAGTAACCAATATCAAACCATTCTTACCGGCAGATAAACAAGGTATGACGACAGAAGAATTCCGTGAAGATATTTTATTGAAGATCTTTGGTGTAGACTCTGTTGATCAAGTAAAAACATACGAACTAACGGATGAAGACTGGGAAAAAATCAATAAAATTTCTGACGAATACTATCGTAATTGGGATTGGAATTATGGTAAATCGCCAGCCTTTAACTTAGAACGTCATCAACGCTTTCCAATTGGATCCATCGATGCACAAATGAATGTAGAAGATGGAGAAATCAAAGAGATCAAAATCTTTGGCGATTTCTTTGGTCTAGGTGAAATCAAAGATGTAGAAGAAATTTTGACTGGCACAAAATATGAAAAATCAGCAATTGAAGCAGCGGTTGATCAAATCGATATTAAAAAGTATTTCGGTAATATTGAAAAAGAAGATTTGGTCGGTTTACTTTATTAAAGTAGAAAACAAAGAACCTGTATTAAAACTAGAAAATAGTTTTAATACAGGTTCTTTTAATTCCATTGCAGACTACTTAGCAAAACAAAGTAGTTGACAAGTTAACTACTAAGCTATACTATATACCTGTACCTAATATTACTGAGTAGTGAGGGAAAATAATATGAACCTCAAGTATCATATGAAAGAATAGGTGATGAAGTATTATGAACGGGACCACAGAAATGCTTAAGGGCGTTCTAGAAGGAGTTATTCTGGAAATTATCAAGCGACATGAAACATATGGTTATGAAATAACCAATAATTTACAAGAACATGGATTTGAAGATATCGTTGAAGGAACGGTTTATACTATTCTTTTACGTTTAGAAAAAAAGAACTTAGTCACTGTTACAAAGAAGAAATCAACTGTTGGACCAATGCGTAAATTTTATTCCCTAAATGAAGCAGGAGAAAAAGAACTCGACCTATTTTGGCAACGCTGGACATTTATTTCAGGCCAGATCGAAAAATTAAAGGAGGGAAAAGATGATGAAAAATAAAAATGTCATCAATTATTTTAAACAGGTTCATGCAGACAAGGTAGAATACAATAAACAAATGGCGCGCTTGAAGGAACTTCCTTCTGACTATCAAATCGTGTACAAAGAAGTTCAAAAGTTTTTATGGGAATTTACTGCAGGCGATGGTATGGATATGCTGCCACCAATGTTGGAACTACTAGATTTTTTTGAAGAAGGTGCCACAAATAATATACCAGTCTTACAATTGGTTGGTGAAGATGTGGGCTCTTTCGCAGAAAATACACTACATGAAATGCAAGCGAAAACACGAATCAACGAACTAAAAAGAAAAATGAACGAACGAATCACTAAAAAAATCAACAAAAAATAGAAAAATTTAGTAAGTAAAAATTAAAATTATTTTTTGACATCATATCCTTCTCTTCGTATAATAAAGAAGCGAAAAGGAGCGATAATATGCGAAACGAAATGATGCATCGACCAGTTGTGAAACAAGAACTTGTTGATTTTATGCGAAATAAACAAAAAAAAATCCAAGGAGAACTTGGCGTGATTGAAGAAGAAGCACACGTTGCTGGAGTGCCGATCATTCCTCATGAAACAGTAGTGTTTCTACAATTTTTTTTAGATCAAATCAAACCTAAAAATATTCTAGAAATTGGTACAGCAATCGGTTTTTCCTCTAGCTTGATGGCCCAATATGTTGGAGAAGACGGACATGTCACTACAATTGATCGATTTGATGTGATGATCAGAAAAGCGAAAGTAACCTATGAACGCTTAGGGTTAACAGATAAAGTGACTTTATTAGAAGGACAAGCAGCAGAAGTTTTACCCACATTAACGGGTCCCTATGACTTTATTTTTATGGATAGTGCGAAATCAAAATACATCGAATTTTTACCTGAATGCTTACGTTTATTACGCGTTGGTGGCGTGTTGATGGTGGATGATGTGTTCCAATCAGGCACAATTTTAGATCCGATCGAAGACATTCCGCGTAGTCAAAGAACGATCCACAGAAAGTTGAATCAATTTTTGGATACAGTCATGACCCACCCAGATTTGACCTCAACTTTATTGCCATTAGGTGATGGCGTGATCATGATCACAAAAGAAAGAGAAATAAGTGAATAACAATTATACGGCTTGGGTCAGGATTTAAGTATTTTGACCTAAGTTTTTTTATGTGATAATAAAGGAGTAGATAAAGATGAAATCAGATAAAGAGAAGCGCCAAGTGTTAAATAATTTAGTTGCGCATTACGGTTTCCAGTATTGGTGGGAAGATACCAATCGTATTTCTGATTGGGTCTCAATGATTTTGATCCAGCAGACGACTGAAAAAAATGCTCATAAAGCATTGAATAATTTGGAACCTTATTTAACTGTGGAAAGTCTCCATGAAATCGAATTAGAAATACTGCAAGAATTGATTCGTCCAGCAGGATTCTTCACTCAAAAAAGTAACTATATCAAAGCATTAATCAGTTGGTTTATTTCTCATGGTAGTGATTTTGAGAAGTTTCGTACTTACTCCACTGAGGCGCTTAGAAAAGAGCTATTGACGATCAAAGGTGTTGGTTCTGAAACGGCGGATGCAATGCTCCTTTATATCTTTGAACGAAATGTTTTTATTGCAGATCAATATGCCATTCGTTTGTTTAATCGTTTAGGGTTTGGTCCATATAAGACTTATGAAGAAATGCGGAAAGACTTTATTCATTTGACCGAAGAAATCCCTCATGATTTATGTAAAGAATGGCATGCAGTGATTGATGTTCATGGTAAGCATTTTGGCAAAGACAAGAATATGGATGAATCATTTTTAATCTCTTAAGCTTAGTTTCCTTCTTTCGATTGTGTTTAACCTTCGTTTAAGTTTCAAGGCGTACACTTTCTCTATAAGAGGAGGGAAACGTCATGAATAATACTAAAAACATAAAAAGAAAGGTTCCAAAAATACTTTTGATTGTAGGTGTTGTTCTAATGCTCTTTCTTTTACTTCAAAAAGGCATAACTGCATTTGCCGAAAAATTTACGCCAACGAGTGAACCTGTGGCAATTCAAATCCCAACGATTTTTGTTCCAGGGACTAATGGAACCGTAAATCGATTCAATGGCTTAATCAAAACATTAGATCTAAAAGCGGATGTGCTAAAAGTTACTGTGGCAACGGATGGAACTGTTTCATCTAAGGGGAAACTAACGAGTTCAACAAAACACCCTATGATAGTGATTGCTTTTGAAGACAGTAGTAACAAAACATTATCTGTTCAAGGTAAATGGTATCAATTAGCATTGCGTTATATACAAGAAAAGTATTCATTTGAAACATACAATTATCTGGGACATTCCAATGGCGGATTAGTGATCACTTCTTATCTGGAAGAATTTCAGCAATCTGACGATCCTAAATTAGCCAAACTGATAACACTTGGGACACCATATAATGATACGTTAAAAAAATATAATGACGCTGTGACCTCCTTTACACAACTAAAAGAAACTAGTGATCTGCTAAAAGGCTATTTAACGAATTTAGAAAACATCCCTGATACGATCAAGATGTTAAATATTGCTGGAGAAGTTAATGATACTGCATCTGACAATACCGTTCCTGTACAAAGCGTTTTTTCAGGAAGGTATATTTTTCAGGATCAGGTAGCCGAGTATCAAGAAATATTGATTAAAGGAGAAAATACCAGTCACAGTGAGTTAGTTGAAAATCAGAGAGTCGTTCAATTAGTGAAAGATTTTTTTTGGTAGAATAAAGTGAAGATGAAATAGGATAGAGGTGCTTGCCTTTGTTCTATTTTTATTTTATTGTGTAAATATGATCAGACAAACAATAAACGTTGTTTTTTCATCTTATTGAGAATGAAAGAGCTATTTTCTCAAAGAAAAGACGAAAATAGCAAAAATAAAATAACTAAACTGTAATAATTCTATTGACATAATAATTTTAAATTGATACGCTAAGAGTGTAGAAAAATACCTAGCTTCACGGGCTAGTTTCATGGAAAAAAGCTAAAATATGATTGAGAATAGAAAGCATCACATTCATATTTTCCTGTTTTCAATTGTGACTAAATCAACCCGTTACGCTTTTAAATTTTAGGAGGAATATGTATATGAATTTAATCAACACAAAACTATTAGACTTTGAATGTGACGCTTACCAAGATGGAGATTTTATCAAAGTATCAACAGCAGATGTATTAGGTAAATGGAGTATTTTCTTCTTCTATCCAGCAGACTTTTCATTTGTTTGTCCAACGGAATTAGGGGACATGCAAGATCATTATGATCACTTAAAAGAGTTGAATTGTGAAGTATATTCAGTATCAGAAGATAGCCACTTTGTTCATAAAGCATGGGCTGATGCGACAGATACGATCGGTAAAATCAAATACCCAATGTTAGCTGACCCAAATGGTAAAATTGCTCGTTTCTTCGGTGTTTTAAACGAAGATCTAGGTCAAGCTTACCGTGGTACATTTATCGTTAGCCCAGAAGGCGAAATCAAATCATACGAAATCAATGATATGGGTATTGGCCGTAATGCGGATGAGCTAGTTCGTAAATTAGAAGCATCTCAATTTGTAGCAAAACATGGCGATAAAGTTTGTCCAGCAAATTGGAAACCAGGCGAAGAAACAATCGCACCAAGTTTAGACTTAGTTGGTAAAATCTAAACGATCAAATAGATGACCTTAAGACTTCCTTTCTAGGAAGTCTTTCTTAAAATTTATAGAGCAAAATAATGAAATCGACATAAAGGAGAACATACATGAGTCAAGAAATTTATGATTTAATCGTAATCGGCGGCGGATCGGCTGCTTTATCAGCAGGGATTTATGCAGGTCGTGCGATGTTAGATACATTGATCATTGAAAAAGACAAGATTGGCGGACAAGTAACGACAACATCTGAAATCGTGAATTACCCAGCGATTAGAGCAACAACTGGTCCTGAGTTGATGGAAGACATGCGTTTACAAGCCCTTGATTTTGGTGTTGAATTTACAACAGATGAAATCATCGATGTTGATCTAAGCCAAACAGTTAAAACAGTCAAGTCCGCGACTAAAACCTATCAAGCGTATGCTGTAATTATCGCAACAGGCGCTTCAGCACGTAAAATTGGTTTCCCAGGTGAAGTTGAATTTACAGGACGCGGTATTGCCTATTGTTCAACATGTGATGGTGAATTTTTCCAAGGATTAGATATTTTTGTACTTGGTGGCGGATATGCAGCAGCGGAAGAAGCAGTCTATTTAACTCGTTATGGTAAATCAGTCACAATGATCATTCGTGAGCCTGATTTTACTTGTGCGAAATTAACAGCAGAAGCAGCTAAACAACATCCAGATATCAAAATTATTTACAATACAGAAGTCAAAGAAATTACTGGAGATGACTTTGTTCGTAAAGCTGTTTTTGTTAATAATGAAACTGGTGAAGAAACAACATATGAAGCACCAGCAGACAGCACGTTTGGTATGTTTGTTTTTGCAGGGAACAAACCAAGTACAGAGATTTTTGAAGGGAAAGTCGAATTAGACCGCGGCTATGTACCGACAAATGAAAATATGGAAACCAATGTACCAGGTGTTTATGCAGCTGGAGATTTACGTATCAAAGAATTACGTCAAATCGTTACCGCTGTTGCAGATGGCGCAATCGCTGCAACAAATGCACAAAAATATATCACAGAAGAAAAAACAAAAGCTGGTTTGCCAATTGTCAATGAACGCATGGAAAAACGTTTAGCGAAGCAACATGCTGAAAATAAAGAAACTCAACCAAAAGCAGAGAAGAAACCTACTAAGGCGACAAGTGTTAATAATACATGGTTCCCTGATGCAATGAGAGAACAATTGGGTGGTATTTTTGGTAAATTAACGAAAAATGTAACTTTATTACAAGTGATGGATAGCAGCGAAGATAAATCACTTGAATTGAATTCTTTCCTAACAGAATTTGCCTCATTAAGCGACAAAATCTTGCTGGAAACTGTTCAAAAAGGTGCTGATTCTGATATAGAAGCGAAATATGGTATTGATAAATTACCAAGTGTTGTTATTTTAAATGATCAAGGTGAATATACCGGAATCAAATTTAGTGGTATTCCAAGCGGGCATGAAGTGAACTCAATTGTTTTAGCTGTCTATAATGTAGGAAGTGCTGGACAGCCAATAGAAGAGCCTGTGGTCAATAAAATCAAAGAATTACCTAAAAAGAAAGTACAGATTTTTGTTTCATTGACTTGTCATTACTGCCCAGATGTTGTAGCAGCTTGTCAGAGAATTGCTTCGATCAATCACAATGTTGAAGCGGAAATGATCGATATCGGTGTTTTCCCAGAGTTGAAAACAGAAAAGAAAATCATGAGTGTCCCTGCGATGATCATTGATGATAAAGACATTATTTTTGGTTCTAAAAACATGGACGAAATCATTGAGATTTTAGAAAAATAGAGTAAAGACATCTGTATTGAAAATTAATTCAGATGTCTTTTTTGGTTATTTATTTTTATTAAGTCAAACTGATTATTGAAAGCTGAGTCAAGAATTTTAAAATGCTAACTTGATAGTTAATTTTCGCTAAAGTACTTTAATTACTTATAAAATCTAGTATAATAGGTTAAAGAAGATACAAAATTTAAAAATAGGTAAGTAAGGTATATAATACATGAATGTTAGAAAATCAAATTTTGAGTTTTTTCGGATATTAAGCGCCTTTGTTATTGTAATGCACCATTATGTTGTTCATTCCGAATGGGATTTTGGAGAAACTTTACGTATGAAGCCAATTTTTCTCGATATTATTGGATCGGCTGGGAAATTTGGTGTAAATTGTTTTTTATTGATTAGTGGATATTTTTTAGTGGATAAGGTATTTAAGCCAAAAAAATTATTACAGTTGTGGTTACAAGTCTTTTTTTACTCAATTGCCATCTTCTTCATTTTTGCATTTTTTGGAAAAGACCATTCTATATTGAACGTTAAAAATAGCATCGTAGCAAGTTTGCCAATTGTGTTTCAGCAATATTGGTTTATTAGTTCTTATGTGCTATTATACTGCTTGGCGCCGTTCTTAAATATTTTGGTGGAAAATATGAACAGAAAGCAACATGCAATCCTTTTAATAGTTTTTTTTGTGTTTCTATCAATTAAACCAGTTATATCGTTGTTAGTAGCTAATTACGGTGAGGTCGAAAGTGGTATGTGGTTTTTGTTTATTTATTTTATTGCTGCCTATATAAAGGTATACCCTGAGTCATTTGCTAAAAGCGCTAAAAGTTATTTTATAAAAAGTGCTGTTGTTTTTATGATTATAGCTTTTTTAATTGCATTACTTGCTTTTTACAATCACCAAAATGAAAATGCACTTTCTAAAAGTTTAATGATGGACATTGAAAGTCCTCTATATCTTCTTTTGTCAATCTTGCTTTTTTGTGGTGTTAAAAATTGGAATATCGGTTCTATACCTTTTGTAAATTTATTGGGTTCCGCAACATTAGGTGTTTATCTAATTCATGATAATAATTATATTCGCCATTTTCTATGGAAAGAGTTGACGGCATTTAAAGCATCATATTATGGGGTAAATTTAGTTGTGACTTCTATTGTAATTATTATTTTAGTTTATATAGTCTGCTCGCTAATCGATATTTTGAGACAACAGCTATTTGCTTTATTGCGCATTGGAGCATAAGAAAATAAATTAGTATGTATTAGATGAATAGAAAAAATATGAAGATATCTAATCGAATATAATAAGACCTCGAAAAATCTGATGTTGGTGAGAAATCACCAGCATCTTTTTTAGTGCAAAATAATAGAAAAGACAACCTGATATCCTTTAGAATTAAGTCGAAGAAAACTAATCAAATGGGGAAATCAAGATGTCCTATACAAAACTTAGCAAAGAAACCTTAGATATTCTAGACTTAAACATCATTTTTAATGAAAATTTCTTAAAAAAGGAACGAATCAAAGGAAGAATCTGTCAGGTCTTATCAGGTACGCTCGATTATTCAGCTCACACTTGTCCTCATTGCGAATCGGAATATCAAGCGGCTATTATTGTTGGGGCTTTACCCTTTATCTAATTTTATTGAATGATGTTTCTGAATATCAAACATATTTACGCTTGAAGAAAAGCCGTTTCTTCTGTCACTCCTGCAATCGATCGTTCGTTGCTAAGACGAGTCTTGTTGAGAAAATAGTGTTCGATTTTAACTAAAGTGAAGCTATCAATTGCCGATCGGCTCAGAAATGTCACCTCTATGAGTGAAATTGCGCGTCAAAAGAAGGTCTCTGTTTCCTCTGTGTATCGTGTCTTGAAACGATTTTATGAACCAAAAAAATTAATCGACTCACATTACCTGAAGACCTCTGCTTCGATGAATTTAAATCAGTTAGGCAAGTCGAGGCTTCTATGAGTTTCATCATGATGGACGGTCAAACAAAGCAGTTAAGTGATGTCGTTGAAAACCGGCAACTACCTTTTCTAGAGCGTTACTTTTCAAGATTTCCTTTGTCTGTTCGTAAAATGGTAAAGTATATTGTTTGTGATATGTATGCACCTTATTTTTCTCTCATCAAAAAGTTATTTCCGACGACACAGATTATTCTTGATCGTCTTCATATTGTCCAACTCATCGGTCGAACCTTTTTAAAACACCGTATTCAGAGAATGGATACGTTTCTTCATCAGGGAAATACAGAAGCAAAAAAATATCGACACTTGAAGAAATACTGGAAACTTCTTCAAAAAAATCAATTGAAGCTTGATTTTGAAAAACGCCTTTGGCACCTATTTAACTGAAACAGAAGTCGTTGATCGATTACTTACGTATGATAACGAGTTGAAAAGTGGCTAGACCTATTATCAGGACTTTCTTTATGCCGTACAAACAAGAAATTTTGCTCGGTTTTATGCACTATTAGACCGAAAATTTCCACCATCTTCCTACCTGCTATCAAACGACTATTTCTACTTTTAAGAAGTATCAAAATGAAATTAAAAATGTGCTAGAATTGCCTTATTCCAATGGGCCATTAGAATGTTTAAATAATCATATTAAAGTGTTAAAGAGAAATGCTTACGGGTTTCGTAACTTTTACAATTTCAAATTGAGAATTTCTTTGTGTTTTGGCACCATTCTTTTTCAAGAAAAAAAACTAGAGGACAGTTCCTCTAGGAATCATACTAATCGATTTAATTTTTTTGATTTTCTTCACCAACATTAGTTGACAAAGAGCCCTATTTTATCGTGACAAGTTTTTTCAAAGGCTCCACACCAAAATGCTTCTCTTGATACAACAAAATTTCGGCACAGGCTCGGCTATCCTCCAACGCATCGTGGTGATTATTCAATTGAATATCTAGATTCTCACAAATCGTATTTAACTTGTGATTTGGTAATTCTGGAAATAACTTACGACTAGTTTTCACTGTGCACAATGAAAGATAATTCGGTTGGTCAATACCATAATAATCTAAACAACCAGCTAAAACTCCACAATCAAACGGGGCATTATGAGCGACCACTAAACTATTCGGTTTAAAGCAATTTTGGATTTGATTCCAAACGTCAGGAAACTTCGGTGCATCCGCAACATCTTCCGGTTTGATACCATGGATTTGGATATTTTTCCAGAAAAAATCTGTTTCTGGTTTAATCAAGGAATAGTATTCATCAACGATTTTATTATTTTCTACTTTTACTAGTGCGACAGAACAGGCACTATGCTTAGCATAACTAGCTGTTTCAAAGTCTATGGAATAAAAATTCATGTTCATTATCCCTTTCGGTTCAAAATTAATTCATACATGTAGTATAACAAAATGAGTGACGCAAAGTAAGTCTAATTGAAAAATATTAACAGAAACTAAATAAAAAACGAGAGAAAGACTCTCTCGTTAAGCAATTGTTAAATCAACTTCAACTGGACAATGATCGCTACCAGTAATTTCAGTGTGGATCTTCGCACTAGTCAAAGCTTCTTTCAATCCATCAGAAACGACAAAGTAATCGATTCTCCATCCAGCATTATTTTTCCGAGCATTAAAGCGATAACTCCACCAAGAATAAACGCCTTCTTGGTCAGGATAGAAATAACGGTAAGTATCAATAAAGCCACTATCCAATAATTCTGTAAACTTCTCACGTTCTTCTGGTGTAAAACCAGCATTTTTTTGATTGGTTTTCCAGTTTTTCAAATCAATATTTTGATGGGCTACATTCAAGTCACCACATAAAATCACTGGTTTTTCTTTACTCAATTCATTTAAATACGAACGAAAAGCATCTTCCCAAGTCATACGATAGTCTAAACGTTTCAATTCATTTTGTGAATTGGGTGTATAACAAGTGACCATAAAGAAGTTAGCATATTCTAATGTAATCAAGCGACCTTCTTGATCATGTTCTTCAAGATCCATGCCGTATCGAACGCTTAGCGCTTCTTCTTTAGCAAAAATCGCAGTACCAGAGTAGCCTTTTTTCTCAGCGTAATTCCAGTATTGATGGTACCCAGGTAGCTCTAAATCGATTTGACCTTCTTGCAATTTTGTTTCCTGTAAGCAGAAAAAATCTGCATCTAATTCGTTAAAAACATCCATAAAATTCTTTTTAACAACAGCACGTAAGCCGTTGACATTCCATGAAATACATTTCACCTTGAGAACCTCCTTCAAATTTGGCAATAGCTATTGATTCTTGCAAGCAAGACTTTAGAATAGTTTAACATATATAATCTAGATTTTGGTATTCTTTGTCAGCATACTGATTCAAAACAATGAGTAGCATTTTTGTATTCAGGTAATTAGAATTGTGATAGAGTTATAGAGAAAGATGTGAAAAAGTATTTTAATTTTTCTGACCTGAAAGGATCTATCAAATTGAACGCAAAAGAGATTGGTTTATTGATTTATGGGATTGTACTAAGTAGTATTATTAGTGTTATATCCTTTATCTTTCTAAGATTAGAAGGAATAGGATCTGAATTGCTTTGGAATTTAGTTTCACCTGACAATCGTTTCCGAGTGTTATATATACTGGGGATTACTGTAATAGGTGGTATTCTACTAGGTTTTTATCGAAAGAGATGGGGAAATTTACCTCATACAGTTCATGATTCAGTGACAGAATTAAAGCAAACGAAAACACTAAATTACAGTAGTGTTTTCCGTAGCTTATGGATTGCGCTTATTGTATTGATTTTTGGTGCAGGTGTGGGACCAGAAGCGGGATTATTAAGTGCAGTTATTTATTTTTCAGTCTGGCAAGCAGATAAGCTGCGTTATTATTACTTTAATTACAGCGAGTTGAAAGGCCTGTCTGTGCAAAAACGAGTAGCACATTTGTTAAATCCTCAAAAATATTTATTGACCTATGATGAAAAAAGGGCTGTAAAAGAGCGACAAAAATCGAAAAAAAAGTTTTTTTATCTATTATTTATTATCAATGGTTTAGCCACTTTTTTTCTCTTGATGAAAATGACAGGACAACCTTCTTTTGTTTCAAAAATGGGCGAATCTAATTGGATATGGAGAGAGTTGTGGCTAGGATTGCCATTGATTATGTTTGGTGTATTATTTGGAAAAGGTTATCATCTCATTACTAATTTTTTAAAGAAACGTTTAGATTTTTGGCAAGAGTTCCCAATTCGTAAAGCATTGATAGGGTCTGTAGCAATTTTTTTAATAGGCATTTTTCTACCTAATTTACTTTTTTCAGGACAACTATCATTATCACTTGCGCCATTTGTTGGAAGTCACGCCTCGTTTTTAGTATTGACAATGATTGCATTGCTTAAGTTATTGTTCTTACAAATATGTCTTAATACAGGTTGGATTGGTGGGGATATTTTCCCGATTGTATTTTCTGCGATCATTCAAGGGTTTGCTGTATCGCAATTATTTCCTCAAACAGATCGCTTATTGATTGTTGCTATCGTAAGTACGAGCATCGCTATAGCAATCATAAAAGCACCGTTTCCAGTTGGACTGTTTATGATATTGTTTTTCCCACTGAATCTAAGCCCAATCATTTTAGCGGTAGCAACTATATTATTTGTAGCCAAAAAGATAATTGCTGACTTAACTAAAAAGAAAACAGTTGATCAAACATTCTAATAAAAAAATAATGTGTTGAACTAGGAGGATTTTTCATGAAAATAGGAATTATTGGCTTAGGAAATATCGCGCAAAAAGCGTATCTACCCGTGTACTCTCAACTAAGAGACCAAGCAACTTTTATATTATCCACCAGAAATGAAGAAACCCGTAAAGAAATCAGTGAAAAATACGACTTCAACGAGATGGTTGCTTCAACAGAAGAGTTGATTGAAGCTAAAGTGTCAGCCTGTTTCGTCCATGCGGCAACCAAAGTTCATGGTCAACTAGTAAAACAACTACTAGAAGCTGGTATTCACGTTTTCGTTGACAAACCATTAAGTGAAAATTTAGCAGAAGTCAAAGAAATCCAAACTCTAGCAGCAGAAAAAAATCTTCTTTTAATGGTAGGCTTTAATCGTCGTTTTGCGCCATTGGTCGAGGAATTAAAAGCAGTTGAAAATAAAAATATGCTGCTGATCCAAAAAAATCGAATAGCGTCAGAATCCACAGCTAATTTTGTGATTTATGATTTATTTTTACATGTAGCTGATATACTTGTTTATCTACTTGATGATGAGATTCGACATGTCCAAACTAAAATCATCGAGGAAAATAATCTATTAAAAAGAGCCATACTCCATGTAGAAACAGCAACCACAACAGCAATTGCTTCAATGAATCTTTATGCTGGGGCAAATACTGAAACCTACCAACTGACAAGTCCAGAAGGAACGTTAATATTAGAAAACTTGACAGATTTAACAATCAAAAATCAACTAGGGACGCAACAAAAAAACTTTGGTGATTGGGCAACAACACTAGAAAAACGCGGTTTCCAGCAAATGGTGGAGGAATTTATCAAAGCGGTTCAAACAAATGAGGGATCGCGGTTAAAACAAGAAAAAGTCTTCACTAGTCATGAGCTATGTGCCCAAATGATACGCAAGCATCAAGAACATATTTTATAGAGTCAGACTAGAAAGTTTGTCTTTGACATGCTAGAATAAGTAGGATGTTTGAAAGAAAGGAACGACTTTCGATGAATAAAATTGAAATGATGAATGAATTAACAGATATAACCTTACTATTTGATGAACCTTTGATGAATTTTACCTTTACTAAAACTGGTGGGCCTGTAGATGTCTTAGCTTTTCCAAAAACAAAAATGGAAATAATTGCTCTGGTCGAATACTGCAGAAGTCATGAAATCCCTTGGCTTGTTTTAGGCAATGCTAGCAACTTGATTGTTCGAGATGGCGGTATTCGTGGAATGGTAATCATGTTGGAGCATATGAAACAAATCTCTGTTTCTAAAAATCAAATTGTTGTTGAGGCAGGAGCAAAATTGATTGATACAACCTACGTTGCTTTAGAGCATGATTTGACTGGTTTTGAATTTGCTTGCGGTATTCCAGGTAGTATAGGCGGAGCTGTTTATATGAATGCAGGTGCTTATGGCGGAGAAATCAAAGATGTTTTCGCAAGTGTTGATGTTTTATTGGAAGACGGAACGATCAAAACATTTACAAATGAAGAAATGGCATTTTCTTATCGTCACAGTGCGATTCAAGACATGCATTGTATTGTGTTAGAAGCGATTTTTTCTTTAGAAGAAGGAGAAAATAGCGTAATCAAGAGTCAGATGGCTGAATTGACTGAGCTTAGAGAGTCGAAACAACCATTAGAATATCCATCTTGTGGTAGCGTCTTTAAACGACCAGAAGGACATTTCACTGGGAAATTGATTCAAGACGCTGGATTGCAAGGTCTGAAATGGGGCGGCGCTCAAATTTCAGAAAAACATGCTGGCTTTATCGTGAATATCGATCATGCGACAGCGACAGATTATGTCGAATTGATTGCCCATATCCAACAAGTGATCAAAGAAAAATTTGATGTTGTATTGGAGACAGAAGTACGTATTATTGGTGAAGAACGTTAAAAAAGAAGCCTTTCTATTGGAAGGCTTCTTTTTACGTCTAGGTTTCTTTGTCTATTCACGATCTTCTATATTTAAACACTTCGTTTCACAATAATACCCTTTGCCACCAACATAAACTTTTTCTATTTCATTTTTGTTATTGGTTACTAATTTAACTAATATTTCAGAAGGCGAGTATAAGGAGTAACCTTGTTCAAATACATAGACATCTTTTTGCAATGAGTGCTGTTCATAAAGGTAGCAAGCTAACGCGCCGTTTGAAGTCCCAGTTGCTGCTTCTTCATTGATCTCGTATAGTGGAGCAAAATTTCTGCATATTATTCGATCGTCATTAAATGTATATAGATGCATCCCGACAACATTATAATACTTGCTGATTTCTTTAATTTTATCAAAATTAGGTTCCAGAGCATGTAATTGTGTTTCACTTTTTATGGGGACTAAAATATCTTTTAGACCTGTTGAGACAATTTGAATTGGAGACTTGCTGTCTATAGATTTACTAGCAAAACAATCGATGAACTCAGTTGGTGATATAGCATCATAGAATATCGGTTTGTTTTGCTCCATGAATATAGTGTCATCTTTTATGGTAATCGCAAGAACACCGCTGTTTGTTTCAATCGTATAACAATTTTTGAAAAGTTTATTTAAATGCATCAGTATTGAAAAAGAGCCAATTGTAGCATGACCACATAAATCAACTTCTTCTTTTGGTGTAAAATACTCGAATTTATAATCAGCAATGTCAGATTCTGATATAAATGCAGTTTCGGCATAGCCTAGTTGCTTGGCGATTGACATTTTTTGAGTAGTGGTCAATGTATCTTCAAATAATACGACTCCTGCTTTATTTCCGCCTGTATGATCCTTACTAAATGCACTTGCAACATAAACAGATAATTTCATAAGAGACCTACCTTTCTCATGTAAAGTAAATTGCAGCATAGAAAGTACTGAGTATAAATAAATTTTCTACAGTAAAGATAAAAAAAGCCTTCCAACTGAAAGGCTTCTTTTCTTTAGCATTTTATTCAGCATTTGCTTGTAAATCTTCGATCTCAACTACTTTAAGATTTTTACGCTCTAAATTCTCAACGATAACTGCACAAGTTTCTTCTGTTGTTTCAGCAGGTAAAGTAATCAAAGTACGGCGGATAAATTCATCTTCACCGATATCCAATGTAATACAGCTGGCAATGCTGCTGTGTTTCGCAATGATCTTCGTCATAGCAGCTAAATCTCCTTGTTTACCTGTCGTAGCAATTGTCAAAACATAACTACCTCTTTGAATATTCCAAGATTGAGCAAGGATATTCAATAACGTGCTATGTGTTAAAATACCATAAAAATAGTTATTCTCATCCAACACAGCAATGTAAGGTAATTCTTTGATCGTAAAGAAAACCTTGAAAAATGAAGTGTTCAAAAAAATAAATTTTGTCGCATTTTTTAATAAATAAGTAACTGGTAAACTCATGTCTCCACCGTTAGCTTTATGGCGGTAGATGTGCATTTTATAGATATTTCCTCTAAAGATCTTTTCCGATTCATCTAAGATCGGTACACAACGATACCCTGAATCTTCAAGGATTGTCAAAGCCTCTTCCAAAGTACAAGATTCATTGACTGTTGTAAGATTTTTCTTTTTGATAACAACGGATTTTAATAACATGTCTTGACCCCCCGTAGGTTAAATTCGTCTAACAAGCTAATGATAACATAATTTGAAAGAAAACCATAGTTTATTGAGTATCCATTGACATTTTGGTGAAATAATGATAATGTTATTGAGTAAATTTGTGAATAGAGGAGGTTGAACAATGGCAACAAAAAAATCAGCACTTGCTTGTTCAGATTGTGGCTCCAGAAACTATTCTAAAGCCGTCAGTGAAGGAAAGCGTGGAGAACGGTTAGAAATCAAAAAATTCTGTAAATACTGTCAAAAATACACGTTACATAAAGAGACGAAATAGATTTAGGAGGAGTTCAAATGAAATTTTTACGTAGTGTAAAAGATGAGATGAAACAAGTTTCTTGGCCATCTAAAAAACAATTACGCAAAGACACATTGGTTGTTATCGAAACATCAATTCTTTTTGCAGCATTATTCTTTGTAATGGATACAGTGATCCAAACTGCTTTTGGCTGGATTCTTAAGTAATTCAAACTAGTATTTCATTATGAGAAGTGCTATAATAACACATGAGGAAAAACTTCGGGGAACTGAGGTTTTTTTATTTTCACATGAGAAAAAGAAAATGAGTGCAAGGCATTCTTGTTACTCTTAATGATTGTTTCACCAACTAATAAACCTAAAGGAGCCGAATCAGAAATGGAATCATTTGAAAAAAATTGGTATGTACTGCATACATACTCAGGTTATGAAAACAAAGTAAAAGCGAACATTGAATCACGTGCACAAAGCATGGGCATGGGAGATTTCATTTTCCGTGTCGTTGTTCCAGAAGAAACTGAAACAGAAGTAAAAAATGGTAAGTCAAAAGAAATCGTTCATAAAACTTTCCCTGGTTATGTGTTAGTGGAAATGACGATGACAGATGATTCTTGGTATGTAGTGCGTAATACACCAGGCGTTACTGGGTTTGTTGGATCACATGGTGCAGGAAGCAAACCAGCGCCGTTATTGCAAGAAGAAATCAATCACATCTTGCGTTCAATCGGTATGAGCACACGTCAATCTGATTTGGATGTTGCACTAGGCGATACTGTTCGTATTATTGAAGGTGCGTTTTCTGGTCTTGAAGGTGAAGTAACAGAAGTTGATGAAGAACGTCAAAAATTAAAAGTTAATATCGACATGTTCGGTCGTGAAACAAGTACAGAATTAGATTTTGAACAAGTAGATTCAATTCAATAAAGTTGGGAAACGAGAGAGTGGAGCAAAACTAACCGTAGTTTTGTCCTGCTCTCTTCTTACTATAGTGATGATTGAAAAGGTGAGAAAATGAAAAATAAGAAATATTATTTGCTGATAATGGTTTGTCTCTTGTTAATTTTTGCTGGTTGTACGAGTAAGAAATCATCCCAAAATGAAAATAAACAAATAAATAAAAATTCAGAAGCTACTGAAACGACTCAAAAATCATCGATTCCCACACTGTTTATCCACGGTTATAGTGGTGGTAATAATTCTTTCGGACGCATGATCAAAAGGATGGAGAAAAATGATCTTACTAAAAAAGAGCTCGTTTTGACTGTTAGTGTTGACGGAAAAGTTCAAGCAAAAGGGAAACTTACGGGCAAAGAAAACAACCCAAGTATCCAAGTTCTTTTTGAAGATAATAAAAACAATGAGTGGAATCAAGCTGAGTGGATCAAGAATTGTTTGATATATATTCGAGATAATTATGACGTGACGCAAGTTAATTTGGTAGGTCATTCAATGGGTGGAGCAAGCTCTTTACGCTATTTAACTACATTTGGTAATGATACAAACCTTCCCAAAATCAATAAATTTGTTGGTATCGCTGCACCCTTTAATAATTTTGTAGAATTATCTAATGGAGAGACAATCGATGATGTCATCAATAAAGGTCCTATCGTTCAAAGTGAACGCTATACTGACTATGTCAATGGAATCGAAAATGTGTCTAAAGACATGAAAGTCATGATTGTTGCAGGAGATGTAGAGGATGGTAGTTCAAGTGATGAAGCTGTTCCAGTTGCAGATGCACTAAGCGTTGTGTCATTGTTTAAAACACGTGGTAACGTAGTACAAGAAAAAATATTTTACGGAAAATCAGCACAACACAGCCAACTGCACGAAAATACAGAAGTAGATCAACTTGTTGCAAATTTTTTATGGAAATAAACGACTAAAACATGTGTATTGATAAAGGAGAAAGCCATGAAAATCAGAATGAAAGACATTGCAAAAATGGCCAACGTATCTGAAGCTGCGGTTTCTTTAGTATTAAATGATAAACCTTCTAGAATCTCTGAAAAAAAGAAGCAAGAAATAAAAACAATCGCAAAAGAATTGAATTATGTTCCAAATATTGCAGCGCAAAGCCTCGCCAAAAAAGCCTCACAAACTATTGGTGTCGTGATTCCAGATATTGAAAATCCGTTTTTTTCAAAGCTTTGCAAACAATTAGAAGAACGTTTTAGAGTATGGGGCTACTTAACCATCATCGTTAATTCAAATGATGATTTTACTGTAGAAAAAAATCTGATTCAAATGTTGTTGAATCGTGGTGTTGACGGATTGATCATTGCTTTATCAAATGAATCTTTTTCATTTAAAGAAGAACAAGAATTTTTCTTGAAAGAAATCGATGCACCGTTTGTTTTAGTTGATAGACAGGTTTCATTTGCAGGGGTTAATCAAGTCTATTTTGATAGCCAAGCTGGTGGCAAACTTTCAACAGAATATCTTTTGGAAAATGGCCATCGAAATATTGCTTTTATGACAGGTGATTTTAAAGTCCCAAGTACACTTGATCGAATCAATGGCTATAAACAAGCATTAGAAAGCTATGGTGTAAAGATAAGAGAAGACTACATCATTGAAACGGGTTATCGCTTTAACTACGGTATAGAAAAAGCAAAGGCACTTTTTGCGCTTACAGATGTAACGGCTGTACTCACATCCAATGATATGGTTGCTTTTGGTGTATTAAAACAAGCTTTGAGTAGTGGGAAGTCGATTCCAGAAGATCTTTCGATTATTGGGTATGACCGTTTAGAAATGGCAGATATTCTTGGGATTTCATTAGCTACAGTAGAGCAAAATATCTCATCTTTAACAGAACAGGCTGTTACATTATTGAAGAATATACTTACCAAGGAAAATCCAAAAACGGAATCGATTATTTTGAAACCCAACCTATTTAAAGGTGAAAGTGTTAAAAAAATAAAATAGTTATTGACTAACCAGAAATAAAACGCTATCATAATAAGCAGATAGATTAAGCGGTTAATCTGAAAAATACTTTTTTAATTATTGAAAAGGTATTTTTTTATACCATTTAGGTAATGCGCTTAACCTAAGAAGGAGGAAGCATTTATGGCAAAAAAGAAAAGACCTATCATCATTGACACAGACCCAGGAATTGACGACGCAGTAGCTTTATCGATCGCCCTTAATCACCCCGAATTAGACGTTAAGTTATTAACAACTGTTGCAGGAAATGTAAACGTAAACAAAACGACTGAGAATACGTTGAAACTAGTGTCATTTTTTGGTAAACAAGTACCTGTTGCTAAAGGTTGCGACACTCCTTTGCTGATCCAGCTTGAAGATTCAGCAGAGATTCATGGAGAAAGCGGTATGGATGGGTATGATTTTCCGGAAGCTACAACTAAAACACTTGATGTCCATGCTGTTGAAGCAATGAAAGACTGCATTCTTGAAAGCACAGATCCAATCACGTTAGTACCAATAGCAGCATTAACGAATATCGCATTACTTTTCAGTATGTATCCAGAAACAAAGCAAAATATTAAAGAAATCGTTATGATGGGCGGCTCTTTATCAAGGGGAAACACGAATACAAGTGCAGAATTTAACACGTATGTCGATCCACATGCTGCTCAAATCGTTTTTCAATCAGGTGTTCCAATCGTGATGGTTGGCTTAGATGTGACTAGTACAGCAGTATTGACTAAAAATGAAACAGAAAAAATCAAAGAATTCGGGAAAGTCGGGAATATGTTTTATTCATTATTTCAACATTATCGTGGGGGCAGTTTACAGACGGGCTTAAAAATGCATGATGTATGTGCCATCGCCTATTTAACTGACTCAGAATTATTCACAGTTCAAGAAACGTTTATTGAAATCGCTTTAGATGGTCCAGCAGCAGGTGCTACAGTTGCTGATCTAAAAATGAAATATCATGATACGACGAATGCGATTGTTTGTTTAGATATCGATGTTCCAGCATTCCAAAAATGGGTTGTCTCAAATTTAGAAAAAATAAATTAAAAAAGGAGTCATACTATGATTGAGTCATTGTTAGTGTTAGTTGTTTTAGCTCTTGTTGCTTATTTGATTATTAAAAATTACCATCCTGCTCTAAGTTTGATTAGCGGGGCGCTGATTTTGTTACTATTTGCAGTCTTGCTAGGTCATCCTCTTTATCCAGCAGGAGAAGGTACAGGTTTAGCCTTTTTTGATGTCTTTTTGAAATTTAAAGATACGATCATCGCTCAAGTTAGTTCAGCAGGGATCGTGATCATGATTTTATTTGGCTACTCTGGGTATATGAATGTAATCGGTGCCAATCAGGTAGCGGTCAATATTCTGGTAAAACCACTACAAAAAATTAAATCAAAAGCTTTGTTTGTACCACTTGTATTCTTAGTAGGAAATTTAATGTCTTTAGTAGTTCCAAGTGCGTCTAGTTTAGCGATTATTTTGATGGCAATTTTATATCCAATGCTGTCTAGTATGGGAATTTCTTCATTGACTGCTGCTGGAGTCATCGCAATGACTGCAACGATCATGCCGACACCACTTGGAGCGGATAATGTGATTGCTGCTGAAACGTTAGGTTATGATTTGTTAACCTATGTAGCTTGGAATGCGAAAATTTCAATTCCAACATTATTAATCATGGCAGTCGCTCATTATTTCTGGCAAAAATATTGTGACAAAAAAGAAGGTGACCAAGCTTTTGTCACGATCGAAGAGGACGGATTAACTAAACAAGAAGAATCAGATACGCCCAAAATTTATGCGCTGTTACCATTGTTACCATTAATGTTGATTTTAATTGTTGGAATTACTGGGATGTTTGTTAAAGGAATCCAAATGGATATTTTTGTTTTGACCTTTATTTCATTTTTTGTTGCTGTCGCTTTTGAAACGATCAGACATAAATCATATAAAAAAATTCAAGATTCAGCAGCTGAAATGTTCAGAGGCATGGGACAAGGATTTAGCCAAGTGGTTATGCTAGTTGTGGGTGGTTCATTGTTTACAACAGCTATCCAATCGCTAGGAATCATTGATAATATCATGTCCTCTGTAGAATCTTCAGCTTCTGCAGGCCTTGTGACAACCCTGATTTTTAGTGGAGCAACAACAGTCTTTGGGATTTTAAGTGGTGGTGGCTTAGCGATGTTTTATGCGGTGATCGAATTGATCCCTGATATTGCAGCAAAAGCTGGTATCGATGGTATTTTGATCGCATTACCAATGCAAATGATCGCAAATTTAGCGAGAACAATTTCACCTGTTGCAGCAGTTGTAATGATCGTAGCGTCAACAGTAGGTGTAAGTCCAGTTCGTATTTTGAAGCGGACAAGTGTGCCGACAATCATAGGGATTATTTGTGTGGTTGTATTATCTATTCTTCTGTTGCCCTATTAACAAGGTGAGGGTCAGTATTTTCGGAGATGAGTATAAATGAAAATAATGTTGGCTGATTCAAAAGACTATAAAGAAATCAACGATTTATTTGAAGCGGCAAAAAGCTATATGTATCAAACGAGTGTGTATCAATGGACTAGTACTTATCCTAATGAACAAACCATTCAACACGATATCTATGATCAGCACTTATATAAATTAGTTGATAACTGTATCATAGTTGCGGTGGCGACCATAGAAGTTATGAATCAGGAGAGTTATATTTTAAGACGAATTGCAACAAATCCAAATTATTTGTCTAAAGGTTATGCATCAAACTTACTGAATGATATAATAAATAATATAAAAGAAAAAAATGGGAAACATATTTATTCAAGTACAAATCACTCCAATCTCAAAATGCAGCATTTTTTTAAAAAGCACGGTTTTGAAAAGATTTCAGAGTATACTGAAATTGAAAGAGAGCATCTGGGTTCTTTCTATAAGTATTTGAAGAAAATATAAATAAGGAGAGTCCGCGATGAATAAAGTAACAGTTTTAGGAAGTATCAATATGGATATGGTCATGGAAACAGATCGACTACCTAAAGTGGGAGAGACCCTTTTGGGAGACAGTATCAACTATTATGTTGGCGGAAAAGGAGCCAATCAAGCAGTTGCTGCTGCTCGTATCGGAGTCGATGTGGCTTTGATTGGGAAAATTGGTGATGATACATTTGGTTCAAAAGTTTATAAACATCTGGAAAAAGAAAAGGTAGATGTCAGTGCAGTCACATCTGAAAAAAATATTTTTACAGGTGTAGCCTCTATTTTTAAACTACAAGAAGACAATGCAATCGTTGTATTGCCGGGTGCAAATATGTTGTTGGGAGATATCAATGAGGAATTAAACGAAAAAATTAAGGCTGAAGATGTGTTATTGACTCAGCTAGAAATTCCAATCGAAACTGTAAAAAAAGGGTTAGCACTAGCAAAAGATAAAGGCGCAATAACGATTTTAAATCCAGCTCCTTATAACGAGAGCGTCATCGACATGTTGCCGTTTGTGGATATCATTACACCAAATGAAACGGAATTTGAAGGGTTATTGGGTCACTCGATCACAGATACTATGCAATTTGAAAAGGAAATGCTGGACTGGTCAAAAACAAATGACACACAATTGATTGTAACGCGTGGAGGGGACGGAATCTCTTATACCGCTGAGAATAATGTCATTACGATTCCGGCTGAAAAAGTAACTGTTGTTGATACAACAGGTGCGGGTGATACATTTAATGGGATTTTGGCAGCGTGTTTAGCAAAAGGAATGACTGTTTCAGAGTCAGTTGAGATTTCTGGAAAAGGTGCGACACTTTCTGTAACTAAATTAGGTGCACAAACCGGCATGCCGACATTAACAGAAATTGCAGCATTCTAATTTTATAAAACTGTACACTGTTTTCTTCATTCAATTTAATGGAGAGAACAGTTTTTTTGACTAAAAAAGCATAGAAATAAATCTGGATTGTCTCAATTGTTAATAAGAATTATAATAATATCTAGTTGTATATGTTAAGGAATTGACTAGCAGAAATGAGGAGAAAATAGTAAGGAGAGAAGTTGCAAAGAATCCTCGGATTGATTGCATGGGAAGAAGCATCATTTTATACAGCAGAAGAGCGTGCGGTGCTTGCATTTACGAAAGAAGTTACACTGATTCATCAAGGTGGGGTCAGTGATGAAACGTATCAAGAATTGCAGAAGCATTACAGTGAAAAAGAAATTGGTGCATTACTTATTCTTATTGGAACAATCAATATCTATAACCGTATTGGGGTTACTACGTTATTGCAACCGAAAATGGATTAAACGAAAAGGAGTAGTCAAAATCAACTCATTTTGACTACTCCTTTTCGTTATTATTTAGTTGGGTTTTCTGTTTGATTTTCTAAAATTTCCTTTGCCAATCGTTGCGCAGTCGGTGTAACAGCCAAACCACCCTCAGCCGTTTCTTTAAAGATTTGCGGCATTTGACGACCAACTTGATACATTGCAGCCACGACTTCATCTGGTGGAATCACACTACGAATACCGGCTAAAGCCATATCAGCTGAAATAAAAGCTTGCGAAGAGCCCAATGCATTACGTTTTACACAAGGGACTTCCACTAGACCCGCTACAGGATCACAAATCAATCCCATCATATTTTTTAAAGTAATTGCAATCGCTTGTGCGGCTTGATCAGCTGAGCCACCAGCAGCACAAACTAAAGCGGCACTCGCCATCGCACTAGCAGAACCAACTTCTGCCTGACAACCGCCTTCAGCACCGCTGATCGATGAGTTGTTGGCAATCACTAGTCCAAAAGCACCAGCAGTAAAAAGAAAATCTAATTGCTGTTCATGTGTGAGCTGTAATTTTTCAATTGCTGCCATCAAAACACCTGGCACTACACCAGCACTTCCAGCAGTCGGCGTTGCACAGATCAAGCCCATATTGGCATTGACTTCATTGACGGCCACTGCATTTCTAACCGCTGTTAAAATTGTTTCTCCACTTAAAAAGTTTCCATTTTTAATATATTCATCTAGTCGAGTAGCATCACCGCCAGTAATTCCTGTGACAGAGGTCACACCATCGACACCTTCTTCGATCGATTGCTTCATGACCGCAAGATTACGTTCCATTGTTTCGATGATCCGTTCGCGGCTATGACCGTGATTTTCTATCTCAGTTGCGATCATTAATTCAGCAACTGATGGAAAATCTGCGGCTTGTTGCACTAATTCTTCTATAGATAGAAACATAACTGATTTGCTCCTTTAATTTAGATTAATCAAAATAATTTACACTATAAATATGAGGGATTTGGACTAATTTCATTGTAATATCACCAATATCAGCATGGTCGATTTCGATGATCATGATCGCTTTTTCACCTTTTGATTCCCGTGTTACAGTCATCGTGCCAATATTGATGTTTGTATCAGATAACAGATTGGTAACTTTAGCGATCATTCCTGGTACATCCTGATGTACGATAATAAATGTGGGTGTCCCCATCGTCAGAGAAATTTTAAAACCGTTCAGTTCTGAGATTTGAATATTACCGCCGCCAATCGATATTCCTGTAACTGAAAGTTTTCGATCTCCTTTAGAAACAAGTAATTTGACTGAATTTGGGTGTTCAGCTTTTTCTTTAAGCGGAACAAATAGAACCTCCATATTTTGTTCATGAGCAATCTTTAACGAATCAGCAAGCCGTTCGTCATCTGGTTCCATATCTAATAAACCGCCAACCAAGGCAATGTCTGTTCCATGACCACGATACGTTTTAGCAAAAGACTCATATAAATAGATATCAACAGTATCTGGTTGTTCACCAAAAATACTACGGACGATTTTACCAATACGAGCAGCGCCAGCAGTATGCGAACTACTTGGACCAATCATTACCGGACCAATGATGTCAAAAACACTTTTATAACGTAAATTTTCCATTGTTTATTCACCTATCCTTTTGTTTGAATCAGGATTTTTCTAACGAAAGTCTATCATAATTAAAGAGAATACACTAGAACGGTAATAAAAATGCGAGAAAAACTTATCTTTCTCTCATTTCTAAACATAATTCTATGTGCAAAAAGAATAGAAAGGTATTGAAATTTAATCAGAAGCAGAGTATACTATTTGAGTGTGCATTTTTGCATGCAGAATTTCTTTGATTCGTCAAAGAATGACGTGGGAGGAGAAATCTTCATCTCCAATTAACCACATCACGGACCCAAGGAGGTATGTCTCGTGGCAAAAAAAGTAGAAAAATTAGTTAAATTGCAAATTCCTGCAGGTAAAGCAACACCAGCTCCGCCAGTAGGTCCAGCACTAGGTCAAGCGGGTATCAACATTATGGGATTCACTAAAGAATTCAACGCTCGTACAGCTGATCAAGCTGGTTTGATTATTCCAGTAGTAATTTCTGTATATGAAGACCGTTCATTTACATTTATTACGAAAACACCACCAGCTGCAGTATTACTTAAAAAAGCTGCAAAAATCGAAAAAGGTTCTGGTGAGCCAAACAAAAATAAAGTAGCGAATGTTTCTAAAGAACAAGTGAAAGAAATCGCTGAACTTAAAATGGCAGACCTAAACGCAGCAGACGTTGAAGCGGCTATGCGCATGGTTGAAGGAACTGCAAGAAGCATGGGAATCACTGTAGGATAATTTTTATTCTATAGAACCCAAAGAAGTAGCTTCTCAGTTTATTTCATATTCAAAGATATGAATTACGTGGGAGGTTCGACCGTTATAACCACAATCAAGGAGGAAACAAAATGGCTAAAAAAAGCAAAAAAATGCAAGATGCATTAAAAAAAGTTGAAGCAACAAAAGTTTACCCTGTAGCAGAAGCAATCGCTTTGGCTAAAGATACAAATATTGCAAAATTCGACGCAACTGTTGAAGTTGCTTACCGTTTAAATGTAGACCCTAAAAAAGCGGACCAACAAATCCGTGGTGCAGTAGTATTACCTAACGGAACTGGTAAAACACAAAGCGTTTTAGTTTTTGCTAAAGGCGAAAAAGCGAAAGAAGCTGAAGCAGCTGGTGCTGATTACGTAGGTGACGCTGATATGGTTCAAAAAATCCAAGGTGGATGGTTTGGATTTGACGTAGTTGTAGCAACTCCAGACATGATGGCTGAAGTTGGTAAATTAGGTCGTGTCTTAGGTCCTAAAGGCCTTATGCCTAACCCTAAAACTGGTACTGTAACAATGGACGTAACAAAAGCTGTTAACGAAGTAAAAGCTGGTAAAGTAACTTACCGTGTTGACAAAGCTGGAAACATCCACGTGCCAATTGGTAAAGTTTCATTTGATAATGAAAAATTACTAGAAAACTTCAATACAATCAACGATGTATTGTTGAAAGCTAAACCATCAGCAGCTAAAGGTCAATATATCAAGAACATTTCAGTAACAACTACATTTGGACCTGGAATCCACGTTGACCAAGCTTCATTTTAATTAGCAAAGCTAGTTCATGAAACTAGACAATTAGAAATTTTACTTGACTCAACTACCTTTACCATGGTAAGGTAGTTGAGGTTAATAATTAACTGTACCGAAGACAGTAGGTGACGTAAGTCTTAATTTCCTACCGAGGACAATTGTTGATACATACAATTACGTCCCTCTATGTCAACGGTGGCATGGAGTTTGTTTTGTTTTAATAACAATATAAACTTCTCCATCAATAATCAGGAGGTGAAAATAAATGAGTGAAGCAGCAATCGCTAAAAAAGAAACCCTAGTCGAAGAAGCAACAGCTAAGTTCCAAGCAGCAGCTTCTGTAGTCATCGTTGACTACCGTGGTTTAACTGTTGAGGAAGTGACTAACTTACGTAAACAATTGCGTGATGCAAATGTTGAAATGAAAGTTATCAAAAACTCTATCCTTTCACGTGCAGCCAAAAAAGCTGGACTAGAAGGCTTGGACGAAGTATTTACAGGACCTACAGCAGTCGCTTTCAGTAACGACGATGTAGTAGCACCTGCTAAAATCATCGACGAATTCGCAAGTACTGCCAAAGCATTGGAAATTAAAGGTGGCGTTATTGAAGGTAAAGTATCTTCAGTAGAAGAAATGACATCTTTAGCAAAACTTCCAAGTCGCGATGGACTACTTTCTATGCTATTATCTGTATTACAAGCGCCAGTCAGACAAGTGGCTTACGCTGTCAAAGCAGTGGCAGAAAAAGAAGAAGAAGTTGCATAATTGCAGCCTAGTAACAAACTAAATTAAAAAAATAATGAATTATTAAAACGGAGGAAACCATAATGGCATTGAACATTGAAAACATTGTTGCAGAATTAGAAGGCGCAACTATTTTAGAATTAAACGACTTAGTAAAAGCTATTGAAGAAAAATTTGACGTATCTGCAGCAGCTCCTGTAGCAGCAGCAGCAGGACCAGCAGCAGCTGGCGAAGAACAAACTGAATTCACTGTAGAATTAACTTCTGCAGGCGATCAAAAAGTTAAAGTAATCAAAGCAGTTCGTGAAGCAACTGGTCTTGGCTTGAAAGAAGCTAAAGCAGTAGTTGATGGCGCTCCTGCACCAATCAAAGAAGGCGTTTCTAAAGATGAAGCAGAAGCTTTAAAAGCTGCTTTAGAAGAAGTTGGCGCTTCAATCACAGTAAAATAATCTTTTTAAGATTAACTTTCAAGCTAGAATTCATTTGGATTCTAGCTTTTTTTGTTTGCCTAAATTAAGCTTAGAGCATATCAATCGAATTTTTTTTAGTAGGCGTTTAAAATTATAGATGTATAATCATCTATTTGATAAAAAATGAAGGAGAGCTTAAGATGGAAAGAGAAATCAGCGTTGCTGTAACTTGTAAAAATTGCGAAAATGAAATGGTGGGTAAATTTTTGTTGAATACGAGAACCGACAAAGCAGATCATCAAAGAGTAAACATTCCTTTAGGAGAATTGACGCTTTCAGATAATGAAATTGAATTAAAATGTGATGATATTTTGGTAGATGATGAAATAAATCTTCACTACGATTGCAAAAGTTGCGGTACTAAAAATCATGTGACGATTCATGCAATAGATGAGATGAAATAAAAATGATAATTAAATGATATAAATTTATTTTAAGTGCATTTCTTTCGCAAGAAAATAAATAATCTGTTAGCATAATTAAGTAATCATTTTTAATATTATTTTATTTGTAAGGGAGGTCATATGTATGCATTGGTTATGGGTTTTAATCGTAGGTGGCGTTATCGGAGCAATTGCTGGAGCGATCACAAGTAAAGGTAAATCAATGGGTTGGATCTTCAATATTATTGCAGGTCTTGTAGGTTCATCGATTGGTCAAGCACTTCTAGGAAGTTGGGGACCTCAAGTTGCCGGTATGGCATTGTTTCCGTCAATTATTGGTGCTGTGATTTTAGTTGCAGTAGTATCATTTTTTGTAGGTAAAAACTAAGTGAATCAATAAGAAAAAGTGCTAGGAGATTAAATTCTCTTAGCCTTTTTTTCTATAACGTAAATCATTTAGTAATTGTGTTTAATTAACTAAACAATAAATCCTTTGAAATCTTTAACTTTTTTTGATGCATAGTGGAAGTACTTTAGCAGTGAGCTTAAAAAAGATCCAACAACCAGATTTTTTTGATTGTTGGATCTTTTTATTATCAAATTATCTCTTAGTTAATTTCACGACGACTTCACATCGCGCTGTTTGTGGAAACATATCAACTGATTGTAAATACTTCACGTCAAAGACTTTAGCCAAATCAACTAAATCTTTTGCAAGTGTTGAGACATTACAAGAAATATAGACCATCTTTTTAGGAGGCTGCTTTAAAATAGCTTTTAGTAATTTTTGATCCAATCCGGTTCTAGGAGGGTCAACGATGATTGCATCAGGTTTAAAACCGCTCTGAAGCCATTTAGGGAGCAATTCTTCAGCTGTTCCAACCTCATAATGGGTATTCGTAACGCCTAAGCGTTCAGCATTCAACTTAGCATCTTCGATCGCCGCTGGAATAATATCCATTCCACGAACTTCTTTGGCTTGTTTAGCGATACTTAAACCAATTGTTCCAACCCCGCAATAGGCATCAACAACGGTTTCATTTTGTTGTAAATCTAAAGCCTTTACAGCTTCACTATATAATACTTCTGTTTGTTCTGGATTTAGCTGGAAAAAAGCTCTAGGAGATAAATCAAAGGTTACTTCGTTGATTTGCTCTTCAATACTCTCTTTCCCCCAGACATGGATTGTCTCATCGCCCATAACAATTGATGTTCTTTTGTTTTGAACATTTTGCATAATAGAAACAACTTCTGGAAGATGTTGTGTGATCTCCTCAATTAAGGCTTTCTTCTGTGGGAATTTTACGGATTGGGTAATAAATACCACTTGAACTTCATCTGTTTTAACACCGACACGAACCATTAAAGTTCGGAAGATGCCGCTATTTTTTCGTTCATTATAAATTGGTAATTGGTATTTGTTCAATAATTCTACCAAAGCATTCATTACTTTGGTTGTTGCAGGTTGTTGAACGAGACAATCATCGATTGGAACTAGACGATGAGATTCGGCTTGATAAAGTCCTGCTTCAACTTCACCATCGATTTTCCGCAATTGAAATTGTGCTTTATTACGATAATTCCAAGGATTTTTCATTCCGATTGTTTTTGGTAAATGGTAATGTTCATAGTTTCTTGGTCTGAACTTATTTAGTGACTGTTTTAATAGATCTTTTTTAAAGAGTAGTTGTGCCGGATAAGCCAAATGTTGCAGCTGACATCCACCACAGGCTTCGTAAACTGGACAAGGCGGTACAACACGTTCAGGTGCTGCTTTTACAATTTTTTTTAATTGCCCTTCCACAAAACGTGGAGCTATTTTTGTGATTTCTACAGAGACATCTTCTTTTGGTAAAGCACCAGGTACGAAAACGATGGTCTTTTTATAATAGCCGATGCCTTCACCGTTGATACCTAAACGTTTTATTTTTAAAGGAATCGTTTGTCCTTCTTTTAATAGTTGTGTGGTCATAATTCCATCCTTTTGATCCGTAGATCCATTAATCAAATATATCGATAGTTCTTATTTTAGCACAATTTGCCTAGTTTAGCTTCTGTCAATTTTATGTTATAGTAGAATATACGTTCTCACTAGAAAGGCGGAGAAAGATGGAAACAATCACGAAAATTACAAAAGACAAAGGTCAGTTTTATCTTATCTGGCTATCTTCAGGAGAAAAATTACGTGTATCTGAGGATACCTTAGTCCGACAACGTTTGTTAAAAGGACAAGAATTATCGGATGAAATGGTCGAGAAAATAAAAAAAGCTGGTTCTTATGATGTGGGCTTGCAAATGTCCTTAAATTATTTAAGCTACCAATTACGTTCAAAAAAAGAAATTTTAGATTACTTGAAAGAAAAGGAAATTTTACCAGAAGATCGAAAAAACATCGTGATTCGCTTAGAAGAAATGAACCTTTTAGACGATAAAATATTTAGTGAAAGTTATGTTCGAACCTTAATGCGAACAAGTGATAAAGGACCCAAAATGATTGAACAACAATTAAAACGAAAAGGCTTGAATGACGAAGACATTCAACATGGGTTAACTTTTTATACTATGGACGAACAAGTAGAAGTAGCAAAAGCAACTGCTGAAAAAGCAATGAGACGTTATCGAACAAAGAGTTTCAAAGATGCTTTGCAAAAAGTTCAAATGCATCTGATGCAAAAAGGGTTTAATCGTGAAGTGATCGATTTGGCTTTAGAAGAGTTATCGTTTGAAAAAGATGAAGACCAAGAATTAGATGTGATCAGAAAAGAAGGCGATAAATTATGGGAAAAGCATCGTAAATTAGATTCTTATAAACGCCTAATGAAAGTCAAACAAGGACTTTTCCAAAAACGTTTTGACTCAGATTTGATTCAGCAATATTTTGATGAAAAGGAATTAGAGAATGAAGAATGAAAAATATTGGGAGACGTGGAGTGATGATAAACTCCAGTCATTTCAAGAAGAATTTATCACCTGGTATGAAAAGGAAAAGCGAAATTTACCTTGGCGAGTCAATTTAGATCCATACCGCATTTGGATCTCAGAAATTATGCTGCAGCAAACTCGAGTTGATACAGTGATCGATTACTATTATCGTTTTATGGAGTGGTTTCCGACAATCAAGGATTTAGCTGAAGCACCAGATGAGCGATTGTTAAAAGCTTGGGAAGGTTTAGGTTATTACTCTAGAGCAAGAAATTTAAAAGTTGCAGCGCAACAAATCATGACAGAATTTAATGGTCAGATGCCTGAAACAATTGAAGAAATTCGTCAATTAAAGGGAATTGGACCGTATACGGCAGGTGCAATCGGCAGTATAGCTTTTCAAATCCCGGAACCTGCAATTGATGGCAACGTTATGCGTGTTGTGAGCCGTTTGTTTGAAATCAGTGATGACATTGCCAAACCTAGTAGCCGCAAGGTGTTTGAAGAAGCGATGTATAAAATAATTGATCAAAATCGTCCTGGTGATTTTAACCAAGCTATGATGGACTTAGGTTCAGCAATTTGTACGCCAACGTCGCCAAAGTGCGAAGAATGCCCGATTCAGTCTTATTGTTTGAGCTATCAGAATAATACAATGACGAATTTTCCAGTCAAATCAAAAAAGTTGAAACCAAAAGATGTCTACTATGTCGGTGGAATTATTGAAAATAAAGAGCAAGAATTTTTACTGAGTCAGCGTAGTGCAAAAGGATTATTGGCTAATATGTGGCTATTTCCAATAGAAGAAGTTAGTAAAGAGCGTTTTGATTTTCTACAAAAGACATCGGTTAGAGAAGAGCAACAGTTATCATTTGATTTTGAAGAACCGCTTTTAGTTGCTGAAGAAAAAACAGCAATTTTTGAAGATTATTCTCAAGTTGTTTGGCAAAAGCGATCTCTAGGAGAGGTTATTCATATTTTTAGTCATTTAAAATGGCATATTTTAGTTTTCTATGGACGCCAAACTGGGAAGCTAGATACAGGTGAAAATCAAATTTGGTCAAAAAAAGAAGACTTTCAAAATTATGTTTTTCCGAAGCCTCAGCAAAAAATGGTAGAACTTTATAAACAAGAATTTAAAATAGAAGAATAAATTGAGGTGCGAACCCTAAGTGCCCATAAAACCCCTAGGAGGTCCGCACCAAAATTTTGCTGATTTTAGTTGGAAAAACAGGGTTTTTCTCATTTTAATTTAATGTTATACTGTGATTAATAGTTGAATAGTGGAAATATGGTAGGTATTTGCAGTATTTTCACAGTCTAGCTCTGTATAGAGCTAGTGGATTGAAATCTAGAGTTTGGGGTTACGGTTGCTATAAACCCTGGTCTAGCTCTGTATAGAGCTAGTGGATTGAAATACGCATATAAGCTTGACTAAATTTATTCTCTTTGTCTAGCTCTGTATAGAGCTAGTGGATTGAAATTCCCCAAAACTGTTTTGAGCTACTCGCCACTTTTCGTCTAGCTCTGTATAGAGCTAGTGGATTGAAATCAAGCATGATCGTCTTTATATGATCCCTGTAAAAGTCTAGCTCTGTATAGAGCTAGTGGATTGAAATAAACAGATCAAGGATCTACACCCGATTACACAGGGTCTAGCTCTGTATAGAGCTAGTGGATTGAAATAATATAGGTGAACCTGTTGTCGGAACACAAGAAATGTCTAGCTCTGTATAGACCCCACTCCTCTTCAAAATCATAACCAATTAACCTTCAAAAAAACTAAAATCAAACCATTTATTTTAATAGTTCCCCTTCATTGTGATGAGAAAGCAAACTCCTTAGTATGCAAAGTTGAAAATTATGATATAATTATGTTGATATCGGTGTAATGAACACCCAAACGAAAAGTTAGTAGCTTTTAGAAATGATTTTTCGTACTAGGGAAAGTTGGGGGACTATGGCAATTCCAAAAGAAGGTGAATTTGTAACGATCCAAAGTTACAAACACGATGGGCATTTGCATCGAACATGGCGTGATACTATGGTATTAAAAACAAGCGAGTATTCTTTAATCGGCGTGAACGATCATACTTTGGTAACAGAGTCTGATGGACGCCGTTGGGTTACTCGGGAACCAGCTATCGTTTATTTCCATAAAAAATACTGGTTCAACATAATAGCGATGATTAGAGAAAAAGGGGTTTCTTATTACTGCAATTTAGCATCACCTTATCTTTTAGATGATGAAGCATTGAAGTATATTGATTATGATCTGGATATCAAAGTTTTTCCTGATGGCGAAAAACGATTATTGGATGTGGATGAGTATGAATTTCACAGTAAAATTATGGATTATCCAGAAGATATCGATTTTATTCTAAAAGAAAATGTTAAGACGCTAGTCGATTGGATTAATAACGAAAAAGGTCCCTTCTCTGAAGCTTATGTGGATATCTGGTATAAGCGTTATCAAGAGCTGTCAAAGAAATAGCCAATGTAAGATGCAAAGTGAGAAAAGAAGTCAAAGCAAGACTGATTAAGTTTTGCTTTGACTTCTTTTTTACTTGAAATCTAAAATCGTTTATTCATCTGATAATGTTCAATAGCTGCATCAAGAAACATTTCGCCTTCCTTGGTATAGCCCATTTTCTCATAAAACCCAAGAGCTGTGATTTGTGCACCTAAAGTGATCGCATTGTATCCTTGCTCGTCTGCAAACTGTTCAGCACTAGCTACAATCAAACGCCCATAATCATTCCCTCTAAAATCTTTTTGAACAGCCATACGCTGTAATTTTATCAATCCATTTTCTAGCGGCAACAAACGACAAGTAGCAATAGCTTCGTTATTATCACCATACAAAACAAAATGAATACAAGCCGCTTCGTATTTATCAATTTCAATCTCACCGGGAACGCCTTGCTCAATCATAAAAACTTGCCGGCGGATTTTAACAGCATCTAAGTAGATATCACTCATAGTATCTTTAGTGTGGACGATTTTCATTTAGCACCTCTCTTATAAGTATTTCGTTTATTATACCCCAAAAAATCAGACATTAGAACGTTGATATTGGTTGGTGTTTATCTTTTGTAAAAAAAGTATCAGCAGTGTACAGTATAAATAACAAAAAAACGGAAGGTTGTGTGCATAATGAATACAGATGAAATCGTGCAAAAAGTAAAAGACTTGGTTGGTGAAGGAAATTTTGAAAAAGCTAAACAGTTCCTTGATGACCACAAAGATGATCTTGGTGAACATTATGAAAAGTTAAAAGCCATGATTCCCGAGATTGATGCAGGCAGTTTGGCTGATAAAGTAAAAGGATTTTTCAAAAAATAAATTTATTTTTGTAATTAAAATTTTCTGCAAAAAACATCCGTATTATCCAATTTAGCGGATGTTTTTTGTATGAATTGAGAAAATATAGAGATCAAAAATAGGTACAAAGAAGTATTGCTATCTTATTTAGGAAAATGTATGCTAGAATCTATAAACAAGCAATTATTTTTTGTAAAAAGAATAACAGAGAATTTTTTAATGCTAAAGGAGGATCATCTTTGTTTGAAAAATTAAGACAGTCAAAATTATTTTTTTGGTCAGCAGAATTATTGGTGATTGCAACGCTGATTTTTGTATCATCAAAGATCAATTTTATCTTTACACCGATAGGAACATTCTTTTCAACATTATTTGCCCCAGTTTTGGTAGCTGGTTTTTTGTATTATATTTTAAATCCAATCGTCAATTTATTGATGAAAACGAATATGAAACGAATTTTTGCGATTTTGATCGTATTTTTACTTTTGATTGTAGCACTTGTATTGCTTTTAGTAAGTGTGATTCCAAGCTTGGTTTCGCAACTATCTAGTTTGGCTTCTAACATGCCGGATGTATTTAAAGGGGTTGAGGCGTGGGTTTATCAAATGGCTGAGTTGCCTATTTTTAAAGATTTTGACTTGCCCAAATATATTGATCAACTGGATATTTCTTATGGCAATATTATTCAACAGTTTATTAGCGGATTATCCAGTAGTTTAGGTTCAATCGTATCAACGGTTGCCTCAACGACGATCATTATTGTTACAGCTCCATTCATTTTATTTTATATGTTAAAAGATGGAGATCGCATAGTTCCAGGAGTTAAAAGATTTTTACCTGAAAAGCGCCAAGATGACATTGTTGAATTATTAGGTAAATTGAATAAAACCTTATCAAGTTATATTAGTGGTCAGGCGATTGAATGTTTATTCGTTGCAACATTTACTGTTATCGGTTATTCATTGATCGGTGTCCGTTATGCATTTTTATTTGGCGTAATTGCTGGTGTGACCAACTTGATTCCATACTTAGGACCATACATCGGTCTTGCCCCTGCAGTTTTTGTCACAGTTTTTGATGAACCGTTTAAAGCATTACTTTGTTGTCTAGTTGTGTTGATCGTACAACAAATCGATGGCAATATTATCTACCCAAATGTGATTGGTAAATCTTTGCAAATTCATCCATTGACGATTATTATTATTTTACTTGTCGCAGGAAATATTGCTGGACTTTTAGGTATTTTCTTAGCAGTACCATTTTATGCAGTCTGTAAAACAATTGTTGTCCATGTTTATACGATGTATAGCCAAACTAAAGCAACAGAAGAACCTGCCGTTGAAATAGCCGGCGAAATAAATTCGCCACCAAGTAAGGAAAAATAGTTTGTGAATATTGAAATCGGAAGCCATTTGTGATACGATTTTAACGTGACTACATCATGTAGTCACGTTTTTTTAAAACGAAGAAAGTAACCCTTTCTAGATTTGGGAATAGTCTACGTTACGAACTAGTTATTATGAAAAAATATAATGAATAGGATAAGAAAAATCATATTCAACAATTTTAATTTTTTTAATTAAATAAGCTCGTATAGTCATTCCCGCAAACATTTAAGGAGAGAAAACATTATGAATAATGCTGACCCCGAGAGTCAGTCGCTTATCGCGCAAATTTTGCTATTGGTTGTTTTGACATTGATCAACGCTTTTCTTGCAGCTTCAGAAATTGCGGTAGTTTCTGTAAATAAGAATCGTGTCGAACAAAAGGCAGAAGAAGGAGATGCAAAAGCTAAGAAATTATTAAAAGTTTTGCAAGATCCTACAAGCTTTTTATCGACGATCCAAGTTGGTATCACTTTAGTCAATATTTTATCTGGTGCCTCATTAGCTGATTCATTATCAGCAAAATTAGCTCCTGTTCTAGGCGGCGGTGCTGCTGCAAAAAATATTGCAAATATTATTATTTTAGCGTTGTTGACTTATGTATCAATCGTTTTTGGTGAGTTGTATCCAAAACGAATTGCTATGAATAAATCAGAAGAAGTAGCTCAAGCTACATCGGGTTTTGTTCGTGTTATAGGTGTTGTGGCCAAACCATTCGTATGGTTATTATCAGCTTCAACAGATCTACTTTCAAAACTTACACCGATGAAATTTGATGATGCCGATTCAAAAATGACACGTGATGAAATGCGTTATATGTTGGAATCAGAAGGTGTTTTAGATAACGATGAATTAGAAATGCTTCAAGGTGTCTTTTCTTTAGATACAAAAGTTGCTCGTGAAGTAATGGTTCCTCGTACAGATGCTTTTATGATCGATATTGAAGATGACATTCAAAAAAATATCGATGCCGTTTTATCAGAAAACTATTCAAGAATTCCAGTTTACAATGAAGACAAAGACAAAATCGTTGGAGTTCTTCATACTAAAAATTTATTAAAAGCAGCCCATAAATTAGGCTTTGACAAAATTCAATTAAAAAATATTATACAAGAACCGCTCTTTGTCCCGGAAACGATTTTTATCGATGATCTATTGTATGAGCTAAAAAGAACCCAAAATCAAATGGCTATTTTATTAGACGAATATGGCGGCGTGGTTGGTTTAGCTACATTAGAAGATCTATTAGAGGAAATCGTTGGAGAAATCGATGATGAGACAGATGAAGTAGAAAATTTATACTCTAAGATTAATGATCACGAGTATTTAATTCAAGGAAGAATGCTGATAGATGAATTCAATGAAGCATTTGGAACAGATTTGCATATGAGTGATGTTGATACAATGGCGGGATACTTGATTACAGCATTAGGCACAATTCCTGATGAAGGTGAGAAGTTGTCATTTGACGTTGGAAATATCACACTGACTTCTGAAGAGATGGAAGGAACAAGAGTTTTAGCATTAAAAGTGGTTTTCCATGATGAAGAAATCGTTGATGAAGAACCAGAAGAATACCGTCGCTTTTTCCGTAAAGAAATGGAAGATGACGAACCAAGAAGATAAAAAAGTCAAAAAGGATAGGACAAAACTAGAGATTAGTTTTGAACTATCCTTTTTAGTTTAAATAGAATTAATGTCTTTTTTATTATGGATGGTTTTGATCGCTTGGTAGAGACCAATATATTGATCGTCGTTATCAGCTGAAAAGCGAAAAACAAATGATGGTTTTTGGCATTCTTCTGGTATTAAATACGAAGAAGTAGCGACGATAAAGTCAAAAGAAGATAACTGATTCTCCTGATAAGCAACTAATTGAACAAAAGGTAACTCTTCAATAAACTGTGTTAATGGTTGGACAAGTAAATAATTAGACTCTGCAATTAATGCAATCCGTACAATATTATTTACTTGAAATGATTCATAAAGTGGCACTAACAAGGCAGCTAATGTGTCTGATAATTGCTCAATATTATCTTTGAGCCAGCTAAAGTTCTTTCTTTTTGAAACTTTTTGAAATAAAGCTTTAAATTTTGTGAATAAACGGTAGTAATATTCATTTTTTGAATAAAGCGAATGATTAATCAAATGAAACAAAGTTGGAAATGGTTGTTCAATAATTGAAGCAGATAAAATAATATTTGCTACATTTCCAAATAAAATGGGTTCGTCATTCCAAGAAAAGTCACTAGGGACAAACTCATTACTAAATAAAGTGCAAAATTCATCTAATAATTTAGTCGCTGAATTTGTCTGTTCTTTTAAATAAATATTTAACAATGATAGTCGATAGTCATTATTTCTGAAAAAATTTGGTGTAGAAATTAATAAATATGCTGCGAATTGAGCTTCTGCTTCCAAAGTTTTTGTCTCGCAGATCAGATCGCCAAATAAAGCTTTTGTATAAGTTTTATTTGACGGAATATAAGGATCAATCGTTGTTTTTTCTGTCAATACATTTCCAGAGTGTACTCTTAGATAAACGATATCCAATATCAAGGTGATTTGTTTGTGAGCTGAATAGCTGTAACTGTCAGGGAAATACGGACTGATTATTTTGGTGATTTTTTTATAATCGATTGGATTATTGTTGATTTTTGGTAGATTAGTCCCTTGTGAAGCTAACCAGATCAGTGTGTACAATGTTATTCGGATAACCTTTTCATCACCGGAAAGGCTTAATTGAGAGATATTCAATTTGATGTTGAACCGTTTAAAATAATCACTTAACAACTTGGATTTTCGAACAACGGTAGTTCTACTATGGTAGTTTTTCTCGCAAAATTTGGCTAAGTTGTCATTTGGATAAAAAAGAATCGAGATTAATAATTGATAGGGAACACTTTGGGTAATCAAAAACTGATAATACATATCATAAGAAATATCTTGTTTATAATGCACACCGTTCACTTGTAAAATTTCTTCTTTTTTTCCAATCATTTTAGTGAGATCTTGTTGAATCAATTCTAGAAGATAAACGACTCGGCTATAAGAATAATCTAACCTTTTTTCAAAAAAATTGATGCTATGTTGCTTATTAGAAAATATGGTCAACAATTTAAATAGTGTCAATTTACGTTTAGCGGTGTCTTCTAACATCATCGATTCTAGCATTTTATTCCTCCTTTAAAATAAGTTTATCAATATAGTGAAAAGTATGGAACTAATTTGAATAATTTATAAAAAAATATATGGTTTAATAACAATGTTAAATACTTATAAGTATAATTAATAAGAACTGTGATCTATATAAATAACGAAATAACAGTGTTATACAACGGTTTAGCAAAAAAAACAGACATTTGCACAATTAAGTCCATAACTTTATACTTAACCTAAGCTAACTGTAAAGCAATTTTTAGTAATAATGCTAGTCTTTTAGCAAAATAACTATTAAGATCAATTTCTTCCCCAATTAATAGAGATCAAAGCAAAATTCATTGAATTTTACTTTGGTCTCTTTGATTTTTTTGAAACTTAGCTAAAGACTTTGAAAACTACTGTAATTCCATGATATACTACACTAGTTGAATAATAAAGAGTAAGGAGAATTTTCCGATGTAGAGATCCTTTAAATAAATAATAATGATTTTTTCTTAGAAAATAATAATAGATTGGAGTAACAAATGAATAATCCACATTTAAAAGAACAAGTAGATAGCCGTCGTACGTTTGCGATTATTTCCCATCCGGATGCTGGTAAAACAACGATTACAGAACAGCTTTTATTATTTGGTGGAGCAATCCGTCAAGCAGGTACTGTCAAGGGAAAGAAAACAGGAAACTTTGCAAAATCTGACTGGATGGAAATCGAAAAACAAAGAGGCATTTCCGTAACCAGTTCTGTGATGCAGTTTGACTATGATGGAAAACGTGTGAACATTCTGGATACACCTGGACACGAAGACTTTTCAGAAGATACGTACCGAACGTTGATGGCCGTGGATAGTGCTGTCATGGTGATCGATAGCGCCAAAGGGATTGAAGCTCAAACAAAGAAATTATTCCAAGTTGTCAAAAAACGTGGAATACCGATTTTTACCTTTATCAATAAATTAGATAGAGATGGTCGTGAACCGTTAGAGTTGCTTGAAGAATTAGAAGAATTGCTAGATATCGAATCTTACCCAATGAACTGGCCGATCGGTATGGGAAAAGGCTTGGAAGGATTATATGATATCTACAACAAGCGTGTAGAAGTTTATCGACCTGAAAATAATAATGGAGAACGTTTCATTCCATTAGTAGATGGTGATATTCCAAGTGATTTACCGTTGCATAAAGATAGTGTGTACAAACAAGTATTAGAAGAAGTTGAATTGTTGGTTGAAGCAGGAGACGAGTTTGATACGGAAAAAATTGCTCGCGGCGATCAAACGCCAGTTTTCTTTGGTTCAGCGTTAACTAACTTTGGTGTACAAACAATGCTAGAAACATTCTTACAATTTGCGCCATCACCTTATGGTCATAAGACAGAAGAGGGAGAAGAAGTTAGCCCTTATGAAGAAGAGTTTTCAGGTTTTGTCTTTAAAATTCAGGCAAACATGAATCCTGCCCACCGAGATCGAATTGCTTTTGTCCGTATCTGTTCAGGTACTTTTGAACGTGGAATGGACGTGACACTTGGCAGAACTGGTAAAAAAATCAAATTAAGTAACGTAACCCAATTTATGGCTGATGCTAGAGAAAATGTAGAAGAAGCTGTAGCGGGGGATATTATCGGAATCTACGATACGGGTAATTATCAAATTGGGGATACATTATTTGAAGGAAAATTAAAAGTTCAGTACGAAGAGTTACCTTCATTTACACCAGAGTTATTTATGAAAGTTAGTGCCAAAAATGTGATGAAACAAAAATCATTCCATAAAGGGATTAATCAACTCGTTCAAGAAGGTGCAATCCAATTATATAAAACGTATTTAACAGAAGAATATATTCTTGGCGCGGTAGGTCAATTGCAGTTTGAAGTGTTCCAACATCGTATGCTGAATGAATATAATGCAGAAGTAATCATGACACCAATGGGCTCGAAAATCGCTCGTTGGATCGATCCAGCTGATTTAGATGAACGCATGAGCTCTAGCCGGAATATCTTGGCAAGAGATCGCTTTGATCAGCCGTTGTTCTTATTTGAAAATCAATTTGCTATGCGTTGGTTTGCAGATAAATATCCAGATGTTGAATTGAAGAGTTTGATGTAAGATTATTTTATTGACCGTTCTTATCAATTTTCTTTTGATAGGAACGATTTTTTTATCATTTGACTTTAAAGCAACAAATACGTATAATCAACAACATTATTGGAGTGATAAATATGAGTCGTCGTTTAAGACTATTAAAAAATGTTTCAGTGGTAGCAAGCTTCTAAGTCAAAAGTATAATCTAACTTAGAAGCGAGGAAGAAAAATGAAGAACAATAATAAATTTGAAAAATGGTCAGATACAGTCTATTTGAAAGAGTTAGTGACGAATCCATTAATAGAGGTCGGTGATTTTTCTTATTATTCTGGTTACTACAGCAATCAGAATTTTGAAGATGGTTGTGTTCGTTATTTATGGGGAGATCCATTAACAAGAGCGGCCTTTGATCCTGTCAGAGATATGGGCTGGCATCTAGATAAATTGATTATTGGAAATTATGTTTGCATTGCAGGTGGTGCCACGATTTTAATGGGTGGTAATCACAATCACCATCCAGATTGGATCACTGTTTATCCTTTTGCTAGTCATGTAGAAAAATCTTATGAACCAAAAGGCGATACAGTCATTAAAAGTGATGCTTGGATTGGGATGAATGCGATGATCATGCCAGGTGTTACGATTGGTGAAGGAGCTGTAATCGCAGCAGGTTCTATGGTTATAAAAGACGTGCCACCTTATACGATTGTTGGTGGTAATCCAGCGAAAGTGATAAAACAAAGATTCTCAGATAATGAAATTAAGATGCTTTTAGAACTGAGATGGTTCGATTGGACAGAAGAACAGGTCGAAGCGGCTATGGATATTTTGATGAGTAACTCTATTGAGGAACTATATTGTTATTATAAAAAACACATCTTAAATTAAATAAAAAAGCCGGTTTATCATATAAGTGATAAACTGGCTTTTTAGCTGTACGTGTCTAATTTTCAATAAGACTAGAAGTCATCGGAATCGAAATTTCTATAACGTCTTTTAATTCAATAATTGAAATTTGATCACGGTCGTATTTTTCTTTTGGAATACGTTTCAAGAAGTAAGTTAGAATTTCATTGATTTCAGTTTTACGAACAGCACGTTTTTTATTTACAACCAAGATTTCAGCATGTTGAGTAGCTTCTGAATAAACGACGGTCGTGTTACCCGCTGAATAAACTTTGACAAAGTATGCATCGGTATTTTCTAGTTGTTTATTGACTAACTGTTTGTAACTGTTAGTTACATTGACTAATTTCATTTTTTTCACCTCGGTTTAACTCTTTATTTGTATGTTAATAATAAAAAACAGAGTATTCACAGACTTAGAAAGCTGGAATAGTCTTCTTTAAAATTTGATATAAATTCTATGCATCTTAATTATAATTTTTTTTAGCTTAAATAAAAAGAAATTTGTCTTGGAAAACACAAAAAAGTCAATCAGTTTGCCTGATTGACTTCACATGTTATTCTTCTTCTGATGTAGTGTCGTTATTCTCGTTGGGATCTACAGCGATTTCTCCAGTAACAATAATTTTTCCATCATCGTTTAGTTTGGCGATCAATTGATGTTCTTCTGGATGATCTAGGAAATACTCAGCAATACCGTCTTCGATTTGTTCTTGGATTGTCCGACGAAGAGGGCGTGCACCCATTGCAGGGTCATAGCCTAAATCAACTAATTTTTCTTTGACATCTGTAGGAACATCAATATGGATTTTTTGATGAGCAAGTAAATTATTGACGTCATCTAACATCAAGCTAACAATGTTCATCAAGTTTTCTTTACTCAACGCCTTAAATTCAATGATTCCATCAAAACGGTTCAAGAATTCAGGTGTGAAGAAATTATTTAACTGTCCTAAAACAGATTTTGTAAGTCCTGCGCGGGCAGCACCAAAGCCGACATTTGCTTCTACATTACCAGTTCCAGCATTACTGGTCATGATAATGATCGTATCTTTGAAGCTGACTGTTCTGCCTTGTGCATCTGTTAAACGACCATCATCAAGGATTTGTAAGAACATATGCAAGACATCCGGATGCGCTTTTTCGATTTCATCCAATAGGATTAAGCTGTATGGATTACGACGTACTTTTTCAGTTAATTGTCCTGCTTCATCGTAACCAACATAACCTGGAGGTGAACCAATCAATTTAGATACACTGTGTTTTTCCATGTATTCACTCATATCAAAACGAATCATTGAATCTTCTGAGCCGAATAATTCATATGCTAATTGTTTCGCTAATTCAGTTTTACCAACACCGGTTGGTCCTACAAATAAGAATGAGCCGATAGGTCTGTTTTGTTTGCCTAAACCAACGCGATTACGTCGAATTGCTTTAGATACTTTGTCGACTGCATCATCTTGTCCAACAACATGTGCTTTTAAATCGACAGCTAAGTTTTTTAATTGTGTTTGTTCTTTTTCTTTTAAATCACCGACAGGAATACCTGTTTTTTGTTCGACAATTGCTTCAATATTTTTTTCATCGATCACAGGTGTTTCTTCATCGCTGATTTGTTTGTCTTTCATTGTTTGTAATTTATTGATTTGGTCACGGTAGTAAGCCGCTTTTTCAAAATCTTCTTCTGCTGAAGCTTGTTGTTTTTGTTGTTCGGCATCTGCTAGTTTCTTTTCGATTGTTTTAGGATCGACGATTTGGATCGTCAAGTTCATTTTAGAACCGGATTCATCTAACAAATCAATCGCTTTATCAGGCAAGAAGCGGTCTTGGATATAACGATTCGATAAGATTGCGGCTGCTTTGATCGCTTCATCAGTGTATTTCACATGATGATAGTCTTCATAGCGTTTTTGCAAACCTTTAAGTATAGCGATTGTTTCATCTACTGTCGGTTCATCTACACGAACCGGTTGCATCCGACGTTCTAAAGCAGCGTCTTTTTCGATGATGCGGTATTCGTTTAATGTTGTTGCTCCAACCATTTGCAACTCACCACGAGCAAGTGCAGGTTTCAAAATATTCCCTGCATCCATGTTACCATCACCTGCAGAACCTGCTCCAACGATTTCATGGACTTCATCGATGAATAAAATGACATTCTCTGCTTGCTTGATTTCTTCGATCAATTTTTGCATACGTTCTTCAAATTGACCACGGATTCCAGTTCCTTGCACTAAAGAAACCACATCTAAACGAATAACTTCTTTGTCCAATAATTTTTGCGGTACATCGCCATCTACGATTTTTTGTGCTAAACCTTCAACAACGGCAGTTTTACCGACACCAGGTTCACCAATCAAGACAGGATTATTCTTCGTGCGGCGATTTAGGATTTCAATCACACGTTTGATTTCTTCATCACGGCCAACGACAGGATCAATGTTGCCGTTTCTAGCTGCTTCTGTAATGTTGATGCCATATTCACCTAATAGCCCGTTAGATTGACCTGCCCCTCCTCTTGGCGGTTGACCTCCGTTAAAGCCATTTCCGTCCCCAAATTGAGTAGGAGGGATTTGACCGTTAGGATTCCCTTGCTGTTCTTGCATTTGACGAGACAGTGAGCGGTATAAATCATCTAAACTTCCAAAACCAAATGGATCTTGTTGAGACATTGTTGGTTGATTATCATTTGCTTGTGCTTTTAATTTTTGATAGCAACTTTGGCAATAGTCCAATTGTTTTCTTTGGCCATTAACATTTGCGTACAAATGAATCGTTGCTGGATTTTGTTGACAATTTTGACAAATCATAGGATAAAACACGTCCTTTCATAATAAGACTAATCATGTATCAAAGTCATTGTTCTAAAGTCAAACAGTCTGCTGACCATTTTTGACCTTTGAGAATATTATAGCATCTTTTTAACAAGAATCAAGCAATTGAACTTTTAAGTAGCCTGATAAATAGAGTGGGAAATCCTATTAATAGGTTGCATAGTTTACACTTAATTGAAATTATTATGTTTTTATGAAATTATTAAGGTTTGTTTATGTAGGTTTTAGGTATAATTTAGACAAATATCTATTTTTGTCATACAATATCTTCAGTCTAAAAATAAAAGTGAAAGCTGTGATTAATCAATGTATGAAAATCCATTTGAAGAACAAATAAATGCCTTGAAAGAAGGGACTATTGCTGAACTTGTTGTAGAGCCAAAAGATTTTACAACCTTTAGAGAAGTTTGGAAAAATCTGCCCGATAGAATGTCTTTTGTTGGGGAAGCCGGATTAAATGGACGAATTATATATCATTATATAAAAGAAGCAAAATAATTGATCGTTTCATTTGATAAAAAATAGGTGAAAAGTGTTGTAACTACTCACAAAAAATGGTAATCTTAAAAATTGAAAGGGTATTATCCAGATTCTAGTTTCATTTGAAACGTATCAAGAAAGGAAAACCCTAACATAAAAAATTATTTTACTTACGAAGGAGACCGATTTATATGGAAAAGAAAGAATTTCACATCGTAGCAGAAACAGGGATTCACGCTCGTCCAGCTACATTATTAGTACAAACTGCAAGTAAATTTAACTCAGATATTAACTTAGAATACAAAGGTAAATCTGTTAACCTTAAATCAATCATGGGCGTTATGTCTTTAGGCGTTGGCCAAGGTTCAGACGTAACAATCTCAGTTGACGGTGTTGACGAAGCTGATGCATTAGCAGCAATCGTAGACACAATGCAAAAAGAAGGATTGTCAGAATAATGTCTGAAATGCTAAAGGGAATTGCCGCAAGTGATGGTGTTGCTATTGCTAAAGCTTACCTGTTAGTTCAACCTGATTTATCTTTCGACAAAAAATCCGTAGATGATACATCTGCTGAAGAAAGTCGTTTAGATGATGCTTTAGCAAAATCCACGACTGAGTTGCAAGCAATCAGAGAAAAAGCAGCGCAAAGCCTTGGTGAAGAAGAAGCGCAAGTATTTGATGCACATTTAATGGTTTTAGCTGACCCAGAAATGATCGGTCAAATCAAACAAAACATTCAAGATAACAAAGTAAATGCTGAATCAGCATTAAAAGAAGTAACAGATATGTATATCGGCATGTTCGAAGCGATGGATGATAATGCCTACATGCAAGAACGTGCAGCAGATATCCGTGACGTTGCAAAACGTATTTTAGCTCATTTATTAGGTGTTACTCTTCCTAATCCTTCAATGATCAACGAAGAGGTAGTTGTGGTTGCCCATGACTTAACACCAAGTGATACTGCTCAATTAGATCGTACGTATGTGAAAGCATTCGTAACGGATATTGGCGGACGCACATCACATTCAGCGATTATGGCTCGCTCTCTTGAAATTCCTGCAATCGTAGGAACAAAAGAAATCACTGCCAAAGTCAAAGAAGGCGATATTTTAGCAGTCAACGGAATCGATGGCGATGTTATCGTTCACCCAACTGATGCTGAAAAAGCTGACTTTGAAGCAAAAGGCAAAGAGTATGCTGATCTTAAAGTTGAATGGGAAAAACTAAAAAATGCTGAAACAGTAACTGCTGATGGTAAACACATCGAGTTAGCTGCAAACATTGGTACTCCTAAAGATTTAGATGGCGTACACAACAATGGTGCGGAAGCTGTTGGTTTATATCGTACAGAATTCCTTTACATGGATTCTCCAGATTTCCCAACAGAAGATGAACAATATACAGCTTATACTGCAGTACTTGAAGGCATGAACGGCAAACCTGTCGTGGTTCGTACAATGGATATCGGTGGAGATAAAGAATTACCTTATCTTCAATTACCGCATGAAATGAACCCATTCTTAGGTTACCGTGCTTTACGTATCAGCTTGTCTGAACGTGGCGACGAGATGTTCCGTACACAAATGCGCGCATTATTACGTGCTTCTGTTCACGGTAACTTACGTATCATGTTCCCGATGGTTGCAACGTTAAAAGAATTTAGAGCAGCGAAGAAAATCTTTGAAGAAGAAAAAGCAAAATTAGTTTCTGAAGGAACAAAAGTTTCTGATACGATTCAAGTTGGTATCATGATTGAAATTCCTGCAGCGGCTGTAATTGCGGATAAATTCGCCAAAGAAGTTGATTTCTTCAGTATTGGAACAAATGATTTGATTCAATACACAATGGCAGCAGACCGTATGAACGAACGCGTTTCTTACCTTTACCAACCATATAACCCATCAATTCTACGTTTGATTAAAAACGTGATTGATGCATCTCATGCAGAAGGTAAATGGACTGGTATGTGTGGAGAAATGGGTGGCGATCAAATGGCTGTACCATTATTGGTAGGAATGGGCTTAGATGAGTTCTCAATGAGTGCGACATCTATTCTTCAAACTCGTAGCTTAATGAAACGTCTAGACACTAAGAAAATGGCTGAACTTGCGGATCGTGCGTTGAATGACTGCGATACAATGGAAGAAGTTATTGACTTGGTTAAAGAGTATACGAAGTAAATAGTAAATAAAAGCTTTTGCAATTCAGAATTTATTCTGAATTGCGAAAGCTTTTTTGTCCAAAGAAATAATAGATAAGTATGTTGAATGTATTTCGTTCTAATGGTAAAATAAATTTAATTTAGTTGCGATAAAAATAGAGATCAAGTAGTTATTTTAAACATGGCTTAGGCGTTACTGTATAAGGTTAAGTCTTGGCAAAGCTAGAAAGTTGGAGAATAGTTATGCTAAATTTATTGTCTACATTATTTTCAATAGTTATGCTTTTTGTGTCAGCTCTTTTTGTTTATTTTGATCTCAAGAAGAAGTTGACAGTAAAAGATAGAATAATTTTCATCGTTTTAGTTTTAGTATATTCTTTATCGATTGTAGTAAAATGGATTTTATAAAAAGAGCATTAGCGTAGTAATGAAGTCATTTTTGTTTTCTTCAGTTTTATAGAATAGAAAAGAACTTTATCAGAAAAAAGCCAACTTATATTTTTGGGATGTGGCTTTTTTGTATAAATAGAATTGTAATGATTGCTTGCGTTCATTTCAGCAACGTATCTTGCTGGAATAAAATCAACAACTTTAATCATTGCGATCATTGGGGTGGATCAGGAAGCTCTGATTGTTAAATTTACAAGACAATTCCATTTATTATTTCAGCATTTGTTTTAGATTTTTTACGGATTTTTCATTCATTGATTAGATATTGTCATTTAGGATGTTTTTATAAGCTGTAAATCATAAGAAGATGGTAGAATGAGAGTGTTAAAAGAAAATCAATAAAAATTTCTTAAACCTGATGTATCTTAAGAAATAACTAAAACTATTGTTGTATAGTAAGGAACCAGTAAATCTTTTAGGAGGCTTCTATGAAAAACAAACAAAAAAAACTCACTGTAGCGATGGCACTACTCTTGATCACTACAGGTTTATACACTGGTAAAACAGCATTGGCGACACAAGGTAGCACAGCAGAAAGTACTTCAGTAAGTTCTAGTAATACAGAGACGACGCAAAGTTCTGAGCAGACTCTACAAATCAACGCAGTTGCATTGGGTAACGCATTAACACAAGAGCAAAAGGACTTTACGTTAAAAGAATTAGGAATTAAAGGTGAAACACCCCAATATACAACAAATGGCAAGGATTTGATGAGTTTTATCCCTGATGGTGGTTTTACACCAGAATGGGCAGTGTATAGTTCTGTTCGGATGGAAACTCAGAAAAAAGGGGCTGGAATATCTGTAGATATCGCCACACCTAAAAATATCACGAAAATCACAGAAGCCCAGTATCAAAATGCGGCGTTGACAGCAGGAATCACAGATGCCAAATTAACCGTTGCATCTGCTGTGCCAATTGATGGTTCAGGAGCTTTAGCAGGTGTCTATAAAATCGTCGAAGAATCTGGTGGAATCATCAATCGAGACCGCGTAGGTGTTGCGCAGGACGAAATGGACGTACTATCTAAGATCACAGAAGAAAATAAAGACAAAGATGGTTATTCCGATGAAGCCTTGAATGCAGCGCAAGAACAAGCGAAAAAAGAATTGGCAGCAAAAACGGCTGATGGTAAAAATCTGACGCAAGCAGATATTCAAAAAACAGTTGAAAATGCCTTGCAAAGTCAAGGAATCAAAGATGTAATGTCATCAGATCAGGTGAAAGAATTAACGACTTTGATGAGTGATATGAAAGACAAAAATATTTTTGAAGATTTTGTTAATCAACTAGATTTGTCTAAAACGAAAGAACAAATTCAGGAGAAATCTAAAGGACTTTGGGAGAATATTAAAGGCTTCTTTAGCGGACTTTGGGATTCAATTACTGGGAAATAAGATAAGCAAAGATTGATGAGTTAAAACTATTGAATAGTTTTGGCTCATTTTTTTGTAAGGTGAATAATTAAGAAATGAAACATACTTTTTATTGTATAATCAATCTATAAAGCTGTATGAAAGAAGGTTATCAAGGATGATACGGAATGCAACATTAATGGATCTAGATTTATTAGCGATACATGATACTCACATACCTCAGGAAAGACTTCGATTAGCCATTGAGGAAAATAGAATTCTGATTATTGAAGAAAACGAAATGATTGGTTGGCTTAGATTTAGTTTCTTTTGGGAGTCTATTCCATTTGTGGATATGTTGTTTATCTTGGAACCTTTTAGAGGTAAACAATATGGGACAGATGTAATGCATTTTTTTGAACGTGAAATGTTCGTTCAAGGGTTTAAAGAACTTATGCTGTCAACTTCCAGTGAAGAGTATTCGCAGCATTTATATCTTAAATTGGGTTTTAAAACAGTTGGGGGATTTTTCCCGACAAATGAGCCTTATGAAATAGTGATGGTAAAAGAATTGAAACAATAACTATTATGAAGTAAGAATAGGTAAGTTATTAAACAAGAAATAAAAGATTAGAAAAAGAAGATGATACAAAATTCGTTGAATTTTATTAATGTTACCGAAAAAAAGTTAGATCCTTTGGTAATTTAACTGATTGTGCCTACATAAAATTTGTAACAATGGTAGAAAATGAAGCTGAATGTTAATGCGGTGCGGTAAGATAAAGTTATAAATTACAGGTAATTCCGTCATATGAAGAGATTATGGCAGGCACTTTTTATGGTGAGATTATTAATGAAGAGTGTGATGAAGTAAAATGTTTTTCATACAAAAACAATACTAGATCAAGAAGTATTAGGATTTAATATTATTAATAGACTATTGTCTGAGTTTATTCCAGTGGTTCTAAAGTATGATAAAGAATCAATGAATAAATATGAGGAACGCTTATTTAACAACTTATCGAGAAGTGCAGAAGCTTTGTATAAAAGAGAAACTAAATCTAGTTCCGATATTGAAAAAGATTATTATCGTTTGAAGATGGCGGTTGATTTTATCTGTAATATGACAGATGGTTATGCAAAAAAGTTACATGATACATTGTTTAATTAGTAAATAAGTTGTTTTAGTATGCCAAAAAGACACTTAAATAAATGATTATCAGATCCTTAGAAGAGACTTTAACTCTTCCAGGGATTTTTTGTTCTCTATGTTAAAAATAAGAGGAAATAAAGTTAGATGATTATTCTCAGTACATTTTTAAGGGAGCAATGACAGAGCCAAATAATTCACTTTTTGCCCGTATAGTCAACGTATCGTCAGAATAAGAAAATAATTTTTATGTCTGGCAAAAAAAGAGATATATTTTTCCAAAAACTTTCGCTATGATAAAGGTAGGAGGGATCATATGTTAAAAGAAAAACTGTTAGACTATCTAAAAAATCAAACATCTTTTTTCAATCCTGAAAATGTAAGCGATATTTTTTCGGCATCTGATATTGCTGGAAAATTCTCAATTAAACGAAATACAGCGAGTCATTATTTGAATCAGCTTGCGGACGAAGGAATCTTAGTCAAAGTCAATACACGTCCTGTTTACTTTTTTCATAAAAAAACATTTGAATTACAAAACTATCCATTAATAAATTCGTTTTATCAAAACTTATCAGAGATCGAAAAGGAAAAACCAATTTTTGATAAGAAAATAGATTTTTTTCAGAACGTGATTGGTAATAGAGGCAGTTTAGCACAAACCATTGAGCAATTAAAAATGGCGGCGTTGTATCCTAATGGTGGGTTGCCGCTATTGTTAACTGGAGAAAGTGGTACAGGTAAAAGTTATTTAGTTCAATTATTATATCAATTTTGTTTAGCCAACGATTTATTAACTAGTGATGCCCCTTTTATCACAGTGAATTGCGCTCAGTACGCAGATAACCCAGAATTATTGACCAGTCATTTATTTGGTCATGTAAAAGGAGCATTTACAGGTGCAGATAATGAAAAAATGGGCGCCTTTGAAGCTGCCGCAAATGGTTTTTTATTCTTGGATGAAGTTCACCGTCTAAGTGCGGAAGGTCAGGAAAAATTATTTACCTTTTTAGATCAAGGAATTATTTACAAAATGGGGGAAAGTAATCATCCAATCACAGTGAATTGTCGCTTAGCTTTTGCAACGACCGAAGAGGTGAGCAGTACCTTTTTAACTACTTTTTTAAGACGAATTCCAGTACAAATTAAAATTCCAGCGCTTAATGAACGAACTCAATCAGAACGAAAACAATTGATCATTCGGTCGTTCTTTGAAGAACAGCAAACAATTTTAAAACCATTGATCGTCTCACCACAGGTTATCAGCATGTTAGAAAATCGTTCATACAAAGGCAACGTAGGAGAATTAAAAAATTTGATTAAAATCATAACAGCTAAAAGTTTTACAGTCAATCATGCAAAAGTACAAATTCCAATCACCCTTCATTCTTTGCCTAATTATGTACTAAAAGAAAATCAAGAAACTACTTTTTCAGAATCAGAATCGCTTTTGAGAATCGATAGTCAAAGTAACTTGGAGTATTTACTTGAAGAAAGTGAACCAGAACAAAAGAGAATTATCCAAAGTTACGAAAAAATCTTGTTAACTTATCTTAATAATCAATCAGTGATCAACGCCTCGGTTGGTTTGATCTCAAAAGAAATCGATTATCTTTTTGATTATTTATTATTTGAAACAAAAAGAGATCAAAAACAGGAGATGTTGCTATTTATTACACAGCATATGCGGCAGATGCTTGAAAAAATTGAATCGGCTTATCAAATTAGTTTTAATGGCAGCTTAGTTTATGCAATCAGTCATTATCTATTTCAACGACGATACGTGGAATGGTTACCAGAAATTGAGAGGGTTCAGCTGATCGAGATGTTGTTACTGGATATCAAAGCGCAGTTACCAAATAGTTATCGATATGCAGAACAGATTTTAAACTTAGTCAAGACGTCATTGGATATTGAAGTTTCCAGTATGGATCGGATTATTTTATCAATTTACATTGATAATCTAGGCTATACCAAAGAAACTTCTTATCCTAAAGCAGTAATTGTGGCACATGGCTACGCCACTGCTAGCAGTATTGCTAATGTAGCGAATCGGATGTTAAATGAACTATTATTTCAATCCTTTGATATGCCATTAGATGTTACGCCAAAGAAAATTGCTGAGAAACTAATGCAATATATTGAGCGAAATGATACGTCAAACGGGTTGATTATTTTATTTGATATGGGCTCTCTAAAAGAAATCCATCGTTATTTTTCAAAAGAAACCACGGCACCAATCGTATTGATGAACAATGTAACCACTAGTTTAGCGATTGCAGTGGGAGAAGGCATTCAAAGACAACAGCAACTTGGTGAAATCCCAGCCAAAGCGATAAGCAGTCATCAGTATCAATGGGAAATCATTCAGCCAGAAATGAAAAAAGAAAAAATCATCCTCACGACTTGTGCCACGGGCATTGGAACGGCTGTTCAAATTAGTAATTTACTTGAAAAAAGTTTGCCAGATACGACTTCTGTAAAACTTATCCCCTGTGAATTCAGGCAACTATGCAATCCAGTCGAATTTGAAAAAGCATTTTCCTTGTATGATGTATTAGGAATCGTCGGGACAGCTAATCCAGCTGTGGAAGGTGTACCGTTCATTTCATTAGAGGATTTGATTGCTGGTATCGGGATTGAGAGCTTGTTGGATTGGTTAAAAAACAATTTAGTATTAGATTCTCAAGAAGAGTTTAGCAATCAATTGATTCGTAATTTTTCGTTGGATCGCGTGATTCAATCTGTGACGATTTTGGATACAGAAAAAATCATCGAACAAATTGAGGGATTTTTGAAACAGTTAGAAGAAGGTTGGGGTCATCGGATTAGTAATGATCGGAAATTGGCCTTGTATGTTCATGTAAGTTGTTTAGTCGAACGCCTAATTCGCAATGTACCAATCGAAGTATATAGTGGTTTTGACATGTTGCAGGAGTGTCATGAAAAAGAGTTACAAGAGATTAAAGAAGCATTTAGTGTCATAGAGAAAGTCTATAGTGTCGATATTCCAGATTCAGAACTTTTTTATGTTCATGATGTTTTATTTGAAAACACTGAATATATCAGCGATGAAAGTGATTTTTAATCGTTAAACGAAGGGTGCCACTAAAGTTGGCACCCTTTTTGCTATTAATAAAGTGTAAGTGAGGTGAGCAGGATGGCAAGAAAAATTATTTTAGCAACACATGGGAATTTTGCACAAGGTATCAGAACGTCTTTAGAACTGATTTGTGGGAAATCAACAAATGTAGAAGTTGTTTGTGCCTATATGAGAGAAGACTTTGATTTAGCTCAAACGGTAGAAATAATTATAGCTGAAAATCGTAAAAATGAATTGGTCGTAATCACAGATATTTTTGGTGGTAGCGTAAACAATGAGTTTTTTAAGTATGTTGAAGAGCCAAATGTGTATTTAATTTCTGGATTGAATTTGTCTTTGTTAATTGAACTTTATACTCAATTAGAAATCACAGACTCTTTAGAAAATTTGATTATACAAGCAATAAAAACGTCTCAAGAAACGATCAAGTATTGTAACTTATTGAAAGCAAAAGACGAAGAAGAAGAATTCTAAAAGAGAAAGGAAATCAATCATGATTAAATTAGTACGTGTAGACCACCGTTTATTACATGGACAAGTGGCATTTTCTTGGACCCAAAGTTTAGGGGTAGATTGTATTTTGATTGCCAATGATGATGTACCGCAAAATGATATTCGCAAAACGACGATCAAGTTAGCCAAGCCTGCAGGCGTTAAATTAGTGATTAAAACGATCGAAGATTCAATCAGTGCTTTACAAAGTGGCGTGACAGATAAATATAAGTTATTTATCGTCGTTGAAAGTGTGGCAGATGCGTATAAATTGGCGAAGTCTTGTCCTGAAATCAAGCATATTAATCTTGGTGGAATGAAAGTCAGAGAAGGAACTAGAAACATTTCTAAGGCGGTAAATATAACGCCAGGTGAAGAAAGTTTGGTTAAAGAATTAATCGCTGAAGGAGTTGATATTGAGATTAGACAAGTCCCTAATGATAAAAAAGTTGCTGCTTTAGATGCATTTTAGAAAGGAAGATTAAAATGATTGTACAAGCAATTTTGTTAGGAGTTATCGCATTTATTGCTCAGTCTGAGTATGCCTTAGGTACATCGCTTTTGTCCCGACCGATCGTGACGGGATTGTTTACAGGAATTGTTTTAGGGGATATTAAAACGGGCATTATTATGGGCGCAACCTTGGAATTAGCATTTATTGGTTCTTTTTCTGTAGGAGCATCGATTCCCCCAGATGTGGTGACAGGGGGGATTTTAGGAACAGCATTTGCAATCACGGCTGGCGCTGGAACAGAAACTGCATTGGTTTTAGGTTTACCAATCGCAACATTAACGCTGATTTTGAAAAATGTCTATCTGGGTTTGGTGATTCCAACGATGAGCCAAAAAGCAGATAATTACGCGGATGATGGGAATTATAAAGGGGTAGAAAGAATGCATTTGGCGGCAGGTTTTGGTTTGTCTCTGATGTTAGCACTCATTGTTTCCATTTCATTTGCTGTAGGGAGTAACACAATCAAGGGATTATTAGATATGATTCCTGAGTTTGTTCAACATGGTTTATCCGTTGCAACGGGTATTATTCCAGCACTTGGTTTTGCAATGTTGGCACGTTTATTGATCAATAAACAAGTAGCACCATACTTTTTTCTAGGTTTTGCTTTGATGGCTTATTTAGAAATACCAGTTACAGGGATTGCAATTTTAGGGGCGATCACAGCTGTGATCGTGGTCAATATCATGAACCACAATAAAGGCAATGAAATGATCCAAACATCAAACGGGGAGGTTATGGATGATGACGAAGACTTCTAAAGAACAAACGGAAAAGTTAATCACGAAAAAAGAATTGAACAGTGTTTTCTGGCGGTCTTTCCAAATGGAATTTTCTTGGAACTACGAGCGTCAGATGAATATGGCATATGTGTTTGCGATGATTCCAATTTTGAAGAAATTGTATCCTAAAAAGTCTGATATGGCTCACGCTCTGAAACGACATTTAGCCTTTTTCAATACCACACCTCATATTGTGACCTTGATATTAGGGATCAATACGGCGATGGAAGAAGAAAATGTACTAGATGAACAATTTGATGTGAGTACGATCGATAGTATTAAAACTTCATTGATGGGTCCTTTGGCAGGGTTAGGAGATTCATTTTTCTGGGGAACATTACGTTTGATTGCGACCGGAGTTGGAACGTCACTAGCTCTACAAGGAAATATTTTAGGCCCCATTTTATTCTTGCTGATTTTTAACGTACCACATATTATTTTGCGCTACCTATTTACTGGTTGGGGCTATAAATTAGGAACTGGTTTCTTGAAAAAGATTCAAGCGAACGGGATGATGGAAAGCTTGACTTTAGGCGCTTCAATCATTGGATTGATGGTAGTTGGCGCAATGACGGCTTCGATGATCGATATTTCGATTCCAGTCACAATCAGTGGCAGTGGAGAAACAGCAGTAACAGTGCAGAGTATTTTTGATGATATCATGCCTAAACTATTGCCATTAGCAACTTTTGGAGCAGTTTTCTATCTTTTGAAAAAAGAAGTAAAACCCCTGGCAATTCTTGGTGGAATGGCAGTCGTCGGAATTTTAGGTTCCTTGATTGGAATTTTTTAAGTGAAAAGTAGAGTGAGGTGAGATTCAGTGGAAACGATGTTGGATTATATCAATGAAGAACAAGAAACGTTAGAAACGATTATCAATTCATTTGATATCACACAAATCAAGGTGAAAAATGTTAAACACTGTTTGATTTTAGCAACAGGTTCTTCTTATAATGCTTGTCTATCTGCAAAATATTATATAGAACAAACGGCACCTGTATATGTTCAAATAGAAGAACCCTTTAATTTTCTCCACTATGGGAAAATCGATCCGAGTATTGACTTGATCATAGCAGTTTCACAAAGTGGCAAAAGTGCATCAACCATTCAGGCAGTACAAAAGCTAACACAAACTAGAAAAATCAAAACGATTGCTCTAACTAGCAATACAAGTAGCCCAATCAGTCAAGTAGTGGATGAAGTGCTAGATTTAAATATGGGAATCGAGACGGTTGGGTTTGTTACAAAAGGCTATTTAGCAACTGTGTTGAATTTAATGTTATTAGGGTTACGTATCGCTTATCAAAGCGAGTCAATTGATCAATCTACAGTAAAAAATGAACTGTTGGCATTAAAGAAAGCAATCAGTCAAATCAATCTGGTAATCGAAAAAACGAGTGAATTTTGGTTGGAAAATCAAGCGGATCTAAGTAAGGGGGTACGTTTTATAACGATTGGCTACGGACCTAACATTGGAACAGCTAAAGAATTTGAAACAAAATTTACTGAAACGGTACGTTTACCCTCACAAGGATTTGAACTTGAAGCCTATATGCACGGACCTTATTTAGAAGCAAACAACACACATTCACTATTTTTTATAGAAAATGATAATGTACTGAATGATAGAAGCAAAGCGTTAAAAAATTATCTAAGAAACGATGTTGGGAATTGCTACACGATTACCACGGAAGCGAAAACTGATTCAAAAACAGTAGGATTATCAATTAAAACACCTGAAAAAATCAGTCCACTTTTATTGGTGATTCCCTTCCAATACCTCGCGTATCAAATTGCGACAGGTAAAGGAATTGATTTAAATAAACGAATTTTTGATGATTTTGACCAAGTATTAAAAAGTAAAATTTAAGGAGCGTAAACAATGTTAAAATTTAACGAAACAAAGCAAATAGAAGATATCAAAGGAGCGTTAGCACTACGTCCGCAAGTCGAAAAAATAGTTGATGAAGTGTGGGGAAAAGGATTTGACTCTATTTATTATCTTGGTATTGGCGGAACCTATGCTTCAGCGATGCAAGCAGTGACGTACATTAATGGAAAAAGTAATCTACCTGCTTATGTACAGCATGCCGCTGAATATTATACAACTGGCAATCGTCGCTTAACCAAAGATTCGATCGTTATTTTGTCTTCAGTAACTGGCACAACCCAAGAAGTTGTCAAAGCGGTGGAAGAAATTAAAACAGTTGGGGCAACATTGATCGGTTTTATTGATGCAAAAGGAAGTATTCTAGCAGAAAAATGTGATTATGTTGTGACGTATCCAGCACCAGGAACGGAACAAATCAAGTTCTTTATGATAGCAGATCGATTGATGAAAAATAATAGCGAATTTGATGATTATGAAGAATATTATCAAGAACTAGAAGAATATCTTCCTGTTGGTTTAGTTGAAGCTGAGAAAAAAGCGGATGACTTTGGGTTAAAATTTGCCCAAGCCCATCGTCACGATGATATGCATTATTTTATCGGAGCGGGTAATCAATGGGGCGCAGTTTATTCTTATGCAATGTGCTATTGGGAAGAACAAAGTTGGCTACGTTCAAAATCAATCCATGCTGCTGAGTTTTTACACGGAACGTTAGAAATTGTGGAGGAAACAACGGCAGTCACTTTATTTATTGGTGAGGATGAACAACGTCCATTGTCTGAAAGAGTAGCGAATTTGTTACCGCGTATTTGCGCTAACTATACGATTATTGATTCAAAGGATTATCCAGTCGCAGGAATCAGTGACAAATATCGTGGAAGAGTTTTGTCATTCTTGCTGATGCATTGTGTGACACAACGTATTGATGCTCATGTTGAACAGTTGAATTGCCATCCGTTAGATATTAGACGTTATTATCGTCAGTTTGATTATTAAAATGAAAGAAAAGGCCTGCAACTAAAAAGTTACAGTCCGTTTTCAGTTTGATTGAATAGCAGATAAGTAATATTGCCTCTTTAAAATTTTTTGGAAAATACTAGGAAATAAGTAAGTTAGTCTAGTTCGTTTATCAAGTAATTCATTTTACAATTCAAAAAATCAGTTTATTTTCCCTTCTTCTCACCTAAAATGTTTACATTTATCCAGTGATAGTGTACTATTTAAAGGTATGCATAACATAAATTCATGTATAAAATTAAGTTATTCGGAGGGAAACAAATGTCTGCGAAATTTGAAAAAAAAGGCACCAATGATGGTGTGTTAACTTTTTCAGTTGATCAAACTCTAATTGAAAAAGGCTTGAAACAAGCATTCGATAAAGTTAAAAAAAATCTTAACGTACCAGGATTCCGTAAAGGGAAAGTGTCACGTCAAGTATTCAACCGTATGTACGGCGAAGAAGCATTATATGAAGATGCTTTGAACGCAGTGTTACCAGAAGTTTACGAAGCAGCTGTGAAAGAAGCTGGAATCGATCCTGTATCACAACCTAAAATTGATGTTGAAAGCATGAATAAAGGGGAAGATTGGGTTGTAACTGCTGAAGTGACTGTAAAACCTGAAGTTAAATTAGGCGAATACAAAAACTTAACAGTTGAAAAACAAGACCGTGAAGTAACAGACGAAGACTTAGATGCACGCATCCAACGTGAATTAGATGCACAAGCTGAATTAGTAATCAAAGAAGACGAAGCAGCTGTTGAAGGCGACACTGTCGTAATCGATTTTGAAGGATTTAAAGATGGCGAAGCTTTTGAAGGTGGAAAAGGCGAAAACTATTCTCTTGAATTAGGTTCTAACTCTTTCATCCCAGGCTTTGAAGAACAATTAGTTGGCAAAAAAGCTGGCGAAGAAGTTGAAGTAAAAGTAACATTCCCAGAAGATTACCAAGCAGAAGATTTAGCTGGTAAAGAAGCTGTTTTCCAAGTGAAAGTTCACGAAGTGAAAGCGAAAGAATTACCAACTTTAGATGATGAATTTGCGAAAGATGTTGACGATTCAGTAGAATCATTAGACGAATTAAAAGAAAAATACCGTAACGAATTAACAGAATCTAAAGAAGCTGCTGCAACAGAAGCAAAAGACGAAGCAGCTATCCGTCAAGCTGTTGATAATGCTGAAATCGTTGAATTACCACACGTAATGGTACATGATGAAGTTCACCGTTCAATGGATGAATTCTTAAACAACATGCAACGTCAAGGAATCGCTCCAGATATGTACTATCAATTAACTGGAACAACAGAAGCTGACTTGCACAAACAATTTGAAGCAGAAGCAGAAGTTCGTACGAAAACAAACCTTGTAATCGAAGCGATCGCTAAAGCAGAAGATATCGAAGTATCTCAAGAAGATATGGATAATGAAATCAAAGAACTATCAGAACAATACAACATGCCGATCGATCAAGTTAAAAAAGTCTTAACAGAAGACATGTTAAAACATGATATCCGCATGAAACGTGCAGTAGAAGTTATCACTGAAACTGCAACTGAAAAATAAACGAAATTTAAAAGACATTCCTGAGTGATCGGGAATGTCTTTTTTTAAGTTAAAGAATCAATCAATTATGTTAAAATCAAGTTGTGGCTAATACTTTGTCAAGCCATTCAATCAAAGCATGGTAAACGTTAAGCCCTTCATTTTTAGTAAGATCACCGTCAAAATCATGAGGAAGTTTTTCGACTTCTTCATAAGTAACATTGGAGATTTTATTACTGGCAATACGAGATGCTTCAACAGGAACGTCTTGATCAGCAGAACTGTGGGCTAAAAATGTAGGTGGAAGTTGGGCAAGTTCTGTATCAGTTAAACTAAACGTTTCTTTTTCACTAGGAGAGTTAGTTAGATAACTCAACCAGTTACCAAATTGTCGACCAGATAAATAAAGTGAAAATCGTTCATTGATAGAAACACCTGCAATTGGTTCAGGCTGAATCAAAGCTTGAGCAGTTAGCGGTGCTATTTTAGGAAATTGATTATAGTAACTACTTGGCTGACTGAAAGCCGGGTTTATCAAATCATAATAACCATAAAAGCTGATCAATCCTTTTTGCTCTGGTAAAGCATAACGAGCAGATAATAGGTAGGAAAGAAACCCGCCAGCTGAACGACCAAACAAGAAATAATCTGAACGCTCCAAGCCTAAAATCGATTGGTAATTTTTTAAGAACCAATCAATGGCTTCTCTTAAACAATTAATAATAGTTGGCAGTTTGACTTCAGGTGCTAAAGGATAATCAACGGTCAGCAAATTATAGCCTTTCTCCACTAAAAGCTCACAATAGGTTTCTGGTAAATCATCCCGACTACCGTAGAGAAGTCCGCCACCATGCAAATAAATCAGTGTAGCTTTGGCAGAAGAGTCATTTTGTTTTGAATAAAAGGTCACAGACAAGTCTAAATCATTCAGTTGGCTATAACAGAATTCTTGTTTTATCATAAAAAGTCCTCCTTGAATTATAAGAAACAATGCTCCGAGTGTATTTCAATATCAAGCAACCAATGGAAGCAATGTTTCTTTCAGCTTTTAACAGAAAAATGTGAATTTATATTATTATGTCATACTACTATTTTATCTTTTTTCCAAAGATTAGCCTATGAATAAAGATAATTTCACTAACTTATTTCTATTTTAACCCAAATAGCCTCAGTCTTTATGTTTAATGCGCACAAAGATAGTAGTTAATTTGTGAAATATGGATAGTGTATGAAAGTCGGCAACCGCTTACAATGGTTATGATAATAAAAGAGGGAGATGTATCTAATGGATTTAAAAAAAGTTTTACAGGAAAATATCGATCAAATTTCTAATATTGGTAACGATCCAACAGGTGGAATGACACGTTTATTGTATTCTGACTCTTGGTTAAAAGCGCAAAAAACTGTGAAAGAAAATTTGGAAGCTATAGGCATGACAGCTTCATTTGATGAAATCGGTAATCTCTTTGGTAGAGTAGAAGGAACAGAACATCCAGAAGAAACGATTTTATCAGGTTCTCATATTGATACTGTTGTCAATGGTGGGAACTTAGATGGCCAATTTGGTGTCATCGCAGCATATGTTGCCATCCAATATTTATTAGAAACATACGGTAAACCAAAACGTTCATTAGAAGTTATCTCAATGGCTGAAGAAGAAGGCAGTCGCTTCCCAACGGTTTTCTGGGGAAGTAAAAACTTCGTCGGCGAAGCGAAAAAAGAAGATGTTATTGAAATCTCTGACTTTGAAGGTTTGAAATTCGTTGAAGAAATGCAACGTCACGGGTTTGACTTTAGAGATGAAAGCAAAGCTGCAAGAGATGATATTAAAGCATTCGTAGAAATTCATATCGAGCAAGGAACTGTGCTTGAAAAAGAAAACTTACAAATAGGTGTTGTGAATAATATTGCAGGTCAAAGACGCTATACGATCGTTCTAAAAGGTGAAGCAAATCATGCTGGAACAACGCCAATGGGCTATCGTAAAGATGCTGTTTATGCTTTTGCTAAGATTTGTTCACAAGCAATCGATCGTGCATTAGAAGTCGGTGATCCATTAGTATTGACTTTCGGTAAAGTTGAACCAAAACCAAATACTGTAAACGTAGTACCTGGTGAAGTTCTATTTACAATGGATTGTCGTCATACCGATAGTGGAGAATTGCATGCATTTACTAAAGAAATTGAAGAATTAATGAGAAAAATTGCTGCCGAACATGGTTTAGAAATCGATATCGATTTATGGATGGATGAAGCGCCAGTACCGATGAATGAAGAAATTGTGACTGCGATTGAAACGGCAGCTATTGCTGAAAACATGAAATATAAAGTGATGCACAGTGGAGCAGGTCACGATTCACAAGTTATTGCACCACACTTCCCAACGGCTATGATTTTTGTACCAAGTATTAATGGTATTAGTCATAACCCAGCAGAAGCAACAGATATCGATGACTTGGTCAACGGTGTCAAAGTACTTGCAAGTGCCTTATACGAATTAGCATATAAATAAAAGAAAGTAGGAAAAATAAAAATGGGTTATAAAAATAATCAAACAGGTTATCTTGATGGTTTATTATCATCTAGAGCTGTGATCAAAAAAAATAATTATGCATTGATTCCTCATGATGGATTGGTAAATAATGTGATTCCAGGTTTTGAAAACTGTGATTGTTCAATTTTAGGATCAAAACAATTAGGTGCAAATTTTGTCGATTATATTATTACGCTACACAAAGATGGTAAAAACCAACGTGGCTTTGGCGGAGACGGTGTGGAAACAATTGTTTATGTGATTGATGGTGTCCTAAAAGTCAATGATGGTACAGAAACACATGAACTAACAAAAGGTGGTTATGTCTATTTACCTGCTAGCACATTGATGTATTTGGAAAATGGACAAGATGCGGATACTGAAATTTTCTTATACAAAAAACGCTATCAACCACTAGAAGGCTATGAAGCACATAAAGTAGTCGGTAATGTCAATGATATGGAACCAATCGAATATGAAGGCATGAAAGACGTTCTTTTATGGGACTTCTTACCGAAAGATCTAGGCTTTGATATGAACTTCCACATTCTTTCATTTGAACCAGGAGCAAGTCATGGTTATATTGAAACACACTATCAAGAACACGGTGCGTACTTACTTTCTGGACAAGGCATGTATAACTTAGACAATGAGTGGATGCCAGTCGAAAAGGGAGATTATATCTTTATGAGTTCATACGTACAACAAGCAGCCTATGCTGTAGGACGTGACGAACCATTGATGTATGTCTATTCAAAAGATTGCAACCGTGATCCAGAAATTTAATTTGAAGAGGAAGTTTAAGAATGAATGAAACTGTTGTAGTGAAACCAGAAGAATTGCATGATTTGATCGAAAAAAAATTAACAACAGCTGGTTTAAAACCAGAGCATGCAGATGAAGTGGCGACACATTTGGTATTTGCAGATGCGTGCGGTATCCACTCACATGGAGCCGTTAGGGTAGAATATTATGCAGAACAAATCGACAAAGGCGGTGTGACGCTTGATCCAGTAATTGAATTTGAAGAAACTGGCCCAAGTTCAGGAATCGTTCACGGTAAAAATGGCGCTGGACAATTCGTCGCAGATGTTGGTCTTGGTTATGCTATAGATATGGCAAAAAAATCAGGAGTTGCGGCTGTGGGAATCTCTAAAATCAGTCACAGCGGAGCGTTATCTTATTATGTGAAAAAAGCTGCGCAACAAGATTTGATTGCTATTGCAATGTGTCAATCTGATCCGATGGTCGTACCATTTGGAGGAAAAGAAAATTATTTTGGAACGAATCCGATTGCTTTTGCAGCGCCTAGAAAAGGTCATGAACCTGTTGTTTTTGATATGGCAACTACTGTTCAAGCGTGGGGCAAAGTCTTGGATGCTCGTTCTAAAAATAAAGATATCCCAGATACTTGGGCAGTTGATAAAGAAGGAAAACCAACAACGGATCCCCATAAAGTCAATGGTTTATTACCGATTGCAGGACCAAAAGGCTATGGCTTGATGATGATGGTAGATATTTTATCAGGTATGCTTTTAGGCTTACCATTTGGGAAACACGTTTCTTCAATGTATGACGATATAAGCAAAGGACGTAATGTTGGTCAAATGTATATTTTGATCGATCCAAAACGTTTTACTGACTTGGATATGTTCAAAGAATCAGTGGATGGTATGGTAGAAGAGTTACATGCCATTCCAGCAGCTGATGGGTTTGAGCAAGTATATTATCCAGGCGAAATCAATCAAATCAATTATGAAAAATCAATGAAAGATGGTATCGACATCGTTAAAGATATCTATGACTATTTAAAGAGTGACACACTTCATTTTGATCGATATGAAAATACGAATGCTTTTGGTGAAAAAAAATAGAATTGTTTTGGAATTAAGATATAGTATAAAAAATGTTGTTGGTTTGTATAAGTATTAGCGAAGCGGAGAATTGTTGTCGTATGGCATCTAGCTACGCGGGCTTGCTTCTCGGAAAAAAGATAAAAATTGAATGAGGCCAAAAGCACCTCAGTCAATTTTTCCTATTTTTCTGTCGAAGCGGAACGTTGTTACCGATAATAAAAGGAGGCGTTTTAAATGAGAGTAAAAAAAGCGGATTTACATCAACTAATCAAAGATAAAATACAAAAAGCTGGTTTATCGGAAGAACATGCAGGAATCGTAAGTGATGTTTTAACGTTTGCAGATGCAAGAGGAATTCATTCTCACGGTGCGATGCGTGTGGAATATTATTCGGAAAGAATTGCGAAAGGCGGTATCACCAACGATCCTACGTTTTCTTTTGAGCAAACAGCTCCTAGCTGTGGTATGTTTGAAGGCGATAATGGTTCTGGTTTTGTTGCTGCAGAAAAAGCAATGGACCTAGCCATTGAAATGGCAAAGAAAAATGGTGTTGCTGTTGTCGGGGTTCGTAATATCTCTCATAGCGGAGCGCTTGCCTATTATGTAGAAAGAGCTGCAGAACAAGATATGGTAGCCCTTTCTGTTTGCCAATCTGACCCAATGGTTGTACCATTTGGAGGAAGTGAACCTTACTTCGGTACAAATCCAATTGCGTTTGCTGCCCCTAGTAATGACGATCGTGTGATTACATTTGATATGGCAACAACCGTTCAAGCTTGGGGGAAAATATTGCATGCTCGATCTAAAAAAGAAGCTATACCAGACTCTTGGGCAGTCGATGCCAAAGGAAATCCAACAACGGATTCTACAGCAGTGAACGCGTTATTGCCGATTGCAGGACCAAAAGGGTATGGTTTGATGATGATGGTAGATATTTTATCGGGGATTTTACTAGGCGTGCCGTTTGGCAAACACGTTTCTTCCATGTATCATGATTTATCTAAAGGCCGCGAATTAGGTCAGCTTCACATTGTGATCAATCCAGATTTCTTCATTGGTTTAGACGTCTTTAAAAAGAATATTTCAACAATGTTGGATGAATTAAAAGAAATCAGCCCAAGTCCTGGTTTTACTGAAGTAAACTATCCAGGTGAACGAGGACGTGCACGTGAAAAAAATTATGAAGAAAATGGAATCGAAATTGTGGATGATATTTACGAATATTTAATCAGTGACGATATTCATTATGATCGTTATGATCATAAAAATAAGTTTGCGGAATAAATTTTGCAAAGCAAAATAAATAAATGGAGGAATTTCAATGCTGCACACAATTATTAAAGCAAATAGCTATCAAGATTCAATCGTCTTGATGTTATTAACCAACAAATTAAATACAATCGATGGCGTTCATAATGTTTCAGTTATGATGGGAACACCTGCAAATAAAGATATTTTTAAAACAGGTGGCTTATACACCGATGAATTAGAAAAGGCATCGTCTAATGATATGGTGATCGTTTTAGACATCGAAGACGACTCATTGATCGATCAAGTCCTAACTGAAATCGATGTATTTTTAGAAGAACAAACAAAAGGTGGCGGCGACACTACTGGTGAAGAAGTCGTAAAAACGTGGGATAAAGCCTTTGAGCTTGGCAAAGATGCTGGCGTAGTTGTTTTCTCTATACCTGGTACCCATGCAGCACTTGAGATTGAAAAAGCATTAGATGAAGGCAAGCATGTCTTTTGTTTTAGTGATAATGTCGCAATCGAAGATGAAAAACGTCTAAAAGAAAAAGCACATGATGCAGGTCTTTTATTAATGGGACCAGATTGCGGAACTGGGATTATCAATGGTATTCCTGTGGCATTCACAAATGCTGTTCGTAAAGGGAAAATCGGCGTTGTTGGTGCTTCTGGAACAGGTATTCAAGAAGTAACAACGATCATCCACAAATTAGGTGGCGGTGTGACGAATGCAATCGGTACTGGTGGACGTGACTTGAAAGCTGAAATTGGCGGAATCACTTTAAAAGACAGTATTATGACATTAGAGAAAGATCCTAACACAGAAGTGGTTGTCGTGATCTCTAAACCACCTGCACCAGAAGTTCGTGATGAAGTCCTAAATCTTTTAAGAAGCATCTCAAAACCTGCTGTAACGATTTTCCTAGGCGAAAAACCAACATCACATGAAGAAAATCTTTATCGTGCCTATACATTAGAAGAAGCGGCTCAAACGGCTATTCAATTATTGAATAAAGAAGCTGTTACAGCGGTGAAAGAAACATTATCTGTACCAGCACATTCTTTCAAACCAGAACAAAAATATGTTAAAGGCTTGTACTCTGGTGGAACACTTGCTTATGAAGCAGCAATGTTGATCAAAGAAGGTTTAGCTTTAACAGGTGACGATCATGCACCTGAAGGCTTTATCTTAAAAAATCAAGGCCATGAAATCATCGATTTAGGAGATGATGTTTATACACAAGGTAAACCTCATCCAATGATCGATCCATCAAAACGTAAAGAAATGTTAGAAGAAGCAGGAAAAGACCCTGAAACAGCAATCATTTTATTAGATGTTGTATTAGGCTACGGTTCTCATGCAAATATGGCACAAGAATTAGCACCAACTATCAAAGAAATCAAAGCAAATGCAAAAGCTGAAGGTAGAGAATTATTTGTGATCAGTACGATTGTGGGAACGGATGAAGATCCTCAAAACATTCATGAGCAAGAAACAATCATGAAAGAGGCTGGCGTTATTCTTTGTGACAGTAACGCACAAGCAGTGCGTTTAGCTTTAGCGATCCTAGATCATCCATTGACACAAACAGATAAAGCAATTGAAGCAACACCAGCAGTGAATCCAGTTACAATTGAGCCAACAGAAGCAATGTTAGCATTATTAACAAATCAAGGTTTTATCAACGTTGGTTTACGTAGTTTCTCTGAAGCAATCATCAATCATGGTGGTAAAGTGGTTCAATATGACTGGCAACCTGTTGCAGGCGGAAATATCACTTTGCAAAAAGCATTACAGTTCTTAAATAAAGTAGCATTAGCTAAATAAGGGAGAAAAAAATCAAATGGCATATAAAACAATCGATGAAGCAAACCAAGCGGTAGCAGCAAAAATCGTTGCTGGTTCTCCTTTCTTATTAGATGTAGTTCCAGCAAAATCAGTAATCCCAGAATTAAATGAAGGAAAAGTATTACTTCATGCAGGACCTCCAATCACTTACGATAAAATGGTTGATCCAATTCAAGGCGCCTGTGTGGGAGCAGCATTATTTGAAGAATGGTGTGAAACTGAAGAAGAAGCAAGAAAAATGCTAGAATCTGGCGAAGTAAAACTGATTCCATGTCATCATGTAAATGCTGTAGGACCAATGGGTGGAATCACATCAGCAAATATGGCTGTTTTAGTTGTTGAAAATAAAACAGATGGCAATCGTGCTTTCTGTACGATGAACGAAGGAATTGGTGCAGTATTACGTTTTGGTGCTTATTCTGATGAAGTAATCACTCGTTTGAGATGGATGAGAGACACATTGGCACCTGTTTTAAGTGCAGCATTAAAAACAAAAGAAGACGGCTTAAACATCAATGTGTTGGTTGCTAAAGCAATTGCTATGGGGGATGAATTCCACCAACGTAATATTGCAGCATCATTAGCTTTCTTGAAAGAAATGGCACCGATCATTGTTGGATTGACTGAAATCGATCAAACGAAACGTGAAGAAGTTGTACAATTCTTAGCGGATACAGATCAATTCTTCTTAAATATCATGATGGCTTCTGCGAAAGCTGTAATGGATGGGGCAAGACAAATTCAAGAAGGAACAATCGTAACTGCAATGTGTAGAAATGGATATGAGTTTGGTATCCGTATTGCTGGAATGGGTGACGAATGGTTCACAGGACCTGTTAACACACCGCAAGGGTTATATTTCTCTGGCTTTAGTGAAGCAGATGCAGCGCCAGATATGGGAGATAGTGCTATCACTGAAACATTTGGTGTCGGTGGTATGGCCATGATCGCAGCTCCAGCAGTTACTCGTTTTGTTGGTTCAGGTGGTTTCTATGATGCATTGAATACAAGTAATGAAATGACTGAAATTTGTATTGACACTAACCCTAACTTTCCAGTTCCAACTTGGGACTTTAAAGGAATTTGTCTCGGAATTGATGCGAGAAAAGTTGTAGAAACTGGAATTCTTCCAGTAATCAATACAGGGATCGCAAATAAAAAAGCTGGTCTAGGTCAAATTGGTGCCGGAACTGTAACACCACCAATCGACTGTTTTGAAAAAGCTGTCTTAGCTTATGCAAAAAAATTAGGTTTTACAGAATAAAAGGTGAAGATATTGTTTGTTAATGCTTGTTTTATTGATCAACTTCTTTTAATGGATAACTTTGAAGAACTAAAATGGCGGGTCCATAGTAAATATAAGAATAGCTTCAATATTCAAGATGAGAGGAAACAACAGTTAGTGGTCGTGACGACCACTAACTATCCTTTTATGCCGAATGGTATTTACTTACAAGCTAGTGATTTTTCACACGTGTTATCAACAATCGAAATTGGAGAACAAATTACTTGGGAGCAAAAATGTTTGCATTTTTCAAAAAATCATCTATTACTGACACATGGGAAACGGTATTCGTCAATAGCTGTGGTGGTCGGAAACTTAGAGGGAAAAAGTCAAGAAAGACTATTTTCATATTCAAATTCATTAGTAAAGGTAACGGGAAATCAACAGTCTTTAGCTCAGTTTTTAGAAGGAAAACACTCATTTAAAAATGCGCTTATTCAGCTCTGTTCTGAAAATCAGTCACAACAAAAATCAGGTCTTGATTTTCTTTTAGGTCGAGGAATGGGGCTAACCCCTTCTGGAGATGACATGATTGTTGGACATCTTGCTGCGAGACTGCTACTGGATAAACAAAGCTCAATATTAACGAACCTATTACTTACTGAACTGTTATCAGAACGTTCTGTTACAACAGATATCAGCAAGCATTATTTGTTATGCGCGTTAGCAGGACATTTTAGCGAACCAGTTCTTAAATTGATGGAAGCATTGACGACAAATAGCAGTGAAGAACATATTATAAAAGTAGTTAAATCACTTATTTCAGTAGGGCACACATCAGGTGTTGATTTACTGGCAGGCTTTTTAACAACAATTAAATTAATAAGCATTAAATGAAGGAGGATAATTATGGCAAATCGTGTCGTGATCGCATTGGGAGGCAATGCAATTTTAAAACCAAACCAAGAAGCAACACTTGAGGTGCAATTAGAGAATGTAAAAGCAAGTACAGAGCTTGTTGCAAAAGTAGAAGAATTAAACTATGAAATCGTTTTGACACATGGAAATGGTCCTCAAGTTGGGAATATTTTAAGACAAAACGAGGAAGCAAAAGATGTAGTTCCACCGTTTCCACTAGATGTTTGTAACGCTGAATCACAAGGTTTTATTGGATATATGTTAGAACAAAGTTTGAAAAACTCATTGGAAACAAAAGGGTTGACAAGTAATGTTATTACATTATTAACGCAAACAGAAGTTTCAGCTGATGATGAAGCATTCGATAATCCAAATAAGCCAATCGGAATTTTTTACTCAGAAGAAGAAGCGAAACAAATGGAACAAGAAAAAAATTGGGTGATGATGGAAGACGCTGGTCGCGGATATCGCCGTGTTGTTCCTTCTCCACAACCAAAAGCAATTCATGGTGTAGATGCCATTGTTAAGCTATTAAATCAAAATACGATTGTTATCGCTGGTGGTGGCGGAGGAATTCCTGTTGTTCGCAACCAAGATGGTTTGTTAAAAGGAATTGAAGCTGTTATTGATAAAGACCGCACAGGTAAAAAACTAGCGGAACAAATCGATGCAAATGTCTTCATGATGTTGACAGATGTAAGCAATGTTTATATTAATTATGGTAAAGAAAATCAAGAAAAACTAGAAACAATTTCTGTAAAACAAGCACAACAATATATGGATGCTGGTCATTTTGCTGACGGTAGTATGGGTCCAAAAATGGAAGCGGCAATTGGATTTGCAGCACAAGGCAAGACCGCTATTATTTGTTCTTTAGAAGAGGCTGACCAAGCGTTATTAGGTAGAGCAGGAACAAGAATTACAGGCTAAACGAATACAAATAGAAAAGGCACTTTTTTCCAAAAAGAAGCTGTGATTTGACTCTTGTGGTTAAATCACAGCTTCTTTTCTTTTACTTATTGATGCTGATTCGATCGCTCAGATAATTCTAAGGCTAAACGGAAATTCAAACTATTTGTTGGATCTTGGATATTTTTCCCCAGTAATTTGGCACAATGATCGATTCTGTATTTTATGGTATTGCGGTGTAGGTACATTGCTTTAGCCGTTTTTGAAATCTCACATTGGAAACTCAAATAACATTGTAAGGTTTTACGAAGTTCTATAAACGAGTCTTCCACAGGGTAAGCAAGCTCTTTTAACGTTGTTTCACAGAAATAATGAATATCTTCAAGGCTCATCTTTTCAAATAGACTTTTCATTCCTTTAGGATGGTATCGATGAATTAAAGGACTATCTGTCATTGTGAGCATCTCTTCATAGGCCGTTTTGGCTTCGATAAATGAATTAGCAATTTGTTCAGTAGTTTCATATAAATTTCCTAAAGCAAAAGTTAACGTAATTGGAAGTTTTTTAGATAATTCTAAGGATAATTCAGTTAAAATTTTATCTAAATCATTTACTCTACTTTGGATTAAAATGGCTAAGTGATCCGTATTTTTTACTTTAAAAATACTAATATCTTTGATTCGAAGTGGCAAAGTCTCATGTAGCCATTGGAAAGCAACGTCGCTTTCTTCTTGTTGATATTTGATTTTCGTTGCAGTGGTGGTTGTTTGACTGCAAACAGCATAAACAACTTGATATTGTGTACTTTTCTTTAAGCCATAATTTGCTCCTAGATCAAGCCAATCGCGTTTAGTTTGATGAGGCGTTTGTTGATATTCAACTAGTTGAGCTAAAAAATCACTTTTGAGAAAATCTAATGACTCTTGAACCTTTTGATTTTTATACAACATGAATGACAGGACTAAACAGGCTTGTTCTACAGCGAATTCAGACATTGGATAAGGCACTTGTTCAGGATTTAAAACCAATAAATAATGTGGGAAATAGCTATTTACTGTAACTGAAAACCCTGCAATTTGCAAAGGAGTTTGATTTAAATCTTTGATCACAAATGAAGCGTGGCTGTCTTCGGTCCAAGTCTTATATTTACTGACGAGTTGCTCAACATAATACTCTGCTGGTTTTGAAGTTTGGGTAAAATGTTTTGAGTGCGCAATCACTTTACGATAAGGACTTACTAAAATAACTGGCGTATTGATCATTTTACCAAAATCAGCGGTAAAACGTGCAATGCTCACATCATGAATTAATAAATCTGAAAAACGTTTTTGAATGTCTAGAGCATAGCTTAATTGCTCAGTTTTAGTATCCCATAAGTAATTTAATAGCTGATGCAACAAAGCACCTAAAGGTTGGGTACTTGGTACTTGAATAACCGGAAAATCAATTTTATTAGCATAAGCCACTACTTCAGGATCAATTGCTTCGATAAAACGTCCAACTTTAATACCGATTCCAGCAGCTTCTTGTTCCTTTAAAGAATCAATCAAGGTAATTAGTTCTTTTTGATTCTCTTTGTATACCATGGCAGTCGTCAAAAGAAAAATCTTTTTTGGAATAAAATCTGCCACATCAGGAGTTTCAGAAATTTCAATACTTTCAACAACTGTGTTGGCTTTTGTAGGATGCGTTAATAATTTTAGATCGGAAAATCTTGGTATTTTTAATAAATCTTCTAAAGTAGTCAATGGATTTCCTCCTATTATTAAATGTGGAACAAATTGGTTATACCTGTAGAAATTAGGAAGTTAGCATTAATACGAACGTTATTTTACTGCTAATTTAGCCATTTTCATAAGGATTGATTTGTACAGCTAGATAAAAATAAAAGCAAAGCGGGTTCGTTCAGCTTTGGCAGAAAAATAGGAAATTTCACAAGCATAGTTTCTCATTTTCTGATAAGCTATAGAGTATATAGTAAAAATGCAGACATGTGATAAATTTTTGATGAGGAAGTATCAACTCATAATATTATTGTATTTCCTAGCATATCTCTATTTTAAATGATAGCGCATGCAGATTCAAGAATGGTTTGTACATAATAACCGAAAATTCATTTTTTTTATTCAAAAGTGACAATGACTTTTTTGGATATAAAGGTAGGATGAAATTAAAACGGAAAAGAGGAATAGTTATGTTTTCAGAAATATCAGTACCAAGCAGAACAATCATGACACCAGGGCCAGTTGAGGCTCATCCGGTCGCATTAAGAGCAATGTCAGCTTCTATTTTAGGTCAATTTGATCCAGCTTTTTTACAAATTATGGATGAAGTGAAGGAAATGATCAAAATTCCTTTCGGCACAAAAAATGAGCAAGCATTTGCAATTGATGGAACATCACGTTCTGGTTTAGAAGCTGCTTTAATCGCATTGATCGAACCAGGAGATAAAGTGCTGATTCCGGTATATGGCCGTTTTGCATATCTTTTAGGAGAAATCTGTGAGCGAGCACAAGCCGAGATTCATTATCTTGAAAAAGAATGGGACTCACCATTTGAACAAGAAACAGTAATTGAAGAGATCAAAAAATTTCAACCGAAAATTGTTGCTATGGTTCATGGTGAAACAGCCAATGGACAAATGCAGTCAATGGAAAAAATTGGTCAACACTGTAAAGAAAATGATATTTTCTTTGTTGTAGACATGGTTGCAACATATGGTGGCGTGCCCCTTGAAGTAGATGCCTGGGGAGTCGATATCGCAATTGCGGGAACACAAAAATGTGTGAGCGTCCCTTCTGGTTTATCGTTGATCACTTATAACGACCGAGTAGAAAAGGTTCTTACTAGCCGCTACCAAAAAGAATTAGGGTTAAGTAAGGATATTCGCAATGAAAATCATATTAGCAGTAATTATCTTGATTTAAGCCAGTTACAGCGTTATTGGAGCGAAGAGCGAATCAATCATCATACGGAAGCGACAAGCATGATCTACGGACTGCATGAAGGCCTTAGAATGATGATCAAAGAAGGGATGGATAATGTCTACGCGCGCCATGCGCAAAATGACCAAGCAATTGTTGCTGGTATAAAAGCGATGGGTTTAGGTTTTTATGGTGATTTGACGACTAAAATGCCAACAGTTACACCGATCATGATTCCTGAAGGAATCGATGGTGAAAAAGTTCGTGCGCTTATGCTAGATGAATTTTGTGTGGAAATTGCTTCTTCCTTTGGGGCTTTGCAAGGAAAAGTTTGGCGTATTGGAAATATGGGGTATAGTAGCAGAAAATCTAATGTTCTTCATGTATTATCTGCTTTAGAAGGTGCTCTTAACTATTACGGGGCAGATATCAATAAAGGCGAAGCGGTAAAAGCAGCATTATCAATCTACAAAAAATAAATTAAACTAGTTTGTGTGAAAGAGCAAGTGATTGTTCGTTTTGCACAAACTTTTTAACAAGTTTGTGAAAAATAATGATGCATGAAAGTTTGCTACCGCTTACAATTAAAAGGAATAAGGAAGTTATTTATTAGATGTTCGAAATAAAAATTGCACAAACATTTTTAGTATCGCGCATTTAAAAGATAACATATGGAGGAAAAGACATGGATGCAAAAAGTAAGAATTCAGGAATGGATTATTGGAAAAAAATTGTTATTTTGTTATGTGCAGGTTGGGTAACGATCTGGGTATATCGTTCAGCTTTATCACCTGCATATCCGCAAATCAATGAGTCACTTGGCGGAAATATCACGGATACAGCGTTAGGCTTTATTTCTACTTGTTACTTCTTTGGATATGTAGCAATGCAGATTCCAGCAGGTTTCTTAGTAGATAAAATCGGGAAGAAAAAAGTATTGATTCCAGGTTTTATCGTTTTCGGAGTAGCTGCTTTATTAATTTCTCAAGCAACAAATATTCAAATGATTTATGTTGGTAGTGTTTTAGCAGGTTTAGGTTGTGGATCTTTCTACGGATCAGCATATTCACTAACTTCTCAAAATATTCCACGTGAAAAAAGAAGTTTCTCTACTGCAATTGTAAACAGCGGATCAGCTGTTGGTTCTGGTTTAGGTTTGATTTTATCTAGTTTTTTAGTTGTTCAATTAAAATTCCCATGGCAAACAATGATGTATATTTCTGTAGCATTGATTGTTGTGATGCTAGTGGCATTTGTTGCAATTATTCGTAATAATAAAGAAGATGCTGAATTCTTAGCACAATCTGAAGCGGCAGAGGCAGCTGAAGCCGCAGCAGCTGCACCAGAAGCTCCTGTTGCTGAAAAAGAACATGTTTCAATCAAAAAATTATTCTCACCAAAAATGCTATTTGCTTATATTTTATATTTTGCTACTTGTTACGCGTATTATATGACAGTTACTTGGTTACCAAACTTCTTGGGAACTGAACGTGGATTTGAAGGAGCAGCAATCGGATTTTCTGCGTCTCTTGTAGCGTTTGCTTCAATTCCAGGTGCGTTATTCTTCAGCCGTCTAGCTGATAAATTCATGCATAAAAAAGTACAGTTTATTGTTATCTTAGAATTTTTAGCAGCAGCAATGTTATTATTGACTGTGCAAGCAACAAACTCAACGCTATTATTGATTGGCTTGATTTTATATGGTTTCCTAGGAAAACTAGCTGTAGAGCCGATCATTATTTCATGGCTTGGAGAAAATGCACCCAAAGTTGGGATTGGTACAACACTTGGCGTATTTAACTTTTTCGGAATGATGTCTTCAGTTATTGCACCTACATTGACAGGTTCAATCTCTGATGCGACTGGTTCAAAAGAAATGGGCTTTTATATTTCAGTTATTCTACTAGTAGTTGGAACGGCTTTATTCTTATTAGCAAACTTGAATAAAAAGAAAGCAAGTGCTGAATAAGTACATGTGATTATAATAGTGATGTGTTTAGCTTCTGAAACTAAATATAGTTGATAGAAATTAAACACATCATATTTTTTTAGTCAAAAAGAATACATAAAAATAAGATATTATTTGGAATCTTAGTGTGTGTAAGCGCTTAAAAAGGAGGCGAAATAATGGAAAACCAAGATTACCAAATCACGGAAGAAGAACTTCAAAGGTATCGAGAGCGTGGCTATAATGAAGATCTGCTTCCAAAACCATTGTCTAAAAGGATGATGGGAAAAATGAACTATTTTACGCTTTGGATGGGTTCAGTGCATAATATTCCTAATTATACAGCCGTAGGGGGATTTTTATTTCTAGGACTTTCACCAATCAATATTATGTTGGCTTTGGTGATAAGTGCATTGGCAGTTGCTTTGTTTATGACCTTTAATGGTCGAGCGGGATCAAAATATGGCATTCCTTTTGCGATTCATTTACGTTCAACTTATGGCGATATAGGTGCAAAATTGCCAGGATTTCTTAGGGGATGTGTTGCTGCGATTGCTTGGTTTGGATTGCAGAATTACACAGGTTCATTGGCATTATTGATTTTACTTGGTAAGATTTGGCCAGGTTTTCTAACTCTTGGCGGAGATACGATGATCTTAGGAATTTCTATTCCAGGATTGATCGCCTTTACGATTTTCTGGGCGGTGAATATGTTGATTGGGTTCGGCGGTGGAAAGATTCTGAACAAGTTCACAGCTATTCTAAGTCCATTGATTTATATTGTGTTTGGTGGTATGGCTATTTGGGCCATTGGAGCAGCAGGTGGCTTGGGACCTATTTTATCATATGACGTTGCGGGAGCAGCACATAATATTTCACCTGTATTTGTCTATTTTATGATCATTAATTCAGTTTTAGCCGTTTGGGCGGCACCGGGAGCAAGTGTGTCTGATTTTACTCAAAATGCAAAATCAACGAAAGATCAGACTATTGGTCAAACAGCTAGCTTTTTAGTTGGTTACGGCATATTTGCCTTTTCGAGTGTAGTGATTTTAATCGGTGGTTCTATTCGTTACGGAATCCAAGAATGGAATATTTTAAACATTGTGGATCGTTGGGATAATTCATTTGCTATTATTGTTGCAATGCTAGTATTCTTATTAACAACAGTTTCTACAAATGCAACGGGGAATATCATTCCAGCTGCTTATCAGCTGTGTGCATTATTTCCTAAGAAAATCGATTATAAAAAAGGTGTTTTACTTGCTAGTGTTATCAGCTTTCTGATTATGCCGTGGAAATTAATGGAAAATGCAGATAGTATTTTTATTTTCTTGAATACGATCGGTGCGGTCTTGGGACCTGTTGCAGGAACAATGATTGCTAATTACTATTTTGTACAGAAACAAAAGATCGACTTGAATCAGTTGTATATGGATCAAAAAGCTGACAATAGTCAGAATATCTATAAAGGATTGAATAAACCTGCGTATGCTGCTACTGTTGTGGCATTAGTTATTTGTTTAAGTGGTAATTTTATTCCTGCTTTAAAAGTGATTTCTGATATTTCTTGGATTTCTGGTTTTGTATCTGCGTTTGTTTTATATTTAGTATTAAGAAAATTTTTTGATAAAAACTAATAAACTTTTTGGGCTATCTCATTCGGTTTATAAATTTAGGAGGAACGTATATGACACATGATTTAGTAATCAAAAATGGTTTAGTTATTCTGGATTCGGGAGAAGTTAAGACGGATGTTGCCGTAAAAGATGGGTTGATCGTAGCTATCGGGAATGATCTTGGCGATGCGGATAAAGTCATTGATGCAGAAGGTTTAATTGTTAGCCCTGGTATGGTGGATGCACATGTACACATTACTGATCCAGGAGGCGGTTATCGAGATCAATGGGAAGGTTATATCACTGGAACAGCTTCTTGTGCTAAAGGTGGTGTCACATCCTTTATGGAGATGCCTTTAAACCAAGTGCCGGCAACGGTCGATGGTGAATCGTTAGAAATAAAATATACTGCTGGAAAAGGCAAATTGAAATCAGATGTTGGATCATTTGGTGGTTTAGTGCCGTTTAATCTTACAGGTGGTATTCAAGAGTTAAATGATGGCGGAGTTGCAGCGTATAAATGTTTTATGGCAACTTGTGGAGATCGTAGCATTGATGGGGATTTCATGAATGTCGATGATTATTCTCTTTACGAAGGAATGAAACAAGTTGCTAAAACTGGGAAGGTTCTAGCAATTCATGCAGAAAATGCTGCGATTACAGATAAGTTGGGCGAGATTGCCTATAAAAATGGAGAAACAACGTTGAAAGCATACGTTGCCAGTCGTCCAGTCTTCACTGAAGTTGAACCTATTCGCAGAGCGATTTTATTTGCTAAAGAAACGGGCTGTCGTATCCATATTTGCCATATTGCCTGTCCAGAAGGTGTAGAAGAAGTAACAAAGGCAAGAAGGTCTGGTGTTGATGTAACGTGTGAAACTTGTACTCATTATCTTTACTTTGAAACAGATGAATTAGACGCAATCGGTCCAGTGGTAAAATGTTCACCGCCGATTCGTGATAAAGAAAATCAAAATGGTATGTGGGAAAAAGTGTTATCAGGAGAAATCGATTTTGTAACATCTGACCATTCACCATGTACACCTGATTTAAAAGATAAAGACAATGCATTTGAAGCATGGGGCGGAATCTCTGGGGTTCAAAATAATGTCGATGTTCTTTTTGACGAAGGGGTTCAAAAAAGAGGGATGTCATTGAAACAATTTGCAGATATTATTGCCGCCAATCCTGCTGATCGTTATGACCTGGATCAAAAAGGGCGAATCAGTATTGGGAAAGATGCTGACTTTGTTTTGATTAAACCGAATGCACCCTATACGTTAAAAGCTGAAGATTTAGAATATCGTAATAAAATCAGCCCTTATATTGGTCGTGAAATCGGTGCTCAGGTTGTACAAACTGTTTTAAGAGGTCATGTTATCTATACAAAAGAAGACGGAGTTTCAACTGACTTTGTTGGTGCCTTTATCAAGAAGTAACTAAGTTAATAGAGTAAGAAGGAGATCAGACATGAAAATATTCATTTTTATTGTCTGATCCTTTTTATTTTAGTGGCAAAAAATGGAGAAGCCATTTATTAAGTGAGTTTGCCTGATAAAGGAGAGCGTGGATTATGAATGAAAAAAAAAGACTGAATGGCCAGATGCCATATTGGAAACAGATTATTTATATATTAACGATTGGTTGGATCGTTATTTGGATCTATCGAACAATTTTAACACCTATTTATCCAATCATTAGTGATTATTTTGGCGGTGCGACTGATGCAGAGCTTGGTCATATTTCAAGCTTTTATTTTTTAGGGTATGTCTGCATGCAAATTCCTTCTGGCGTGCTAGTGGATAAATTAGGAAAAAAACAAATTCTGATTCCGGGCTTTTTATTATTTGGTCTGGGTGCATTGGTTGTTGGATTAGCGCAAAATATTGGTATTGTTTTTGTTGGAAGTGTTTTAGCCGGACTAGGTTGTGGGACTTATTATGGTGTGGCTTACTCGCTGACCGCTGAATATGTACCGGTTTCTAAAAGAAGTTTATCGACAGCTATTGTTAATAGCGGCACAGCAATCGGAAGTGGCTTAGGCTTGATTTCTTCAAGCTATCTAGTTGGAACAGGTGTATTACCTTGGCAAGCCTTGATTTTTGCGACGATCGTGTTGATTTTACTAGCTGTGACTATGTTTTTGTATTTTATTCGGTTGGAAAAACCAAACAAGGCAATTAATACAAAATCAGAAAAGAAAAAAACAATGTCGATCAGAGCACTTTTTAAACCTCGAATGGTTTCTGCGTATATTTTATATTTTTCAACATTGTACACATATTACTTAATCGATACTTGGTTGCCTAATTTTTTAGAAACTGAAAAAGGTTTTTCTGGAACTTCAGTTGGCTTAGCTTCTTCTTTGGTATTTTTCACAGCAATTCCAGGTGCGCTTATTTTTAGTCGAATTGCTGATCGTATTCCAATGAAAAAAGTTCAAATGATCATCTTACTTGAACTACTAGCCGCCAGTGTGCTATTTATAACCGTGACTACAACGAGTCAAACAATTTTAGTGATCGGTATTATGGCGTATGGTTTTTTTGGAAAGTTAGCTGTTGAGCCAATCATTATTTCTTGGTTAGGGGAGTCAGCACCGAGGGGCAGCATTGCAACAATGTATGGTGTGTTTAATTTCTTTGGAATGTCTGCATCTGTCATTGTTCCGTCATTAACTGGGAAAATTTCTGATATCACTGGTTCAAAACTCTATGCATTTTATTTAGCAATTCTAATTATAGGAATCGGAACTTTTTTGTTTTACTTGATTAATCGTTTTGTTAGGGATACAAATGAAAACACGTATTGAAAACGCGTAATAAAAGACACCTTGCTTCTTTCAGTTTTTTCTAAATCGAAAGAAGCAAGGTGTTTTTTTTGCTGTTTAAACTCAACTTGACGATTCTAGAAGTATATTAGATGAACTCTGTCTTTATTTTCGTTATACTTATCTAAAGGAACGAGGTGGGGCAAATGGAAAAAACTGAGAAAATATATATGGTAGTCGCTCGGGCTGACTTTTCTTTAGAAGAGTTAAAAAAGGATGTTTTTGATTGGTTAAGCTTTTTACGCATTGTGACCATACCTGAAAGCTATCGTTTTGGTGATGAAAAAGCGCAGCCGTTTAATTTACAAGCAATTACTCATCAGATTCAACAACTGACAGAAGAAGAAAATTTATGGATCAAGGTGAACAGTCAAGGCGGAGAATTTCAGCTTCATATTTCTAAGTTAAAACTTCATGAACGGACGATTCTAGATGGTACTATTTTTCTAGACAATCAAACGATGATCGAAGACTATTGCGACACCCGAATGATTAAAAATGGCATATATGGCTATCTTAGACCGTTAGATGAATATTTGTATAATAATGTTGAACTTATTGAAAAAAGAACCTTTGAGACAGATAGTGAAATCGCTATGCTTCCCAAACGATATAATGATAAAAAAACTGTAATCGTTGATTGCAATCAGCTAGCGGGCTATGACATTTATTTTAAAGGTTTGTGTTTGACTTCGTGTTGGAAAATGTACTATTCAAGTTTATACTGTCAAATTATTCCTAAACCTATTTTTTTAGAAGTGCAACAAGTTCAATCTGTAGAGGAAATGGATAATCAAGTAATCAAAGTAACATTATTTCAAAATCCTTTTAATTGGGATTTACCTATTAATCAAAAATATCAGCGTTTGTTCCGAGATCAAATGGGCTATGATCAACTAGCTTGGAATAATGGCACGGGGGTTTTACGTCCGCCATATATAGAGTACGCTTTTGTTGAAGACGTTACACAAACTGTTCAATATCAAAACAGCTACTACCAACCAGTTGAAAAAAAAGATGCCACGTATTTTGTCACAAGAAGTTACGACAAGCTTCATCAAAAATATGTAGTAAATCGCACAAAAGGAATATTGAATGCACAAGCTTATTTTCCGTGGATCGATGAAAAAAGCCGTAAAATGATGAATTATCGTGTAGTAGATCCAAAAATGGCGATAGATGACGGACTTTCAGCGTATGAATTTTATATTCGGCAGTTTTTAGAGATTGATGTCTTTGATCAAAAATATGATGAATTTGTCTCTGTGTTACGTTTTTACTTACCTAAAGAAGCAATTAAGCAAATTCCTTTAGATGCATTATGGGATAAGTTATTTGATGTGAATATTAGTAATCTAAAGCAAAAAGAAGCGTCTACACGCTTTGATTTGAAAAAGGCTAAAAATCATTTACGTGTTGTATTTTTGGATTCAAGTTATTTAGAGACAATCAATCAAACGCTCGATGTGAGTGAGTAGATTTATAGGGGCTGGGATATTTATCCCAGCCCCTATAACTATATTAATTTAGCGATTCGGTCTCCATTAATAACCATCTTAGCACCAGTGACAAAACTAGCTTCGTCACAAGCTAGATAAATAACGCTGTTAGCAATATCTTCTGGCTTACCTAGATAAGGAAAATGGATAGATTTTTTATAAGCAGGTCTGGTATTTGGAAAAGTAGTTTCAATCATCGGAGTTTCAATAATACCTGGACAAATTGAATTTACTCGAATATTGTCTTTCGCATATTCAAATGCAGCATCAAGTGAAATTGATCGAATAACATCTTTAGCTGCCACATAAGGATTGCTATCTGGTAAGCCTACTAGACCCTCCATAGATGAAATATTAATGATGGATCCACCGCCATTTTTTATCATAAAAGGAATCACTTCGTTTAGACTATATACGAGACTGTTTACATCGACTCCTTGAATTTTTTTCCAATCTTCAGTCGATAGATCTAAAATCATTTTTGGAGAGGAAATCCCAGCGTTATTAACTAAGACGTCAATTTTTCCATAGTTATTTATTGTATCAAAAACTACTTTTTGCCAACTGCTGACAGAGCTTATATCGTGTTGAAGAGCAAAGGCTAAACCACCAACTTGTCTTATAGCTGAGACAACAGGTGTGAGTTTATCTAAGTGTTTACCTGTACAAACAATAATTGCCCCTTCTTTGGCAGCTAATTTAGCAGTTACAGTACCGATGCTGCTATCAGCTTCCGTAATCAACATTACTTTATCTAATAATCTATTCATATAAAAAAACCGCTATAATGAAAAAATCATTATAGTTATCCTTTCTGATTATTCTAAAAAAGATGATTGTGACCTTGAAAAAATTTAACCTGTAAAGAATGCGTATTACCTATATATAAGTTTAATATAGAACATTTTTTAAAGCTAATGATATAGACCGAAAATGTGAAACTTTTATTCGATCAAAAAACTGCATAAAAATAGAGTGGAAAATCCACTCTATTTTTTATGCAGTTTTTTGGGAGACAGTACAGTTTTTTTTATGTTTCTTTTATGAAAAATTATTGAGTAACCGGTTTTTTCACAATACCCAAAATCACGGCAGAAACAATTGCACCAATTGCAATAAATAATAGATACAAAATTGGATGGCTTAATAATAAAGCTACGAAGATACCACCGTGAGGAGCTAATAGACGAATGCCGAAACCACCAACTAAACCGCCAGCTAATGCTGAACCAACGACAAAACTTGGAATAACGCGTAATGGATCTGCTGCAGCAAAAGGAATCGCGCCTTCAGTAACAAAGGATAAGCCCATTACTAAGTTTGTCAAACCAGCATCCTTTTGGTCTTTCGTAAATTTATTTTTAAAGATCAATGTTGCGATAAAAATAGCTAATGGAGGAACCATACCGCCGGCCATAACGGAAGCCATGATAATACTACCACCTTCTGTAACTGTCGCAGCAATCGAAGCTGTTCCGAATACATAGGCAGCTTTATTGATTGGACCACCTAAATCAATAGCCATCATACCACCAAGTAAAGCACCTAAAAGAGCAGCGTTTGTTCCGTCTAAACTCAATAAGAAATTATTTAAACCATCATTGATGACTTTCATCGGAACATTGACTAAAAGCATCAAACCACCAGTAATCAGTAGACCAAAAACGGGATAAAATAAAATCGTTTTGATACCATCAAGTGATTTAGGCAAGCCTTTGAAGAGCTTTTTCAAGAAAAGAATGACATATCCGGCTAAGAAACCGCCGACTAAAGCACCTAGGAAGCCAGCACCACCTGTATTCGCTAATGCACCCGCAGCAAAACCTACGATTAGTCCTGGTCGATCAGCAATACTTGAAGCAATAAATCCAGCTAGAACAGGTAACATAAAGCCAAATGCAGCAGCACCAATTTGATTGAACCAAGAAGCTGCTTCGTTGTAGTTACCAAGCATACTTAATTGATCTTGAGGAACGCCGATAAATTGGTCGATCATAAATGAAAGAGCAATCGCGATCCCGCCACCGATAACGAATGGAAGCATATGTGAAACACCGTTCATCAGATCCTTGTAGATTCTTGAACCAACTGAACCATCAGCTGATCCGTCTTCTTCACTTGTATCTGATTCAGAACTATGGAAGGTCGGAGCTGTACCGCTAGTTGCTAGAGTAATTAATTCTTCAGTTTTTCGAATACCATCACTCACTGGGCGGTTAACTAATTCTTTTCCGTCAAAACGATTCATTTCAACTTTTTTATCAGCTGCAACGATTACACCATCAGCACGTGCAATATCTTCTGCGGTTAGACGATTTTTGATTCCTTCAGAACCATTTGTTTCAACTTTGATGTCAACGCCCATTTCTTTGGCTTTTTTCTTTAAAGCATCCTCTGCCATATAGGTATGAGCGATTCCTGTTGGACAAGCTGTAACAGCAACGACGAATTTACGAGTTGAATCTTGAGTGTTTTTAGCTGCTTCTTCCAAGTGTTCTTGTTTCTCTTGTTCTTCTTTGGCTTCTTCAGCAGATTGGAATAAATTTTGAACTGCTTCAGGAGTTTTTGTTTCTTTTAATTTCGCAACAAAATCTGGATCGATCAATAAGCGAGACAGGGCAGCCAAAGCTTGTAAGTGAGTATCGTTGGCGCCTTCTGGAGCTGCAATCATAAAGAATAGATAAGTTGGCTGTCCATCTAATGCTTCGTAATCAACTCCCTTGTTACTTTTAGCAAATAGAACAGTGGCTTCTTTAACGGCACTATTTTTAGCATGGGGCATCGCAATTCCGTCACCAAGACCGGTTGATGTTTGTGCTTCACGAGCTAAAATTCCTTCTTTATAGGTTTCAATATCAGAAATTCTACCGCCATCGTACATTTTTTTGACCATTTCATCGATGGCACCTTTTTTATCGGTCGCTTGTAGATCCATGATCATAACGTCTTTGACTAATAAGTCTTTGATGTTCATTTTTATTCCTCCTAAGTATATAAGTAACAACGTTCTGTTTCACGTCACCTTTTATTTCTTAACATCAGTTCATTTCATTCACTGTGTTTCAAAGCAAAAGTAAAATGAGATCGTGAAGCTAAATAATGTAAAGTCACTTGATTTTTTCGATTTCCACTTCTGAAATCAATTCATTGATAAATGCAGCAGATGCCAAGTCATCTGAAAAAGCTGTAGCACTGCCACAGGCAACGCCCCATTTAAAAGCATCAATAGGATCATTAGTTTTAGAAAAAGTCCCTACAAATCCTGCAATCATCGAATCTCCTGCACCAACAGAATTTTTCAACGGTCGTTTTAACACATTTGATCGATAGATACCGTCTTTGGTGAATAAGAAAGCGCCGTCGCTCGCCATTGAAATGATGACATGTTGTGCACCATCTTCTAACAGACGTTCTCCAAATGGCAAGATATCCTCCATAGTTTTAAATTCTACGTGAAACAATTCAGCCAGTTCATGGTTGTTTGGCTTGATAAGTAAAGGCTTTTGCGGTAGAGCATTTAATAAATCTTTACCTGTGGTATCAATGACAAATTCAGCATTTTTATCTTTGATAATTTGAATCAACTCTTCATAATAACCTTCACGAAGTGTTGCAGGTGTACTTCCTGATAAAACAACAATATCACCAGCTGAAATCATGCTTAAAGCTTGTTTCAAGTCTTGCATCTCTTCGTTGCTGATAGCAGGTCCCAAACCGTTGATTTCAGTTTCGGATTCAGATTTTAGTTTGATATTGATTCGAGTATCTTCTTGAACTGTTGTAAATTTCGTTTGGATATGTTCTTTTTTCAGCCAGTCAGAAATGAAATTCCCAGTAAAACCGCCTAGAAAACCAAGAGCTGTCGATTCAGCTTGGATTCTTTTTAAGATTCTGGAAACGTTGATACCTTTACCGCCAGGTAGCTTAAAGTCGTTGGTCATACGATTTAAGTCGCCTAATTTAAGACCTTCTACATGAACGATATAGTCAATTGAAGGATTTAATGTCACTGTGTAGATCATTGTATTGCCTCCTTGATCGTTGTTTTTTTCTGAAATTGTTCAAGTAACTCTGGAGAACATTGATTGGTGAGGATAATGACATCATCAAGCTCGGTTACTTTTGTGAATGTTACTTTATTAAGTTTGGTTTGGTCGATCAAAACATATGCTTCATCAGTTTGAGCAATAGCTAAACGTTTTAAAGCTGCTTCCTCAGGATCAGGAGTGGTTAAACCAAACTCAAGATGGGCGCCATTCATCCCCATAAAGACTTTATTGAAGCGAAAATGACTAAGTTGTTCCATGCCAGTTGCACCAATAATCGCTTTTGTGGATAGTTTTAATGATCCTCCAAGAATAATGGTATTGATATTTAAATCGCCAAGTTTAGCTGCGTGATGGACTGAGTTAGTCACAACTGTGATATTTTTTCCTGTTAAAAATGGTAGCATTTCTAAAGTAGTTGAGCCTGCATCTAAATAAATAACATCGCCATCATGAACGAATTGAGCAGCTAATGAAGCAATTAATTGCTTTTGTTGCGTGTTTTTGACTGATTTTTCTGTCATATTTTGTTCAAAGCCTAAATTTAAAATTCGCTTTGCACCGCCATGAACTCGTTCTAATAATTCTGCATCTTCTAGTTCTTGTAAATCCCTACGTATAGTTGACTCAGAAGCATTTAAAAGAGTAGATAATTCTTGTGATTTCACGACTGACTGTTGATCTAATAAACGTAAAATTGCTTGATGTCTTTCTTCTGTAAGCATTTTCACACCTCTTTTCAATGATTATAATAGCACATCTAATTTCTCGATGCAATCAATATCGGTCAAAAACGATCAAAAAAGTTTTAAAACGTTCAAAGTGTTGAGAGAGAACTTAAAATTCTATCATTTGACAAAGAGGTTTGTTGTTTGGCTTAATGAAGTTAGGATAAATCGGAGGGATACGTATGCATAATCGTACAATATTGCAAGGATTTGAATGGTATTTGCCAGCTGACGGCAAGCATTGGCAACGTCTGACTGAATTAGCAGAAGAATTGCATAAAAAAGGAATCAATGGGGTGTGGCTTCCCCCTGCATACAAAGGTGCAAATGGTCTAGATGATGTGGGGTATGCACCTTATGATTTATACGATTTAGGTGAGTTTGATCAAAAAGGAACAGTCCCAACTAAGTACGGTACTATAGAAGAGTATTTAAAGTGTATCAAAGCATTGAAAGCACATGGAATGGAAGTTTATGGTGACATTGTGTTTGATCATTTTATGGGAGCTGATGAGGAAGAGACGGTTTCAGCTGTGAAATATCGTCAGGATAATCGGAATGAAGCACTCAGCGGGGAAGAAGAAATTTCGGCATGGACGAAGTTCAATTTTCCGGGAAGAAATGGGAAATACAATGACTATATCTGGACTTGGAAGAATTTTTCTGGTGTTGATTTTGACGACCGTAGACAAGATCATGGGATTTTCAACTTTGAGGGAAAAGGTTGGGATGAAGAAGTTGATAATGAAAATGGCAATTACGATTATTTGATGGGCTGTAATTTGGATATGGAGTATCCAGAAACCGTTGCTCAATTAAATAAGTGGGGTCATTGGTATCAAAAACTTACGGATGTTGACGGGTATCGTTTAGATGCAGTAAAACATATTCAGTTCAATTATTTTGTCGATTGGTTATTAAATAGAAGAAAAGAAAAAGGTAAGGAGTTATTTGTAGTTGGTGAATACTGGAATGGTGAGCTGAAGAAATTAACAAATTATATCGATAGTTCTGGAACGCTGATTTCTTTATTTGACGTTCCTTTACATTACCATTTTTATGAGGCTGCAAACTCGGATGGTCGCTATGATATGCGGAATATTTTTGAAGATACACTGGCTAAAGAGCGTTCAGAATGGGCAGTAACGTTTGTTGATAATCATGATACTCAAAAAGGACAAAGTTTGGAGTCGTGGGTCGCAGGATGGTTTAAAGTTCATGCCTATGCTTTGATTTTATTGCGTAAAGCTGGGACTCCTGTTGTCTTTTGGGGTGATTTATTTGGCATTCCTTCTCAAGGTGTGGATGCTGTTGGAAAGGATCTAGAGTTATTATTGAAGATTCGTGAACGTTTAGCGTATGGTAGTGAAATGGATTATTTTGACGATCAAAATGTGATTGGCTGGATCAGAACTGGGACTTTTGATCATGAAAAGTCAGGATATGCAGTTATCATGACAAATGCTCAAGCAGGTGCAAAAACAATGACGATCAGTGCCATACATGCAGGAAAAGTATTTGTTGATATTTTAGGAAATAACAATGCGAAAGTAATACTGGATGAAACAGGTGGCGGAACATTTCCAGTTAATGGCGGAGAAATCTCTGTTTATGTAAATGAAGAAATTGTAGAAAAATTGAGTAAAGGAATTGATGGTTTGACATTGTAAAGAGAATAGTGATGAGAAGTACTTGCTATTTTTACATAGGTACATGTAAATTAGAGCGTGACTTCTATTGAAAGAATAATTATACTAAGTGTAGGAAGTTATTGGTATAAATTTGGTGCGAACCTTAAGTGCACATGAAATTACTAGGATATCCGCACCAGAATTCAACTGAAAATAGGTGTTAAATCGGATTTTTTCTCATTGTATTCACATTTTTAGATGAAGTCAATGCGAGAAAGTAATAAATATGTAAGTTGTTTGTTACTTTTTCACAGTCTCACTCTTTATTGAGTGAGTGGATTGAAATGCCCTCCTCAGCGTTTAAGTAATATACAAATTTTGTCTCACTCTTTATTGAGTGAGTGGATTGAAATTCTCAAGGAAATGCAATCTATAAGAGATTCATTGTCTCACTCTTTATTGAGTGAGTGGATTGAAATAGGAAAAAGAAAAAAGTATCGATCAGCTACAAAGTCTCACTCTTTATTGAGTGAGTGGATTGAAATTCAAGGTCTAAACAGCTTGTTCAACTTTTTTTATGTCTCACTCTTTATTGAGTGAGTGGATTGAAATGCTAAGTTTTCAGCCAGTTTATCTACACTGATTCCGTCTCACTCTTTATTGAGTGAGTGGATTGAAATATTTATCCAAACAGACGAACTAAGAGAACTTTACGAGTCTCACTCTTTATTGAGTGAGTGGATTGAAATTAAAAAAGTCTTTTAACCCGTCAAACTCAGAAAGTCTCACTCTTTATTGAGTGAGTGGATTGAAATAGTTACTATCGCTGAAGAGTTAAGAACAAAGATGGGTCTCACTCTTTATTGAGTGAGTGGATTGAAATCACTCTAACGCAGCAAAACTTTTTCTTGACTGCATGTCTCACTCTTTATTGAGTGAGTGGATTGAAATTGCTCTGATCTCTTGGATAACAGATTGACCCATTTGTCTCACTCTTTATTGAGTGAGTGGATTGAAATAATTGCGTTAATGGTTTGTTTTGATATCACATAGTCTCACTCTTTATTGAGTGAGTGGATTGAAATTCTACCGATACTCAAAAAAGCAATATACATCCAAGTCTCACTCTTTATTGAGTGAGTGGATTGAAATCCCTTAAAATGGACGTGATATAAGCACGTTCTTCCGTCTCACTCTTTATTGAGTGAGTGGATTGAAATATTTATCTACAATCACCTGTGATAAGTATTCGTAGTCTCACTCTTTATTGAGTGAGTGGATTGAAATTTCCTTCCATCTTTACAGGCGTTGCGAGATGGAGAGTCTCACTCTTTATTGAGTGAGTGGATTGAAATTTGCAAGTCGTCTGTCTCTGCGTCGGCATCCAAATCGTCTCACTCTTTATTGAGTGAGTGGATTGAAATCATTTATATCTAGTAAACTGCCAAAGTTTCGACATGGTCTCACTCTTTATTGAGTGAGTGGATGGAAATGCCTGCGCTGGTTAGTGTCCCTGTTTTTGTTAGTGGTCTCACTCTTTTATTTGAGTGAGTTTTTTTATTTCCCCCTTAATTCCAAAAAAACAATAAGTAAAGTTGAGTTGTCACTATAATTATCATCCTTTAAAAAGAAAATATTGTTCCAAGAATTCCATCATTATTAAAGAATTTTCCTGCTATATTTGGTATAATGTATAAGATTGAAAAAAGAGAGAGGACGTTGATGATGGCACAAGAAAACGCCTTGATCCAAGGTATGAATCCGAGACAAAAAGAAGCCGTTCTACATACTGAAGGGCCTTTATTAGTTATGGCGGGAGCAGGTAGCGGAAAGACTAGAGTTCTAACGCACCGTATTGCTTATTTAATTGAAGAAAAAGATGTTAACCCATGGAATATTCTAGCGATCACATTTACCAATAAAGCCGCAAAAGAAATGAGAGAGCGGGTTGGGAAACTATTAGAAGTTGGTGGAAATGATGTTTGGGTTTCGACATTTCACTCAATGTGTGTGCGGATTTTACGTCGTGACGTCGATCATATCGGCTACAATCGTAATTTTACGATCATTGATACTTCTGAACAGCGAACGTTGATGAAGCGGATTTTAAATGAATTAAACGTCGATATAAAGAAATACGATCCTCGCTCGATTCTTGGCACAATCAGTAATGCTAAAAATGAGTTGCAGACGCCAGCAAAAGTTGAGGAATTACAAGGCACACCCTATGAAGAAATTGTCGCAAAGTGCTATAAGATGTACCAAAAAGAATTGAGAAACAATCAGTGTATGGACTTTGATGACTTGATTATGAATACGATTCGTTTATTTAATGAACATCCTGATTCATTGACATATTATCAAAATAAATTCCATTATATCCATGTAGATGAGTACCAAGATACCAACCATGCTCAGTATACTTTAGTTAATATGTTAGCAGCACGCTTCAAAAATTTATGTGTCGTGGGTGATGCTGACCAAAGTATTTATGGCTGGCGTGGCGCAGATATGCAGAATATCTTAGATTTTGAAAAAGATTATCCTGATGCCTCTGTGATCATGTTAGAACAAAATTATCGTTCTACCAAAAAAATTCTAGATGCAGCCAATAATGTAATCAAAAACAATAGCAATCGTCGAGACAAACAATTATGGACAGAAAATACTGACGGAGAAAAAATCGTTTATTACCGTGGCGATAACGAACGGGATGAAACGCAGTTTATCGTTGGGCAAATCCAAAAAGAAATGCGTGAAAAAGATCGTATCTATGGTGATTTTGCGGTTTTATATCGGACGAATGCTCAATCTCGTGTAATGGAGGAAATGCTGCTTAAATCAAATATCCCTTATACGATGGTCGGTGGGCATAAATTCTACGATCGTAAAGAAATCAAAGATATTTTAGGCTATTTGAATATCATTTCTAATCCAATGGACTCACTTAGTTTCGAACGAGTAGTCAATGAACCAAAACGAGGTATTGGTAAAAGCTCTGTTGAGAAATTAAGAAGTTTTTCTCAGATGCACGGTTGGTCGTTACTCGAAGCATCACAAAATGTGGATCTAGCAAATATTTCAGGTAAGGCTGGTAAAGAGTTAGGTAGCTTTGGGATGATGATTCAAGATTTGACACAGATGATTCCTTATTTAACAATCACCGAATTGGTGAAAGAAGTTTTGGATCGCAGTGGCTACCGTGAAGAATTAGTCAGACAAAATAATTTAGAATCTCAAGCGCGCTTAGAAAACTTGGATGAATTTTTAACGGTTACACAAGAATTTGATAAACGTTATGAACGTCAAAGTGAAGAAGAGGCAGATGCACCAGATGAAAAATTAGCCGTTTTCCTAAATGATCTAGCGCTTGTTTCAGACCTAGATAATTTAGAAGAAAGTACGTCTCAAGTGACACTAATGACATTACATGCGGCTAAAGGACTTGAATTTCCAGTTGTCTTTTTGATTGGAATGGAAGAAGGAGTCTTCCCACTATCTCGTGCGATGTTAGAAGAAAGTGAATTAGAAGAAGAACGCCGTTTAGCTTATGTAGGAATTACTCGAGCAGAAGAAATTTTATTTATCACAAATGCTTTTTCCAGAACTTTATACGGAAGAACGCAATACAATCGTCCAAGTCGTTTCTTAGATGAAATCGATGAAGAATTATTAGATTTACAAGGTTCGATTGCAGCACCAAAAGCACCTTCCAGAACCTTTGAACCAAAAGTATTTAAACCTGCTTATGCGCAGCCAACCAAACAGCCAGTGACGGATAAAGTTGCTAGTGGTGGGGAATCAATGGCTTGGCAGGCAGGAGATAAAGTCAGACATAAAGCGTGGGGAACAGGTACAGTTGTGCGAGTTGGCGGTACTGCTAAAGACTTAGAACTAGACGTTGCGTTCCCAGAAAAAGGGATCAAGCGTTTATTAGCAGCATTTGCTCCGATTGAAAAAATATAAGGGTAGTAAAAAGCACCACCCTCATATTTTTCTATTTTCCTGTCAGGACTGCATGTGCTCTTTCAGCTTTTAAGTTTATCTAGCTGCACAAATTAATCCTTATGACAATAAATAACTTAGCAGTGATACAAAGAACGTTTCACTGCTAAGTTCCTGATTGTCTAGAGGATTAACTGATTTGCTCCACTTTAATATTAGGAGGGATTATTCATGGCACAAGCGCCGTTAACATTAGCCGAAGCAACAGACAAAGCAAAAGAACTACGAGCTCAGTTAAATCAGTATTCCCATGAATATTACGTTGCTGATACACCGACCGTAGAAGATTATGTGTATGATCGCTTGTATAAAGAATTATCAGACATAGAAACCGAATATCCAGATTTGATCACTTCTGATTCGCCAACGCAGCGTGTTGGGGGGAAGATTTTACAAGGCTTTGAAAAAGTCACACATGAAGTGCAGATGTATAGTTTGAATGATGGTTTCAGTAAAGAAGATATTTACGATTTTGATGAACGTGTCCAAAAATTAGCTGGAAAACCAGTGAGTTATTGCTGTGAGCTAAAAATTGACGGACTGGCTATTTCACTAAAATATGAAAATGGTAAATTTGTTCAAGGCGCAACTCGTGGTGATGGAACAGTCGGTGAAAATATCACGGAAAATTTAAAAACAGTTAAATCGATTCCTTTAGAGTTGAAAAAGCCAATTTCAGTTGAAGTTCGTGGCGAATGCTACATGCCAAAACAATCATTTGTTAATTTGAATAAAGAACGGGAAGAAGCTGGACAAGATGTCTTTGCTAATCCAAGAAATGCAGCAGCAGGAAGCTTACGTCAGTTAGATACAAGTATGGTTGCCAAAAGAAATCTTAGTACCTTTTTGTATACTGTAGCTGATTTTGGTCCAATGACGGCACAAACGCAGTACGATGCGCTGAATGAATTATCAGAAATCGGTTTTAGAACCAATCCTGAAAAAAAACTATGTCAAACAATTGATGAAGTTTGGGCTTATATAGAAGAGTACCATGAAAAAAGATCAGAATTACCTTATGAAATTGATGGAATCGTAATCAAAACCAATGAATTTACGATTCAAGATGAATTAGGTTTCACCGTTAAGGCACCTCGTTGGGCGATTGCCTATAAATTTCCGCCAGAAGAAGCACAAACGATCGTGGAAGAAATTGAATGGACGATTGGACGTACTGGTGTTGTAACACCAACCGCTGTGATGCAGCCTGTCCGTGTAGCTGGGACAACGGTCAGTCGAGCGAGTTTGCATAACGCTGATTTCATTGCAATGAAAGATATTCGGTTGAATGATACGGTGATTATTTATAAAGCTGGCGATATTATTCCAGAAGTTGCCCAAGTCTTGACCGAAAAACGGGATGAAAACAGTCAACCTTATGAAATTCCAACGCACTGTCCAGTTTGTAATAGTGAATTAGTTCATCTGGATGAAGAAGTTGCCTTACGTTGTATCAATCCAAAATGTCCAGCTCAGATCAAAGAAGGACTAAATCATTTTGTATCTAGAAATGCGATGAATATTGATGGCTTAGGTCCTCGCGTATTAGAGCAAATGTATGACAAAGAGTTGGTCAAAGACGTAGCTGATCTCTACTTTTTAACACAAGAGCAGTTGATGACGTTAGAAAAAATCAAAGAAAAGTCGGCCAGTAATATTTATCAAGCAATTGCCGCAAGTCGTGATAATTCTGTAGAACGCTTGATTTTTGGTTTAGGGATTCGTCACGTTGGTTCTAAGGCAGCCAAAGTGTTAGCAGAACATTTTGGTGATTTACGAGCGATCAGCAAAGCGACTAAAGAAGAAGTCGTGGCATTAGACTCAATGGGTGAGATCATTGCGGATAGTTTAGTGACTTATTTTGAAAATGAAGAAGTACACGAATTGATGGACGAGCTGACCAAAGCAGGCGTGAATTTTGAATACAAAGGGATTCGTACGTCTCAATTAGAAGCTGTAGAATCGCCATTCAAAGATAAAACAGTGGTTTTAACTGGAAAACTTACACATTATAATAGAGAAGAAGCGAAAGAAAAAATCGAAAATCTAGGCGGAAAAGTAACGGGCAGTGTTTCAAAGAAAACAGATATTGTGGTTGCTGGTGAAGATGCCGGTAGTAAATTAACCAAAGCACAAGATCTTGGTGTTGAGGTATGGGATGAACAACAAATGGTCACCGCATTAGATAATAGCTATACAAAAGAGTCAGACGAATAGCTGAAAAATGAAACAAATCGAATTTTCGGTGCTATTTTTTACATTTTCAGACTATTTTCTTCCATCTCTTTCAAAAATTCTTAGAAATTTATGATAGAATAAGAAAAAAGCTGTTTTTTAACGTGAAATGTCGTTTAACAGTATAAAAATGAACTAGTGAACTCTTGATTGAGTTTTTCTAAAGGAAAGAAGGGTATCCATGGCAATCAGCGAAGAAAAAGCAAAACATGTAGCCAAATTGTCTAAACTGTCTTTTTCTAATGACGAGTTAAAAGACTTTACTGATCAATTAGGCAAAATCATCGACATGGTAGAATTATTAGAAGAAGTAGATACAGAGGGCGTTCCATTTACCTCTAATGTTGCACAGTCGATCAATGTAATGAGAGAAGACGTAATAACACCTGGTATGGATCGCAATGAATTAATGAAAAACGTACCTGAATCAGAAAATGGCTATATCAAAGTGCCAGCAATTATCGACAATGGGGAGGCTGGTGCATAATGGAAAAATTATATGATAAGTCACTAACAGAACTGCATGATTTACTTGTGTCAAAAGAAATCACAGCAACTGATTTAACGCGAGCTACATTGAACCGTATCAATGAGACCGAAAAAGATGTGGATTCATTTATTACGATTAATGATGAAAAAGCCTTAGAGCTTGCAAAAGCTATCGATCTTAAAGGTATTACAGAATCAAATCCTTTAGCAGGTATTCCAATTGGGATCAAAGATAACATTGTAACCAAAGATATTTTAACGACAGCAGCATCAAAAATGCTCCACAATTTCAACCCGATTTATGATGCAACGGCTATGGATAAAGTATATCAAGCAGATATGATTCCTGTTGGGAAATTGAACATGGATGAATTTGCGATGGGCGGAAGTACCGAAACATCATACTTTAAGAAAACCAAAAATGCTTGGGATCATTCTAAAGTTCCTGGTGGCTCATCAGGTGGTTCAGCTGCGGCGGTTGCAGCCGGTCAAGTCCCAGTTTCATTAGGAACTGATACAGGTGGTAGTATCCGTCAACCTGCATCATTTAACGGAATCGTTGGGATGAAACCAACTTATGGACGTGTGTCTCGTTTTGGGTTGATCGCATTCTCTTCTAGTTTGGATCAAATTGGTCCATTGACAAGAAATGTTAAAGATAATGCTTTAGCATTAAATGCAATTAGTGGATACGATGAAAAAGATGGCACTTCTGCAGGCGTTTCAGTCCCTGATTTTACTGCTGGTTTAACAGGAGATATCAAAGGGATGAAAGTGGCTTTGCCAAAAGAATATCTTGGTGAAGGTGTGGACGCTGGCGTTCGTGAAGCTGTCCTTAAAGCGGCAGAAACATTTAAAGCTTTAGGCGCAACGGTTGAAGAAGTTAGCTTACCTCATTCTAAATATGGTGTAGCTGTTTATTATATCATCGCTTCATCTGAAGCAAGCTCAAACTTACAACGTTTTGATGGTATTCGTTATGGCTACCGTTCTGAAAACGTGAAAAACCTTGAAGATGTGTATGTAAATTCACGTTCTGAAGGGTTTGGTATAGAAGTAAAACGTCGTATTATGCTTGGTACATTCTCATTAAGTGCTGGACATTATGATGCACACTTTAAAAAAGCTGGACAAGTAAGAACATTGATCAAACAAGACTTTAATAATGTCTTTGAAAAATACGATATCATCATTGGTCCTGCGTCACCGACTGTCGCTTTTGGTTTAGGTGAAAATATCAATGATCCAATCACAATGTACATGAATGATTTACTAACAATTCCAGTTAACTTAGCTGGATTACCTGGTATGTCAATTCCAGCAGGATTCTCAGAAGGATTACCTGTTGGTCTACAAATCATTGGTAAAGCTTTCGATGAAAGCACAATGTATAAAGCAGCATATGCGTTTGAACAAGCGACTGATTTCCATACGAAAAAACCTGTGATCTTAGGGGGGAATGACTAATGAATTTTGAAACTGTCATCGGACTTGAGGTCCACGTAGAATTAAAAACAAATTCTAAAATTTTTTCACCTGCACCCGCTCACTTTGGGGCAGAACCAAATAGCAATACAAATGTGATCGACTGGGGTTATCCAGGCGTATTACCTGTAATGAATAAACAAGCACTTGAATTTGGGATGAAAGCAGCGCTTGCGTTAAATTGTGAAATCTCTAAAGATACACATTTTGACCGTAAAAACTATTTCTACCCAGATAATCCCAAAGCTTACCAAATTTCTCAATTCGATCAACCAATCGGTCATGATGGCTGGATTGATATTGAAGTGGAAGGTAAAACAAAACGTATTCGTATCGAACGTGTGCATTTAGAAGAAGATGCTGGTAAAAATATTCACGGTGACGGTGGTTATTCTTACGTCGATTTGAACCGTCAAGGAACACCTTTGATCGAGATCGTTTCAGAAGCGGATATGCGTTCGCCAGAAGAAGCGTATGCTTATTTAGAAGCAATCCGTTCAATCATCCTCTTTACTGGCGTTTCAGATGTGAAAATGGAAGAAGGCTCAATGCGCTGTGATGCCAATATTTCTTTACGTCCTTATGGTCAAGAAGAATTTGGAACAAAAGCAGAGCTTAAAAACCTAAACTCAATGAGTTTTGTTAAAAAAGGTCTTGCCTTTGAAGAAAAACGTCAAGCAAAAGTATTATTATCTGGTGGCGAAATTCAACAAGAAACACGCCGTTTTGATGAAACAACCAATAAAACATTATTGATGCGTGTTAAAGAAGGTTCAAGCGATTACCGTTACTTCCCAGAGCCAGATGTTCCTCGTTTTGCGATCGATGATGAATGGATCGAACGTGTTCGTCAAAGCTTGCCAGAAATGCCAGCTTCTCGTCGTGCTCGTTACATCAACGAACTAGGCTTACCAGAATACGATGCAATGGTTCTAACTCTAACGAAAGAAATGTCTGATTTCTTTGAAGCTGCATTAAATGAAGGTGCAGATGCCAAGCAAGTATCTAACTGGTTGATGGGTGAAGTGTCAGCTTACTTGAATAGTGAAAAAATCGAATTACCAGATACGAAATTAACGCCTGCCAATTTAGCGGGCATGATCACATTGATTGAAGATGGTACAATCAGCTCTAAAATTGCTAAAAAAGTCTTTAAAGAGTTGATTGAAAACGGCGGGGATGCGAAAGAAGTTGTCGAAGCAAAAGGCTTAGTTCAATTATCAGATCCGTCACAATTATTACCGATCATCAATGAAGTATTAGACAATAATCAACAATCTGTAGATGATTTCAAAAATGGAAAAGATCGTGCAGTAGGATTTTTGGTTGGGCAAATCATGAAAGCAACGAAAGGGCAAGCTAACCCAGGTGTTGTAAATAAATTACTACAAGAAGAATTAGCAAAACGCTAGAAAGCAGCAGATGATTATGAAAAAAGCAAGAGTGATTTATAATCCAACTTCAGGTAAAGAGCTAGTCAAAAAAAATCTAGCTGATATTCTTTCCATAGTGGAAGAATGCGGATATGAAACTAGTGCTTTTGCTACAACTCCAGAAGAAAATTCCGCTAAGAACGAAGCACGCCGAGTTGCTGAATTAGGGTTTGATCTAATTGTTGCAGCCGGTGGTGATGGAACAATCAATGAAGTCGTAAATGGTATTGCTCCGTTAGAAAAGCGACCGTCTATGGCGATTATTCCAGCTGGAACAACTAATGACTATGCAAGGGCACTAAAAATTCCTAGAGACAATATTGTGAAAGCAGCAGAAGTTATCAAAAAGAATCAAACCGTCAAGATGGACATCGGTAAAGCAAAAGATAACTATTTTATCAATATTGCAGCTGGCGGTCATTTAACTGAATTGACATATGAAGTTCCTTCAGAGCTTAAAAGTATTTTCGGATACCTAGCTTATTTAGCAAAAGGAGCAGAAATGTTGCCAAGGGTCAAACCAGTAAAAATGAGGATGGAATATGATGAAGGTGTTTACGAAGGGAATGCTTCGATGTTTTTCTTAGGCTTGACCAATTCAGTTGGTGGCTTTGAAAAAATTGCACCTGATGCAAAACTCGATGATGGGAAATTCTCATTGATCATCGTAAAAACCGCCAATGTATTTGAGATTTTACATTTGGCTGCATTAATGCTAAATGGCGGTAAACATATCGAAGATAATCGTTTGATCTATACAAAAACCAGTTATTTGCATGCGGAAACACTTGAACCAAATAGTCGTATGATGATCAATTTAGATGGTGAATATGGTGGTGATGCACCAATGGAATTTACGAATTTACATCAGCATATTGAAATGTTTGCCAATGCAGATGCAATTCCATCTAATGCGATTATGGGCTCTGTTTTAGATGATTATGATGAAGAGGAAGACGAGTATTTTGAAACAAGTAAAGAGTTTGTAAAAGAAGTTGAACGTCTAACTGAAGAAGATATTGATGGTGATGGAAAAATCGCTGATAAAGAAAAATAATTTAAGCAACAAAAAGTATCCAAGGCAAGTTTGCCTTGGATACTTTTTGTTGCAGCGGGTCGAAGCACTTCAGTTATATATAAGTTTATAACAAATAAAAAATGAGCTAAAGATAGCAGGTATACTATATATAGATTTATAATATTAAAAAACACAATATGTTGTATAAAAAATATCTCATAATCAATAATTGAGAAGGATTCTCATTGACTTAGGACGAAAACAGGGGTAAATTTAATAGGTCGTCATCTTTGCAGAAAATGATAAATAGGGCAAGTGAGAGGGTTGTTTGATATGAGGTCAAATTTTATTATTAATGACTTTAAAGGATGGAAAAGAAAGAACTATCTTTTTTTATTTGCAATGATTTTGGTACAATTAATCGCTTTTGTTTTTAATCCATCCAGCTGGATTACACTAGTGGGTGGTTTGTCCGGGATTATTTGTGTTAACTTAATTGCCCAAGGAAAAGCTAGCAATTATATATTTGGTTTTATAAGTGCGCTGATCATCGGCTATTTTGGATTTAAAACTCGAGTATACGCAGAAGTTCTACTTCAAAGTTTTTACATTGTAATGGATATTACAGGTTTGTATACATGGTTAAAAGTCAGCGAAGATGGATCAGGTAATGTGACAGATGTAAAAACTTTAAAAGGCATTCAATGGCTCTATGCAGGATTCGTTTGGCTGGGAATCGGCATTGTTGCTTATTCTATTTTAGGTTTCGTCAATGATGCACAGCAATTGCTGGATGCAGTCACATTTAGTGTGTCGGCAACAGCGATGCTATTGATGATCAAAAGATATCAGTCACAATTCGTTTTTTGGTTGTTAGGTAATTTGTTTTCTATAGTATTATGGTTTAGAGCGGGGATCCATGCTGGGGGAGACTATGCATTGTTTGTCATGTACTGCATGTATACAATCAATTCTATTTATGGCATGATCCATTGGCTAAAAATTAAAAAAAATAATTATTAATAGGTAGGGAGTTCGATGGCAGTGATCGTTTTAGCAGGTACAATTGGTGCAGGGAAATCAAGTTTAACAGAAATTATTTCAGAACATTTAAAATCAGAAGCTTTTTATGAATCAGTTGAGGATAATGAAGTATTACCCTTATTTTATGCAGATCCTAAAAAATATGCATTTTTACTACAAATTTATTTCTTAAACAAGCGATTTGATAGTATTAAACAAGCACTTTCTCATGAAAACAATGTATTGGATCGTTCGATCTATGAAGATTCTTTATTATTTCATTTAAACGCTGACTTAGGAAGAGCGAATGAGACTGAAGTAAAAGTGTATGATTCTTTATTAGAAAATATGCTGCAAGAATTGCCTTTTGCAGCGAATAAAAAGCGCCCAGATTTATTAGTGCATATTAAAATATCATTTCCTAAGATGTTGGAACGTATTCAAAGACGGGGACGAACTTATGAGCAAGTAGAACAAGATCCAGCTTTGTATGATTACTATAAAGAATTGAATAAACGCTATGAAAAATGGTTTGAGGAATACAATGAGAGCCCTAAAATCCAAATTGATGGAGATAAGTATGATTTTATCGAAAGTGAAGAAGCAAAAAAACAAGTGATTCAGCTGATTGAAAATAAACTAGCTGAAATCAATTAAATAGAAAAATTGATTTTTACTTCTTTTAGCTGTAGAAACAAACTCTCTATTGCTTTTCTAACATTTTTTCATTAGAATGAGAGAAGCGCATTAAAGAAGGAGCGACTTATGAATAATTTTCCCGTGAACAAAAATGAAACAATCGAAGTTGATATTATTGATCTGACACATGAAGGAATGGGTGTTGCCAAAGTTGATGGTTACCCGCTTTTTATAGAAAATGCCTTACCTGGTGAAAAAATCGAAATCAAAGTACTGAAAGTCGGCAAAAGTTTTGGTTATGGAAAAGTCTTGACCATCTTAAAATCAAGCGAAGACCGTGTACCAGTTAAAGACGCTAACTTTACTAAAGTTGGGATCAGTCCATTACAGCATTTAGCATACGGCGCTCAATTGACTTTTAAAACAGACCAAGTGAAAAATGTGATGCAGCGTGTAGCAAAATTACCAGATGTTCCAGTGCTGGATGCAATAGGCATGAACAATCCTTGGGGTTACCGCAATAAAGCTCAAATTCCAGTAAGAAAAATTGAAGACAAACTACAAACGGGTTTCTTTAGAAAAAATAGTCATGACCTAATTCCATTAGAACATTTCTATATTCAAGATCCTAAAATCGATGATGCAGTTATCAAAATCCGTGACATCATGAGACGTTATAGCATCAAACCTTACAACGAATCAGATAATACAGGTAACTTACGTCATATTGTCGTTCGTCGTGGTTACCACACAGGTGAAATGATGGTTGTTCTAATTACTAGAACACCAAAACTATTCCCCTCAAGTAAAATCATTCCGGATATTTTAGAAGCTTTACCGGAAGTTGTTAGCATCGTGCAAAATGTGAATCCAAAGAGAACTAATGTGATTTTCGGAGATGAAACGATTCTATTACATGGTGAAGATAAAATGATCGATACGATTTTTGATTTGAAATTTGAAATTTCTTCTCGTTCATTCTACCAAGTAAATCCGCAACAAACGGAAGTGATGTACAATAAAGTTAAAGAATACGCAGCATTGACTGGTAAAGAGATTGTTGTAGATGCGTATTGTGGAATCGGTACGATTGGTTTAACATTGGCGAAAGATGCAAAACACGTTTATGGTGTGGAAGTCATCGAAGAAGCAGCGAAAAATGCTGAGAGCAATGCAAAATTAAACGATATCACGAATGCAACATTTACAGCAGGATTAGCTGAAGAAGCATTACCAAGAATGATCGAAAATGACATAAAACCAGATGTTGTGATCGTTGATCCACCACGTAAAGGCTTAGAAGCAAGTTTAGTGGAAACGTTGATCGAGACAAAACCGGACCGTATTGTTTATGTTAGCTGTAATCCAGCAACATTGGCACGAGACCTTGCCTTACTCGTTGAGGGCGGCTTTGAAGTAAAAGAAGTACAGCCGGTGGATAACTTCCCGCAAACGACTCATATCGAGTCAGTTACTTTGCTAACAAGGACGGTGTAAATATGGATACAAAGAAAAAAATGTTAGAGTTAATCAAGAAGAAACAAGGTGGAGGCAGATCTGAAAAAATGGAGAAGCCTAAAAATGACCGCAGAAACATGCGTAAAGGTCCGAAAATTTATAATAAGTAGTTTGAGGAATAGCGCCTGAAAACAAATTTAAAAAGCAAATCAAAACTATCTGTTAGTTTTGATTTGCTTTTTTAGTTTCCTAGAACTCTTTTTGTATAAACATCGATTTTATAATCAAGCATGTCAATTCCCTCTTGAATTTGTTTCATTTCGTTTAGAGCGTTCTCTTTTTGCTTTTTCAATAAATCTAATCGATCCTGATTTGTTTCATCACCTTCATACCACCAAATAAGATATTGTTTTAAATCGTCAATCGTCATCCCTGTTTTTTTTAAATGCATAAAAAAATCGATCCACTCTTTATTGCGATCATCATAAATCCGAATATTATTTTGATCTCTTTTCACCGTAAGCAATCCTTCTTTTTCATAAAAACGTAGAGTATATGGCGTAAGGCCAGTCATTTTTGAGAATTCATTTATTTTGTAGCCCATTTTGGTTTCCTCCCGTGTTATTACTTTTTTCATTTTAACACTTAGAGTTAACTCTAGGTCAAATGAAATAGGGTATGTTCTGCAATTTTGTTTTTTTAACGAAAAAGGTTATTTAGCACCTCTATAGTATTTCCTACTTTTATCTTATGTGGTAACATTAAGTTAAGTATTTTTTGGTTAATGGTTGGAAATATGAGTTTATTAAATAAAAAAGTTTTAGAATAGTTCTAAGACAAATTAATTTGTTTTAAGAATTATCAAAATCAATCAGAAAGGAGTTTGGAATGGTAAGAAGTAAAATCCTCGATGTTCATATACACACTTATCGAACAGATCTTAAAATGTCTCAAGATGAGCTCGCAAATAAAGTAGGCGTTGTAAGACAGACGATTATTAATTTAGAAAAAAATAAGCACAATCCTTCTTTGTTATTAATGTATGCTATTTCAGAAGTGCTGGGGACTACGATTGAGCAACTTGTTACTTTTGATAAGCTAGACGATAATAACCATAAAAAATAATTGATTATAATAGTGTGTTCTCGTAAAATGGTATCAAAAGAATAAAGTTGAATCGGATCAAGGATAACATAATTGAAGCATTAGCTTTTATTATGCGAGATACTCTGTTTTTTATTTCCAGATAGTTGAACAAAAAAGTTTTAGACTCAGGAGAATCTTAATGATAGAAACGAAAAGATTGATTATTCGAGAAATCGAATCAACAGAAACAGATCTAAATGCGTTGAACACACTATTATCTGATAAAGAGGTTAATAAATATCTTCCTTGGTATCCCATGAAAGACATAAATGATACAAAAAAATTCTATAAAGAACATATCAAACCGTACTACAAAGAAAATGATGGTTATTATTTTGTAATCTGTCTTAAAGAGAACAACCATCTAATCGGGTATATCGCAGCAAGTGGCAGTGAGAGTCATGATTTCGGCTATGGCCTTCAAAAAGAGCATTGGGGCAAAGGTATAGTGACAGAAGCAAGTGAGGCAGTTATCGATTTTTTAAAAATACAAGGCTGGGCTTTTATTACAGCTACGCATGATATAGATAATATTGGAAGTGGCAAAGTCATGCAAAAAAATGGGATGAGTTACAACTATTCGTATAAGGAACAATGGCAACCTAAAGATATTAAAGTGACCTTTAGAATGTATCAACTAAATTTTGATGAGAATCAAGACAGAGTTTATATGGAGTATTGGGATAAGTATCCAGAGCACTTTATCGAGGATTTATAGAGGGAAAACTTCTTTTGAAAAAAAGTAAATCGTTAAGCAAAATTTGTAGAATAGAAGAAAGAGTAAGTACTTTTTTATGCATGTGTTCTTAGTGATAAATAGAAGTTTTTCCTTAATAGTCTTTTCTGGAAATCTTCACATAAAAAACAAACAGTTGTTTAATCTATATTGGTAAAATGGTTGGTTGGTAGTTTACTAAAAAGGAATAGCATCATAGTTAAACAACTGTTTGAAATAGTTGGCTCTGCAAAACCACTATTTTTTATTTTAAAGCTAGAGTCTGTCTTCCGCCAGACAGAATCTAACTATCACTGGTGCACTGGGAATTATTTATTACTTTTAGCTACTTAGTTTTGTAGATCTAGGAAATTATTTGTTTGCATGTTTATTTTTTTATCATTTGTTGTTGTACGCATTGACTCGGCAACTTTTTTAAACTAAATAGAAAAGCACGGTGGCAAATAATTTCAGTAACATCAGCTCGTAAACACCAAGAGATGAATATAGAAAAGGGTTAAGAAAAAAGGAGAACTTGGTGTTTACTATTTATAAAAAGAGCGAAAAAAATACGGTATTGATCACCAACCAATACCGTGCAAAAGCTCAATAAGACATCATTAACTCTCCAAATAATAAAACTTGTAAAAAAAAGCTAGTATTTCTTACAAATTTTAGGTAAAATGAATGAGTCAATGCGCATTGACCTGGGCAACTTGTATTGTCAGTTTGTGCTGACGATACAGGGCTCTGTAAGAGGATTTGCGGTCTTCTTACAGAGTGCCTGTTTATTTTGTTTTTCGCTCTAATTATCTGAAAATAAATTCAAAACCAAAAAAAATGATATTAGTCAGCAACTAATACCATGAAGCGTTCGCTAAATATGCATGAACTAATTCATTGAAATCGTAAAAATGACTAGCAATCTTTTCTTACTTTTAGTACAATGAGAATAGTCAATGAACTATTGACGGAGGCAACTTGTATTATTAGTTTGTGCTGATAATACAGGGCTCTGCGGGATGATTTGCGGTCCTCCTGCAGAGCGCCTTTTTTTATTTAATTTTGTAATATTATCTTAACTTAAAGGTAGGAGTTTCGTCAATAAGTTTTTTAAAATAGTAAAATTTAAACGCAATGAGTAAAAAGTAGGTCTGGTGTTATAAGTATCAGCCTTTTTTTGCTATAGAAATTCTTAACCTTTTGTTCGGTAAGGAAAAAAGAAGAATATAGGCTAACGCGCAATCTGAAATCCATTTATCATTGTAAGATTAAGAAGTCTAATAAAATACCGATAAAAATAGGCCGAGACAAAAGCGTTCAGCTTATTTCCGAAGGATCTGCTTTTTTCTCGCCGTTTATTCGGATTTAGAGCGCGAAACAAAACTGTTTTTTAGTTTTGTCCCACGCTCTTGATTCTTATTTTATCTTTGGGGAAGATAATTAAGTAACTCTCTATGTCTAAATAATAATAGATTTAAATCAGTTTTACTACTTCAATAATTTCTTATCGATGAAACTTTTTTGAATAAGGTGTCCAATATATAATCTATTCTCTCCAAAATTTTGTATAATCAATTTTTTCTTGAATGTTATAATCAATGATTTTTTTCAATAATGAAAAGTCGATCGGCTGATCCCAAGTGATTTTAATGATATTATCAGTATGTTGATAACCAGATTTTTCAATAGCCTCTTTGAATGCTGAAATCGCGACAGTTTCTGGCGCAATTGAAAGATGTTTTTTAGACGAGCTGTATGCAATAATGAATGTTCCATGGTCAGTAAACATAGGTTGGTTCCATTTTATGACAACGTTGAATTGGGGATATGATTTCATCGTCCAATCAAACAACTCTTCTGCGCGTTTACGATGTTCGGGTTCGCTGATAGTTGAAAAAAATTCATTGATATCTTTCATCGCTGTGTCCTCTTTTCTTTCTAGTTATTGTTTTCTTTATTATAATATAAGAGTGATCTTGAAGAAAATATTTACTTTAACAAGAATGATTTATTAGGTAGGAGGGATATACTAATGGAAACCTATATAGCCTTGTTACGTGGTGTGAATGTTGGTGGAAAAAATCGAGTGGTCATGGCAACTTTGAAAGAGCGCTTTGAGCAACATGGATTTAAAAATGTGGTTACGTATTTGAATAGTGGAAATGTTATTTTCTCTAGTGAAGTAACAGATATTTTACAACTAACTGACGAGTGTGAAAAATTGATTGAAAAAGAGTTTAAACTCACTATCATAGTGACGATCATCTCTGCTAAGGCTTTACTGACAGCGTTAGAAGAGATACCAAAATGGTGGAATGCGGATAAAAAATCGAAACACAATGTCATTTTTGTGATTCCGCCAACGACAACAGAAGAAGTGATTGCATCTGTCGGTGAAGCGAAAGCAGGCTATGAAAAAGTAGCATATCATGAACGAGTTATTTTCTGGTCAGCACCAATAAAAACATTTTCTAAAAGCCGTTGGTCAAAAATCGTTGGCACCAAGATGTATAGTCGAATTACGATTAGAAATGCGAATACAGTAAATAAGCTTGCCGAGCTAGTACAAAAAAATTAATAAATAAGGATACTGGATACCGAAAGAGAAGAACTTAGTTCAATATAAATCCTCAAATAGTTTGAAAATCAGATGTAGCTAAAATGATTTTCAAGCTATTTTTATACCATATTGAATCTAATCAATTTTATGCTTATAATGGATATTACGTTAAAAAAATGGAATTGTGTTGGGGGAAAATAAAAATATGGCAGTTATAAAAAATAGTCTATTTATGATCAAAAGAGCTGGTTTGTTGTATAATATGAAACCTTGCTGCAGTAACAAAAGTTGTTGAAAAAGAAGCCGTTATTCGAACACCAAAGAAAACGAATAAAGTAGGAAATAAAATCTGTCATTTTTGTGGAGCACCAATGCCTTCAAATGAATTAGTTTGTTCTTACTGTAGAATGGAAAGTACACAGTAGAAAGTTGAGAAAATAATGAACTTAAAAAAAAGTATCAAGATCTATATAGGCATTCTCGCCATTTTTATCGCAATCATTCTAGCTTATGTTGGCTACGTTTATTTTAGTTACTCTAGAACCGCGGACAACTTGCCTATTGAAATCAATCAAAAAGCTAAAGTAAAACAAGCATCGACTGATAAGGAATATAAAATCACAACCTTCAATATTGGCTATGGCTCTTACACACCAGATTATACATTCTTTATGGATGGTGGCAAACAATCAAAAGCTGTAAGTAAAGACAGTGTGATCGAAAATATTTCTGGCGTGATCGATACGACTAAAAAAATCAGTCCTGATTTTGCCTTATTTCAAGAGGTTGATGAAAAAGCGACCCGTAGTCGTAATGTGGATGAAGTAGCGCAACTCAATCAGCAATTCAGGGACTATTCTAGCGTATTCGCATCGAATTACGATTCAGCGTTTCTGATGTATCCGATTCTAGATCCAATCGGAAAATCAAAATCAGGTATTTTAACCTTAAGCAATAATATCATTGAAGCAAGTACCCGCTATAGCTTACCAATCGAAACGAATTTTAATAAATTTTTTGATTTAGACCGTGCGTTTACTGTATCAAAAATCCCTGTTGAGAATGGCAAATATCTAATGCTGTATAATGTTCATTTATCTGCCTACATCAAAGACCAAAAAATCCAAAAAGAACAAGTCCATAAATTATTTGATCATATGGAAAATGAATATAAAAAAGGAAATTATGTTGTTTGTGGTGGTGATTTTAACCATGATCTGCTAGATTCTTCGACTGAGACTTTTAAAAATGATACCACAGAAGAATACACATGGCTGCAGCCTTTTCCTAAAAAAGAATTACCAGAGAATTTAAAAGTTGCGGCTTTAAGTGAAAGAAAAATACCAGTGCCATCAGTTCGCAATTTGGATAAACCTTATAAAAAAGGAGAGTCGTTTGTAGCGTTGATTGATGGATTTATCATTTCAGAAAATGTTGAGAACGTTAGTGGAAAAGTGATTGATGCTGAGTTTAAAAATTCAGATCATAATCCTGTTGTGATGATGTTTAAGTTGAAAAAATAGAAAAGAAACGAAGCCATTTATTTCGGCTTCGTTTCTTTTTCATGGTTAATCCTCTGTTTTTACAACAGTTTCTTTCCCATCGTTTATGATCAAAGCAGTATGACTGGCAACTTTAACACCATCTGCTTCATAATCAGTATCAGAGAAATTTGCAATCACAGATAAAGAATCACCAAATTCAGTTTTTTGAACTAAACGATTATCTGTTAACACTTTAAAATCAGTCATTTCATGTTGTAAAGCTGCTTTTTGGAAAGGAGTCCAAATTTTAGCATTATCAGAAATATCTTGTTTATGCTCCTCCCAAGCTGCTTTATCGATATGCATCATTGGCGGAGTATTGTACAAATACTCTTTCATACGACGTTCGCCGACTTGATCTTTGATTTTATAACTATCCCATTCCCATTGATGAGAAGTAATCACTGAACGGTTATAAACAAGCTTGTACAGTGGCAGAGAATAAACAGGATCAGTATAAATTGCTTTGTATTCTTCCTTGATTGGTACGACTTTTTTATATTTTGTTGGAATACCGCCATCTAAAGCAGCGTAACTTCCCACATAATAGTCACTTTCTTTATTTTCACGCATATCAGGATCAGACCACATAATGACAGGTGTTTCGATTCCGTGAGCAAAAACCATATTTTTTGAAGCAAAATCATTCCCACCTTCAGAACCGATAACTAGACCGTTTTGATTAAAATAATCCATCCGTTTTAAACGTCCGGCAACATCTTCACTTTGTGTAGTTAAGTGATCTGGACTATAGTCATTATAAATTTCACCAGCAGCATCCGTATCTAAGAACCAAGAATTGAATGGAATTTTATTTTGCATGATACCAGTAAATCGTTCTTCTACATCAGGGAAAATCAGTGTTGGATTAAGCTTGCGTCCTTTACCCAAGAAACCAGCAACTTTTTCACCGTTTTTCTTCGTGACAGTTGCATTGTCATATAGATTTTTGTTAGGGAAAGAAGCGGTATTCCAATCGATGCTAGCATTTTCTTGAATCGACTGATAAGAATCATAAGGACCAATCAGATAACCTTGATCAGCTGCAGTTTTGACCATTTCAGGATTCATCAAGCCATTCGCCCAGTTTGGTAGACCAATCCAAGCATTTTCAACTCCTGAGTCTTTCATCTCTTTAAAAACATCAGATGACGTTGCTTGTCCCCATTGCGCAAGTGGGGGGACTAAATCACCTAGGACACCGGCTAATAAGTGTTTATTCAAAGTGTAGCGTTCTTGTTCACTTAGTTTATCGATGCCTTTATCAATCAATTTTTGTGCGTCTGCATCCGGATTTTTGAAAATATCTTTAGTATAAAATTGTGGATAAAGCAGAACATAATTAATCGATGTTAAGAAGGTGTTTTTTTCATATTTATAGCCTTCATTGTTTTTAAACGCTTCTAAAGCCTTTAAGTATTCCTCAGAACCATCTTCACCGTATTGAGTCAATAATTCAGCGATCCATTGAAAAATTGGTTCATCAATCATTTGAGGTAGTTTGTCCCACTTAATATCTTCCGTTGTTAAAATGCGGCTGTTCCAGTAATAAACTTGAATTGCACCACGCATTTTTTTGATTTCTGGATTTTCTTTTTCCTTTTCGTCAAGTGTCTTGAATTCACCTAAATCGATTCGATCCATTTGGTAGGTCTTGGCGATCGCGACAGGATCGTTATCGGTAACATAAAGTCGGTAATTCATAGTTTTATTTTTGTCGAAGCCAATAAAATTGTGGTTAGCTTCCAAAGTAAGGTGAGGCTCGGTTTTTGTTAAAAGATCACTGTTAAAAGTGTTATCCATTACAAAAGTTGTAGCAAAAGTTTCTTGATTTGTTGTAAAAAAGCTCATTGAGAAAGCTTCACTCATTGATAATTCTTCATTTTGTTTAAAGTAGGCAAGCCACTCTTTTTGATCATTAGGAATTGTTTTTCCTTCAGCAATCGGGAGTACATAGTTTTTAGCGTCTAATTTAGGCCAAGTAAAAGATGTATCTTCATCGGATAAACTTGTGAGTGCCACAGCTAGATGATTGTTTTCTTTTTTCACCTTTACCTTGATTTGTTCATTCGGATAAGTCCAACTGATTTCTTCTTTGCGTTTCTTTAGCTCAGAGACTTCCTTTGGTTCTTGAGGTTTTGACACTTCTGCTTTTTCACCATTTTCAGTAATAGAGACAGTGAAAGTTGCTGGATCAACATCAAAAGAGAAATCAGTTTTAGCATAAGTCTTGTTTTTTTCAATTTCATTGTTGACAATTAACTTTTCTGCTTTGTTTGTTGCATTACTTTGGTTGAAATGACAACCGGATAAAGAGAATGTGATTGCGGCTAAGCCAAGATAGATAGACAATTTTTTCATGAGTTCCTCCTAATTTAAAAGCTGAGCAGGCTCGTCCTGCTCCGACAGAAAAATAGGGAAGTATGACTGAGGCGCTCTTTGCCTCAAGCATAGATCATCTTTTTTCCAAGGAGCAAGCCTGTAAAGCTAGATAATACAAAAGCTGAGCAAACTAGCCCAACTCAATAGCGTACCCTAATTTTACTAAGTGAATGTTACAGAAAAATGCCAAATTCAGACATCAAAAAAACAAGCGTAAAATGCTACGCTTGTCTTTCAGGTTTATAGAAATGTAGAACAAAAATCAATGTTTGATGGACTAATCTTGTTTCGATTGTAAATCCATGTTCTTGCATGATTGATTGAACGATCGATAAGCCTAGTCCTGTTCCTGACAAGTTTTTATTCCGTGATTTTTCGTGAACGTAGAAGGCTTCCCAAAGCTTGTTCACATCAAAATCAGCAGGTAGGGCTGTTTGATTACTAATCGTAAATTCAATGAATTCGTCTGTTTCTCGCCAGCTAACTTGAATTTCTTTGTCAGTTGTATATTTTAGACTGTTCGTCAATAAATTTTCAAAAACACGTTTGATCAATATTGGATCAGCTTCGATCAATGAAAGAGGTCTGTCGCTATCGGCCTCTAATAATAGAATTTCCTCTTCTTCCATGGTCGGCGTAAGCTCAGTCACTGTTTGTCTCCAGGTATCTGACAAGTGTAGTGGAACTTTATTGATTGGCTGTTGTTGCTCCAATTTTGCATAATCCAACATTTGATCAACAATATCATTCAATCGTTGGGTTTGTTGTAAAATCACCTCAAGATACGTTCCGTCGTCTAAATCATCTTCAATACCAGAGCCATATGCTTTTATCAAAGCAATCGGTGTTTTTAATTCATGGGTCAAGTCTGCTGTGAATTGTTTAAGTTGTTCATTTTTAGCTAATAAATTTTTTTGATAAGTAGCTAAAGCATAACTCATTTTGTTGATGCTAAGCGCTAATTCACCAATTTCATTCGCTGGAATATCATCAGTCGTCACAAATGTTAACCCAGTGATTTCTTCCGCTACTTTTTTTAAGTTGACTAAAGGATCTGTTATTTTCCGAACAGAGATGTAAATTAGGATAATGATTAGAACCAATGTCAGACTCAAAGAAATAAAGTTAAATGTATTGATTAGATTAGCGGTTTCGGAAAAATTGACTGTTGAAACACCAACTAAATAAAAGGTATGATCGATCACCCTCATCTCAACCAAGAAGCTGGATTTTTGCTTCCCTTGGTCAAAATTTCGTTGGACAGATTGAGATGTATTTTGTAGTTGATCCAATGTTTCTTGTGTAATCCAAAAGCGATTTAATGCGACCTTTTTTCGATTCAACTCTACATTCAAGGCTTCATTAAAATCATCAAGAGAGGTGCCATCTAAACTTCGTGAGATGATCGTGACTTGATTGTTCTCTTCTAATTCAGCTAGTTGTTGTTCAGATCGGGTGTTTTGCTGAATATCTGTCATAACGGAGGTGACTTTATGATCCATTTTAGAAAAATAGTAATAAGGAACAATCAGACTATTTAAAAGAAACATGATGATAAAGCTACCTACAATAATCAGTGAAAAGGTCAATGTGAGTGTTGTACTGATTTTTCTAGTTTTCTTGTTCAATGAGATAGCCCACTCCTCGTTTGGTGGTGATAATCTCATCGCCAATTTTTTCACGAAGCCTTCTAATATGTGTGTCCACAGTACGTGCTACACCATCATAATCCATACCCCAAACTCCGACTAATAGTTGTTCTCTGGTTAAAATACTGCCACGATTCTTAATGAGCATCATCAATAAATCAAATTCTTTTTTTGTTAAATCTACTGGTTGCTCATTTTTCCAAACTTTCAAATTAGCGGGTTCGATTAGTAAATCTTTGATATAAAATGAATGAGCCAAACTAAGTAATTTTTTAATACGTAACAAGAGCACTTGTGGATGAAAAGGTTTGGTAATATAGTCATCTGCTCCACTAGATAAAGAAAGAAACTCATCTTCACCGGTTGATTTTGCGGTTAGCATCAAGACCTTTAATGAACTTTCAGCTTTGATTGTTTTAATGACTTTTAGTCCATCTATTTTAGGCATCATCCAATCAATAACGGCTAAATCTAATTTTTCTTGATAAAAAATATCTAATGCTTCTTCACCATCAAGTGCAGTATAGACTTTAAATCCGTCCTTTTTTAAATAAGCACTAACGATTTGCACCATTTCGGGACTATCATCGGCAACTAAAATATTCATGTTCACGACTCCTTTTAAAAATCTATTTTTCTTTAGGATGAGAAAGGGATGAATTAGTAAAAAATTCAATCAGTGTAAAGCATAGCAGCATCAAATAAGAACCGCTCATGATATGCTTTTATTATTTATCATACTTATAAAGTTTAAACTCCTCAATCAATTGAATCAATTTTTCGGCATAGTCTGGATCGGTTGCATAGCCTCCATTTTGCAAAGCAACAGCTGCCTCTTGATAATTTTTACTTGTTTTAATTGCATCATAGGTCCCACCTTTTAAAAATTCCATATGATCGACCATTGATTCTTGGATCGTTTCATATTTTTTAAAAGAATCATCGATCGTGATCCGCTCGCCGTCAACAAATTCATCTGTAGGCATAATGCTAGATTGTTCGTTAAAAGCTCCTTTGATTCCAAATAAATTTTTTGCTTCTACTGCTAAATCACTACGACCCCAGTCAGATTCTAAAATTGCTTGAGCAATAGTGATACTGGCGAATAAATGAGTCTGTTTCTGTAAAAGTTTAGCTTCAGTTGCTATTTCATCAATAAAAATCTGCTGGTAAGCAGTGGTTTCATCTTGGATTGGTTGTTCTTCTTTATTAAAAATAAGGAAAAGACTAGCAAATGAAAGAAGTAGAATCAATAGTAATGGTAAAATATTTTGTCTTCTTAGAATTCCTTGATTCATATAATAACCTCTTTTCTTAAAGTGTTACATTTAGTATAGAGCTTATATGTTACAAAAATATGCCAAAGAAGTTAATAGTTGTTTGGCTTTCTTAATAAATACTTCAGATTGATTAATAAATAAGGCACTAATTATTTTTTTAATCATAAAAAATAATAAACAAAGTGCTTTACAACTCAAAAAAAATCATTTATGATTGTTTTTGTAAATACCCTATAGGGTATAAAGGAGGAGCAAATGTTTTCATTTTTTAAAGGAAATTCAGTTAGTACAAGTGAACTTCAACAAAAATTAGCAACAAAGCCAGAAGTGATTGATGTTCGAGAAAAGACAGAATTTGCATCGGGTCACATATCTGGAGCAAAAAATATACCCCTCAGTAAAATTGGTTCTTATGTAAACAAAGATAAAGAACCAGTTTATGTAATTTGCCAATCTGGAATGAGAAGTCGGCAAGCTGTAAAAAAATTAAAAGCTAAAGGAATCAATGCAATCAACGTCAAAGGTGGCATGAGTGCTTGGCGTGGAGAAGTCAGAGGAGGAAAATTATAATGCGAGTAGTGATTATTGGTGGTGTAGCAGGCGGAATGTCAGCTGCGACTAGATTAAGAAGATTATCAGAAGAGATTGAAATCATCGTTTTAGAAAAGGGCCCCTATGTTTCTTTTGCAAATTGTGGCTTGCCCTACTACGTATCAGGAGAAATCAGTGAACGCTCTGAATTGATCTTACAAACACCTGAACAGTTGAAAAAAAGATTCAATATTGACGTTTATCCAGAAACAGAAGCAGTTAAAATCGATCGAAAAAATAAAACAGTATTAACCAACGCAAACGGTAAAGAGGACACAATCAGTTATGATAAACTGATTCTTTCACCTGGGGCACAACCAGTGCTACCGACAATCGAAGGGCTGAATGAAGCAACAAATGTTTATACATTAAGAAACGTGCCAGACGTCGATAAGATCGTAGCAACTGTCAAAAATGAGCACCCTAAAAAAGCCGTTGTGATTGGTGCAGGGTTCATTGGGTTAGAAATGGCTGAAAATTTGAGTCATTTAGGCATTGATGTCACAATCGTAGAAGCAGCACCACAAATTTTACCACCTTTAGATGAGGAAATGGCGGCCTTTGTTGAAAAAGAATTAAAAGAAAAAGGAATCACTGTCTATACAGGATCCGGAGCAACGGAGTTTAAAAAAGCAGGAAAACAAATCAAATTAAGCTCAGGTGAAACAATTTCAAGTGATTTTACAGTGCTATCGATTGGTGTCAAACCATCTAGTGATCTGGCCGTTGTTGCTGATTTGAAAACTGGCATACGTGGTGGTATTGTTGTAGATGAAACATATCAAACAACGGATCCAGATATTTATGCAGTTGGAGATGCGATCATTGTCAAACAACAAATTACACAAGAAGATGCTTTGATCTTGCTTGCTTCACCAGCCAATCGCCAAGGACGCCAAGTAGCGGATGTGATCGCAGGTGTTGCTCGTAAAAACCAAGGAAGTATAGGCACTGCAATCGTGCGAGTGTTTGATCTCGCGGCAGCGAGCACAGGATTAAGTGAGCGTCAATTACGTAACAATAATCTAGAATATAAAGCCGTTCACACAACATCCAAAAGCCATGCGGGGTATTTTCCAGGGAGTCACCCGATCGTGATGAAGTTACTTTTTCATCCTGTATCGGGAAAAATCTATGGCGCCCAAGCGATTGGTCAAGATGGTGTGGATAAACGAATTGATATTATAGCAACTGCAATCAAAGCAGATATGACCGTTATGGATCTGCCCGAATTAGAATTTACGTATGCACCACCATTTGGTTCAGCAAAAGACCCTGTTAATATGATTGGTTATGCTGCGACTAATATTGTTGAAGGTTTTTCTGATACTATTCAATACTACGAATTGAAAAAAGCAATTGAAAATGGTGCCTTTTTACTAGATGTGCGAAACCCAGGAGAACTGAAGAGTAACGGTTCATTACCTCAAGCTGAAAATATTCCATTGGATGAATTAAGAAGTCGTCTAACGGAACTTCCATCCGATAAAGAAATCATTGTAAGCTGTCAAAGTGGGCAACGTAGTTATTTAGCAGAACGAATTTTGAAAAATAATGACTTTAACGTTAAAAATTTAGATGGTGCGTTTCAACTATACAGTACAATTTACCCTCAGGAGGTTATTAAATAATGTATAAATCAATCATGATCGATGAATTTGAACAATTAGAAAAAAGAAATCAACTAGCAATCATAGACGTACGTGAGGAAGATGAATATGTTTCTGGACACATCAAAGGTGCAAAAAATCTACCACTAAGCACGCTACAAGAAACAGCAGAATCATTAGACAAAACTCAACACTACTATATTATTTGTCATGCCGGCGGGCGCTCGCAAATGGCGAGTGAATATTTTGCTTCAGTAGGGTATGATGTTACGAATGTGATGGGCGGTATGTCTGCATGGAGAGGAGAAGTTGTGGATGGCTTGTGATCCTAAATTAGCGAATCGTTTGAAACGTTCGGAAGGACAAATTCGCGGTATTTTAAAAATGATGGATGAAGGAAAAGATTGCCGAGAAGTTGTGACGCAATTGATGGCAGTTCGTTCAAGTATCGATAAAGTCATAGGGCTTGTAGTAACTGAAAATCTAAAGCAGTGTATGGAAGATGAAAATATCGATCTAGCTGGAGAAGAAATGATAAAGGCCTTAGAAATGATCGTAAAAACAAGATAAATAAAAAGGCGTGGAACAAAAGCGTTTCCCCAAGAGAACCAAGTAGTTACTGTGCAACATCAACTGTTAGCTTATTGTGTTCTACAGCAATAAGAAGGGACTGTTTTTGTTTCCGCCGTCTATTCGTAAGAAGTCAAAAATCAGCATGATACTGATTTTTGACTTTTTTATTTCATAGTGATCGGAACTTTCTTTTTTATTAACCAGCCTTCTTCTGCCAATTCATTTAAAGAAACGGAAACTCTGGATTGTGATGTACGGCAGAATTTTGATAATACTTCTTGTGTGATAAATGTCGGTAATTCCAACTGTTCGCTCTCTGTTACGATACCAATGTGATCACTCAAATAAGTCAGTGCATGTTTCATTCGTTTAGTAGTAGGTAAATGAAGAAAATTAAAATAACCGTAATGTCGTTGGAAGATGTCAGCAAAATTAGTCAGCATTAACTCATAATAATGAGGATCTTCGTTTAATGAAAGAAGAAACTTGTCCTTTGGTAAGCAAAAAATTGTAGCATCTTCACTAATGACACGAATACTATGCTCCTTTTGTTTAAAGGTAGAAAAACTATCCAAGCCGAAAAAATCATTTTGAAAAATAAAAGAAGAAATATAGCGTTTGCCATCATTAAGGATTTCCACACAAAGAACACCTTCAACAACATAATAGATATTTTTCGTTTTTTCATATTCATCAACGACCAAAGTATCTTTTTGATACGTTTTTTCTGACCATTTACTATGAGGAACTTTCTTTAAATAGTCAATCAAAAGTAGATTATTTTTATATAATTCGATTGGTTCCTCCCCCTTTCAAGTATAGAAAGTATAGCATAATCTGATTAATTCTTTGAACTAACTTTCCATAAATAAAGCAACTTTAGGCGATTTATATCAGTGATATAAATCGTTTTTTTTATTTCCTCTAAAATAGGTTTTACCAGTTGAGTGTATGGCTGAAACAGTACAGCATACAACTAGGAAAGGGAGGATGCAGGTGAATTATGATGGAAACAGACCCATCTATAAACAAATTATCGAGCAGGTCGAACATTTGATTGCTAGTAACCAATGGCAACCAAATGAAAAAGTGCCATCTGTCAGACAAATGGCAGAAGATTTAGAGGTAAACCCAACAACTATTCAACGGGCCTACAGTCTTTTAGAACAAGAAAAAATTTTGATCAGTCAGAGAGGGATTGGTAAGTTCGTGACAAACAAAACGGATAAAATTACAGATTTACGCTTACGATTGATTGAAGCACATATAGAAGCTTTCATCGTTCAATTAAAGAAGCTTGATTTAACACAGAACGAAAATAAGCACATCATTGAACGGATTGTGAGGAGTGCAAATGAATAAATTACGGGTAAAAAATATCGGTAAAGAATATCAAAAAAATATTTTTCATGAGTTATCTTTTGACTTAAGTGATGGTCAAATTCTCGGTATTCTCGGAAAAAACGGAACGGGGAAAACAACTCTATTAGATTGTATTTCTGGACAAAAAAATATTAGCACTGGGCTGATCCTATACAATGATCAGCCACAAAGTAGTACTTTATTTAAATCTAGCATAGCCTATGCATCAACCATTAACTATTTTGAAGATACCCAAACGATTAGACAAATACTGATTGAGTATACTTTATTATTTCCTGGTTTTCAGCTAGAAAAGGCGATAGAGCAACTTGAACTCTGGCAGATTTCTCCTAAGCAAAAATGGCAGGAACTTTCAGAGGGTACTAAAGTTAAAGTGAAGATTGCATGTGAATACGCCAAAGCAACAAGTATTTTTCTGCTAGATGAGCCATTTGCTTATTTAGATTATTCCTCTCGCATACAAGTAAAAAAAATGTTGAGGAAAGCCAGTGGTGAAAACAAACTAATTTTAGTTTCAACAAATTTTATTGAAGAGATGGATACCTTATTTACAGATGTATTATTTATGAATCCAAATAGATATTGCGAAGTAATCAATTTGGAAGACCTACGGGAACGAAAATGTTTGTCTTTAAAAAAAATCTATGAGGAGGAAGCCAATGATACGTTTATTTAATTTTTATCATGAAAAAAGCAAGAAGTTCTTTTTAAGTAGTTTGCTTTTGATTTTAACCAGCTATTTTGCTAAATATGTTTTTCAAATAATGATACCCGAATCTCAGTGGGAGCGTCTACCAATTGTAATCTCTGTAGGGGCGACAATCGTTTTGACTTGGCGGATCAATCAACTAGATATAAAGTCGAATCATCTGACATTAGCAAGCACAGCTAATCAGTCACCTTTTGAGAAAATCACTGCCAAATATTTACTTTCTTATATTCAAGTCATCATGATTGGTGCAATCAATTTAGTGTTTAATTTTACAATGATTTCGTTAGACCTAGTAGAACTACTGCTACTAGCGTTAGAGTTAGCTGTTTATCTTGCCGGTACGATCAGTTATTTGATTTTGCTCAGAGGTATTGTTGCTAAATTATGGTTGCCAAATTTATCAAAAATAGTTGTTGTGGCAATTGGTTGGATACTGATTGTTTTGCTGAATGACGTCACTCGTTATTACTTTCCTCAAAGCATGAATATCGCATTACCACTTAATAATGGAAATGTTTATCCAAGTACGTTTATTTTAAATGCTTGTCTTTCAGCAGCAATCATATTTGTTTATCTATGGCTCGAAAAAAATCAGTTAAAGGATAATAGATAGGTGAGAAAAAATGTATCAATTGGCTATAAAAAAGCATATATCAATCGTTTATTCAGGACGGAGGCAATCTATATTATGCTTTTATCCAACACTTTTGCCCATTTAATCCAATTTTTAGCAGATCCAGTAATTGAATTATGTATTGGTTTTGATCAAATCATTCAGCTAGCACTGCTCAATACACCAGCAGCATTAGGGATAGCGGGAATATTAGGCGTGATTTTCGCACTTTATCCAGCAGTAAAATTAGACCCAATAACAGCGTTACGTTACGAATAAAATAAGGAAAGTAGGTAAAAAAATGAAAAAATTATGGAAAAATAAAATGTTCAAATATGGATTGATCGGAATTGTTCTAATTGCACTAGGAGGAGCTGGATTTTTAGGATATTACCGCATCGCAAGGATTCAAGGTGTTACTTCAAGTTATGAAATCAATAAAGAGCTAAAGAAAAAGTCCGATTCCTATAAAGCCATTATTTACACTCAAGACCGTGCTTTTAAAAATGAGGTAATCAATGAACTTAAAAAAAATCTAGTGGATGAAAATATTTATATACAAGTAGAATCGGTTGAAGAAATTGGGGAAAATGAGATTGAAGACTGGGATAAAGTAATCGTCTTATCGACAGTTCAATCAAGTGATCCACCTAAAACTGTTCTTGATTACCTAAATAAACATAAAAATGAAGAAAAGTTAAGCATTTATTTAACTGCAGATTCAGGCGCATGGTCAAAAGATCCTGGTCATTTAGATGTTACGACGGCAGCGTCTAATTCAGAAAACGTGACGGTATTTAGCAGAAAAATTACAGAAGCCCTATTGAACTAAGAAATAAGTATGTGTGTATCAAAATAAATTTTTAATACGCTGTTCGCTTGTAAAAGGAACGTATGTTTGCTATCCTGTAATTCATAAGGAGGGATAAGTATGAGTGTAACATTCAGCGTAACAAAATGGGACGAACAAGCAGTAGATGAACAAAAAATAGACTTTCCAGTGAATCGAGTCCGAGCAGAATACGAACTTGAAGGCGCTTTGCAAGGTAAAGCATGGGTGGAGTATTTGCTCTATTATTTAGAAAGCAATAAAGAAGATGGTCATCTTGCAACAGCTAGAATCACAGGATTCCTTCACTTTGAAGGCCAATATAAAGGAAAAACAGGAACCTTTACAGCGGCTGAAAAGGGAATTTTCGATAAAGGATCACTTGATTCCCCAGGCATGATCATTAAAAGTACTGGAGAATTACAAGGATTGACTGGCTCTTATCAATATGATTTTGTTGGTGACAATAGTAAGCTGATTTTGGATTTCAAGGACAATGAATAATCTTTTTAGATTGTTTTATATTATGCATTATTTAACGATGCATAATAAAGCGAATGCAATGATCCTAGCAGAACAACTGGAAGTATCGACACGTACGATTTATCGAGATATTAACACGTTGTCTGCGTTAGGTTTTCCAGTATACGCTCAAAGCGGACGAGATGGCGGAATTCGTTTGTTGGACACGCATCATTTGTCCGCTACTTTTGTAGATGATGCAGAGCAAGATCAGATCATTTTAGCTCTGCAAAATTTAGCAGCGACTAATTTAAAAAGCGTAACCCCTTTAGTCAATAAACTGTCCTCCTTATTTAAAAAAAGAAGTAGAACAATGGATCGATATAGATTTTTCAACTTGGGGTCGAGAAGATGAAGCAAATCTGATCGGATTGATCACCAAAGCCAAAAATCAAAAAAAGTGTATCATTTTTTCCTACATTAATGGAAAAGGCCAAAAAACTATAAGAGAAGCAATGCCAAATAAATTGATTTTCAAGCAAAATGTCTGGTATTTAGCTGGTTATTGTTGTGTTAGAAAAACCACTCGACTATTCAAATTAAGAAGGATGACCGATCTAGTAATTTCTACTAACGATATCGATGAAGCTTATTTGATCAAAGATTATCAGCCAGAATTTTCAAAGATATATATTGAATTTAAGATAAAAAATGACCTATTTTACCGAGTACAAGAAGATTTACCTAATATCAAAATAGAGCAAGATACAGAATATACTAAAGTAAAAACCTGGCAGCCAGAAGGAGCTTGGCTAACTTCTTACTTGTTATCATTTGGTGCTTCAATTGAAGTAGTAAGCCCAATTGAATTAAAAGAAAAAGTCAAAGACGAAATTGTGAAAATCAACCAGATTTATTTTTGATTTGTTCTAGATTTTTTCACTATACCTCTTGAAACTACGACTATTGATTGAGATAATAGCAAAGAAAAGAGGGATCATATGGGACAAATTTGGCTTGAACGGTTACTTCGCTGGAATGCAAAAATTCAAAAATTATTGGTAGGAAGATACGCCCGCATGGATCAATTGAATAATACCTTGATGAAGATTAGTCTGATACTATTATTGCTTAATTTATTTTTACCAACATCGATTGCGTTTTGGTTAGCAGTGGCACTTTTATTATGGATGAACTATCGTTTTTTCTCTAAAAGAATTTATCCTCGCTCCAATGAAAATACTCGCTATGTTTTAAAAGTACAGCAACTAAAAAAGAAAGTTAATTTTTCAAAAGAAACGCTCAAAGAGCGCAAGACTTATACTTTTTTCAAGTGCCCAAACTGTAAACAGCAATTACGAGCACCAAAAGGCAAAGGCAAAATCAAGGTTACTTGTTCAACTTGTAAAGAACAATTCAATAAAACGGTTTAATTATAAAGCTTCTGAGAACATTTATGAAAATCTCAGAAGCTTTTTTGTGCAAAATAAAAAGCGAACAATCACTACTTTTTAAAGTCTTTTGTTCTGATTTTTTGTTAATAGCTGAACAAATTATGATATAATAGGAAAAACTTATTTAAGTTTTATATTATCTAACTTCAAGAGCTACCACCTCAGAAAAAAGACAAAAATGGAATGAGAAAAGAAGCATCTCAGTCATTTTTTCCTATTTTTTACTTGGTGCTACAAAAGCTCTTTTAACTTTTAAATTTAGGAGGAAATGATATGCGCGCAGTATTAACTGTAATCGGTAAAGACAAAGTGGGAATCATTGCAGGAGTCAGTCAAAAGTTAGCTGAACTGGACATGAATATTATTGATGTTTCCCAAACAATCATGGACAGCTATTTTACAATGATGATGGTATTGGAAATTTCTAAAGAAAAGAACGATTTTGAAGCAATCCGTTCTGAATTAAACACTTTAGGTGAGAAACTAAATGTGACAATCAGTATTCAAAATGAAGAAATCTTCAATGTTATGCATAAACTATAATAATCAGTGCTTGGGTGTTTAGCTACAGAGTATGGTCTAGGATTCGACCACATCAATTCCTAAGAAGGATTGAAGGTCTAGGGAAAAGATGAAATCTGCTAGTCCTAAACGGCCCACTACGCTTTTAAATTTAGGAGGAAATATTTTGGAAACGAATCAGATTCTAGAAACAATCCGTATGATTGAAGAAGAAAATTTAGATATTCGAACCATTACAATGGGAATTTCATTGTTAGATTGCATTGATAGCGATAGTGATCGAGCGTGTGAAAAAATCTATGATAAAATCACTCGTTTAGCCAAAAATCTAGTTAAAGTTGGTGAAGAGATCGAATCTGAGTATGGAATTCCGATCATTAACAAACGAATTTCTGTAACACCGATTGGAATTATTGCGGCGGCAAGCCCAGACAAAGATTATGTGAAATATGCGAAAGCGTTAGACCGAGCAGCTCAAGCAGTGGGGGTCAATTTCATTGGTGGATTCAGTGCGCTAGTTGAAAAAGGCTACCAACATGGTGATGAAATTTTGATTAATTCGATTCCACAAGCGTTAGCTGAAACAGAATTTGTCTGTTCTTCTGTAAATATCGGTTCAACCAAAGCAGGAATCAATATGGATGCAGTTCGTCATATGGGCTATGTAATCAAAGAAACTGCAGAAAAATCTGATATGGGTTGTGCTAAATTGGTGGTATTCGCTAATGCGGTAGAAGACAATCCGTTTATGGCAGGGGCGTTTCATGGAGTTGGCGAAGCGGATTGTGTGATCAATGTAGGTGTGAGCGGACCTGGTGTTGTTAAACGAGCATTAGAAAAAGTCAAAGGAGAGCCCTTTGATGTCGTGGCAGAAGTAGTAAAACAAACGGCATTTAAAATTACTAGAATGGGACAATTGGTTGGAAAAATAGCATCAGAACGTCTTGATGTACCTTTTGGAATTGTCGATCTATCCTTAGCCCCAACTCCAGCTGTGGGTGATAGCGTAGCTTATATTTTGGAGGAAATGGGTTTAGAAAGTGTAGGGACTCATGGAACAACTGCTGCTTTGGCATTGTTGAACGATGCAGTGAAAAAAGGCGGTGTCATGGCCTGTAATCATGTTGGTGGATTATCAGGTGCATTTATTCCCGTTTCAGAAGATGCTGGAATGATCGATGCAGTTAATAATGGTGCGCTGAATCTAGAAAAATTAGAAGCAATGACGGCAATATGTTCCGTTGGTTTAGACATGGTGGCGATACCTGGTGAGACATCAGCAGAAACAATTGCTGCAATGATTGCAGATGAAGCAGCGATTGGTGTAATCAATCACAAAACGACGGCTGTTAGACTTATACCAGCAAAAGGGACAAAAGTTGGTGATATGGTTGAGTTTGGTGGATTATTAGGCAGAGCCCCAGTTATGAAAGTCAATAACTATGCTTCTACTGATTTTATTTTGCGTGGTGGCCGTATTCCTGCCCCAATTCATTCGTTTAAAAATTAGATTAAAAAGAGGATATGAGTTTTTGTGATAAAAAGATGTGTGGTATAATGAAAACATAGATAGACTATGCTTTGTTCAGATTAATTTGGATAGAAATAATAGTTCTTGAACTTAAAAAAAAGGAGATTTTAATTCATGGAAATAAAACGTCAACAAGAAGTCGTTGAGGCTTTTCATTACGATATGCGTACACAGGATATGGAAGAGGTAGAAACGGATCTTAGAGTAGGTTTTTCACCAATCGAATCAACCGATGAAAACTATCCAAAAGAAAATTCAATTATTGCAGCTCGCTTAGAGTTTCGTTTAGTTTTTGAGGAATATCTATTATCAGGTTCAGTTAGCCAAATCAATCATATCATCAATCATAAGATTGAAACGCAAGATGATATTTCACAAGAGGAAGTGGATGAGTTGGTTAGTCCGTTGTTCGATATCGTGCAACGTATGGCTTATGAAGTCACTGAAATTGCATTAGACAAGCCTGGTATCCAATTAAACTTCCAGTCAGCAGCTGAATAGGATGTTCAATTAAAGAGTTTGTGATAGTTTTTGACTATCACAAACTCTTTTTTCTATCATTATAGAAACAAAATAGTACCCCTCAACCATTTAAATCAGGTACAATAGATCTATCACTGAAAATGAATTGTTTATTTTTAGGGCGGGTCGTTGAAGAATGATCCCCGGGAACCTTTACTTCCTTTGATGGACTTGTCATTTAAATTAAAATATAGGAGGAAAAAAATGACAACACTCATCACTGTTTTAGTGGTCCTTGCATTTCTTGCTGTGTTATATGTCTTTTATCGTATGCAAACGAAACACTACAAATTTTCAACTCGTGTTTTTGCCGCATTAGGTGTCGGTATTGTATTAGGTGGAATTATTCAATTCGCATTCGGTACGCAAGACAAAGTCACAACGCAAGCAATGGAATGGATCGGTATCGTAGGTAATGGATATGTAGCATTTTTACAAATGCTCGTAATCCCCTTGGTTTTTGTTTCTATCGTAGGAGCATTTACTAAGATGAAAGAATCCAAGCAATTAGGCAAAATTAGTTTCAATGTGCTAGCAACATTATTAGGCACAACGGCTGTGGCTGCGTTGATTGGTATCGGAACAACAATGTTGTTTGGACTACAAGGCGCCAAATTTACACAAGGAACGGCAGAAACGGCACGAATTGCAGAACTTGCAACGAGACAGGAAACCGTTGAAAACTTATCGATTCCTCAACAAATTTTAGCCTTTATTCCTAGAAATGTCTTTGCAGATTTTGCAGGGACTCGTCCAACAAGTACGATTGGTGTCGTAATCTTTGCTGCATTTGTCGGCGTTGCATACTTAGGCGTGAAAAGAAAAGCACCGAAAGAAGCAGAATTTTTTGCAAATCTAATTGATAGTTTGTACAAAATCACGATGCGTATCGTGACTTTGGTTTTACGTTTAACGCCTTATGGGGTTTTAGCGTTGATGACTAACGTTGTTGCAACAAGTGATTTTGATGCGATCCTTAATTTAGGAAAATTTGTACTGGCTTCTTATACCGCGTTGATTATAGTAATGCTGGTTCATTTATTGATTTTAGTTGCAGTTAAAGTAAACCCAGTGAATTATTTGAAAAAATCATTCCCAGTCTTGAGTTTTGCTTTTACGTCAAGATCAAGTGCCGGAGCATTGCCTTTAAATATTGAAACACAAACCAAAGCCTTAGGTGTTGATGATGCAACAGCGAACTTTGCTGCAAGTTTTGGCTTATCGATTGGTCAAAACGGCTGTGCTGGTGTTTATCCTGCGATGTTGGCAACAATCGTTGCACCAACTGTGGGAATCAATGTCTTTAGTTTAGAATTTATTTTAATGTTAGTTGCGATCGTAACAATCAGCTCATTTGGTGTTGCTGGTGTCGGTGGAGGAGCAACATTTGCTTCATTGATCGTTTTAGGATCAATGAATTTACCAGTTGCAATCGTTGGATTAGTGATTTCTGTAGAACCATTGATTGATATGGCTAGAACAGCTGTTAACGTTAGTGATAGCATGGTTGCAGGAATTGTGACTAGTTCAAGAATCAATGAATTAGATCGTGATGTTTTGAATGATCGCAATTTAGTTATTGAAGAAAATGCATAAGAAGTGATCTACTTTTCTTCCCCAAGATAGTTAATTAATGAAAAGTAAGATGTGATTTTTTAAAATCATGTCTTATTTTTTTTTCAAGCAAATTTATTTTCATAAATCTTACCATAAGCTATGATAAAAAGTATATAATGAAAAAGCATTTAATTTAAAATGAAAAAAAAGATGAGGAGCAAAAACCATGTTTACTAACCAAATCAAAATAATGTTATATGTAACGAACGTTGAGGAATCAAGTAAGTTCTGGCAAAAAATCGGTTTTGTCGAAAAAGAAAGAGATGCCGTTGACGGCACACTTGTAGTAGAAATTGCGCCAAGCGAAACTGCAGAAACAATGATTGTTTTATACGATTTAGAATTTATTCAACAACATTCACCAGAAGTTGCTGGTAATACTCCGTCATTGATGTTTTTTGCAGACAATGTAATAGATTTATATAAAAAAATGAAAGATGCTGGTGTACGAGTAGGGGAATTAGTTCAATTACCAACTGGATTAGTTTTTAACTTTGCTGATAATGATGAGAATTATTTTGCAGTATCAGGTCAATAATAAGTCAGTCTATACTAACTGCTCAAGCTTTTCTTTTTGGAAAGCTTGGGTAGTTTTAATTTTACCGTACTTTTTAATCTGTGTATTTATACACAAGCAAATAGCTCGCTTTTCTTATTTATTTTTTTATATACTAAATACGTATGAAGATAAAATAGGGACTGTACAGTTATTATGGAGATAGCAAAACAGTTTCTTAGAAAAAGGAGAAAGATAAAATGGATTACCGCGTATTACTTTATTATAAATACACGACGATTGAAAACCCAGAAGAATTTGCAAAGGAGCATTTAGCTTTTTGTAAATCATTGAACCTAAAAGGAAGAATTTTAGTGGCAACAGAAGGAATCAATGGCACACTTTCAGGAACGATTGCAGATACTGATGCTTATATGGAAGCAATGTTAGCGGATGAACGCTTTAAAGATACCTATTTCAAAATCGATGAAGTGCCAGAAAATGCCTTTCATAAAATGTTTGTTCGTCCTAGAAAAGAGCTCGTTTCTTTAAGCTTGGAAGAAGATGTTAATCCATTAGAATTAACTGGAAAATATCTAGAACCAGCTGAATTTAAAGAAGCATTACTTGATGAAAACACTGTTGTGATCGATGCGAGAAATGATTATGAATTTGATTTAGGTCATTTTAGAGGGGCTGTTCGTCCTGATATTCGTAACTTTAGAGAATTGCCGCAATGGATCAGAGACAATAAAGAACAATTTATGGATAAAAAAATTGTCACTTATTGTACGGGTGGAATTCGCTGTGAGAAATTTTCTGGCTGGTTGATGAAAGAAGGCTTTGAAGATGTTTCCCAACTTCACGGCGGTATCGCAGTTTACGGAAAAGATCCAGAAACAAGAGGCGAGTTGTGGGATGGTAAAATGTACGTCTTCGATGAGCGAATCAGTGTTGAAATCAATCACGTAGATAAAAAAATCATCGGTAAAGATTGGTTTGACGGCACACCTTGCGAACGATATATCAACTGTGCAAATCCTTTCTGTAATAAACAAATTTTAGCATCAGAAGAAAATGAAGCGAAGTATCTTGGCAGCTGTTCAGATGAATGTCGCCATCATCCTGCAAATCGCTATGTGATGAGAAATGAACTTTCAGAACAAGACGTGAAGGCTAGACTTGAAGCAATTGCTAACTAATTAAAAATAAGAAAGCGTGGCACAAACACCCATGAGGACTATAGCCCTCATGGGTGTTTGTCTCGTCCTCTTTTTTTACAATAAAAAGCTAAAAAATAGAACAAAGCAAATCAAAAATACGAAGTTTATTAAAGTGAATTGCAAAATAAACTTTTTTGATTGTGCAGGGTAATATTCTTTATATAGTTTAAACCCAATCAAATTTGCTAATGAAGCAATGATCGTGCCTAAACCACCTACATTCACTCCAAAAAAAAGTGCTTGTGCTTGTTCTGTGAATGGTGCAATCAGAATAGCTGCCGGAACATTACTAATCATCTGACTAACTAGAATACTTCCAAAAAATGTGCGAGTATTCGACGTAAATTGTTCTTTTATAAACGTTGAAATCATGTCTACTTGAGAAAAATTCCCGACAGCAATAAAGAAAAATACAAACGTCCACAGTAATTTATAGTCGATTTGTCTAAGCATTTCTTTATCATAAATAGTTAGGATAATTGCAGCGATGGGGATGACGATAAAATAAGGAAGTACATTAAATACACCGAACAAGATGAAAAGACCAGTTAGGCTTAAAAAAAACATTTTTTTCTTATTGATTATTGGAAGTGGACTGTTTTGTTTGGGAATCGTTCTTTTTTTTATAAATAGAAAAGCGATCAATAAAAAAGAAAGTGAAGAAAATAGCAGAAGCAACGCCCATTCAAAAAATTGTGCTGTTGAAAGAGAATAGAATGAGAATAAAAAAAGATTTTGCGGATTTCCAAATGGGAAAAAGCTACTACCTAAATTTGCAGCGACAATTAGTAATACTGCGCCAGCAATCTTGTTTTCCATTGCTGGAAATTTTTTTATGATCGTTAAGTAAATAGGCATTAACGTTAGTATCGCTACGTCGTTGGTCAGGATCATTGAACTGATAAATGATAATAAAACGATATTTCTAATCAAGCTACGTGTTGTTGCTGAAAAATCAATCATTTTTTCAGCAAAATAGTTCAAAATACCAAGATTTTCAATATTCTTTACAAAAAGCATCAAACCAAATAAACAAAAAATAACGTTGAAATCAATTGATTTTAAAGAGAAGGCCCCAAAATAACAACTGATAATAGCAATTAGAAAAGAAACTGTAAATAATAAATCATCGGTAAAAAAAGCAGTTAATCGCTTCATTAAAAATACTCCTTTTCGTTGATAGTCTGTTCAAATTTACTTTAAAAAGTGTAAATTTTCAAGAATAAAGTGAGATTAAAAAAATGAATCACTCTGTATTAAGAGCAATCCATTTTTTCTTTTTAAATATTCAATACTTTATCCAAGAAATCTTTCGTCCGTTCATTTTGCGGATTTTCAAAGATTTGCTGTGGCGTACCATCCTCTAAGAAATTCCCACCATCAATAAACATGACACGATTCGCTACTTCTTTTGCAAAGCCCATTTCATGGGTAACAATGACCATCGTCATTCCTTGTTTTGCTAATTTTTTCATAACATTCAATACATCGCCGACCATCTCAGGATCTAGTGCAGAAGTCGGCTCATCGAATAACATGATATCCGGATTCATTGCTAAGGCACGAGCAATGGCTACACGTTGCTTTTGACCGCCAGATAATGATTCAGGATAGCTATCTTTTTTATCGGCTAACCCAACTGTATCTAAAAGCTTGATTGCTTTTTCTTCAGCTTCTTTTTTTGAAAGGCGACCCAAGTCTGTAGGTGCCAACGTAATATTTTCCATGATTGATAGGTGAGGGAATAGGTTGAAGTGTTGGAAAACCATCCCAATATGTTGACGTACTTTATTGATATTTGTGTTTTTGTCCGTTAAATTTGCACCATCGATTATAATATCGCCGCTAGTTGCTTCTTCAAGTTGATTCAAACAACGAAGAAAGGTACTTTTACCTGAACCGGAAGGGCCAATAACACAAACAACATCGCCTTCTTGAATGGATACATTGATATCATTAAGAACGGTATTATCACCATATTTTTTTACTAAATGTTCTACTAGAATTTTTTCAGCCATATTATTTCACCTTCTTTTCCAAAACTTTAGCTAATTTCGTTAAGGCTGTGATCAAAATCAAATACATCATTGCAATTACGAAGTAAACCATTGTACTTTGTAAGTTTCTAGCAACGATGATTTTACCTGTTTGAAGTAACTCGATCAAGCCGATTGCAGATAGAATCGTTGTATCTTTTAAAGAAATAACAAATTGATTAACGAATGATGGAATCATAATTTTGATTGCTTGCGGTAAAATGATTTTTTGCATCGTACGGTTGTATGAAAGACCTAAACTACGTGAAGCTTCCATTTGGCCAACGGGTACAGCATTGATACCGCCACGTACGATTTCAGAAATATAAGCACTCGCATTCAACGTTAATGTAATGATTCCAGCAAGGAAAACGGGAATATTGAACCCTAAAATCCCTGGTAAGCCAAAGTAGATAAAGAAGGCAAGCACCATTAAAGGAATACCACGAATGATATCAACGTAAATAGTAGAAATCACACGCAATGTTTTTGATGGAGAAGCGCTAAATAATCCGAAAAGCACACCGACGATCAAAGCTAAAATAAATGAAATTAGTGTTAATTGAATGGTCATCCACAAGCCACTCAATAGACGTTTCCAGTTATTTTGGATCATACCAACAAATGTTGATTCATCCACTTTGTTTTCTGAAGAACCATCTTTAACATATTTTCCGATGATTTCATCGTATTCGCCAGTTCGTTTTAGTTCAGCCAAACCTTCATTGAACATTTGGACCAACTCTGGGTTTTTACCTTTCTTAACGGCAAAAGCATATTTTCCGCCTTCTTCACGAGGAATCGGAGTAGCTAAGGGTTGTTTTTGAGCAACGCCGTAACCGATAACAGGATAGTCATCCATCATTGCATCGATCTCGCCAATTTCAAGAGCACTGTACAAAGCATCTGTTGTATCTAAATATTTGATTGAAAAACCATATTTATCTTTGTTGGCTTCAAGGAAATCCGCACTTTCAGTCCCAATTTTAGCACCAACTTTTTTGTCTTTTAAATCTTCATATGAGTGAATTTTGTCATTGCCTTTTTTGACAGCAATTTGAATGCCGCTGTTAAAGTAAGGCGTGGAGAAGTCAAATGATTTTTCCCGTTCATCTGTGATCGTCATTCCTGCAATCATAGCATCTGCTTGACCAGATTCAACGGCTTGAACAGCAGAACTAAATCCTATAAATTTAAACTCGATATTAAAATCCTGTAACTCAGCGATGCGTTCTACTAAATCAACATCGATTCCTTCGTATTTACCGTCAGCATTTTGAAATTCAAACGGTGCAAATGTAGAGTCACTAGCAATCACATACGTATCTTTTTTAGGTTGGATCTTTTCCATTTTAGAATCAGTAGTAGTTGTTTCAGAGCCAGTAGAAATATATTTCCCTACAATATCCTCATATTTCCCTGAACTCTTTAATTCTTTTAAACCAGCATTGAATTTTTCAATCAATTCTTTATTTTGGCCTTTTTTAACGGCAAAACCATAAGAGCTACCCGTTTCTTTTTTACCGACTAATTGAAGCTTTTGCCCATTTGTTATGGCATAGCCTAAAACAGGATAGTCATCGAAAATTGCATCAGCTTCACCATTCTCAAGTGATTGATAAAGACCGGTAGCATCATCGAAATTTTTAATTGTATAGCCGTATTTTTCTTGATTTTTCTCTAAGAAAGTGGCACTTTCAGTCCCGACTTTCGCTGCGACTGTTTTTCCTTTTAAGTCTTCGTAATTTTTGATTTTGTCATTGCCTTTTTTGACTGCCATTTGAAGCCCACTGTCGAAATAAGATTCTGAGAAGTCAAAAGATTTTTTACGCTCATCTGTAATACTCATGCCGGCAATCATACCGTCAACTTGTTTTGATTGTACCGCTTGGATCGCACTATCAAACCCAAGTGGCTTCAAATTTACCTTAAAGTCCTGATCTTCAGCGATTGCATGAAGCAAATCAACATCGATTCCGACATATTCTCCTTTAGAATCCTGGAACTCAAAGGGAGCAAAAGTCAAATCCGTTCCTATATTATATGTTTTTTCCTCAGCCTGAGCATTCTGCCCAAGGGTAAATGTCAGTAGACTTGCCATCATTACAATGAATGACAGTATAAAGTGTTTCCTTTTCATAAAATACCTCCTATATTTGCATATTGGATAATTATATAGTAAAAAAAGGCTAAAACACAAGTCATTCACAACGAGAAAGTTAAAAAAAAATCATTTCCTAACATTTTGTGTCACGTTATATGACATATCCGAGTTGTGATAACTGGATACTCATACTATTCATTCGAACTAAATAGACCCAAACAAAAGGTTAAATAAAATATAAATTAGTAAAAATTGCGTATACGCAAGGTATTCTAAAACTAGCGAAAATATGTTCGGTATGTTAAAATAATTGTAGGAGTTTCTTTTCAATTTTAAGGTTGTAAATTCTTATAAATAGCATGAATCATCAAAGTCAAAAGAGGTGTATTACCATAGCTAGATGCGTTATACATCAGCTGATTTGACCGTTGTTTACATTGAATTGAATCCACAAATAATGAAGTAAGAGGAGGATGTTGGATGATAGAAAGAGAGACCTCCAATACATTTGACTTAGTATCAAAATATAAGCCGGATGGGGATCAGCCAGAAGCAATTAAAAAGTTAGTTGAAGGAATCGAAGGCGGGGAAAAAGCACAAATTTTATTGGGTGCGACAGGAACCGGTAAAACATTTACGATTTCCAATGTAATAACGGAAGTGAACAAACCAACATTGGTGATTGCTCATAATAAGACATTAGCTGGACAGCTTTATGGAGAATTTAAAGAATTCTTCCCTAATAACGCGGTCGAGTATTTTGTTAGTTATTATGACTATTATCAACCTGAAGCATATGTTCCTTCAAGTGATACATATATAGAAAAAGACGCTAGTATCAACGATGAAATCGACAAACTACGGCATTCAGCGACAAGTTCTTTATTAGAAAGAAATGATGTGATCGTCGTTGCCTCTGTATCATGTATTTTTGGTTTAGGGGACCCTAAGGAGTATAGTGAACAGGTAGTTTCTATTCGTGTAGGTATGGAAATGGATCGAAGTCAGCTGTTAACAGATCTCGTAAATATTCAATTTGAGCGAAATGATATTGATTTTCAGCGCGGTCGCTTTCGTGTACGGGGTGATGTAGTTGAGATTTTCCCTGCTTCAAGAGATGATCATGCTTTAAGAGTTGAATTTTTTGGGGATGAAATTGAACGAATAAGAGAAGTGGACGCTTTAACAGGCGAAGTAATCGGTGAGACTGAACATGTAGCGATTTTCCCTGCGACTCACTTTGTGACCAATGATGATCATATGGAACATGCCATTTCGCAAATTCAAGAAGAATTAGAGGCGCGTCTAACAGTCTTACGCAGTGAAAATAAATTGTTGGAAGCACAACGTTTAGAACAACGGACTAATTATGATATCGAGATGATGAGAGAAATGGGCTACACGTCTGGTATTGAAAATTATTCTCGTCATATGGACGGCCGATCAGAAGGAGAACCACCGTATACATTGATCGACTTCTTCCCAGATGATTTTTTACTCGTGATCGATGAGTCCCATGTATCAATGCCTCAAATTCGCGGGATGTATAATGGTGACCGGGCTAGAAAACAAATGCTAGTAGACTATGGTTTCCGTTTGCCGAGTGCTTTGGATAATCGACCATTACGATTAGAAGAATTTGAAAAACACGTCCACCAAGTCGTGTATGTTTCTGCGACTCCTGGACCTTATGAATATGAACAAACAGATACCGTGATACCACAGATCATCCGACCAACGGGATTGTTAGATCCGTTGATTGAAGTTCGTCCGATTATGGGACAAATCGATGATTTAGTGGGAGAAATCCATGATCGTGTAGAAAAAGATCAACGTGTGTTTATTACCACGTTAACGAAAAAAATGTCTGAAGATTTAACAGACTACCTTAAAGAACTAGGTATTAAAGTTAAATATCTTCATAGTGATATCAAAACGCTAGAACGAACGGAAATCATTCGCGATTTACGTTTAGGTGAATTTGATGTGCTGATAGGAATCAACTTGCTTCGTGAAGGATTGGATGTACCAGAAGTATCATTGATTGCGATTTTGGATGCAGATAAAGAAGGCTTCTTGAGAAGTGAACGCTCATTGATCCAGACAATTGGACGTGCTGCTCGTAACTCCGATGGCCGCGTCATTATGTATGCAGATAAAATTACTGATTCGATGCAAAAAGCAATGGATGAAACCGCACGTCGTCGTTCGATCCAAGAAAAATACAACGAAGAACATGGCATTACACCAAAAACAATCATTAAAGAAATTCGCGAGTTGATCTCAATTTCTAAAACAAATGAAAAGGGCGAAACAATCAAGATCGACAAATCGTATCATGAATTGAGTCGTCAAGAAAAAGCTGATTTATTGATGAAATTAGAAAAAGAAATGCGGGATGCGGCTAAAGCATTAGACTTTGAAACTGCAGCGACTTTAAGAGATACGATTTTGGAGTTGAAAGCAGCGGAATAAAAACAGTGGCTGTGTTTCACAGCAAAGGAGATAAATAATGGCAAATGATAAAATCGTCATTCATGGCGCACGCGCTCATAATTTAAAAAATATAGATGTTACGATTCCTCGTGACAAAATGGTTGTAGTTACAGGTTTATCAGGTTCTGGGAAAAGTTCATTGGCTTTTGATACATTATATGCTGAAGGTCAGCGTCGCTATGTAGAGAGTCTTTCAGCCTATGCTAGACAATTCTTAGGTCAAATGGATAAACCTGATGTGGACAGTATTGACGGACTGAGTCCAGCAATTTCTATCGATCAAAAAACAACGAGTAAAAATCCTAGATCAACTGTTGGTACAGTGACTGAAATCAATGATTATCTAAGACTTTTATTCGCTCGTGTCGGGCACCCAATTTGTCCTAACGATGGTACTGAAATTACGAGTCAATCTGTTGAGCAAATGGTAGATAAAGTGTTGGAGCTGCCAGAAAAAACTAAACTTCAAGTTTTAGCACCTGTAATTGTTAAGAAAAAAGGGCAACATAAAAAAGTCTTTGAAATGATTCAACGTGAAGGCTATGTACGGATGCGGGTTGATGGAGAAACGTATGATGTAACAGAAGCTCCTGAACTTGAGAAAAATAAAAAACACGATATTGCGATCGTCATAGACCGAATCGTCGTAAAAGAAGGAATCCGTTCTCGTTTGTTTGATTCATTTGAAGCTGCATTACGATTAGCTGATGGTTATGCGTTAGTAGATGTGATTGACGGGGAAGAAATGCTTTTCAGTGAACATTACGCTTGTCCCTATTGTGGCTTTACAGTGGGAGAATTAGAACCAAGATTGTTTTCTTTTAATGCCCCATTTGGCGCTTGTCCTGATTGTGATGGATTAGGAATTAAATTAGAAGTCGATCGTGATCTAGTTATTCCTGATCCCACCAAAACCTTGCGTGAAGGAGCGGTTGCTCCTTGGAATCCAATCAGCTCTCAATATTATCCGCAAATGCTGGAACAAGCAGCAGATAGTTTTAACATTGATATGGATACCCCATTTAATGAGCTACCAGAAGAACATCAGGATATTATTTTAAATGGTTCAAATGGTGAACCTTTCCATTTCCATTATGAGAATGATTTTGGTGGAGTACGTGATGTAGAAGTACCATTTGAAGGTGTTTTAACCAATATCAAACGTCGTTACCATGAAACAAATAGTGACTTTACTCGTGACCAAATGCGTTTATATATGACTGAATTAACTTGTCAAACATGTAAAGGATATCGCTTGAATCCGCAAGCTCTATCAGTCAAAATAGATAATACAAATATCGGTCAAGTCAGTCAATTAGCAATCAAAAATGCGGTTCAATTTTTTGAAACGGTTAAATTGTCTGAACAAGAGCAAATGATTGCAAAACCAATCTTAAAAGAAGTAGAAGATCGTTTGAACTTTTTAAAAAATGTTGGGCTAGATTATTTAACTTTGAGTCGTGCAGCAGGAACATTATCAGGTGGAGAAGCTCAGAGAATTCGTTTAGCAACCCAGATTGGTTCAAATTTATCTGGTGTCTTATATATTTTAGATGAACCATCGATTGGACTACACCAGCGGGATAATGACCGTTTGATCGAGTCACTTAAGAAAATGCGTGATTTAGGTAATACACTGATCGTTGTTGAACACGATGAAGACACGATGCGAGCATCTGACTATTTAATCGATGTAGGACCTGGAGCTGGACATTTAGGTGGAGAAATCGTTGCTTCAGGAACTCCAGATGAAGTAGCAAAAAATCCTAATTCATTAACAGGTCAATATCTTTCTGGGAAAAAAGTAATCCCTGTTCCTAAAGAGCGTCGTAAAGGCAATGGCAAAAAAATCAAAGTGACAGGTGCAACGGAAAACAACTTGAAAAATGTCACGGTTGAATTTCCATTAGGAGAGTTTGTGGCAGTCACTGGGGTTTCTGGATCCGGGAAGAGTACCTTAGTGAATCAAATCTTGAAAAAAGCCTTAGCACAAAAAATCAATCGTAATTCCAATAAACCAGGAAAACACAAAAGTATCACTGGTTACAATAATATAGAAAAAATCATTGATATCGATCAAAGCCCGATTGGTCGTACACCGCGAAGTAATCCAGCAACATATACAAGTGTTTTTGATGATATCCGTGATTTATTTGCCAAAACGAATGAAGCAAAAGTTCGTGGGTATAAAAAAGGACGCTTTAGCTTTAATGTAAAAGGCGGCCGTTGTGAAGCCTGTCGTGGGGATGGAATAATTAAGATCGAAATGCATTTTTTACCAGATGTTTATGTTCCATGTGAAGTTTGTCATGGCAAACGTTACAATTCTGAAACACTAGAAGTTCACTATAAAGGAAAAAATATTTCTGATATCTTAGATCTAACAGTGGAAGATGCAGTAGAGTTCTTTCAACATATCCCTAAGATCCATCGTAAATTGAAAACAATCGTCGATGTAGGCTTAGGGTATGTCACATTAGGACAGCCGGCCACTACATTATCTGGTGGAGAAGCACAACGAATGAAACTGGCAAGTGAACTTCATAAAAATTCTAACGGTAAGAATTTCTATATCTTAGATGAACCGACAACAGGATTGCATACGGATGATATTGCTCGCTTGTTAGTTGTATTAGAAAGACTTGTTGAAGCTGGGAATACTGTACTTGTTATTGAACACAATTTGGATGTAATAAAGTCAGCAGACCATGTAATTGATTTGGGTCCAGAAGGTGGAGACGGTGGAGGAACAATTGTTGCAACAGGAACACCAGAAGAAATTGCTAAAGTCAAAGCAAGCTACACTGGAAAATATTTAAAACGAGTTTTATAAATTGGTATACTCCATTTTGAAAGTATTATCACTGTTTTTAAAGAAAGAATGAAGTTTGAATAAAAATTATCTATTACTATTGATTTCTTCGTAATATTGAAGTAAAATCACAGTCAGATAGATATATTGTTCAACCTAATTGGTATATATCTTTCCTTCTATAAATAATCCGTTCAAAAGAGAAAAGCGCAGCCTTCTAATGAAGGTTGTCTTTTTTTTGTTTTAAAAGTTTTATAATACAGTGGAAAAAAATATAGTAAAAGGTATGGGAAATGAAAATGAGAGAAAAATAATAAAATAAATAAAAACTTATGTTTTTTAATCACTTTAATCTAAAAATAGTCAAAAAAAGAAAGTATCTATACGTAAGTTGAATGATATTTATCGGAAAAACATGATATTCTATAATTATCAAAAGAGTATGAAAGGATGATTTTTTCTTGGAAAAGAGAGAAGTAAAAATTGGTGAGCATTATGTTTGTCATGGATCAAATTTTTCTTGGTTTTTTGTAGGAGAGGCCATCTCCAAAAAAGAAGAAGATGTACAAGTTAGAGTTGTTAAATGCCATCCTACAGATCGTCCAGTCATAAATTGTGATGATCCTGTTTTGAACTTAGCTTATTTTGACGTTATTGAAAATGCATAGTTTTTAAAGATTTGGGGTTGAGTATGCTAACATAGGTTGAGTAACCCTTAATAAATCATTATATATAGTATCAAAAAAACTAATAAACAAAAAAAGACTAAAATAAACTTTAAACGTTTATTTTAGTCTTTTTATCTATATATTATATGAATATAATGCTTGTTTTATTTCAATAACATTTATTATTATTTGTGTTTTTTATAAATAGCTAAATATTCATTGTTAAAGTTAAATCCAGATGTATTTGAATTTTAATATCAAAGAACTTATTCGAACCTATAAATTCCTAAGAAAGTATGAATGAAAGACTAGAATTGTTTGAAAAGCTTTCTTTGATACGCCCGGGATGCTATAATTAGTAAAATGTTTCCAAAGGAGTGCGAAAAAATGGCTGATAATTTACAATTAGTTATAATCACTGGAATGAGCGGAGCAGGAAAAACTGTAGCTATTCAAAGTTTTGAAGATATGGGGTATTTTTGTATTGATAATATGCCCCCAAGTTTGATTCCTAAGTTTTGGGAGTTGATCAAAGAATCTGGGAAAGTAACGAAAATCGCTTTGGTGATTGATTTACGTTCTCGAAATTTCTTTAGAGAAATTCAAGATATGTTGGTAGAACTTGAAAATACAAATCTGATCGATACAACGATTATGTTTTTAGATGCGACTGATGAAGAACTTGTTTCTCGTTATAAAGAAACGCGTCGTGCTCATCCACTAGCGATGGATGGTCTGATTACAGAAGGAATCAGAAAAGAGCGGGCGATTCTTGAAGAAATCAGAGGAGATGCTCAAGTTGTGATCGATACGACTGATTTATCACCTAGGCAATTGCGAGAAAGAATCAATGAAGAGTTTAAATCAAGAGATACCCATGAGTTTCGTGTCGAACTTGTTTCGTTTGGGTTTAAATACGGATTGCCGATCGACGCAGATATTGTCATGGATGTACGTTTTTTACCAAATCCACATTATATACCAGAATTAAGACCACTGACAGGACAAGATCCATCTGTCTATGAATATGTAATGAGTTTTCCAGAAACAGAAAATTTTTATGTGCGATTTATTGATTTGTTAAAAAATGTGATGCCCGGTTATGAAAAAGAAGGCAAATCAAGCATTACGATCGCTATTGGCTGTACAGGTGGACAGCATCGTTCGGTTGCGTTGACAGAGCGTGTAGGTAAAGAGCTTGGGCAAGATTATCATGTCAACATTACCCATCGAGATAAAGGAAAGCGTAAAGAGACGGTGAACCGCTCATGAAAATGAAAACATACCGTATTAGAAAACCCAAAATCGTTGTTGTCGGTGGAGGGACTGGCTTACCTGTTATCTTAAAAAGTTTGCGTAATCAAAGTGCGGATATTACAGCTGTGGTAACCGTTGCAGATGATGGAGGGAGTAGCGGTGAAATTCGAGAGTCGATGAATATGACACCTCCTGGAGATTTGCGCAATGTATTAGTTGCCTTATCTGATATGCCACAGCTTTATGAAGATATTTTTCAATATCGTTTTGATAAATCAGATAAATATTTTGCCAATCATGCAATTGGAAATTTGATTATTGCAGCTGTTTCAGAAATGCGTGGTAGTACGTATGAAGCAATTCAGTTACTTTCAAAAATGATGCATGTGGATGGACATATTTATCCTTCCTCTGAACGGCCACTGACGTTGCATGCTGTCTTTAAAGATGGATCTATTGCCGTTGGCGAATCAAACATTGCTGTTGATCGAAAAACGATCGATCATGTTTTTGTAACGAACACTAATGATGACGAACAACCAAAAGCTGCTAGAAAAGTTGTAAAAGCAATTGAAGAAGCAGATATGATTGTTTTAGGGCCTGGTAGTATGTTTACAAGTATTTTACCTAACTTAGTGATCAAGGAAATCGGAGAAGCAATCATTAACGCTGAAGGTGAAGTGGTCTACATTTGTAATATTATGACTCAAAAAGGGGAAACGGAGCATTTTACTGATGCTGATCATGTTTGTGTATTGCACGAACATCTTAAAAGTAAGTTTGTTGACACTGTTTTAGTCAATACTGAAAATGTCCCTGATGGTTATATGGATCCGGAAGTTTATGATGAATATTTAGTTCAGGTAGAACATGATTTCCAAACATTGAGAGATGAAGGCTGTCGTGTGATTTCTACGGACTTTTTAAAATTACGTGATGGCGGTGTTTTTCATGATGGTGACAAAGTTGTGGATGAATTATTCCGTATTGTATTCGGCGCAAGATATTAATGAGTAAGAACAAGGGAAAGGAGTGGGGAGATTGTCTTTTGCAGCAGATGTAAAAAAAGAGCTGACAACTTTAGAGGTTCATCGAGAACATGCACGAGCAGAATTAGCTGCTTTGATTCGGATGAATGGCTCATTAAGTATTGTGAATCAGCAATTTGTATTGAATGTTCAAACTGAAAATGCAGCGATCGCCAGACGAATCTATTCTCTTTTAAAAGATCATTATGATGTTCGCTCAGAATTATTAGTCCGAAAAAAAATGAAATTAAAAAAGAATAATGTGTATATCGTACGACTAAAGCAAGATACGAAAAGTGTGCTGGCTGATTTAGATATTCTGGATGGAATGATGTTTAATACCCATGTATCAGATGATATTATCGGAAATGCACAAAAAATGAGATCCTATTTGAGAGGAGCTTTTATGGCCTCTGGATCTGTCAACAATCCAGAAACAAGCCGCTATCATCTGGAAATATTTTCGATTTACGAAGAACACAATGATGATATTTGCCAGATGCTGAACTATTATGATTTAAATGCGCGAACATTAGAACGTCGTAATGGCTATATTTCCTATCTTAAAGGGGCAGAACGAATCGCTGATTTTTTAACACTGATCGGTGCGACAAATTCGATGCTGAAATTTGAAGATGTTCGTATCGTACGAGATATGCGTAATTCAGTGAATCGTTTGGTCAATTGTGAAACGGCGAATCTTAATAAAACGATCGATGCAGCATCAAAACAAATCGAAAATATTCAGTATATCGAAAGTGTAGTAGGTTTAGCAGCGTTACCGGGAAAATTACAAGAAATTGCGGAATTACGATTAGAATATCCAGAAGTAAGTTTAAAAGAATTAGGGGAAATGATTCCATCAGGTGCCATTTCAAAATCAGGAATCAATCACCGAATTCGTAAAATTAATGAATTTGCGGATAAGTTAAGAGAACCAAGTGCGTAACTTCTTATGGATTGCTATGAGGCAATAGCAGAGAGCTGGGTGGAAATGATGGGCGTAGAAGATAAAGATTTTATTATGAGACAAATCAAACAACTTGGAGAAGGTCTAGGGACTTTTCTTGGAAAAGAAGATGTGGATAAGATTTTAAGTTTTGGCGAAGATGCTGAAAAAGAAATTGAAGATTCTTCACTAGAAAAGAAAATGAGTTCTGATACGATAGCTAAAAAAAATAAGACAAAGCCAAATTAGCTTTGTCTTATTTTTTATTTACCTTCTATATAGCTGATCAGTTCGTCTTTAGTAACTGATTCATCAAAAATATGTTCACCAATCACGATCGTTGGCACAAATTTGATATTTGCAGCTGTTGCTTCCTCAATCACTGATTGGACAATTGCAGGTACCTCTTTTTTAGGTAGTTGTAAATTATCTTCAGCAAATACTGCTACATCTTCTAAAGAAAGATTTCCCCATTGATCTTGTGTATCATACATTTGTTTCAAATCAGTCAGGCCTTTTTCTGGCAAATCGTAGTTGATATGATGATGCATCACATTACCGCGTTGCAAACTTTCTTTATCTTTATCTAAAAGTTTGATGATTCGTTGAACTTCCCCTTCTTTGACATACTCATTCAATAAATCAAACGATTCCTCAAACCATTTTTTACAATACGGACAGCGAACATTCATAAATTCAACCATTTTCACGGGTGCTGAATCGCTCCCAATTGCTAAACCATTTTTTGTTGTAACTTTTGTTGCATCGATAACTGAAATATCCATTTTAGTATCATCCTTTCATATCTTCTGTTCTAAGTGTAGCTCTTTTCGCTTTTAGTTTAAATAAAAATGCCCAAAATTTTCAAAAGAAATTTTGGACATAGAAGTTATTATTTGCTTAAAGAGCTACTGTTTTCCATTACTTCATCGATCAAACCGTATTCTTTTGCTTGTTGAGCAGTCATAAAGTTATCACGATCTGTGTCACGTTCAATGACTTCAAGTGGTTGACCAGTACGTTCTGCCAAGATTTTATTCAAGCGATCACGCGTATCTAGAATGTGTTTAGCTGCGATTTCGATCTCAGTTGCTTGACCTTGTGCGCCACCTAGTGGTTGGTGGATCATGATTTCGGCATTAGGTAGAGCAAAACGTTTGCCTTTTGTACCAGCAGTTAATAAGAAACTTCCCATAGAAGCTGCCATACCAAGAACGATTGTTTGCACATCGGCTTTAACAAAATTCATTGTGTCAAAGATTGCTAATCCGGCAGAAACACTTCCTCCTGGCGAATTGATATAGATATAGATGTCTTTTTCAGAGTCCTGTGCATCCAAAAATAGTAATTGGGCAATGACTGAGTTCGCTACATTATCATCGATCGGACCACTTAACATGATGATTCTATCTTTTAATAATCGTGAATAAATGTCATATGCTCTTTCTCCACGAGATGATTGTTCAATGACTGTTGGTATTAAATTCATAGTATATTCCTCCTATATAAAAAACTCTTCAAATCATTTTATCACAAAGCATACCTTAATGCTTAAAAAAAGTATACTTCATTGGTCAATAAAGGTCAACTTTAATGCACTAAATCAAAAAAAAAGAGCGATTAAAAAACATGACTGGGACATAACTCTGTGAGTCACATCCCAGTCACATGGAAGCCGGATAAATGGTGAAATCAGAAGCAACTCCTTCAGAAATAAGCTTCTTATACGAAAACTAATACTGTAAAAAAACAAAAAAAAGCTACCTCCTACTGAAACCGTAGTTAGCTAAAATTGGTCTAGAACGCTTCAACAGTTATTTGTTAGAGTGTTCTTTCTATTTTGTAAATAACTTTCTCCAAGTTCATTATAGCGGGACTGATCGGAAAACATCCGATAAATGATACGTATTAATAAATGAACGGTCGCAACAACCGATTTTTTATGTCCAGCATTTCTTCTTACCCGAAAGAAAAATGCTTGGATTCGATTGGGTTTCCCTTGGGAAACTGCTAGTGCTCCTTGCGCTAAGACCTTCTTTAGGTAAGAATTTCCTTTTCCTACCCGTTTACTTCGATTCTTTCCAGCACTTTGATTGTTTCCTGGACTCGCTCCTGCCCATGAAGCCAAATGTCCAGATGTCGGGAAAACAGACATATCTATCCCCACTTCTGCGAGTACAACTGCCGCTGTTCTTCGATTGATTCCTGGGATTTCCTCCAAACGTTCTACGTATTCTTCATAAGGAACGAGATAATCGTTGATTGTTTCTTCGACTTCTACTAGTTGTTTTTCTAAGCACTCAATTTGAGTGAGATGAAGAGCTAACATTTTACGATAATGAGGTGTCATAAATCCTTCTAGGGATTCAAGCAATTGAGGCACTTTTCTGCGTAAGGTAGTGTACACACACTCGAGAATGAGTGACTCTGTGATTGGTATATTTTCAATTAAGGCATAGAGTAAGGCTCTGCCAGATTTTCCATAGATATCTTTAATCACTGAGGTTAATTTGATTCCAGCATTCTGCAGGACCATGTGCCCCCGATTTTTTTCTCGATTCAGATCTTCTACTAAGTGCTTGCGATAACGTGTTAAGTCTCTCAATTCCTGAATAGGTTCTGGTGGAACAAAACTTGTAGGAACGACTCCTAATCGAGTGAGACGAGCAATCCATTCCGCATCTTTCATATCCGTTTTTTTTCCTGGAATATTTTTGATGTGGCGAGGATTCGCCAACTGTAAATCAAAATGATTTTGTAAAATTCGCCAGACACATTTCCAATAAACACCCGTGCTTTCCATGCTTATGTGTGTGACTTCGTAAGAAGTCAACCAATCAGATAAGTCAAAAAGACCACGAGTTGTCGTATCAAAACTACCAAAGAATTTTTCTGGGCGTTTTTTCCCTTCAGCAGAACGAATAATACACGCAACAATTACTTTTTGATGGATGTCTAATCCAGCACAACAAGAACGAAGTACATCTTCCATTTTCAACATTCCTCCTTGAAAAAAAGTACAGAAGAGGCTATTCTACTTATAGAAACAATTTATTTTTATACGCAGGTTCTACGACCTAATGATTGGTGCAGGTCTTTTCGTGCGACGAGTAACCGCAGGAGCAAATAAGTAGAATGATCTAGTTTGTCCCTCAAGGTTACTTGGAGAAGAACCTCAATAAGCGATCGACCTACAAGCCACTTCTGTCATCTCTAGTATGACAGGAAATAGCCTGTAGGTCGATCACTTTATTTTCATTCTGTTTGGTGAGGGCGGTAGCCCTCATGAGTGTTTGTCCCAACCCCTTTATCTTCAACTATTATGAAGTTACAACAATGTTTCCATTTTGATCTGCAGGTTTAAGCAAAGTAGCAATTGATGTGAAAAATGCAATGATTACAGGAATCATTGTCCAACTGAATACAAGATACATAATTCCTTTTCCAGTAAAACCAGAGTAGAATTTGTGAATACCAATTCCACCTAAGAAAAATGCTAATATGAAATAAATCCATTTATTGACTACTCTACCATGTTGCACGTAGCCGCCCACTGATTGTGAATTGTTATTTTCATTGACAATATTGATATTGATTTTGTCTTGTAAATTTTCTGTTGCACTTGCAGTTTTTTCTGTTTTGTGGATGATTAATTCATCACCATCTTCGAATACATCAACAAGGTCACCGACTTCTGGCTTGAAATTAAACCATTCATACAATGCTCGTGTTGTGCTCCCATCTTCATTAGCAATAACTACATCATCAAAATCTAATTTAATAACTTTCTTCCCCATAACTATTTCCCCACTTTTTGTTTATAATATTATTACTGTTATATTATAGCATCAAAAGAAATAGTTATCTAGAGCCATAAAGTATATTCTAACCATTAAGCGTAGTAATAATGTATAAAGGCGTGATTTTTTTTAGTATGGGAAAATGTATACTAGTCTTTTTACCATATTTTTTTACGCTTGTGAAAGAGTATGTTATACTAAAAAAACAAGAATGAAAAGAGTGAGGGAATCCGAATGGTTGTTTTTATCGCAGGTATGACTGGTGTGTTAGTTGGTGCAGTTATTGCATCAATTGGTGTTGCGCTAAGTGTAACGTATGAGCAACGTAAATCAGTACGTTACCGAGAACTAGAAAATTTTGTTAAAGAAATAGAAACGTTGAATCTTTTGAATAAAAAAATCAATGAGATTTTACAGAAAAGAGATATATATGTAGATAAATCCGTGAATTTTATATCGATGGATGATTGTTATATCAGTATTGATGATTTTATCTATTTAGAATCTTTTTCGGCTCAAAATAATTTTTACTTACCGACCTATTTGATTGAAGAGTTCTTCAAAAAAATCGCTCATAGAAAAGTCATCTTAACGCCTGATGAAGTGATCTCAATGGGAGGAAGTACGTATAAAGGCGGCCGAGTTATCTTAGAAAGTTTTTCAGAAGAGTTACTGTCGATTATTGAAGATAAAAAAAGACAAATGAAACGTTTGACACATAAGCCTCTATATTATTTCCAAAGAGGCTAAGATATTTTAAACAGCTGCTGCTCAAGCAAAAACGAGCAGCAGCTGTTTTTAATTTATAATGTGGAAATGCTGAGGAATGATTTGAATTATAAGAGAGAAATATAATACTAAAATCGTTTGATTTTAATTGTTACGAAAATAATAAACAATAAGTAAAAAAGTAAATACAAACGTTTTTAGAATTTTCTGAATATTTTTATCGAATTTTATTGACATTCTCATTTATTAGGTATATAGTTAACAAAAGCTTTTATTTATCACATGCTATTTTAATCTTTGTAGATTTTTTTTATAAAAAGGAGACCATTGCCATGCAAAAGACAAACAACAATCACGTATTAGTCATTATTTTATCGTGTAGGACTTAGAACACTGAGAAATTTCGCAGATGTTAGAGTCCTGTTTGTCTTTGGTAAATGGGGGTCTTACTAAAGCATCCCATTCAATTGATGGGGTGCTTTTTTTGTAGAAAGTTTTATAAAGAGTCGAGCAGAGTAAATAAGAAAATGAATCAGAAGAAGCAAAAAAGAGATCTTCTGGAGATAACTGAATTGGAGTGGATGAAAAATGCGTAGTGATAAAATCAAAAAAGGAATCGAGGCGGCTCCCGCCAGAAGCTTGCTTTATGCAACTGGGCAAGTGAAAAATGCTAAAGATATGAACAAACCGTTTATAGCAATTTGTAATTCTTATATTGATATAGTTCCAGGACATGTTCATTTAAGAGAGTTAGCGGATGTTGCTAAAGAGGCGATTCGTGAAGCTGGAGGAATTCCTTTTGAATTCAATACGATCGGTGTAGATGACGGCATTGCGATGGGACATATTGGTATGCGTTATTCATTACCCAGTAGAGAAATCATTGCGGATGCTGCAGAGACCGTGATAAATGCACATTGGTTTGATGGCGTATTCTATATTCCTAACTGTGACAAAATCACTCCAGGAATGCTAATGGCAAGTGTCCGAACGAATGTACCAGCAATTTTTTGTTCAGGAGGTCCAATGAAAGCTGGACTTGATCCAACAGGACATACCTTGACGCTTTCGAATATGTTTGAAGCCGTTGGCACCTTTAAAGAAGGCAAAATGACAGAAGAAGAATTCAATTTTATGGAACAAAATGCTTGTCCGACTTGTGGCTCATGTGCCGGAATGTTTACAGCCAACTCAATGAACTGTTTGATGGAAGTTTTAGGAATGGCATTACCTGGAAATGGAACAATCTTAGCAGTATCAGATGAACGTAGAGAACTTGTTCGACAATCAGCTTTTCATTTGATGGATCTAGTCAAAAAACAAATCAAACCAAGAGATATCATTACGAAAGAAGCAATCGATGATGCGTTTGCATTAGATATGGCAATGGGGGGGTCAACTAATACTGTTTTGCATACATTAGCGATTGCCAATGAAGCAGAGATCGATTACAACTTAGAAGAAGTTAATGCGATTGCTGAACGTGTTCCTTATCTATCAAAAATTGCCCCATCATCCGCTTATTCAATGCATGATGTTCATGAAGCAGGAGGCGTGCCAGCAATCATGAAGGAGTTAGTAGACTTAGGCAATGCAATCCATCCAGACCGGATTACAGTTACTGGAAAAACGATTCGTGAAAATGTTCAGGATGCTGTAATCAAAAATGAAGAAGTTATTCATCTAAAAGAGAATCCGTACAGCCCAGTAGGTGGATTATCAATATTGTATGGAAATATTGCACCAAAAGGCAGCGTAATCAAAGTTGGCGGAGTGGATCCATCTATCAAAAAATTTGTAGGTAAAGCGATTTGTTTTAGCTCTCATGATGAAGCTGTTGCAGCAATAGATGATCATACTGTTAAAAAAGGACATGTTGTAGTTATTCGTTATGAAGGACCAAAAGGTGGGCCTGGTATGCCGGAAATGTTGGCACCAACCTCTAGTATCGTTGGGCGTGGTTTAGGAAAAGATGTTGCTTTAATTACAGATGGACGTTTTTCAGGCGCGACCAGAGGAATAGCGGTAGGACATATTTCTCCAGAAGCTGCTGCAGGTGGCCCAATCGCTTTAGTCAGAGATGGTGATGAGATTGAAATTGATTTAATAAATCGAACACTAGAATTACATGTTTCAGATGAAGAGTTGGCGAAAAGAAATGACCAATTGCCAAAATTCAAGGCGAAAGTAAAAACAGGATACTTAGCTCGATATACGGCGTTAGTTACTTCAGCTCATACTGGGGGAATCATGCAGATTCCAGAAGATTTGCTAGACTAGAGGAGGGAAGCTCATGGTAGAAAAACAGAGAAAAATGAAAAATGGTTCAAGGATTTTAATTGATGCGTTGTTGAAGCAAAAAGTAGAGATGATTTTTGGATATCCTGGTGGAGCGGTACTTCCTTTATATGATGCATTATATGATGGCGATATTCCTCATATTTTGACAAGACATGAACAAGGTGCAGTTCATGCAGCAGAAGGATACGCCAAAGCTACAGGAAAGCCAGGCGTCGTGATCGTAACTAGTGGCCCTGGTGCAACAAATGCTATCACAGGCATTGCTGATGCGATGAGCGATTCGATCCCGATGGTTGTTTTCACAGGTCAAGTCGTTACAGATGGTATCGGAAAAGATGCTTTTCAAGAGGCGGATGTCATTGGACTTACAATGCCGATTACTAAAAATAATTACCAAGTGCGGGAGACCAAAGAACTACCGAGAATCATTGAAGAAGCTTTTCATATTGCAACAACGGGCAGAAAAGGCCCAGTTGTAATCGACTTGCCAAAAGATATGACGATTATGGAAGCAGATGCAGATATTGAGGTCAAGCTTAACTTACCAAGCTACCAGCCAACGGTTAAACCTAATAAACTCCAAGTAAAAAAATTAATGGAAGCTTTGACTGTTGCAAAGAAACCCTTGGTATTAGTTGGGGCAGGTGTCTTACATGCTGATGCAGGAAAAGAACTGGTAGAATTCATCAACCAATATCAAGTGCCAACCTTGAGTTCGTTATTAGGATTAGGTGCTGTCCCAACAGATAATGAACTATTTTTAGGAATGGGAGGCATGCATGGTTCATTTGCGGCAAATATGGCTTTGACAGATTGCGACTTTTTGATCAATATCGGTTCTCGTTTTGATGATCGGTTGGCGAGCGCACCAAAAGAATTTGCACCTAATGCAATCATTGCTCATGTCGATATTGATCCGGCCGAAATCGGAAAAACGATCGATACCCAAATTCCAATTGTAGCAGATGCGAAAGAAACATTAAAAGAAATGCTAAAATTCGATATTAATTGTGCAGATAGTACTGAGTGGAAAAAATTAAATCTTTCCAGAAAAAAACGACATCCATTTAAATACGATAAAGAACAAAAAGCAGAAATCAAACCTCAAAAAGTTATTGAATTTATCGGAGAGTTAACAAATGGTGAAGCAATCGTGGCAACGGATGTAGGGCAACACCAAATGTGGGCCGCTCAGTTTTATCCTTTTAAAAATGAAAAACAACTTGTTACAAGCGGCGGATTAGGGACAATGGGCTATGGTGTGCCTGCGGCAATTGGGGCCAAATTAGGTTGTCCAGATAAAGAAGTCGTACTTTTTGTTGGTGATGGTGGATTTCAAATGACCAACCAAGAATTGGCTATTTTAAATGAATACAATATTCCAATCAAAATCGTGATTTTGAATAATCAATCATTAGGAATGGTGCGTCAATGGCAAGAAAGTTTCTTCAACGGTCGCCGTTCGGAATCAGTTTTTACCTCCCAACCAGATTTTGTGAAAATGGCAGAAGCTTATCATATCAGAGGGATTAGGATCGATGATCCTGAAACTGTAGAGGCTGAATTAACAGAAGCGTTTAAAGAAACGGGGCCTTTGTTGATCGAAGTCATGGTTTCACCTACGGAACATGTCTTACCAATGGTTCCAGCAGGCAAAGCAAACTATCAAATGCTGGGGGTGGACTAAAATGAGACGGATTATTACAGCAACTGTCAACAATAATTCTGGTGTCTTAAATCGCTTTAGTGGTGTTTTGACTCGTAGACAAGTCAATATCGACAGTATCTCAGTCGGACCGACAGAATTAGACAATGTATCTCGAATCACTATCATTGTCCAAGTGGCAGACTTAAATGAAAGCGAACAAGTCACTAAACAATTAAACAAACAAATCGATGTGATCAAAGTTTCCGATATTACAGATGAACCACATTTAGAAAGAGAATTAGCATTAGTTAAAGTCAATGCACCAGCAGCTGTTCGAGCGGAACTATTCTCTGTGATCGATCCATTTAGAGCAAATGTTATCGATGTTGGTACACGTTCAGTCGTGATTCAAGTCACAGGAACGAGCGAAAAAATCAGTGCGTTCGTTGATGTTGTCGCACCTTACGGCATTAAACAATTAGCACGAACAGGTGTCACCGGATTTACTAGAGGCAACAACTAAAAACAGGTCTTAAAGCATACGCTTATAAGCATAAAAAATTTGGAGGGTTCAAAAATGGCAAAAGTATATTATGATAACTCAGTAGAAAACAATCAATTAGAAGGAAAAACAATCGCAATCATCGGATACGGTTCACAAGGACATGCTCATGCACAAAATCTAAGAGATAACGGCAATCAAGTGATTATCGGGATTCGCGAAGGAAAATCAGCAGAAGCTGCTCGTAACGATGGTTTCGATGTATTATCAGTTGAAGAAGCATCTAAAAAAGCAGACGTAGTCATGATCTTAGCTCCAGATGAAATTCAAGGAGATCTTTATGACAATGAAATTGCACCAAATCTAGAAGCAGGCAATGCGTTAGCATTCGGTCATGGCTTCAATATTCATTTTGATGTAATCAACCCACCAAAAGATGTGGATGTTTTCTTAGTTGCTCCTAAAGGACCAGGACACCTTGTTCGTCGTACCTTTACAGAAGGATTTGCAGTACCTGCATTATTTGCTGTATATCAAGATGCAACAGGCAAAGCGAGTGATGTTGCGTTATCTTATGCAAAAGGAATCGGTGCCACTCGTGTGGGCGTATTAGAAACGACGTTTAAAGAAGAAACCGAAACGGATTTGTTCGGTGAACAAGCAGTATTGTGCGGAGGTTTAACAAGCTTGATCGAAGCGGGCTTTGAAACATTGACAGAAGCGGGTTACCAACCAGAGTTAGCCTACTTTGAAGTATGTCACGAATTAAAACTGATTGTTGACCTTATTTATGAGGGAGGATTTGAGAAAATGCGTAATTCTATCTCAAATACTGCTGAATATGGCGATTACGTTTCAGGACCTCGTGTCGTTACTGCTGAAGCCAAAGCCAACATGAAGGAAGTTCTAACTGATATCCAAAATGGCAAATTTGCAAAAGGATTCATTGATGATAACAAAAACGGCTTTAAAGAATTCAATCAAATGCGCAAAGAGAACGCTGGACACCCAATTGAAAAAGTTGGGGCAGAACTACGTAAAATGATGCCATTTGTTTCAAGAGAAGACTAAAATAGTAAATAGGGGTTGAGAAAGAAGTTATTTTTCTCAACCCTTTACATAATAAAGGGTGAGGAAAATTTGGTGAAATTAACAAAAGAAAATATCGAAGAAGCATACGGTACACTAAAAGATGTCGTAACGAAAACACCATTACAATACGATTTGTACTTATCAAAAAAATACAAATGTAATGTTTATTTAAAAAGAGAAGATCTACAAAAAGTTCGTTCTTTCAAATTAAGAGGAGCGTATTATGCGATTAAGCAAACGTCTCATGATATGCTAAAAAATGGTGTAGTTTGTGCTAGTGCTGGAAATCATGCCCAAGGAGTTGCGTACACTTGTCATGAAATGCAGGTCGCAGCTACGATCTTTATGCCGACCACTACGCCGCAACAAAAAATCTCTCAAGTGAAATTCTTCGGTGGAGACGAGGTAACAGTTCAATTGATTGGAGACACCTTTGACGCTTCTGCTAAAGCCGCTAAAGAATATGCTAAAGCCAATAATCAAGCCTTTATTGATCCTTTTAACGATTTAAATATTATGGCAGGTCAAGGAACTGTGGCAGTTGAGATATTCCAAGAAGCTAAGGCGTCTGAGTTTCAAGTAGACTATTTACTAGCAGCAATTGGCGGAGGCGGTTTAGTAGGTGGGGTTTCAACATATACGAAAAGTGTTAGTCCAACAACTTCAGTAATCGGTGTTGAGCCTTTAGGCGCTCAGTCTATGCGAGCGGCTTTCGATAAGGGCGAGCCAGTCATGTTGGATAATGTTGAAAAATTTGTTGATGGTGCTGCAGTCAAACAAGTTGGTAATTTAACCTATGAGCATGCTCTAGAGTATGTGGATGATCTATTAGCAGTTGATGAGGGACAAGTTTGTTCAACTATTTTGGAGTTATATACGAAACAAGCAATTGTTGTGGAACCAGCTGGAGCATTAAGTGTATCTGCGTTAGAGTTAGTCAAAGAGGATATAAAAGGGAAAAACGTTGTTTGTATTATCAGCGGTGGTAATAATGACATTAACCGTATGGAAGAAATCGAAGAACGTTCATTAATTTTTGAAGGGCTAAAACATTATTTTGTAATTAATTTTCCACAACGCCCGGGTGCATTAAGAGAGTTTGTGACAGATATTTTAGGTCCCAATGATGATATCACTCGTTTTGAATATACAAAAAAAGTCAATCGTGGAACAGGACCAGTTGTGTTGGGAATATTATTAAAAGATCAAGAGGAACTACCAAATTTACTGAAAAAAATGGCTGAGTTTGATCCTAATTATATTGATCTTAAGGACAATCCTTCGCTATATGCATTACTTGTCTAACGAGTAAACGAAAAAAATAGCAAATAGATCACTTAGAGAAAGTTGAAAATCCGTTTTATTAAGGGGGCTATTTTTGAAATTAGCTTAATTGGGAAAACAGCAATAACTGAAAAAACTGTCAAAGACACAACGCTTGAAAAACAGCAGGAGAGATCACTTTTGTTTATACTCCAAACAATGTAACTTATTCGTTCTCAAAGAAAAGATGAGAACGGTGAATGGGCGGGAAAATGTTTGATGACAAAACAACGACAGATTTTACAGTGGACAAAAAACATATTATCTGTCTAGCCTGAAAAAATATATGAAGATAAAATGTATCATTTAACAATTATTTGGATATTAGAAAATGCTCCGTAAACAACAATAAAACTTGTAATATCGGATTGAATAATCTGTAAGATTAAATTCTTGCATATTGTTCAATCTTTTTTATTTTGAATTGTCTAAAATTTACTTAAAAAAGTCAAAAAATGGAGTGAGAGCTCTTGCCATTTGTTAGGAAAGAACGTATATTTAACTTACTACATTAAATCGGTCAGAAAAACTACGACCGTCAAAGAACATGAGCCAGATAGAAATTTTTTTACACTTCAACAGACCACCTTTTTTTGGTCAAACGCGACTTATTTTTTCTATCATCTATCCATTTTAATATCATGTTTCCTTTGTTAAAAATTACTCGAAATATAAAAAAGAATACTAGTAAAGTTGGAAAATATAAATGAATAATAAAAAAAGATTAGAAAATCGCCGTTATATTACGGGGTTCGATGGGATTCGAACCATTGCAGTCATTGGTGTGATTCTCTATCATTTGTTCCCTAATATAATGCGTGGGGGCTATTTAGGCGTCCCTATTTTTTTTGCAGTCTCTGGATACTTGATTACTGATTTACTAAGACAAGAATGGCTTCAAACTGAAACAATTGATGTTAAAGGGTTTTATATTCGAAGGATGAAGCGACTTTATCCTGGACTTGTTGCCATGCTGGTCGCAGCTTCAGCGTATATTGTACTCTTTCAAAGAGATTTATTGAATAACTTACGCAGTGTAGTCGCCAGCAGCGTACTTTACTATAATAACTGGTGGCAGATTTTCAGAGGTTTTTCTTATTTTGATCGATTTACAACTCAGTCGCCATTTACTCATATTTGGTCGTTAGCTGTTGAAGCACAGAATTATTTGATTTGGCCTTTGTTATTTATTGTTCTTAAAAAGTATGTTAAACATAGTGGTAAGATTTTTGGTTTGATTATGACCCTAGCCGTTGGTTCAGGGATTTTGATGGCAGTTCTTTATAGTCCAGGAGCAGATCCAACGAGAGTCTATTATGGAACAGATACACGACTATTTTCTATTTTAATGGGAAGTGGTTTGGCTTTTGTTTGGCCAAGCTACCGATTAAAAGAAGAAATTCCGATAAAAGCTAAAACTTTATTGAATGGTGTAGGAATTGCCTCTTTAGCAGTTTTATTGCTCTCTTTCTTATTCCTAGCAGATCATTTTTCTTTTGTTTATTACGGAGGGATGTTTATTGTCAGCATCTTTGCGACAATGTTAGTTGCAGTTACGGCGCATCCAGGTGCTGATTTGAACCGTTGGCTGACAAATCCAGTATTTACTTGGTTTGGTAGAAGAAGTTATGGTATTTATTTGTATCAATTCCCAATTATGATTTTTTACGAAGCAAAAATTACAAATCTAAGTGATCATGTGTTCCTTCATTCTTTAATTGAAATTGCACTGATTTTAGGAATCAGTGAACTTTCTTACCGTTTTATTGAAAAGCCCTTGGGTAAGTTTTATTATCAATATACATGGTTTGCTATCAAAGATTTTTTCCAGAAACCATGGCTTACGGTCCCTAAAGTGACTACGTTGATCAGTGTGGTTTTATCCTGTTTTGCTCTTTTTGCTTTTGCTATCGCACCTTCAAATGAAGTAACTGCTGATCAACAGCAATTACAAAAAAATATTGAAGCAAACAAAAAGAAAGCAGATCAGCGAAAAGCCGAAGAAAAAGCGAAAAACGAAGGAAAGACTACAGAGTCTACAAAACAATCAGCTCAAGAGTCAGAAGCTAACTTTGATTTAACGGCAGAAGAAATTAAGAAAGCACAAGAGATGGAGATCACGGCTTTCGGAGATTCGGTTATTCTGGATGCAGCCGCTGGACTGCAAGAGATTTTTCCTAAAATGATTGTTGATGGTGAAGTTGGTAGACAACTTTATACGAGCACACCGATCATTGAAAAATTAGATAAAGAAAAATTGTTGAAAGAGAATGTTTTAGTTGGTCTGGGAACGAATGGGTCATTTACTGAAGCTCAATTTGATGAGTTTATGACAGCAATTGGTTCTAAGCGTAAAGTTTATTGGATCAATGTTCGCGTTCCAACACGTCGATGGCAGAATGAAGTTAATGCAATGTTAGAAACTATGAAAAAGAAATATAAAAATCTAGTTGTTATTGACTGGTACGGTTATAGTAATGAACATGATGAATGGTTTTACGATGATCGTGTCCATCCTAATGTAGATGGTCAAGTAAAGTATTCGAGTTTTATTGCGAAACAAATTTTAAAATGACAAAGTACTGTGTTAAAGAGTATTGATTTAAAATCAATTACCTGACTGCAGTGATAGTATAACTTTTAACTAAATGGCCTTTTCCTAATAAAGTTTTAGGAAAAGGCTTTTTATCGTGTCTGAAAGATGATGAGGTGTTGGAAATGTGATGCAACCAGACAAGCAATTTAAGAGGTAATTTCTATAACCCATATGACTTCTACGGTATATTCTTTATTAGCTATAAAGATAAACGTACATTAATTATATTTGAATTGATCACTAGATGAAACTCTGATTCTGGCCATTTATTCGTTCACTTATGAATAATTAGCAAAGAAGTTCCAAGTCGAGCGGCTATAAAAAATGTGAAACATAAATCAGCTAATTTACTGATTTATGTTTCACATTTCTTATTTATGAGAGAATTAATTGATAAGCAAATCGTTGACCATCAGCCACAGGCAATGATAACTCACCTTGATAATGAAAGCCAGCTTTTTTAATTAGATGCTGCATCGGCTTATTATCTGGATGAGTATCGATTCGAATGTCGAATTGATTATTTAATCTCGCAGTAGTAATTAGTAAGTTCATTAAAAGTAATGCATGTCCTTTACCGTGATATACAGGATCAATGGCAACGCGATGAATCACGACATAATCCTTTGATGCCTGTTGCCAATGACCATTTTTTATCTGTTCATAAGGTTCTTCAATGTCAGATGAGATAATCCCGAGGCCAGCAATTTCTTGATCGACAATCAAAACATAACATTGTTGAGTGGCAATATCTTGTATCAATTGTTTTTCATCTGGACCCTCACCGTTTTGCCATTGAGGAATAGTATGAGCATGGAGAAACTGACGAGCTGCCCTAATAATGTCCATTATTTTGGTTAGATCAGTTGGAGCAGCTTTTCTTAAATAAATTGCCATAACAGTAGTCTTCCTTTTATTGAATAAAATATTATTTTTTGTAAGAGTTCTCAGGTTTTAATTGATAGATTTTTGAGGGGCGTCCGATGCCAACAGGACGTTCTCCAATTTCTTTAAAATGATGAAGCATGGCTTTTTTAAAGTTTGAGTGATCAATGGTTTTATAATCAATACCGGAAAATTTAGCGAAAACTTTTCGGGCTTCTGTGATTGTAAAGTCTTTTCCTAAAACTTGTAAAACCTGAGGATCATGTTCCATTTTATTGGCAACTCGATTGAAAGCCTTCAGGATGATTTCACTATGGTCAAAAGCCAAAGTATCTTTTCCAGTTGAAGCTCCGGTATTCAAATCCAAAATAATTTCTACATCATCGTTTGTAAGGAAAAGCGTGCCTTCTTTGCGTTCCATTGTAAACCAGCGAACTTCTTTAGCATCATCTCCAGCAATCAATGGTTCTTCACCTATAAATGCGAGGTAACTAACTGTTACTACCCAACCACGTGGGTCACGGTCAGGTCTGCTGAAACTGTGCAGTTGCTCGATGTTGTCTTTGGAAATCACGACACCAGTTTCTTCCTTTGTTTCTCGCAACACACTTTCACCAGTTGACTCATTACGATTTACAAATCCGCCAGGCAATGCCCAAGAATTTCTGTAGGGATGACTTTTTCGTTTAATTAAAAGTATTTTCAGCTGATCTTCTTCTTTGTTATAGCACATTAAAACAATATCTACAGTCAGAGAAGGCTTTTCATATTCAGGAAGTTCTTGTTGGTGGTACCATTTTAGAAAGTCAGCTTCATCAGCTTGTTGTTCATAATATTGCTTTTCTTCTTCCTTTGAACTAAAGTGTGTCAAGTTATTCATCCTCTCTAAATAAGATAAAAGTAATTTTTACTTTATTGTATCATTATCATCAGGAAAAACAACTAAACACGTGTTTTTCTTTCAAGAAAATCAATCTATTTCAGGAACCATCACTTTTTGGTTAACCTTTATTTGTAAAAGGTTGACAAAAGTGTTTGGAAATAGTATTTTTAATTATATAAAATATAATTTATCGTTTGGAGAGAAAAAATGAAAACTAAAGACATGACTAAAATTGCAATTATGGTCAGTATTATTATTGTTTTAGGTTTTTTTCCACCTATTCCAATTAGTTTTTTACCAGTGCCTATCGTGATTCAAAACGCCGGATTTATGCTTAGTGGATTACTGTTAGGTAAGAAAAACGGTACGATTGCAACAATGCTTTTCCTACTTCTTGTTGCAATCGGTTTTCCAATTCTAGCTGGTGGTAGAGGGGGAATGACTGTCTTTTTCAGTATCACAGCAGGCTATCTTTTAGCGTATCCATTTGCTACCTTTTTTATTGGCTGGATGAGTGAAAAATTTAATCCAAATAATCAAAATAGTGCGTATGGATTTGGCATTACTTTATTATTTGGCGCTTTATTTATTGATTTTTGTGGCGCAGTTGGAGTGAGTCTTTTATCAGATGTTACACTGTCAAAAAGTTTGTTGGGAAGTCTAGCTTTTATTCCTGGCGATACGATGAAAGCATTTCTAACTGCTATTATAGCAAAAAGGATTTCAAAATCGCTTTCCAAAAGGGGAAACTAGTTTGGCAAATATATTTGGATTAACGATTGATAACAATAGTCGATGCATTCATTATGATTCTTTAGTGGATGTGATTGCCAATAAATGTTACTTTTGCAGAAAATATTATGCCTGTTTTCACTGTCATGATGAATTGGAAGAGCATAGGTTCATGCCTTGGCCAAACTCAGATGTGTCAAAAGCAAAAGTAGTTCTTTGTGGCGTTTGCCAAAATGAAATGACTGCTAAGGAATATAAGGAGCAAACGGAATGTTTAAATTGCGGACATTTGTTTAATCCCAATTGTTCAAGACATGCGTCTATTTATTTTAATTAGATGAGCGTTTTATAAAAGAACTGAACAGAGCAAAAAATGCTCTGTTCAGTTTTTTTGTGTTATTCATTTATTCTTCAATTTTTGTCCAAAAGCTTTGGACAAAACTACACTTTCATCTTCTTGTAACCGTATAGGAGAGCGTTTACAATGTAGAAGACAAGAAAAGCTCTATCAAAAAAGTGATCTGCGCAGATCAAAAGACTTAATATTTTTCTTGTTTTCAGAAGAAGGAGGAAAACAATGGATCAAACTCAAGGGAATATAAAAGTGAAAGTTCAGCAGTTCGGCAGTTTTCTTAGTGGAATGATTATGCCGAATATTGGGGCATTTATTGCGTGGGGCATTTTGACTGCCTTATTTATCCCTACTGGCTGGTTTCCTAATGAACAATTGAATGAAATAACAGGGCCGACAATTACTTATTTGTTGCCGATCTTGATTGGATTTACAGGTGGACGATTAGTCTATGATATTCGTGGCGGAGTCGTTGGAGCAATGGTCACGATGGGAGTGATCACAGGAGCTGACATTCCAATGTTTCTCGGAGCAATGATGGTTGGACCTGCTGGTGCCTATTGTATTAAAAAATTTGATGAATTAGTTGATGGTAAGATCAAACCGGGCTTTGAGATGTTAGTCAATAATTTTTCATCTGGTATTTTAGCATCAATTTTAGCGATTATTGCGTTCTTGATCGTTGGCCCAGCTGTTGAAGGATTGAATAATATTTTGGCAACGGGTGTTGGCTTTTTAGTTGAGAACGCATTGCTTCCTTTAGCAAGTATCTTCGTTGAACCAGCAAAAGTATTATTCTTGAATAATGCGATTAACCATGGTGTGATTAGTCCAATTGCGATTGAACAGGCTGCACAAAGTGGTCGTTCTGTTTTGTTCTTATTAGAGTCAAATCCTGGTCCTGGATTGGGGATATTATTGGCTTATACGATCTTTGGACGAGGCAGTGCAAAACAAACTGCTCCTGGAGCGATGATCATTCATTTTTTAGGCGGTATTCATGAAATTTATTTCCCATATATTTTGATGAAACCTGTATTGATTCTCTCTGCAATCGGTGGTGGAATGGCAGGTGTGATGACTTTTTCACTATTTAACGCTGGATTAGTAGCACCTGCTTCACCTGGGAGTATTTTTGCAATTTTGGCTATGACGCCGCGAGATGGTTATTTGGGTGTCTTTGCAGGAATCGTTGTAGCGACAGTCGTTTCATTTGCTATCTCTGCTGTTGTTTTAAAGACTTCAAAAGTGGCAGATATAACTATTGAGGATGCTTCTGAAAAAGCGAGTGCTTTAAAAGGTCGCAAAACGATGACACCAGAAGTGCAAACAAGCTTTTCTACTGCTGAAAAAATGAGTGATACAGTTGAAACATTTGCCCATACGAAAAAAATTATTTTTGCTTGTGATGCAGGGATGGGATCTAGTGCAATGGGTGCTTCTGTTTTGCGAAACAAGGTGAAAAAAGCGGGATTACCGATTGAAGTTGTCAACTCAGCTATAGCACAATTACCAGAAGATGCGGATATTGTAGTGACTCATAAAGATTTAACTACACGAGCAAAAGAAAAATTACCTAAAGCGTATCATGTATCTGTTGATAATTTTTTGAGTAGTGATAAATATGATGAATTAGTTGAAAAGTTATCAGTCGTTAAAACATCTGTTTAAATAATAACGTTTTTGAGAGGAGAATTCCATGTATCTTTCAGCAAGAGCTCGGCTAATCATGGAACAGCTGTTGACCAATAATCGGCCTGTTTTTATTAATGAATTGGCTGAAGATTTACGTGTTAGTCCACGAACTATCCGGCGTGATTTAAAGGAAGTTGAAAGTATCTTGGCTTCTTATCAGCTTAAGTTTACGAAAGAGCATGGAGTCTTAACCTTGATTGGACAGGATTCTGATAAACAACGCTTCCGCTGGCAATTAATGGATTTATCCTATAGCGACTATAGTCCAGAAGAACGCCAACAGAAAATTCTTAAAGTGCTTTTAAAAGAAGAGAGCATAAAATTGGTTGGGCTTGCGAACGATCTAAATGTTACGATCTCAACAATCAGCAATGATCTGACTAAAATTGAAGAACGACTACCGAACACAGTCAAAATTGAAAGAAGAAGAGGCTTTGGTGTATCGCTAAAAGCTGATGAAGCACAAAAAAGAAGTTTGATGAGTGCACTTTTTGGGGAACAATTTCCCGATTATCGATTACTAAAATTTTTCCAAGAAAAATCTCGAGATCTGGCTACCAATGATTGGGTAGAAGATCGCTTACTTGATTTAGTTAGTGAATCACTATTAAAAAAAGTGGAGCAAAGTGTTAAAAATTGGCGTAGTAACACTTCTGAGGGAATCAATGATGAAGCGTATGCGAATTTGATTGTACACATTTCAATTTCAGTTGAACGAATGATTGCAGGAAATTTCATTCAACCAAATGGAACCAGCGATAAAATGAGGGACTATCCAGAATTTATTGCAGCACAGAACATGCTAGCTGATATTTTAGATATGGAAGCAGAATTTGTACCTGTAGGTGAAGCAGCTTATGTGACGACCCATCTTAGAGGTCTGAAAACCACTGAAAATTCGATTTACTTCATGGAAAATGAAGAATTGGAAGTAATGATTTTAGTTAAACAATTAATTACTAACGTTGAAGCTGAACTTAATCAAAAATTACCAAAAGAACTTTTAACAAAAGGACTGATTGCTCATTTACGTCCTACCCTAAGACGATTGCGTCAAGGCATGCGAATTTATAATCCATTGATCCATTCGATCAAACAAGATTATGCGGATCTCTTTGAAGTGGTCAGGCGAGCGTTCGATCAAGTGTATCAAGAAAAGTCAGTCCCGGATGAGGAAATTGGCTATTTGGTTTTGCATTTTGGTTCGGTACTATTGCAATTAGAAAGTGAAAATAGTTTTTCGGGATTAGTTGTATGTGCTAGTGGTATTGGTACGTCAAGGATGTTGGTTACTCGATTACGTCAGCGAATTCCTCAATTGAAAAAATTAGAAACAGTTTCCTTATTTGAATTAGGAAAAAAGAAAGCGGAAGGTAGTTATAATATCATTATTTCTACAATTGATTTAGGTCAAGTGGATTTTGATTATTTCTTAGTTTCACCTATTTTAACTGAAAGAGAACTCTCTCAAATTAGTGTATTTTTGAAAAGTTTGCATAGTGGATACCATAAAAAAATTGCACAAGAAGAACAAGCGGTGCAGTTAACGTTACTTGAAGCAACTCATTTTCTAGAACAACAACAAGTCTTCGCTTCGATTGTTCTCACAATTTTAAAGAATTTTAGCTATTCAAAGTTAAACGAAAACCTAGGAACAATGGAAGATACGATTAGGGTCATTTGTACACAGCTTTTGGAAAAAGTACCGGAGTTAGACGTTGAGTCATTAGTCAGCACTTTCTTATACGATGGCAATTGGAAAGCATTTGGTATACCTGAGACAAAAATTGGACTATTTCATGCCCGTAATGAATCAATCAAAGAACCTTTTTTTCAATTATTTTCATTAGAGCAGTCTATCTACATTGAAACGATGGACCATACAAAAATGCTAATTGATCGAATCGCTTTACTGCTAGTTCCTGAGAAATTTTCACAAGAAGGTTTGGAAGTAATTAGTTATATCAGCACTTTGTTTGTTGACAATAACCAAATGATTCAGCTTTTGGAGAATGGTATGAATGAAGAAGTCACGACGTATTTTATTCAAAAATTATTAATTTATTTAGAATCGAGGAAAAAATAATATGTTGACATTAAAACAAGAAGATATAGTATTGAATAAACGTTTTTCCAGCAAAAAAGAAGCTATCGAAGCTGCGGGAAAACAATTAGTAAGTCAGGGATATGTGTCTATAGATTATATTCAAAAAATGGTTGAACGAGATAGACTAACGACAACCTATATTGGTAATATGGTTGCAATTCCACATGGAACAGATGATTCAAAAGTTTTAATCAATCAGTCAGGAATCGTCATTTTACAAGTACCTAAAGGTGTAGAATTTGATGGAAATGAAGTGCGTCTGATCATTGGAATCGCTGGGTTAGGAGATGAACACTTAGAATTATTGTCTAGTATTGCCCTAGTTTGTTCTGATATGGAAAAAGTAAGACAGTTGATAGCTGCTGAAACGAAAGAAGAGATCATTGGACTATTCAAAGAAGAGGTGAGAGCATGACAAAAGTAGCTGTTCATTTTGGAGCTGGCAATATTGGTCGAGGCTTTATTGGTTGGTTATTAGTTCAAGCTGGTTATGATGTGATCTTTGCTGATGTAAATGAAAAAATCGTAGCACAAATTAATGAACAAGGGCAATATGACGTGATTTTAGCAAACAAAGAGCAAGAACGTTTTACAGTCAAAGGAATCAAAGCAATTAATAGTATGACTGAAACAGAACAATTAGCGGCATATATTAGTGAAGCTGAGCTGATCACAACCGCGGTTGGTCCATCCATTTTGCCGAGAATAGCAGAAATCATTGCTAAAGGGATTGAATTAAGAAGCGACTCAACACACTATTTAACGGTGATCGCATGCGAGAATATGATCGGAGGCTCTGAAATACTTCAATCAGCTGTGTTGCCATTATTATCAGCTGAGGCTAAAGCATATGTTAATAGATTTGTTGCTTTCCCTAATTCAGCTGTTGATCGGATCGTGCCAAACCAACAGCATGAAAATCCTCTAACTGTAACGGTAGAGCCATTTTATGAATGGCTAGTAGAAGCACCGATAAATGAAGGAAATGCACCAAAAATCACTGGACTAAACTATGTACCAGATTTAACGCCTTATATTGAGCGTAAATTATTTACTGTCAATACTGGACACGCTGTAACAGCTTATTTTGGTCATATAAGAAACATAGAATCAATCGAAGATGCGATTCACAATGAAAAAGTTCTCTTCATCGTACGTAGTGCGTTAGAAGAAACAGGGGCTTTGTTAGAGAAAAAATTTCAGTTTTCTCACCAAGAGCATCAAGCGTATATTGATAAAATTATTGATCGATTCAAAAATCCTTATGTTTCAGATTATGTGACTCGTGTTGGACGATCACCGATTAGAAAAATCGGAGAAAATGATCGCTTTATCCAACCAGCAAGACAATTTGTAGAGGCCTTTAATGAAACACCGAAAGCTTTAGCAATTGCAATTGCTGCTGCAATGAAGTTCAAAGAACCTACAGATGCAGAGGCTTGTGCATTACAAGAAGCGATTAGAGAGCAAGGTTTGGATCAGACGATCGAATTATATACAGGCTTAAAACCTTATACGAAATTATTTGAGAAAATCCGCATGTCTTATCACGAATTAGTATAAAAAAAATACTTAATCAAGCAACGGTGGCTTGGTTAAGTATTTTTTATATCGCTATTGAGTCAACTCTAATAATTTACTCTTTAAATCTTCTTCCATATGGCCTAATTCGATTTCAGCTGCACGGCGTTTTTCTTTACCTTCTTGCTGGATTCGTAAGGTTTCTTGGATTGTTTCAACTAAATCGTTTTGAGTTTTTTGAAGTGTATCGATATCAACAATGCCACGTTCATTTTCTTTCGCAGTTTCGATTGCCGAAATTTTAAGCATTTCAGAATTTTTCTTCAATAAATCATTTGTTGTTTCAGATACTTGACGTTGTGCTGTAACAGCATCTTTTTGACGTAAAAGAGTCAACGCGATGACTACTTGGTTTTTCCAAAGTGGAATTGCAGTATTGATTGATGCTTGGATCTTCTCAGCTAAAGCTTGATTGGTATTTTGAATCAAACGAATTTGTGGCGCTTGTTGGATCGTGATTTGACGTGCTAAGCGTAAATCATGCGTTCGCTTATCTAAACGATCCAAAAATTGTGTATAATCATTGGCGATTTGAACATCCATTTGATCACCAGATTCTTCCGCTTTTTTCATTGCTTCAGGGATGATTGTCGTTTGAAGTTCTTCCATCTTTAATTCACCAGCTGCGATGTATATATTTAAGGCATCAAAATAGTCTTTGTTCTTATTATATAATTGATCCAACATTAAATTATCTTTTAAAAGACCATTTTTTTCATGATCTAATTTGATTGAGATCTTGTCGATTTGAGCACCAATTTTTTGGTATTTTGCCGTGATTTCAAAAACAGATTGTTTTACTTTCCCAAGCATTTTTGAAAAGAAGTTTCCTTCACCAGCTCTAAGCTGATCAGGATTCGCTTCACTTAATCGGTACATTAAGTCAGTTAATGAATCACCAACAGGGCCAATGTCTTGTGCTTGTACATGATTTAACATTGATTGTGAAAATTCACTTAATTTTGTTTGGGCTGCAGACCCATAAGTGATGACAGCCTGTGAATCTTGAACATCGATTTTTGAAGCAAGTTCTCTTGCTTGAGCTTGTCTATCGGCTGGTAACTTATCAACTAAGCGGTCAGCAACTTGCTTATCTTGCAAAGCAGAAATCTCACTTTGTTGTGTTGTTGTTAATGAATCGATAGGTGTTGAAAAAGGGTTATTTAATAAATCATCCAGTGTATCATTTACTGGGGTTACATCTTTTGAGTCATTTTCCATTATGATTCCTCCTAAATTTAAAAGCGAAACAAATCAGTTAATTCTGTAGAAAATAGGAGATTACTCTGAAATAATCAATTCTTCAAAGTAATCTATTTTTCTAGGGAGTGATTTGTGTAGCTAAATAATGTTATAGTAGCTCCATTTCGCATTGTTACCTCTGTACCAAACAACCATGTTTACCTGAGATCAAGCTTTGATGTTAAAGTATCAAAGCTTGATTTCGTTGTATTTTTTTACTTGTTTCAGGCAACTACTCATTATTTTTATTTTCATTATCTCTTTTTAAGCTATTTTTAGCAACGGAAATCTCAACATCCAAGTCCTCTAAATCTTCTGCTACAAATTGTTCGTAGTCTTTTTTGATCAATTTAGAGACTTGATCGATAATTTGAGCACTTTCTTCTAGTTTTTCGTAGGTTTGTTTATTTTTGATCTCATGATCGTCTATCTCTAAATATTTACCTGTTAAATCAACTAAATTAGGTAAGTGGGTATAAAGAAAGTGATTAGCTAAGTGTAATTTTTTTGGATCTTTGACTAATTCTTTAAATAAGGCTTTTGAGACTTTTAACGTATCATTACGTAAGTCGATCGCTCTTAATTTAGTAGAAGCATTCATATTTTCTTGTAACTGAACAATTTGTTTTTTAGTCGTATTCATTGTATCGCGGAAAAAATCAATTTCTTGATCCGTCATGCCAATCGTTTCATAGTGTTCTTCTCTAGACTTTGTAAGATTAGGCAATTGATCTTCTTTTTTTCCAACCTTGTTCTTCGTGCCAGTAAAAAGTAGGACCATTAGAATCAAAAGAACCACGACAACTGCTGGCATATGTATACCAGTAATAAAACGCAGAACTAAACCTGCTAAAAATAAATAAGCAATTATTTGAATAAGTTTTCCTTTTCTCATTTATATTCCCTCCAATCATTTATTCCATCGAAAGTTACTATCCTCCGCTATATAAGTTATTTTAGCACATTCTAGGCTAGAAAGAATATCAGTCCAAAGGTTGATTTTGATATTTAGAGAAAATGTAAGAAATGACAAGGGAAAATAGCGTTTTTTACTACTTTAGATGTAGAATGAACTAAATTGTTCACAAAAAAGTCAAAAAGAAATATGATGAAAATTAGGAAACGTGAGGTATAATGAAAGTGAATGATTAGGATAAAAGGAGAAACAGTGTGAAAAAATTTAAAATCATGACCATATTGATAGTGGGATTAGTGATCACAGGCTGTTCTGGACGTAAAGTTGTGGAAGAAGTAGACGATGACGTTTATATAGAAGAAACAAGTTCTGAGGAATCGAGTTCTTATGGGGACGATGAAGTGTTCTACGAACCTAGGGATAAATCTGCAACAAGTGGTACGCTAGACGAGAATAAAGCGGCCACCGAAGAAACGAAAGAACAATCAGATGAATCAAAAGGTAAGCTAGAAGTAATCAAAACCAAAAATGGAAACTTTAAAGTAGAATTAACAGAAGGCTGGCAGTCAGTAGAAGCCAAAGAATTAAGTGATAATGCCGACGTTAGTTTAAAGAATGCTGCGAATGAAGAATACTATATGGTGCTAAGCGAAGCAAAAAAAGATTTTGACAGTTTCGATGCATTCAAAAGCTCTGTTGATCTATCTGATTTGGGCGAAATAACGGATGAAAAGAAAGAAACGATCAAGTACAATGAACTAAAAGGTGAACGTCGTAGCTTTATTGCAAGTAAAGATGGTGTGGAAGTTTACTACATCTACGATTTAGTAGAAAGTAAGGATCATTATTTGCAGTGTATCAGTTGGACACTGGCAGAAAAAAAAGAGAGTAACAAAGCCGATTTAATCAAAGTCATGAACTCTCTGGCTGAATTGCAAAAATAAGTAGATACAGATAAACTAAAAGGAGAAACAAGACTATTTATATAGTCCTGCTTCTCCTTTAAACTTGTGTGTTGTTGAATGAGGCTATTCCAATTTTGATTTACTGGTATAATTAGATGAAATCTTTCATTTATTGAAAAGTTTAATTAAGTATTAATAAATAAAGAAGATATCTTAAAATAGCAAGTTATAGCAAAGAAAAGATTCACAAAAAGAACGATAAGTGATAAAATTTCAAAATTAAGGTATTATATCCATAGAAAGATTGGTGAAGGACATGATGAACTTTGAAGAGTTTGAGGAAAAGACGATTTCCAGAAAAGAGATATTTAAAGGACATATAATTGACGTTGTTTTAGACGAAGTACGTTTGCCAAATGGCGAAACGAGCACACGTGAATTAGTATTTCATCCAGGAGCTGTTGCGGTCATTCCTATTACGGCTGATAATAAAATGATCATGGTTAAGCAATTTAGAAAACCAATGGAAAAAGTTCTTTTAGAAATCCCTGCTGGTAAAATTGATCCAGGTGAACATGACCATCCAAAAGAAACGGCAGAAAGAGAGTTAGAAGAGGAAACTGGCTTTCGAGCAAATAAGTTTACCTTTGTGACGTCTATGTATGTTTCTCCAGGATTTGCTAATGAACTACTTCATATTTATTATGCCGAAGATTTAGAGAAAGTTCCTAATCCCCGTCCTCAAGATGATGACGAAGTATTAGAATTATATACAGTAACATTAGAGGAAGCGAAAGCAGAAATTGCCAGTGGCCTAATTTGTGATGCAAAAACAATTTTTGCCGTGCAGTATTGGGAACTGCAGCAACTAAAAAAGCTGCTGAAGGAGGATAAACAATGAGTAAAGGTCCGCTGGTCACTCGGACAGAATTACGGAAACGAAAAGAAGAAGCTGACAAAGAAGCACAAAGATTATTTGAGCAAGAACAAAAAGAAGCTGACAAAGAGTACCGTAAAAAAGAAAAAGAAATAGCTAGTTTTTACCGAAAAGAACACAAGAAGCAAAAGGAAATTACTAAATCACGTTCAAATGAGCAAACAAAAATTCGTGAGCGCAGTAGTACACTCACGAAAGCTATTATTGTTGTGGCAATTTTGTTGGCTATTGTAATATTTATAGTATTGAATTTATAGAGAAGAGGAAATCACGATGAAAATTGGAATTATCGGTGCTATGGATCAAGAAGTAAAAATTTTAAAAGAAGCGTTATCTGATACTCGATCTTGGGAAAGAGCTGGAGCAGTATTTGTTTCAGGTTCTTTGGGGCGTCATGAAGTGATTGTAGTACGTTCTGGGATCGGCAAAGTATTATCTGCTGTTACGACCACTTTATTGGTTCATCAATATGGTGTAAATATGGTAATCAACACAGGATCAGCAGGTGGTATTGGACAAGGTCTATCTGTTGGCGATGTCGTAATAGCAGATAAGTTAGCTTATTTTGATGTAGATGTTACTGGATTTGGCTATCAGCCAGGACAATTACCAGGAATGCCATTGTATTATGAATCAAGCGACTATTTAAAACTTGAAATGAATAAAGCCGCTGAAAAAACAGGCATGTCAATTCATCACGGTTTGATCGTAACAGGAGATTCTTTTGTTAACGATCAGAAAAAAGTAAAAGAAATCATTACCGAGTTTCCAGAAGCGTTAGCTTGTGAAATGGAAGGTGCGGCAATTGCTCAAGCAGCGGCGCAATTTAATATTCCCTTTTTAGTTGTTAGAGCTATCAGTGATACAGCAGATCATGAAGCTACTCAAACATTTGATGAATTTATTGAAGAAGCAGGAGAAAAATCTGCGCAAATGGTGATTAATTTTGTGAAGCATCTGGTTTAATTTATCATATTATTGTTTGGAGGTCTTAGGATGAAAGCATTGATTTCAATAGATTATACGAATGATTTTGTCGCAACAGATGGTACTCTTACAACTGGGCATGCGGGCCAAGCGATTGAGGACTCTTTAGTTGAAGTGACAAAACTATTCACTGAAAATAAAGACTTTGTGGTCTATGCTATTGACCGACATGATCAAAATGATCCTTATCACCCAGAGAATAGCTTGTTTCCGCCGCATAATATTGCTGGTACGATTGGGCGAAATCTATACGGAGAACTTGCTAATATTTATGAAAAAAGTCGTGAGCAAGCAAACGTTTATTGGATCGATAAGCGACACTACTCAGCTTTTAGTGGAACAGATTTAGATATACGCTTGCGTGAAAGAGCGATCACAGAGATCCATTTAGTTGGTGTTTGTACGGATATCTGTGTACTGCATACGGCTGTGGATGCTTATAATTTAGGGTATAAAATTGTCATTCATAAAAATGCGGTCGCAAGTTTTGATCCAGTTGGACATGAATGGGCGTTACGTCATTTCAAACAAACATTAGGAGCACAAATAATTGAATAGAATCTGATCGGACGAGACGAAAATGTCTATCTCTGAGAAACAAGTAGGTATTGTACAATAATTTCAGCCTATTTCCGAAGAGTTCAACTCTTAGAAGTTGTTGTGTGAGGGGAATAAAATGTACTTAGCTTTTTTCTCGCTGTTTATTTGGGTTTAGAGCCAGAAACAAAACTGCTGTTTAGTTTCTGGCTCTTTATTTTCTGTAAAAAGTCCAAAAAGGGTCACTATTTTTGTATTAAGTAGGCAATCGCGATTATAATTAAAAGGAACCATACAACTATCAATCAGAATGGAAGTGATCGAATGCAGGTACTAAAAAAAGAGGTTTCCGAGTTCGAACTGTTTTATGATTTGATTTTTGCTTATGCAATCAGTCGTATTGCATCAATTCTATTTGTTGGTGCAGATCAAGTGCTATCCTTCAAAAGCATGGGTGAGTTTCTAATGTTGACACTAGTTTTTTGGACGATTTGGACGTACCAAACTGTTTTTGCTAACCGATTTTCTATTAAGAATAAGATAAGTGCGCTATTTTTATTTTTTGATATGTTCTGGGTAATTATTTTGGCTCAGTCGATCAATGTTGATTTTGAGAAGACACATTTTACATTTGCAGGAGCAACTTCTATTTTATTTTTCAGTATTGCGTTGCAGTATTATTTGAAAATGAGAAGTACGGAAGATTCTGTTGTTAAAAAGTTATGTTATCAATTAGCGATTATGTTATGTGCAACTGGGTTGATCGGGTTTATCACAATTTTACCGTGGGGAGCTTATTCTATTCGTTTTAGTGTGTATGCGATTTCTATTTTTATTACAGCATTTTTCCCGATAGTTATGAAGAAAAATTTGGAAGACTTTCCTACGAATTTTGGACATTTAACGGAGCGTTATAGTCTATTTACGCTATTATTATTTGGTGAAGCAGTGATTGCAGTTGCCAATACGATCGTTTTTAATAAAATAAGTATTGGTAGTGTCTTGTTCTTTCTGATGGTTGTTGTAATGTTTCTTTTTTACAATGCAGTGTATAAATCAGGGATCGAGCGACAAAAAGAAACAGCCGGTTTGGTTTTGATCCATTCGCATTATTTTATTTTCGTTGGCCTAGGTTTGTCACTTGTTTTGTATGAAAATTATGTAGAAGCGCAGATCAAACCACTTTTCTTTGTACTTTGTTTGGCTGCTAGCTTAGCTTGTTTCTTAGGCGGAACGATTGTTAATATGATCATTTATACAAAAAAAGAGCATAATTACCTTCCGTTCATTAGTAAAAGTGTGATTTATTTTGCGATATGGATCATCATTAGTTTGCTTATCCAAGATTTTATACCGCTATTTTTATTCGTGAATGTGGTATTTTTATTGTTTTTACTTTATAAGGTTAAACAAGAACTTATATAGGGAACAAGAAAAAAATCCTTAGTCGATTTAAAAATAATCGGTTGGGGATTTTTTATTTTTTCCACAAGGATATAGCCATGTTCATCTTCAACTTATTCGTTATTCTTCACTTGAAAACCTAAGTTAGAATAGAACTTTTCAGCTGTTCTAAATTCTCAAATTATTAAGCCCATCCACTCGCTCCGTTTTCTTTTAAGTACGCTATTTTATGTTTTCTCGTTAATTTTTTAAATGCATATTCTGCTTTTGTAGCGTCACTGCGGCTGCTGAATTTTTCAATATGAATCATTTTTGCAGGCAAGCGTGAAGGAAGTCTTGTATATTTTGCCCCCGTACCGCTGTTGTGTTCCTTTAAACGTCTTTCAGGGTCTGTTGTATAACCTCCGTAAAAAGTATCATCTTTACAGTAAAGAACATAAAAATAATGATCAGTTTCCATACAACATCGCCTTCATTTCTGGGAGATAGTTATTTTGTTCGTCATAAGTAAACAAAGGCGGTAAGACTCTAAATCCGTCCTTTTTACCTTGTTTGATTCCTTCAATCAATAAAGTGTTTGCTTCTTTACCAACCTTAGGATAAACAAAACGAACTTTTTTTGGTGCAATATTGGCTGATTCCATTGCCTGTAGAATATCTAAAAAACGATCTGGGCGATGAACCATTGCAAGACGACCATTTGTTTTTAAAAGCTTTGCTGAAACCTCGATCACTTCTGACAGTGTCGTATGAATCTCGTGACGGGCGATGGCTAAGTGAGGATTTGGATTTTTCTGACTGGTTGGCAGTTCTTTGAAGTAAGGTGGATTACATAAAACTAAATCAGCAGAATCTGGTTTAACAACAGTCGTAGCTTTTTTTAAATCTAATTCAACCATCTTTATTTGCTCATCTAACTGATTTAGTTTGATGCTTCTTTTCCCCATATCAGCTAGACGTTCTTGTAACTCGATTTGTGTGATTTTAGCTTTGGTTTTTCGGCTAGCAAATAAACCAACAGCTCCGTTTCCAGCACATAGATCAACGATCGTACCAGTTTTGGGAAATGCAGGGAAATTTGCTAATAAGACAGCATCTATTGAAAAAGAAAAAACTTCTTTGCTTTGAATGATTTGGATATCATCAGCAAATAACTGATCGATTCTCTCACCTGGTAGTAACATGTTCAACTCATTCCTTTACTTTTTTTCGTTTTAAATTCGTTTCACTAAATAATATTTTGTAGTGCCAATAAATGGCGTGTCAACAAGCTGTCCAAACACTTGATAACCGTATTTTTCATAGAAGTTTTTTGCTTGATAATCTTGCGTATTGATTGTTATAAGGCTAGAACCTGAATCGATAGCAAAAGTTTCTGCTTTTTTTAGGAGCTGCAGGCCATACCCTTTGCCACGATAATTTTTATTGATTGCCAACAAAGAAATATGGGTCGCGTTCATCCATTTATTCGCTGTAATACCGCCAATATAAAGCTCATTATCATATAAAGCTAAAGAGAAGGGAAGGTTTTTTTCGGCTGGAACATTTTTTTCTTCTTCTTGGTTTTCAGAAAGTAGTTTGATCAAATTGGTTTCATTTTCTTTTTGATTCAGTGATTTATAGTCAAGCATTAACGTAACCTCCCGTTTTCTTAAATTATATCGTAAAGCTCTTTGATGGAAGAGATGATATCCTTATATTATACTACAATTAAGATTAGAAGAAACGTGTGAAAAAGACTTGTCAAAAGCGTTAGTTTTCGGCATACTTATAGCTAGTGAAAAGAAAGGAAGAAAAACATGTTTTTTACATTTATGCGTGGAGTTGTCCGGGTTGTTTTATTTATTATCAACGGCAATGCACATTATGAAAAGAAAGACCGCATTCCTCAAAATGAAAATTATATTTTAGTTGCGCCTCATAGAACTTGGTGGGAGCCATTATATTTAGCTGTAGGTGGATCACCGAAAAAGTTTAGTTTTATGGCGAAAAAAGAATTATTTAAGAATCCTTTTCTAAGTTTTATTTTAAAACATGCAAATGCTTTTCCAGTTGATCGGGAAAAACCAGGTCCAAGTGCTATCAAGACACCAGTAAAAACACTAAAGAATACTGATTTAAGCTTGGTAATGTTTCCAAGTGGAACGCGTCATTCTTCAGAGTTAAAAGGCGGCGTGGCTTTGATTGCCAAAATGGCCAAAGTTAAAATCGTTCCAGCAGTTTACCAAGGACCGTTGACGCTGAAAGACTTATTTAAACGCCGTCGGGTGACTGTTCGTTTTGGTGAACCAATTGATGTGAGCGATATTCCGAAAATGGATAAAGAAGGAATTGCTGAGGTTGAACGCAGAATGCAGGCGACTTTTGACAGCTTAGATCAAGAAATCGATCCTAATTTTAAATATGAAGTGAAAGAATAGTAGCAGTATTTGCGATTCGATCCTTTAGGGCTTGGATATGACTCTAGGAGTTGTATTTCAGGCTTTTTTTTACTTTCAAAAATTTCTATACGTTTGAACCATATATTTCTCCGTAAATTTGGTATAATAGTAAGAAGGACTTTTTTAGGTGGTGGGAAAATGCGTTTTTTACATACAGCAGATTGGCATATTGGCAAAAAATTACATGGCTACGATTTATTAGAAGAGCAAGCAGATGCATTCCAGCAGATTCTAAAGATCGCTAAAGAGGAAAAGGTGGATGCAATAGTCGTTGCAGGTGATCTATATGATCGCTCAGTTCCTTCAGTTGAAGCAATCGAAGTCTTCAATCGAATGATCGTAGAAATGAATTTACAAGAAAAATTTCCCGTGTTGGCAATTTCCGGTAATCATGACAGTAGTACGCGTTTAGAAACGGGCGGGCCATGGTTTATTCAATCAGATTTCCATTTGAATACTCGGTTGGATCAGGCGTTTGAGCCGGTGGAGATGAAGAACACTCAATTTTTCCTATTGCCTTATTTTGAACCGATTTCTGCTCGATTATATTTTGATAATGAAGAAATTCGAACGATTGAACAAGCAATGAAAGAAGTCATTACAGAAATGGAAAAACAATTCAAACCAGATATGGCTCATGTTTTGGTCAGTCATTTTTTTGTAGCAGGTAGTGAAAAGTCTGATTCAGAAACAAAATTGATGGTTGGTGGTTTGGATACCGTACCGTTGTCGTTACTTGAATCATTTGACTATGTAGCTTTAGGGCATCTACATGGGAAAAATGCATTGCAAGCCGAAAATGCACGTTATAGTGGTTCACCCTTAAAGTTTTCATTATCAGAAATGAGTCAGAAAAAAGGGGTTTGGATCGTAGATACTGTGGTTGATAAAACGACATTTGAATTTAAAGAAATTACACCACTACGAGACCTGATACAACTCGAAGGAAGTTTTAAAGAATTGACCACTCAGGAATTTTATGAATCGATCGACCGCGAAAGCTATTTACATATCCAGTTAACAGATCGCGCTGTGATTCCTAATATGATGAATCAGTTACGCCAAATTTATCCACGAGTGATCGGTGTCGAACGATTATTTGGAAGAGAAGTAAAAGAAAAAAATAGAGCAGCAAAAAAAGAGATCAAAGCTTTGGCACCAACGGAATTAGTCAATCAGTTCTTTTCGGAAGTAACAGGAGAACAATTGACTCAACAACAACAAACTTGGATCAAAGACAACCTAGCAGCGCTTCATCAAGCAGAAAGAGGGAAATAAGTTGAAACCATTAACACTAACATTAAAAAACTTTGGACCTTACATTGCTGAAACGATTGACTTTAATAAGTTTGAGGACTCGTCACTATTTTTGATCAGTGGCAAGACAGGTTCCGGGAAAACCACTATTTTTGATGGAATGAGTTATGCTTTATTTGGTGAAAGCTCAGGAAAGTTACGACAAGGTAAAGAAATGCGATCAACATTTGCAGATCCATCGGAACCAACTGAGGTTCATTTAGCTTTTTCTCATGGCGACTATTTTTATGATATCACGAGAAAACCAGAACAAGAACTTTATAAAAAACGTGGTGATGGTACTCGTACTCAAAGTGCAAAGATCTCACTGATCGTCAAAGATTCTTCTGGAAAAGAGCTTAGAGAATACACGAAACGCCGAGAAGTAGATAGCTTTATTCAAGAACTGCTGCATTTAGATGCAACGCAATTTGCTCAGATTGTTCTCTTACCGCAAGGAGAATTTAGAACATTTTTAATTGCAAATAGTAATGATAAAGAAAAAGTGCTACGAAATTTGTTTGGCACACAATTGTATCAGACCTTAAATGAGCTGTTAAAATCTCAATTGAAGACCGTCAATCAAGGTATTGAAGCAACGCAGCAAACCATCCAAGCAAAATTAGATCAACTATATTGGCAAGAAAAATTACAAGAAGAGCTTTCTGTAGAGCAACAATTAGCTATGTTAGAGCAGCAACAAGAAGAGATGATCAAGCTACAAGCTACAGAAAAATCAGAGTTGTCTATTTTACAAAAACAAAAGCAGAAAAAAGAACAAGAAAAATTTGCTTTGGAAGAACTAGCAAATGAGTTTACAAAACAAACCCAGCTAAAAAAACAAAAAGAAGAATTAGACCAAGCGGCCGAGAAGATCGAAACATTACGATTTGAAGAACAACAACTGCAATGGGTGAAAAATCATCAAGGTTTGATTGAAAAAATCGATGACAAAGTCAATTTACTTATCACTAACGAGCAAGAGCTCAAAGCGAACCGAACAAAACAAATAACCCGGCAGCAACTAATCAAACGATGGGAAAGTGCACAAAAAGAAACTTTAGCTCAAGTTGCTGAAATAAATAAAATCAAAGAAAAAGTTACAACGTTACAATTCCAAATCCCGTTATATGAAGAGAAGGAAAAAGTATCGAACACGATCAAAAAAAATGCTATAGAGCTAGAGACATTAAAAACAAAGTTCACTGAAATAAAAGAAATACAAGTAAAAACTGAACAAGACTATCAAAAGGAACGCATTGTTATAGAAAGACAGGTTCAAATTGAAAAAGAACAGCTAGAATTAGAACGTCATCAAGCGCAATGGCAGACTTTTTTAGAAAATTGGGAAAAGCAACAACAACTTGAAGTGAAAAGAATTGCAATCAAGGAACAGTTGAAGGATAAGAGTGCACAACTAAAGCAAGCTATGATTGAGAAAGAGTCGATGTATCAACAAGTAGCCAAGCAAAAAAGCCAGTGGGCAAAAATGCAGATCAGCCGTTTGAGTTTGTTTTTAGTGGACGGCGAACCATGCCCAGTTTGCGGTTCAGTGGAGCATCCAAATCAAAACGAGCATCAAGAGTTTTCGTTAGAGGAAATTCAAGCAATCGAAAATCAACTCAATGACATTGAGAAAACAGCTCAAAAACAAGAAGCGATGGTTGCAAAATTAAAAGCGCAGGTTGCTCAAGTAAAACTTACTGAACAAGAACTACAAGAGGAATTAGACGGGCAAAATAACAAAGTTAGTTCATTAGTCAAACAATTACAAGAAAAACAAATTATCACGCTAAAAACGTCGTTAACCCCAGAAGCAATTGAACAAGTGACGGCTGATTTTCAAATTTGGACTGACAAAATTGAACTTGAATTAGAGCAAATCGAGATTGCTAAAGCTAAATGTATCGAACTAGAAAAGTCGGTTAAAGAGCAACAACTAAAAGTGCTTGAACACGAGACCGTCGTCACTGAAAAGCAGCAAGAACAATCAGCTAATCAAACAAAGCTAAAAACGATCTCAGAACAATTAAGTGATGAACATCTAACTTTAACTGAAATAATAACGAGCAAAAAACTACTAGAACAACAAATAATCCAATGGGAAACAGAAAAGCAAGAAATCGAAGAAAAACTTGCTGAGGTCAAAGAAAGCCAATTATTATTGAAAAATAGTGAAGCACATCTTGGAAAAGAACAAGCCGCAAATTTAGCAGAAAAAATAGCATTAGAACAAGAATTATCTACCGCTTTAAAAGAATCAAATTTTGAATTCAACGAGAAAATAGTCCGTCTTTTATTGAAAGAAGTGTCAAAATTAGAAGCAATCAAAGAAGAATTGACTGCTTTTGATAAGAAGAAAGATCAACTGACATTTCAATTAAACGAACTAGAACAAAAGCTGAAAAATAAGGAACAGCCGGAAACAACGAACCTAGTAGAGGACATTGCAGCATTGACAGTTTCGCTAGAAGCAAAAGAAGTGAATTACTATCAACAGCAAGAAAAAATTCAAGCCAATGAAAAAATTCAAAAACAAGTCAAAGAATTGATTGCTTCGGTTGAGCAACAGTGGGAAGAAGTGACTGCTTTACATCAATTGGCAACGACAGTCAACGGTGATAATCCAAGAAAAACGAGTTTGGAAAGATATGTCTTACAAACGTATTTAGAAGAGGTTCTAAAAGTGGCCAATCAACGTTTGGGTTTATTAACGAATAATCGTTATCAATTTGAATTGAATCAAGATTCCGGAAGTTATAAGAATCAAACGGGCCTTGAAATCAATGTATATGATGATAATGCTGGAAGTACTCGCAGTGCTCATACTTTATCCGGTGGTGAAAGCTTTATCGCAGCTTTAGCGTTGGCACTGTCATTGGCAGAAGTAATCCAAGAGCAAGCTGGCGGTGTTTTAATTGAAGCGTTGTTTATTGATGAAGGATTTGGTTCTTTAGATGAAGAAGCCTTGGAAATGGCGATGGAGGCATTGGAAACAATCGAAAATGAAGGAAGAATGATCGGTATTATTAGTCATGTAAGTGAATTAAAAGCACGAATTCCACAGCAATTACAAATCCAAACAAACGGAAATGGTCAAAGTCAAGTGACCTATCAAACAGCTTAACCGAGGAGGTGAGAACATGAAGTGGAGTATTCCAGAAAGAATCGTTGAACGTGGCAGGGAATATATGAAAGAAGGCAGAGTCTTGTCGGTCGTACAAGATCCTGACCAAAAAATTTGGCATGCAGAAGTTCTAGGAAATGAACTGTATCGTGTGCAATTAGATGGCACAGCCAAAGAAAATGATATTTGTGAATGTCCTTATTGGAAAGATCATGGTTATTGCAAGCATACTGTTGCAGTTGAACTATATCTACGTCACAAAGGAAGTTCTAGAATCATAAAAGCGGATCAACCAGTTACTTTTGAAAAACGATCTCTGTCTATTTCAGAAATGTTTACCAAAGGTTTTGCTAAGCTGAATCAGTCAGAAGAAAAAAGTAAAATCACACCGTTGACCGTTGAATATATTGTGGATGTGATTGAAACAAACAATTACTATCCAGAGTTAGCTGTTTTAGGTGTTTCGCTGCGACTTGGAAATCAAGGCGTCAAACCTAAAACCTATATCATTAAAAATATTGGTGAGTTTTTCCAGACATTCCAAAAAGAAGGTAGCTTTTTAATCAATAAGCAGCATCATTTTGATATAGTCAAAGAAGCTTTTTCAATTGAAAATCAAGAGTTGTTGGAGCAGTTGGCGGCAATTTATCAAACGAGTCAATTATTGGGTTCTAATGGTATTCAAGTCAAAGGGAAAATCGATAAACGGTATCTTGTTTTACCAATTGATCAAGGACAAAAATTACTTGAAAAAATGAGTCAAATCCCTCATTTTCAATTAAACGATGAGGAAACAAAATACCGTCGCCTTACATTCGTAAAAGGCGCTTTGCCAATTTATTTTGATCTAAGCAAACAACTAGACAGTACGTATAAGTTAGTAATAGATGATCAGATAACAACCTTTTTATCTCATTACCAATGGGGGTTTAGTAAAGATCAAGTCTATATTTTTACACAAGAACAAGAAGCAATCTATACGACCTTGTTACAATTGCTAAAAAGGATTGAAAAACCAGAGATCATCTATGAAAAACCTGAGTTATCAGATTTATTTGGTAGTGTTATACCTTTATTGGAAAAACTAGGGACAGTGACGGTTAGTGAAGATGTAGCTCAAGAAGTGATTTATCATCCGTTAGAGACAATCTTTATTTTTCGGAAAATCAAAGGAATGATCAAAGTTCGGGTGGACTTCACTTATGGAGAAGTTGTTTTTTCAACCGATAAGGAGCATTCAGTTGTTTCTGGAGCAAATCAAGAAGTAGTGCGTGATGGAAAACAAGAACAAAAAATCCTAGAACAATTAACGGCATTCGGCTATCAAAAAGTTGCGGAGGGGTATGAAAAAGTTTTACCAGCTGGTGAACGTCTATATTATTTCTTTAAAGCAGAAGTTCCGACTTTCCGTCATTTAGGTGAAGTTCGTATGGGGAAAAAATTACGTGAATTGTATTTAGATGCGGCTCATCATCAACCCTTGATCGAAGTTTCTGACTCTGATTCTTGGCTAGATGTGCGCTTTGATATAACTGGGATCGCAGAACAGGAAATTGATGCTGTTTTAGCCAGCTTATTACGAAATGATCGTTTTTATACTTTGGAGACTGGAGAAGTTTTATCTTTAGACTCAGAAGAGTTTCAACAGACAAGTGAAGTTTTGACGATGCTGAGAAATAATATGAAAAATGTTCAAGGAACGATTCAAGTACCGAGAAATCAAGGGTTGATGATCGAAAGTATGCTTGAAAATAATACTCGAGCTCATTTTTCAGATTCCTTTAGAGAAATGGTTTCAAATTTGACCCATCCAGAGGAATTTGAAGCGGTCCTACCTAAAAAAATCCAAGCAACGCTTAGAAATTATCAAATCGATGGGTTTAAATGGCTAAAAATGCTTAGTTATTATCAATTTGGTGGTATTTTAGCAGATGAAATGGGTCTTGGGAAAACCCTTCAAACAATTACCTATTTATTATCTGAAAAAGAAGAACAAAAACAAACAGGAGCAGCGTTGATCGTAGCGCCAGCTAGTTTGATTTATAACTGGGCAGCTGAGTTAAAGAAATTCGCTCCAGATTTACAAGCAGAAGTCGTTGCTGGAAATAAATCTGAACGTGAAAAACTAGCAAATCAGGCAGAATTAGATGTGTTGATCACCTCATATGCGAGTCTTAGACAAGATATTGACATGTATCAAGGATTGAATTTAGGTTATTTGATATTAGATGAAGCCCAAATGGTAAAAAATAGCGGAACAAAGACAGCTCAAGCGTTAAAAAGTTTGAAAGTTCCTCAACGTTTTGCTTTAAGTGGCACACCAATCGAAAATAATTTAGATGAATTATGGTCAATATTCCAAATGATCATACCAGGATTATTTCCTTCTAAGACCTTGTTTAGGTCGATGAAACCAGAAGAAATCGCTAAAATGATTCAGCCATTTATTCTAAGACGAGACAAGAAAACGGTGTTAGCAGACTTACCAGATAAGATCGAAAGTAATTTATACAGTGTTCTCACGGAAGAACAAAAGACGGTTTACTTAGCTTATCTAAAACAAATGCAAGAAGATGTTAGTCAAATGGATCAAGATGCTTTCAAGAAGAATCGCTTGAGCATTCTAGCAGGATTAACTCGTTTACGCCAAATTTGTTGTGATCCTAGTTTGTTCATTGATGATTATACCGGTGGTTCTGGAAAACTAGAACAAGTTAAAGATTTGTTGGTAGCTGCTAAAGAAAACAATCGACGTGTGTTGCTCTTTTCTCAGTTTACCAGTATGTTATCAATCATCGAAGAAGAACTGCATAAATTAGATTTATCAACATTCTACTTAAGAGGAAGTACGAAACCTAAAGAACGGATGGAAATGGCAGATGCTTTTAATGCTGGTGAGAAAGATGTCTTTTTGATTTCATTGAAAGCAGGAGGAACCGGCTTAAATTTAACTGGTGCTGATACTGTGATTCTTTACGATTTATGGTGGAATCCGGCTGTAGAAGAACAAGCTGCCGGACGTGCACATCGAATTGGTCAAAAGAATGTGGTAGAAGTTTGGAGAATGATTGCAGAAGGAACGGTTGAAGAAAAAATGAACTCGTTACAACAGGAAAAACGTGAACTATTCCAAAAAGTGATCCAAGGAAACGAAGAGCAATTAGCTAAAATGACAGAAGACGATATTCGAATGATTTTGAGTATTGGGGAATAAAAGAAAAATGCAGCATATGCTTAGAGAAAATCTAAGTGTATGCTGCATTTTTCTTTTATGAAAATAACGATTGAATCGTTGGAAATAACTCTTCAAAAGAAGTAACTTCTTTAATATGATAAGGTTCTTCATCAGCAGGCATATCTCTCAAACGATGATTGAACCATAACGATTTCCAGCCACCATTTTTAGCACCAGCGATATCATTTTCGAAGCTATCGCCTACATACAATGTGCGTTCACAGTCCATTCCGAACTCTTTTGCCGCAAGATCAAAAATTTCTCTTTCCGGTTTTTGGAAACCAGTACTTTGAGAAATAATAATATTGTCAGTAGGAACCCAATTTTCAAGTTGAAGTTGTTTTACTTTTTTAAATTGATGATCTGTAGGTCCATTTGTAATGATCCCCATGGGAATATTTTTTTCTTTTAAGAAATCAAATACTTTTTTTACTTCTGGATGCATGACGATATTATCCAGTTCATCTTCATACGTTTTTTGAAAAGTTAGACCATCCTCTTGTGAAACAGGTGGATAATTCAGGTCTGTTAATGACTCATTGATTCGGTAAAAGCGCATATATTCTAGTGTCCATTCGTTAGCCATGACCTTTGGGAAAGTTTCATCGCTATGGAAACGAAAACGAATATACAATGCATGCATGTCTTCATTTTTTACACATGGAAACACTGAGTTAATTGCGTTTCTAAAAGGTTGTTGCTGGTCATAAATCGTATCATCAACATCAAAAACAATAGTTTTCATTAAAAAAATTGCACCCCTTAATAATTTTCAGGAAATTTTTCAAAATCCTCTTTCATTGTAGCGAACTTTTTCACAAAAGAACAGAAAGAAAATTTTAATTTAGATTAGAATGCTGACAGGATAGGACTATTAATTGGGGATTGATTATAAGAAGGTGAGTGTTATATGGAAAATAAAAATTTTTTTGACATAAGGATAAAGCTCTATTCATCTGTGAAAGACTAAAGCTATTTTATTGATCAAAAAGCAAATAAAAAAACATGTTTGGCGAATTTATTCTTCAGAAAAGTAATATCGATAGTAAATTTTTGAAGTAGAAAAAAATTCCTACATTTAGTATAATAAAAAACAGAAACACCGATCAGGCCTATCTTCCCCAAGACATAAGCTACTCATCGGTGTTTTTTATGATGTACATGTATACGTATAATTTACCAAATTGCTTACGTATTATCAAGTGATTGACATAACAGTATATAGAGGTTTTCAAAATGTCTAAAAAACTGGAGAGAATGTCTTTCCTCCAGTTTGGATTTTCAATAAATGTGATGACTTGTCTATCTGAGATTATCTTTTTTCGTATCCCCAATAACGAAAGTTGCACCAAAAATAATAGATAATACTGACCAAATATATAGATCTCCATATCCACCAGCCAGTAAGAAAGCAATGATTCCCCCTACAATATAAAATCCAGCAGCGACAAACCCACGATTACCTGAAGAATTTCGAGTTGCAATAGCAACAATTCCTGCTACTAACAAACAGATGGCTAAAAGTATACCGGCACTTCCGCCAGCTTCGCCATTGTTATTTACACTGTTTGCTATGCCTGCGACACAAGATTGAAATAAAACTAATAATGATAAAATAATACTTATAATGCCAATAACTAATTTAGCTGTTTTCACTTAAACACTCCTTATAATAATAAATAGTAGCTATGTTTTGAGCACATAGACTTATCTATAATATAGTTTAAATAACAATTTTTAAACTTAAAAATGGCGTTAGTAGTGACTTCTTTTTCTTGTCTGTTTTTTTGAATTAAATACGATTATTTGTTTAATGACTAGAATAGATTGGATGAAGATACATCACAGCTATTTTTAAGTATTTAAGAGTTTTCAAACTTTGCATACTGCTCTTTCTTTGCGTATAATAGTCATAGTGTCAGAAGAAAGGGGAGTTTATGTTAAAACGATTTTTTAGTTATTATCGACCATATAAGCACTTATTTATTTTAGATTTTGGTTGTGCTGTTCTAGCTGGTTTGCTGGAATTGTCATTTCCAGTTGTTGTGAATCAAGTCATCGATAAAATCATGCCAAAGGGAAATTTCCGATTGATTGGATTAGCCTGTGCCGGTTTGCTTTTATTTTATATACTTAATACTTTTTTACAGTATATCGTGGTATTTTTTGGTCATAAATTAGGTGTCAATATTGAAACGGATATGCGCCGAGAATTATATGAACACTTACAAACGCAACCGTTTGAATATTATGATAATCAAAAGACTGGGAAACTGATGAGTCGATTGACGACAGATTTGTTTGAAATATCTGAAGTTGCCCACCATGGGCCAGAAGATGTATTTATTACAATCATGACCTTAGTTGGATCATTTTACTTGATGCTTCAAATCCATGTGCAACTGGCTTTAGCGACATTTATCGTGTTGCCATTTATCACGGTGGCCTTAATTTTCTTCAATAAGAAGATGACAAAAGTTAATACAAAAATTTACGATAACCTTGGAGACTTTAATGCAGGGGTGGAAGCGTCTGTCAGTGGGATTCGTGTGACTCAGTCGTTTGCTAATGAGCCATTTGAACGTAAGCGTTTTGAAGGATTGAATCAAGCCTACCGCCAATCCAAAATAACTTTTTATAAAGTAATGGGAATCAGCTCTGCATATAATTACTTTTTAATTCGTTTGATCAATTTGTTCGCATTGATTTTTGGGGCATATTATACGATTAAAGGTGAGATTACAGATGGCCAGTTCGTTGGATTTATTCTTTTATCGAACGTTTTTGTCCGTCCAATCGAAAAAGTGAATAATATGATTGAAAGTTATCCAAAAGGAATTGCCGGATTTAAACGATTTACAGAAGAGATTGATAAGAAGCCTGCGATTCAAGATAAACCTGATGCAATAACGGTGAATCATTTGCATGGTGACATTATCTATGAGGATGTTTCATTTTCTTATGCTGATTCTACGAAAGTATTAAATCACATTGATTTGCAGATCGTACCAGGTGAAACGGTCGCTTTCGTAGGTCAAAGTGGTTCAGGTAAAACAACTCTATGTAATTTATTACCGCGTTTTTATGAAGTAACAGAAGGACGAATTACCATTGATGGAATCAATATTCAAGACATGACACTAGCTTCATTGAGAAGTCAAATTGGGATTGTCCAACAAGATGTTTTCTTATTTCCTGGTACGATTCGGGAAAATATTGCTTATGGAAAACTCGATGCAACAGAAGAAGAAATCCAAAAAGCAGTTCAACTAGCTCATTTAGAAAAAGTAGTCGATCAAATGTCAGATGGCTTAGATACAATGATCGGTGAGCGAGGGGTAAAACTTTCTGGTGGTCAAAAACAGCGAGTAGCAATTGCTCGTATGTTCCTAAAAAATCCGCCAATCTTAATTTTAGATGAAGCGACTTCTGCTTTAGATACGGAGACGGAACAAGTGATTCAAGAATCACTAAATTCTCTAGCAAAAGGTAGAACAACCTTAATCATTGCTCACCGTTTGGCAACAATCAAACATGCGACAAGAATCATTGTAGTCAGCGATAAAGGGATATTAGAAGAAGGAACACATGTAGAGTTACTAGCAAAAGGCGGACATTATCGACGCTTGCATGATGCACAATTTAGAGACTAAAAAAACAAGCTGATTTTTTCAGCTTGTTTTTTTGCTAATTTCTTTTACGAGGTTTTCTTCCTAGGCCAATAGCATTTTTCATTCGTTGTAATGTTTTATTAGCGACTAAACGAGCTTGCTCGGCGCCTCTATCAAGGATATCATCTAATTCATCAGAAACGAGTAATGCATGATAACGTTCTTGAATCGGAGCAAGTAAATCAACGACTGCCTCACCTAAATCTGTTTTAAATTCACCGTAACCTTTTCCTTCATAAGCCGCAGCTATTTCATCAATAGGTCGACCGGTGGCTGCAGAGAAAATACTTAGTAAATTTGAGATGCCAGGTTTGTTTTCAGGATCATATTCAATAATGCCTGTTGAATCAGTTACAGCTGATTTGATTTTCTTGCGGATGACAGTAGCTTCATCCAACATAGAAATAAACCCTTTAGCATTTGAATCGGATTTACTCATTTTGCTAGTTGGATCTTGTAAGCTCATCACACGTCCGCCTTGTTCGGCGATTTTTACTTCTGGAAGAACCAGAATTTCTTGATTTGCTTGTCCGTAACGTTTATTAAATCGTTCTACAAAATCTCGTGTCAGTTCTAAATGTTGTTTTTGATCGTCACCGACAGGAACCAGGTTTGCGTTGTATAAAACAATATCTCCGACCATTAAAGGTGGGTAAGTTAATAGCCCAGCGCTAACTCCTGTGCGTCCATTCTTCTGTGATTTATCTTTGAATTGAGTCATACGTTCTAATTCGCCGATCGTTGTATTGCATTGAATGATCCAAGCAGCCTCAGCGTGAGCCGATACCTCTGATTGGATGAAAATCGTTGCTTTTTCAGGATCAAGTCCTACTGCTAAATAAAGTGCAGCTAAGCTACGAGTTTGTTGACGTAGTTTCAACGGATCTTGAGGAACTGTAATAGCGTGTTCATCAACTATACAAAAATAACAGTTATAGTGATTTTGTAATTCAATAAATTGTTTCATTGCACCAATATAATTTCCGATTGTGGGAATTCCACTAGGTTGGATGCCTGAAAAAATAGTTTCCATAAAGTAACCACCTTAATCAATTAATAAAAAGTCATGTTACCATTATACAGCTAAAAAGAAAAAAAAACAGGATTACTGGAAAAAAATAAAATGTCAGAATTTTTAGACTAGTACAGTTGTAGCAGATTATTGAAGCTGTATTAGTTTTTAAGTTTTTGAAAACGTTATAATTTTATGTTGAAAAAAACAGTGCTTTATTTTAATATTTAAAAAAAACACGTAAAATAACGAAAAATTATGTTTTTTCTTGGAAAAAGAGCTAGTATTTTTATTAGAAATTGGGTATACTTACATTAAATAGGAAAACAGTTAGATTTCCTGTTTCAAAAAAGTGATGAGAATCACAAAAAGGAGTGATGCACATGTTGACACTTTATACTTCCCCAAGTTGTACGTCTTGCCGTAAGGCTCGTGCATGGTTGCAAGAACACGAGATTCCATTCAAGGAAAGAAATATCTTCTCAGAACCATTGAATATTTCTGAATTGAAAGCAATTTTGCGAATGACAGAAGACGGAACAGAGGAGATTATCTCTACTCGTTCTAAGGTTTTCCAAAAACTCAATATGGATTTGGATGAACTTCCGTTGCAAGATTTGCTAGAGTTAGTAAAAGAGAATCCTGGATTGTTGCGTCGGCCAATAATGATTGATGAAAAAAGATTACAGGTTGGTTTTAATGAGGATGAAATTCGACGTTTCTTGCCAAGAGGAGTTAGGCAGTTGGAATTACGTCAAGCGCAATTGATGGCAGGTTTATAAAATGTAAAAGGAGAACCTTTGTCCTTGTGGCAAGGGTTTTCTTTTGCAATTAATCTCTACATAGCAATACATGAGTTATCATTTTTTTTATAAATACTTATAAAAAAAATACATATAGGTATATAGAACAAGAGTTAAGGATTATACTAAGACAACAGTTTATTTAGGAATATTGTTACTTTTCCCTTTACATTTGGCGTGATTCCGCTACAATGTACGTAAGAATAAGTTTCCTGATTAGCAAAAGTGAGGTGTAGCGACATGGAAATGGAACATATCAATGAAAATACCATACGTGTGTTGATTGGTAATGAGGATCTGGCTGACAGAGGAATCACTTTTTTAGATTTACTTGGCAACCACAAGGAAGTAGAGAATTTTTTCTATAGTATTTTAGAAGAAGTTGATGTGGAAGATGAATTTCAAGGTAGTGAAGCTGTTACCTTTCAGGTTCTGCCGAAAAGTGATGGATTGGAACTATTTATTAGTAAGAATGCATCTATCGATGAAGTATCTAATTTTGAAGGGTTTAATGATCTAAATCCGGAAGAGGTTAGTAATATAATTCGTAAACAAATCGAAGAAGACTTTGCGGATGAAACACAGGAATTTACTGATGATACAGTAAAGAATTTAGTGTTTGAACTAAATGATTTTGATACAATGGTTCAGCTAGCAAATGAAGTATTTTTGCAGTCTGTGATAGCAAATTTATATACATTTAAAGGAACATATTATCTCCAAGTCATATTCTTGTTGGATGAGTTAGGGAAAAACGATGTAGAGAATGAATTAGCTCAGTTATTGGAATTTGCTAATTTATCTGCAGTTACACCTGAGACACTGAATGAATATGGAACATGTATCATGGAACGAAATGCGTTAGAATTAACAAGATATTATTTTGAATAAACGAAAGAAGCTGAAACAGAGCATAATTGCTTTGTTTCAGCTTTTTTAATGATTCATCCTATTTCTTGCGTATTTCATTATGAGGTGAGTTATATGTTGAATGCATATTCAAAAGATAAAGAAGTTGTAACACTGTTGAATTTGTCTCGAGAAGAAATCGAGCAACTTAAAGGAAGCATGTATTATTGCCCTGTTTGCAATCAGCCTGTTCGAATAAAGAACGGTAAAGTTAAATTACCGCATTTTTCTCATTATAATAATAGTGACTGCAGTATTTATTCTGAAGGGGAGACAATCGAGCATCTGGCTCTTAAAGAAGTTTTTGCAAAATGGTGTGAAAAGGAATCTATTCCTTATGAATTAGAAAAATATTTACCAGCATTAAATCAGCGCCCAGATCTTTTGATAGGCAATATTGCTCTAGAGATTCAGTGTAGTTCATTAAGTACACAGCGATTGGTTGAACGAACCCAAAGATATCAAAAACATGGGTTTATTCCAATTTGGATTTGTGGAAAAAAACTATTTTCTAACCACTTAGTCTTAAGCGAGTTAGTTAAAAATTTGTGTTATTTTTCAGATAGTTTAGGTTTTTATTTGTGGACAGCAGACTGGGAAATGAAAGAATTGACTTTGCATTTTCATATTGAAGAGGATTGGAAAAAAAGAGTGTATTCTTCAACCAAAGTTTGGTCCTTTTACGATGGTTTTTTATCGGAAATTTTTAAATTTCCGAATAAATCTAAAATATATATTAAAAGAAAATTCAAAATTGGAGAACTAGTACAAGGGTATTATATTGAGTTGAACAGAAAATTATATAGGAGGGATGAGAAGATAAGAATCGTTCAAACTGAATTATATAACAATCGATTTCATCTTCTTCAATTGCCAAATTGGTTCTATTATCCTGGTCTCCATATTTTTTGTTGTAGAGGTTCTGACCTGCTATTAAAAGTAAGAGTTTGGAGATGGGTACAGTTTTTTGACCAGAATGTTTTTGAGCAATCAGAATTGATTCAAGTTCTAAAAACAGAGTTGGAAAAATCCATTGCGTTGTTATACGAGTTGCCTAATATTCCATTTGAAACAATTCAAGCCTATTGTTTGAATCAACTGCTGATGTACTTGATTGATTGTAAACATTTAATTCGAGTTAAAACAGGCTGGAAAATTGAAGCCGGAAGTTCTGATCAAAAGATAGACGATGTGAAAGAGTGGTTGAAAAGAATTGAAAATAAATGTCTAATAACTGCTACTCCTTTTAAAAATGTGATAAGATAAATCTATATAAGAATAATTCAAAAAAGGGGCCGATGTAATGAGTGAAGCAAAGCAATTACCAGAACGTTCAAGTTTACCAATAGAGAAGACTTGGGACTTGACCAAAATTTTTAAAGATGATCAAGCTTTTGATGAGGCAATTCAAGCCTTATCTAATGAGTTAAAAGAAGTTGAGCATTTCAAGGGCACACTAGATAAAGGTAGCGATACATTTTTAAGCAGCATTGAAATGCTATTAAGCATTTATCGTAAAATCGAAGTGATTTATGTCTATTCTCATCTAAAAAATGATCAAGATACGACGAATACAACCTACCAAGCATTATATGCTAGAGCAAGTTCTTTATTAGCACAAGCAAGCGAAGCAGTAGCTTGGTTTGAACCAGAAGTACTATCATTAAGTGATGACAAGATTTGGGGCTATTTCGAAGAGAATCCAAAATTAGATATATATAGACATTTTATTGAAAATATCTTGAGCGATCGTCCGCACATTCTATCAGCCGATCAAGAAGCATTGTTGGCTGGTGCTGGAGAAATTTTTGAAGCATCGAGCAATACGTTTTCTATTTTGAATAATGCGGATCTGAAATTTCCAGTAATCGAAAACGAAGATGGTGAAAAGATCCAATTGACTCATGGTGTTTATGGTCAATTAATGGAAAATGTACACAGAAGTGTTCGTGAAGAAGCGTTTAAAGGCTTGTATACGGTTTATGATCAATTTAAAAATACTTTTGCTCAGACGCTTAGTTCACATGTTAAAGCACATAATTATAAAGCCAAAGTTCGTAACTATTCTTCGGCTAGAGAAGCAGCTTTGAGTAACAATCATATTCCAGAAAGTGTTTATGATACATTGATCGATGTTGTAAATCAAAAGTTGCCGTTGCTTCATCGTTATGTATCGCTGCGTAAACGTTTGTTAAAATTAGATGAACTACATATGTATGATATGTATACACCAATTTTAGGAGAGGCTTCAATCAAATATACTTATGAAGAAGCCAAAGAAAAAGCAATCACTGCCTTAAATCCAATGGGAGAAGAATATTTAAATGTTGTGAAAACAGCGTTCAATGATCGCTGGATCGATGTGATCGAAAATCAAGGAAAACGTAGTGGGGCCTATTCATCTGGCGCCTATGATACTGTACCTTATATCTTAATGAATTGGCATGACAGTTTAGATCAATTGTACACATTAGTACATGAAATGGGGCATAGCGTTCATAGTTATTTTACCCGTAACAATCAGCCGTATGTTTATGGAGATTATTCAATTTTCTTAGCTGAAATAGCTTCAACAACGAATGAAAATCTTTTAACAGAATATTTATTGGAAACAGAGACAGACCCTAGAATTCGTGCATATGTATTGAATCATTATTTAGATGGTTTTAAAGGAACGATTTTCCGTCAAACACAATTTGCTGAATTTGAACATTTTATTCATACTGAAGATGCTAAAGGCACCCCATTAACTAGTGAGTATTTAGGTGATTATTATGGAGAATTAAATCAGAAGTATTATGGTCCAGAAGTGATGAAAGATCCAGAAATTTCATTAGAATGGTCACGGATTCCTCATTTTTACTACAATTATTATGTTTATCAGTATGCTACAGGTTTTTCAGCTGCATCTGCATTGGCGAATAAAATATTAGCAAATGAGCCGCATGCTTTGGAAAATTATTTGACTTATTTGAAGTCAGGTAGTAGTGATTACCCGATCCAAGTAATGAAAAAAGCTGGAGTAGATATGACAAAACCACAATATATTGAAGATGCTATGAAAGTCTTTGAATCAAGACTAGGTGAATTAGAAGAACTTGTGGCAACCTTAGAACAATAAAAAATAGAAAAAGTAACCCCTTCGTAATCAAACCGAAGGGGTTACTTTTTAATCATTCTCTTTATCATTGAAAATTAAAGCAAATGCAAATGTCCATGTGGAACTCGAGGTTCATTGTAATGATTCAATTCAAATTTTTCATGAAAATACTGTAGATTATCTTCAGATGTTTCACAAAGTTTTTTGATCTCATCCATTGACTCGCAGTCTTCTACTAGAACACCAAAATCACGATCACATGTATAGTTATAAACTACGGCAGATGGGTGTTTTACGATTCCCATTTCACGAGCAATTTGTTGATCTGTTTGAAAAGACTCTTTTACAAAGTTAGACTTTCGATCGGCTTTGAACATATCCAAGTCACCACCAGCTTCTACTACAAGTTTTTCGGCTAGTTCTGTGGAGTAGGGAATGTTCTCTACTGCCACAGCTTGTTGTAAGCCAAGGAGTAAATGGCGGCCTTTTTTCTTTCCTTGTAGTTGTGCAGCTTTATAATCTAATGCAGCTGAATAAATATCTTCAAACAATTGATTACGTTGCTCAATATCATGTGTTGGAATATCAAACAACTTTATAAGATGATTTATGGTCCGCATATTAACTAGCGGAATGAAACGAAATTGAATTTTTTTATTTTCAGTTTCAACCAATTTTAAAATATCCTTTTCTACGTTGAGACAAATGCCCCCCAAAGGATTAACGAACAGATAGATTTCAATCATTCATACTTCCTCCAATTTGACCCTTTTGCGACTAGACATCATTTCTCAACTAAGTGTCCCTAATTTATCAGAAAATCTGGGAAAAATGAAATGATATGTTTTTACTATAATAACTTCTTAATCTTTCTCTTTTGAGCTTTGCATCATGCGTTGGATTTTGTTTGGTGACGGGGATTCTTTGATATTCAAAGTATTCAATAAGGCAAGAAAATCTTTCTTTCCGTTAACGACGTCATCTACTTCTAACTCCAATTCAAAATCATGTTGCTCATTGTACCAACTTTCATCTAGCGCGAGTAAACCTTGGGGAAGTTTTATTTCTGCTCGTTTAGTTGTTAAGTTGCCGATTAAACGTAAATCGTTTTTGTCGATTCCTAAAATAGTCAACTTGTTGTATACATTTCCAGAACCTGGAAGTGTAGTCGATTCAACGATCTGCCGAGCTTCCTCAATAGAAAGCGCATCGCTGATTTCAAGCAAGCCGACTTTTTCAGGGATTTTCAAAGTGATTTCTGCATTATTTGATAGTATACGAACTCTTAAACCGATATGTTTTTCTTTTAACTGAAAATCGGCTGAATCAAAATAATAATTGCTTTGCGTAAAAAATTGCTCTTCTTTTAGTTGAAAGTAGTCAACGGTGTGTGAAAACTCTTCAATAGATAATAATGTTTTAAATTCTATTTCTAAATTCTCGCTCACTAGTTTTTGACCTACCTTCTTTAATTTAATTCAATTTTTGCATACTTTACCTGTTTACGTCAAGAAAAGTGAACTAGAAGTTAAAAAATTCGCTATTGTTGAAAAATTTTATACAATTTCTCAAATTACCCTATTTTTCTCGGCTCTATGGTAAAATAAGCTGTGAATCAAATTCAGAGAAATAGAGGGATGAGGATGGAGAAAGAGTGGGAGCTTTTTCTGGCACCGTATGAACAGGCTGTTGGAGAAATGAAAGTTAAGCTGCGCGGAATCCGCAAGCAGTTTCGAGAACAAAATAAACATACACCTATTGAGTTTGTAACAGGTCGAGTAAAACCTGTAGATAGTATTTTAACAAAAGCGGCATTACGTAATATCCCTGTTAATCGTTTAGAAGAAGAAATGCAAGATATTGCCGGTCTTCGAATCATGTGCCAGTTTGTTGAAGATATTCGGCAAGTGGTGGATATCATCCGCAATCGAAAAGATTTGAAAATCATTCAAGAACGAGATTATATTACAAATAAAAAAGAGAGCGGTTATCGTTCGTATCATTTGGTGATAGAATATCCTGTCCAATTGATCACAGGTGAAAAAAATATTTTAGCTGAAATCCAAATACGTACATTAGCAATGAATTTTTGGGCCACGATCGAACATTCATTAAACTATAAATATCAAGGTGCTTTTCCAGAAGAAATGAAAGAGCGATTGCAACGTGCAGCTGAAGCAGCTTACCAATTAGATGAAGAAATGTCCACGATTCGAGAAGAAATTCAAGAAGCGCAACATCTATTTTCACATGGACGAGGAAAATCCAAAGATAATTATTATCAAAAATTCAATGATAATAAAGAGAAGTTAGATCAAGAATAGGAGGAGGAAAATGAAAGTAGCCATCGTTCATAATCATGAACACAAATCAAATGAAGTTACCCGTCATTTACTCCTGCTTTTAAAAAAGAATAAAATCGAAATTGATGACCATCAACCAGACCTAGTGATTTCTGTTGGAGGAGATGGGACATTACTATCAGCATTTCATCGTTTTAGTCATCGACTGGATGAAGTCAGTTTTTTAGGCGTCCATACGGGGCATTTAGGATTTTATACAGATTGGCGAGATTATGAGTTAGAAGAATTAGTTCAAAGCTTGTTAGTTCATCAAGAGCAAAGTATCAGTTATCCTTTGTTGGATGTGAAAATTAGTTTTCATGGTAATAAACCAGATAAGCATTTTTTAGCATTGAATGAATCAACAATCAAGCGTGCAAATCGTACGATGGTCGCAGATGTCTTTATCAAAGATGAGTTATTTGAGCGATTTCGTGGAGATGGTTTATCTGTATCAACGCCAACGGGATCGACAGCTTACAATAAAAGTATTGGTGGTGCGGTCTTGCATCCAAGCATCAATGCGTTTCAACTTGCTGAAATTGCTTCATTGAATAATCGGGTTTTTCGAACATTAGGTTCTCCGATCGTGATTGCTCATACTGAATGGGTTCAAATCAAGTTGCAGGAAAGTAATGATTATTTGATTACAGTTGATCAACTGGACATCTATCAAGACGATATCAAATCGATTTATTATCGAATTGCAGATGAACGTATTCATTTCGCATCATACCGACATATGCATTTTTGGCATCGAGTTAAAGATGCCTTTATTAGTGAGGATTAATAAATTAATGGAATTTAATTGGACAGTAGAAAAAAAAGAACCGCAGCAAGTTAAATATTTTTTAAAAGAGCAAGGGATTTCTAAAGGTCTGTTAGCTAAAATCAAGTTTCAAGGTGGTAAAATCGAGGTCAATCATTCTGTTGAAAATGTATTATTCAAGTTATCTTTAGGTGACGAAGTGACAATCACGATCCCTGATGAAAAAGAACATGAGACGTTACTCGTGGATGATGTACCGATTGATATTGTTTTTGAAGACGAACATTATTTAATCGTGAATAAACCAGCAGGGGTTGCATCAATTCCTGCTCAGTACCATCCAAATGGTACTATGGCTAATCGAGTGAAGGCATATTTTAAGAAGCAACAGTATAAAAATCAGGTGATCCATGTAGTAACTCGATTAGATCGTGATACAACAGGCTTGATGTTATTTGCCAAACACGGTTTTGCCCATGCTATGTTGGATCAGGAATTACGGAAAAAAGAAGTCATCAAAATTTATCAGGCTTTGGTTGGAGGTACAGTATCTGAATTAAAAGAGCATACAACAATCAAGCTTCCGATTGGCCGTGATCTATCTTCTATATTAAAGAGAACTATAGTCGAAACAGGCCAACAGGCTGAAACAGAGTATTGGCTGACGAAACGTAAGGGTGATGAAGCGCTAGTAAACATTCAGCTACATACAGGGAGAACACATCAAATCAGAGTTCACTTTGAAGCGATTGGGTGTCCATTGTTAGGCGATGACATGTATGGTGGTAAAATGAATAGTGGTATTGCTCGACAGGCGTTACATTGTTGTCAATTGAGCTTTGTCCATCCGTTTACAAAAAAACGCTTAAATCTAACTTCTCCTTTAGCAGAAGATATGAAACAAATTGTAGATCAACTATAGAGTGAAAGGAGAGGTTAAGGTGAATGAAGGACAAGAAATGGAAGAGCATTTCTCATTGTTGTTAGAAAAACTGAAAGAGCAGCAAATGGCTGAATTTCGCGAGTTATTTTTAACACTTCATATTTATGAGCAAGGACAATTTTATCAATCAATCGATGAAGCAGATAGAAAACAAATTTATAGTTATTTGTCACCAAAAGAGTTGGCAGATATGTTTGATGTTATCGAAGAAGATAACGAAAACATGAAGGATTATATTGCGGAAATGCGTCCAAGTTACGCTGCAGAAATGTTGTCAGAAATGTATACAGATAACGCAGTTGACTTATTGAATATGTTGGATAAAAGTCAAAAGGCAAAATATCTGAGCTTGATGAGTACAGAAGATGCTGGTGAAATCAAAGAATTACTGCACTACGAAGATGATACAGCAGGATCGATCATGACAACAGAATTCGTTTCGATCGTTGCAAATCAAACTGTTCGTTCTGCCATGTATGTGTTGAAAAATCAGGCAGATGTAGCTGAAACGATTTATTATGTTTATGTGGTAGATCAGGAAAACCATTTGGTAGGAGTTATTTCATTACGTGATTTGATTGTTAATGATGACGATACAATGATCTCGGATGTATTAAGTGAGCGGGTCATCTCAGTTCATGTGGGCGATGACCAAGAAGATGTTGCACAAACAATTCGTGATTACGATTTTCTAGCATTACCAGTCACAGATTATGATGACCACCTTTTAGGAATCGTTACGGTTGATGATATTATCGATGTTATTGATGATGAAGCAGCTAGTGATTACTCTGGTTTAGCTGGGGTAAATGTTGAAGAAGTCAGTGAAAATCCAATCAAAGCTGCGTCGAAACGTCTGCCTTGGTTAATTACGTTATTGTTTTTAGGAATGTCTACAGCAACTTTAATCAGCCATTATGAAGAATTAGTTAGTGAAGCAAGTATTTTAGCTGTGTTCATTTCATTGATTACAGGGACTGCTGGAAATGCCGGTACGCAATCATTGGCGGTTGCAGTCAGACGTCTGGCCTTATCAGATGAAAAAGATAATAATTTTGGTCGTTTGATTCTTAGTGAGGTCTTAACCGGGCTTGTAACGGGTGCTGTGACAGGTGTGGCGATTTTCATCGTCGTTGGCATCTGGCAACATAATTTTCCGTTAGGCTTTGTGATTGGGATGGCGATGCTTTGTGCGATCACTGTAGCGAACCTGGCAGGTAGTTTGATTCCGATGCTGATGGACAAATTAGGATTTGATCCAGCAGTTGCTAGTGGACCGTTTATTACGACATTGAGTGATTTAACTAGTGTCTTGATTTATTTTAATATTGCTAGTTTATTTATGCAGTATTTTGTTTGATAAAGAAAGTTACCCCCAGTCGGAAGATATGGGGGCTTTTTTGACTATAAAAAAAGAGATAACCAGATCGAATCACTTCGAGTTTGATTATTCCCTTTATCAAGTTATTATCCTACTATTTTTGTGCCGTGAACTTCATTAACGTTTAAAGTACTTATAACTGTTTCAACATTCTTATCTGAAATACCGCCACCAGGTAAAATAATAATCCGATCATTAGCATAAGCGATCAATTCATTTAAATGGTCAAAATTGTCTTCAATAGCTGTTCCAGAAGGTCCCCCATGCGTTAAAATCCGATGTACATCATGTTCTGCTAGCCAGTCAATCGCTTTAAATTGATTTTCTTTACTTAACACATCAAAAGCCATGTGGAAAGTGATTTGCAAACCTTCAGCAGTATCGATCAATAACTCAAGTGCTTCTTCGTCTAACCAATTATCCTTTGTCAGACAACCTAAAACAACACCATCTGTGCCGATTTTTTTAGCTTCAATAAGATCTGTATGCATGATCTTAAGTTCGATATCATTATAAATAAAATCTCCGCCTCGAGGTCTGATGATCGTCATTACTGGAATTGACTTTTCTCCAGCGTATGAAACTACTTCTTCAATAACACCTGTACTAGGGGTTGTACCACCGACAGCGAGATTATCACATAATTCGATACGTCCAGCACCATTTCGGATGGCAGTTGGGATATTTGTGAAATTTTCAGCACAAAATTCTTTGATCATTCGTTTCACTCCTTGTTTTTTCTTCACAGGCATTGTACCATAATTCTAGCTGTTGCCAAAGTCTTCTTCTCGTTGTAAGATAAAAAGCGATAGTTTCGCGGCTTGATTCAGAATTTATAGTGAATAGGAAGTAACCTTATGTTGAAAAAAATTGATTCAGCACGTAATTTTTTAGAAACACATCAAGAACAATTGCTTTGCCCAGTATGTAAAAAGTCATTGCAGTTAAAAGACTATAGTTTGATTTGTGAAGAGAACCATCAATTTGACCTATCAAAAAAAGGAACCATCTATTTTCTTTCTCATAGCATTCAAACAGAATATAATAAAAAAATGCTACTACACAGAGGCAGATTGATTCAAAGTGGGATGTACAAGCCTTTATTGGAAAAAATCATTGCTTCGATGGATTTAAATGGGGAAACATTAGATGTTGGATGTGGTGAGGGCAGTTTTTTATCTGAATTGTCTAAACTAGGACTAACAGGTTCAAGGTTTGGTTTTGATATTTCAAAGGATGGGATTTATTTAGCTAGTAATCAACCAATCGATGCTTTTTGGTGTGTGGCGGATTTAACGAACCTACCATTTGCAAATCAATCGATGGATACGATTTTGAATATTTTCTCTCCATCTCACTATCAAGAATTTCAGCGAGTCTTAAAAAAAGATGGGACCGTCATCAAAGTAATTCCTGAAGCGGAGTACTTGAAAGAGTTACGAGCAGCGTTTTATCCTGAAGATGAGACTAAACAAACGTACTCAAATGAAAAAGTTTTAGCAAAATTTTCTAAAGAGATGGATGTTTTAATTAATGAACAAATAACATTTACTTTTTCTGTTCCTGAAGAATATCGTTTAGATCTGTTAGAAATGTCTCCACTTGAGTGGGGGGTAGCAGAAAAGGTAAAAGAAGCAATTAAAAAAAATCCATTATCGGAAATCACAATTGACGTTCGCATGTTAAAAGGAAAAGTGAAATAGCGCTTACAATCGGTAAATTTGCTAAAAGGTATTGCAAAGCTCTGGTAATGGTGTTATATTACATACAAGTTGTTTTTTCATTGGTTTTTATCAGGTTCCTGTTCTGATAAAAGTTAGTGAAAAGAGCTTCACTAACGTAGCGACTCGCAGTGATTGACACCGAGGCGATACGTTTTTTTTATGTCGATTTTTGTGAATAAAAAATAAATAATGTGTCATTCAATTGAAAGGAAACTGTAATCATGACAAATCATATTGTATTATTTGAACCTCAAATTCCAGCAAATACAGGCAATATTGCCCGAACTTGCGCTGCCACAAATTCTCCTTTACATCTCATCGAGCCGTTAGGTTTTTCAACCGATGATAAACACTTAAAAAGAGCTGGATTAGATTATTGGAATGACGTTAATATTATGTACCATAAGGATTTGGCTGCTTTTTTAACTTATATAGGTGATCATCCACTACATTTGATCACAAAATTTGCGAATCAAACGTATAGTGAAATGGATTATACTGACAATCAAGATCATTATTTTATGTTTGGTAAAGAAACCACAGGATTGCCAGAAGAATTTATGCGAGATAATGAAGAAAAATGTTTAAGAATTCCAATGAATGATGAACATGTTCGTTCACTGAACCTGTCAAATACAGTTGCATTGGTAGTTTATGAAGCGTTGCGTCAACAGAATTTCCCAGCATTGGAATTGAAGCATCATTATGAGAATGATAAGTTGGATTAAAAAATAATAGCAAAAAACTGTTCCCTTTTGTTTTTGAGGAAACAGTTTTTTGTTTATTAAGAGTAAGTGTATAGGAATAATTATTCATGCAATTCCAAAGGTAAGCCGTCTGGATCGAAGAAGAATGTCATCTTTTCTCCTGTAAACGTATCTGTTCGAACCGCTTCGCATTGAATTTCTTTAGAATTTAAAAAAGCAATAACTTCCTCAATCTGTTCAACTTTAAACGCTAAGTGACGCAGACCTAAAGCCTCAGGATAAGATGGGCGTTTTGGGGCAACAGGAGAAATAAAAATTTCCAATTCGTAATTTCCTAATTTTAAATCAAGTTTGACATCATTTTTATCTTCTCTACGATTTTCTCGAATAATTTCAAAACCAAGTTTTTCTACATAAAACTCTTTTGTTTTATCATAATCCGAGCAATTGATCGCGATGTGATGAATCTGTTCAAAAAACAATTCGATCTCCTCCTTAAAATAAAAGCGCAACAGACTGTTTAGCCTACCATATAGTTTTTCTCTTTCATTATACCCTATTTTTACTCTTTTTTTTGAAACACGATCAGACTGTTTGATTTTTTATAAACCTCATAGTTAAATGGAATTTTGCCAGTGAAAATGATACACTAGATAAGATAAATAAGCGGAAATTCAAAAAGTAGAAATTCAATAAATAAGAATCAAGGGAGCAGGAACATGAAATTATATTTTACTCGTCATGGAAAAACAGAATGGAATCAGGAACTTAGGTTTCAGGGGATGACCGGAGATTCACCACTGCTTCCAACAAGTTATGAAGAAATAAAGTTATTGGGTCAGACAATTAAAAATGTACCTTTTGAAAAAATTTTCTCAAGTACCTCATTGAGAGCACGAAAAACAGCAGAAGGTATTAACCAAGAATTGGAACAACCAGTAGAAATCATTTTTACTGACGAGTTAAAAGAGTTGGGTTTAGGGAAGTTAGAAGGCCAATCGATCATGGAAATGAGAAAAATTTATAGTGACGAAATGAATCATATGCGCTATCGCTTAGACCGATATAATCCAGAAGTATTTCAAGGTGAACCAATCGAACAAGCTATTTCACGAATTTCATCGGTTGTCCAAGCAGCTGTTGACACAGGTGATGGGCCTTACCTTTTTGTAGGACACGGGGCATCGTTAACAGCGGCGATCCAGTCACTTTCAGGAAAAGAGTTAGGTGAGTTACGCAGTATGGGTGGGCTTAAAAATAATAGTTTGTCGATATTAGAAACAAAGAATGATGAAAAAGAGCAATCTTACACCTTAAAATTATGGAATGATGATTCATTTTTACAATAAAATATTTTTTTGATAAAGGGAGGTGAGATTGGTGGATACGTTGTTTAAAGAAGATGAAAAAGAATATGTGGTTGGGCAAGTTCAGGCAATCTTTTTTCAAAACCCTAGCAATTTTTACAAAGTATTGTTAGTGAAGATTACAGATACGAATACAGATTATCTAGAAAAGGAAATTGTAACGACAGGTAGTTTCGGTCAAATTCAAGAAGAAGAAATTTATCGTTTTTTTGGTCATTTTGTTGATCATCCTCGTTATGGTAAACAATTTCAAGTAGATAGTTATCAGCAAGAGCGCCCAACATCTGCCAGCGGTGTCGTAAATTACCTTTCTAGCGAAAAATTTCCAGGGATTGGAAAACGAACTGCTGAAAAAATCGTAGAAATCTTAGGTGAAGATGCAATTGATCGGATTATTGAAGCTCCTGATGTTTTAGAACAAGTACCCCAATTAAATGAAAAAAAACGTCAAACGATTATTGAGACGATCCGCTTAAATCATGGAATGGAACAAGTGATAGTTGGTTTAAATCGTTATGGATTTGGTAGTCAGCTTTCATTTGCGATTTATCAAACATATAAAGAAGAGACACTAGATGTTATTCATGAAAATCCTTACCAATTAGTTGAAGATATCGAAGGGATTGGGTTTAAACGAGCAGATAATATTGCTGAACAACTAGGAATTGGTGCAGATTCTGATAAAAGAGTACGCGCAGCAATAACTCATGAAATCTTCCAACACTCTGTTCGCTCAGGTAATACTTATGTAGAAGCGGAGATGCTCCTTAGAGAGACGATCAATACACTTGAAGCTAGTCGTCCAGTTGAAATTTCATTAGATCAAGTAGCTGAACAAATCATTCATTTAGTGGAGGAAGGAAAAATACAACAAGAAGGGACTAAACTTTTTGAGAACAGCTTGTATTTTTCAGAGTGGGGGATTGGCACATCGATTCAACGTTTTCTTTCCCGAAAAAAAGAGATTAAGTACGATAAAAAAGACATAGAAAAAAATATCCGCGGAATTGAAAAACGCTTAGGTATTCTATATGGCGACTCCCAGCAAGCCGCAATTGAAGAAGCAATCAAAGCACCGCTCTTTATTTTGACTGGTGGTCCAGGAACAGGGAAAACGACGGTTATCAATGGTATTGTTTCTTTGTTTGCAGAACTGAATGGCCTTTCCTTAGATATAAAAGATTATACACAAGAAATGTTTCCTATATTATTAGCAGCTCCTACAGGGCGTGCGGCTAAGCGAATGAACGAAACGACAGGGCTTCCGGCAAGCACTATTCATCGCTTATTGGGTTTAACAGGACGGGAAAAAAATCCCAGTATGACGGCAAAAGAATTAGAAGGCGGGCTATTGATCGTAGATGAAATGTCAATGGTAGATACTTGGCTAGCAAACACCTTATTTAAGGCGATTCCAACCAATATGCAAGTGATTTTTGTTGGTGACAAAGATCAACTGCCTTCTGTTGGACCGGGGCAAGTGTTACACGATCTACTGCAAATCAATGAAATTCCTCAAAAAGAACTGACAGAAATTTATCGACAAGGGGATGGTTCAAGTATTATTCCCTTAGCACATGAAATCAAACAAGGAAAACTACCGCAAGATTTCACAGTGAATCAAAAAGATCGTTCATTTTTCCCAAGTGATGTTTATCATATTGAGACGTATGTTCGTCAAATCGTATCTAAAGCAAAAGCAAAAGGTTTCTCGCCACAAGACATTCAATTATTAGCACCAATGTATCGAGGTGCCGCTGGAATCGATGCTTTAAATAAAATGATGCAGGAAATTTTTAATCCCAATGACGGAACAAAAAAAGAAGTAAAATGGAATGAATCAGTTTATCGAATCGGTGACAAAGTGTTGCATTTAGTCAACACACCGGAACTCAATGTTTTTAATGGTGATATGGGTGAAATAGTCGGAATTATTTTGGCTAAGGAATCCGAAGATAAAGTGGATGAATTAGTGATTCAATTCGATAATAATGAAGTAAGCTATAAAAGAAATGAATGGAATAAAATCACTCTATCTTACTGTTGTTCGATCCATAAAGCACAAGGTAGTGAATTTAAGATGGTTATTTTGCCAATGGTGCATCAGTATCATCGTATGTTGCAGCGAAATTTATTATACACTGCTGTGACCAGAAGTAAGGACATCCTAATTTTGTTAGGGGAGGTTCAAGCGTTTAACACGTGTGTTACGCATGAATCAGCTAGTCGTTTAACAATGTTGAAAGAGCGGATCATAAGTGCTGACGATATGACTTTAACAACAAAAATGCAGCTAGAAGCCTATGAAGAAGGATTGAACAAGGAATCGCCATTTACAGATACCGAAGAGAAAAAATCTATTGTTTATGATGCAACGGAAGATGAGCCAGTTGCGGTGGTGGAAGAAGCAGTCGAACCATTAAAAAGTTCAACAAAAACGGAAGAAATTTCATTATTTAGTGAAGCTGTTCAAGAAATTGATGAGCAAGTTGAATCTGAGATTGATCGGTTGCTGACACCTGATTTGGTACAATCACAAACTATTGATCCGATGATTGGAATGAAACAGACGACCCCTTATGATTTCATGAAATAATTGATCGAGAAACTGGAGTACGCATTAAACGGCTGCTTCAGTTTTTTTGTTTTGCTGAACTATTTCTTGCGTTAAGATCCGCTCGGCGTATATAATGAATAGCAACACGGGAAACGTGCTCAACTACAAATGAAGGTAGTTTATTTTACTAGAAAAGAGGGAAGTTTATGGAGAAGAAATCACAATCTGGGAATGTTCAAACAGACACTTTTTTGGCACAAATTGGAAATCATCAAAATCCAGTGACTGGATCGATTAATACGCCTATTTATTTTTCAACGACGTATGAGCATCCAACACTAGGTGAGTCGACGGGCTATGATTATACCAGAACCAAAAATCCAACAAGAGAAGTTGTCGAATCAGCACTGGCAACTTTAGAAAACGGAGCAGTTGGTTTAGCGACTAGTTCAGGAATGAGCGCGGTTCAATTAGTATTCAGCCAATTTCCAGTAGGCAGTCAAATCGTCGCCTCTAGAGACTTATACGGAGGCAGTTACCGTTACTTCAAAGAATTAGAAAAGCAGGGGATATATAATTTTATTTATGTAGAGGATGAAGTAGGATTCGAAAAGGAAATTACAGATAAAACGATAGCTGTATTTATTGAAACCCCAACCAATCCGTTGATGAGTGAAGTATCAATCGAAAAGGTAGCAGTTTTCGCTAAAAAGCATCAGGCTCAATTGATCGTCGATAATACGTTTTACACGCCATTGATTCAAAGACCACTGGATTTAGGCGCTGATATTGTGATTCATAGTGCAACCAAGTATCTTGGTGGGCACAATGATTTATTGGCTGGAGCTGTAATTACACGTTCACAAGAAATAGGCGAACAATTAGCTTATAGCTTAAATACAACCGGAGCTGTTTTATCGCCATTTGACAGCTGGCTCTTAATCAGAGGGATGAAGACGTTGTCTTTGCGGATGGAAAGACATGAAAAAAATGCTCAGGAAGTTGTAGCGTTTTTAAAAAACAGTTCTAAAGTTAAAGAAGTTCTCTATCCTGGACGCGGAGGTATGTTGAGTTTTAAAATCAAACATCAAGAATCGATCAAAGATTTTTTACGAAACTTATCGATTTTTACTTTTGCAGAAAGTTTGGGTGGGGTTGAGAGTTTGATCACTTATCCAACAACACAAACACATGCGGATATTCCAGAAGAATTAAGAGAGTCTTATGGATTAACGCCAGATTTATTGAGGATTTCAACAGGAATCGAAGCAAGCGAGGATTTGATTGCAGATTTAAAACAAGCGTTTGAAACAGTAAACTAAAAAATAAGCAGGAAAAACACAAACTTGTTTTTTTCCTGCTTATTTTTTTATCTTTAAAACCAAAATAATCTAGTTTCTGTGCCAAAAGAAATGTCAGTGCTTCTTTTCCCTAAAATTTCACCATCAGCATGAACATATTGAGGAACTGTTGAAACGATTCGGAATTTACTAGATTGAAAATGATGAAAGTATTTTGATTTCATCTGTTTTTTTTGAATCAATAGCAGGATCAGCCAAAAGATCTTAAATAGGTTGATCCGTTCTACCAAAACAAAATCTAAAACAGGCTTTCTTGGATCAGCAACAGGCGCAATCGGCACACCGCCGCCAAAATAAGGATGTTTTGTCACTGTGCATAAAAAAGCACGATCAAATTCAAGACTCTTTCCGTTAATTTCAACAAGAATGGGAAACCCTTTTTGGGTAAATAATACCTTTAAAATAGAAAAAATATAAGATAAAGACCCCATATTAAACTTGTTTAATGTATTTTTTGAAGCAGAAGTGTTAGCTGCATTGACGATTGCCGCATCTAAACCGATACCAATATTATTGACGGCAAGACCCACTTCATTTTGAATAGCTTCAGCATACGTAATGATTTGGATTTCTTGTGGTACTTCAGCTTTTAGTAACTGGAAAAAAGCTTTTTCGGTCTGTCTAGCTATTCCCACACCACGAGCAAAATCATTTCCAGAACCACAAGGGATATAACCAATTGGGATTTTAGAATCAAAGGAATCTAAGGCATTAAGTACACTATGCAAAGTACCATCTCCGCCAAGAACGACTAGCAGTGGAAATGTTTCGATGTCCAGCTCAGTGTTCCAAGAAATCAATGTAGTTTGTGCTAAATTTTGTACGATCTCTATTTCATGTCCAGCATGATCTGTATAAAACGTTGTGTAATCAATGTTGGCTGTTTGAAGTTGTTTGATGATCTTATCGGCAGCTTTACGCCCAGTGCCACTACCGGCATTCTCATTGATGACGAGATAAAAATGTTTCTTCATTTGTTTCCTCCTTGTACAAAGTCTTATTATAACAGACATGTGAAAAATTAAGAATAATGGATGCTTGAACAATACAAATAAGAACTAGAATGTTGAAAGATTTATTAAATGTAATTTATCATTGTGAAACGAGTGATTATGAGCTATAATGCCTACGTATCATTTTTTGAGGAAACAGATCCTCGACAAGGTTCATCAACCATCCCTTGTAAAAAAACTAGGAGAAAGAAGGGGAAACTATGCAAAATACTGTGACAACAAACAGTAAAGTAAAAGCAATTACCATGAACGCTATTGTGATGGCGTTGTATCTTGGCTTAACGATTTTAGTAGCACCCGTTTCGTCAGGACCAATCCAATTTAGAATTTCTGAAAGTTTGAATCATTTAGTTGTTTTCAATCGGAAATTGATGTGGGGCGTTTTAGGTGGAGTAGTCGTCTATAATTTTTTCTTTGGCTTTGGAGCCATGGATGCCTTGTATGGCGGATTACAATCATTTATTTCACTTGGGCTAACAGCTTTATTACAAAAAAGAGTACCTAATGTTATCGCACGTTTAGCACTGAACACGCTATTTTTTACAGCAACTATGTGTATTATTGCGTTTATGCTAGCACCAGCAGGCGGAGCAGCCTTTTGGGGGAATTACGCAACATTAGCACTTAGTGAGTTTGTAACAATGGCAGTGGCTGCACCTGTGATGTACTGGATAAATAAATCCGTTCACTTTGAAAAGCGACTTTGATCAATAAAAAAAAGTAGTAATAATTCATTTGTAAGAGGCTGACTCAAGACTGTTGTAGTGTTGAGTTAGTCTCTTAAAGTTTTCTAACCAATTTCATGAAAAACTTTACTGTTCCTGTTTAATAAATTATGATATGGTAATACAGAAGCTAAAATGTAGAGGAGTTTTATATAATGTTTGAATTTAAAATTGGCGTTGATGCCAAAGAACACGATAAATTTGTTGAAAACCACCCTTTATGCAACTTATTACAGTCATCTTCATGGGCTAAGGTGAAGGATAACTGGGGATCAGAGATTGTCGGTGTTTACGAAAATGGTACCTTAGTTGCCTCTAGCTTGGTATTGATCAGACCACTACCAATGAAATTTTCGATGCTTTATACACCTCGTGGACCAATTATGGATTATACAAATTCAGAACTTGTTTCCTTTTTTTTAAAAGAGCTGAAACAATTCGGTAAGAAAAAACGAGCATTATTTGTAAAAATGGATCCAACGGTTCATTATAAAGATTTCCATCTAGGGGAAGAACAAACGATTGATCCCACAGCCCAATCAATAATTGATAATATCATCGCAAGCGGTGCGAAGCATCAAGGATTGACCATGGCTATGGATGCAACGATCCAACCACGTTTTCAAGCTAATATTTATAAAGAAGATTTCAGTGAAGAACAATTATCAAAAAGCACAAAGAAAATGATGAAACAAGCGCAAAAAAAAGGTGTCATTGTTAAAATGGGGCATACAGAGTTAGTAGATGATTTTGCTAAAGTTATCGAATCAACAACAGAACGCCAAAATATTTCACTGCGAAATAGCGACTATTTTGAAAAATTATTAACGATTTATCCTGAAAATTCATTTATTATGTTGGCACAAGTGAATTTGAAAGAACGTTTTGAGGAAACAAAACAACGGTTTGATAAAAATAAAGAAGACCTGGCGAATCTCAAAGAAAATCAAGTAAAAAAACGCCATAACTTAGAGGAGCTTGATTTTTCTCTAACGCGTGAAATGACAGAATTGGAAGAAAATATTGCGCATTCTGGTGATGTTGCAATTGTTGCTGGGGCTCTAGCAATCACGTTTGGTTCAACTAGTGAAATTTTATATGCAGGGATGGATGACCGTTACAAACGCTATATGCCAGCATATGTTACATGGTTTGATGCAATCAATGAATGCTTTGAACGCGGCTGTACTTCTTGTAATATGGGCGGTTTGGAAGGTAGCTTGAGTGATGGGTTGATTAAATTTAAATCTAACTTCAATCCGACTGTGAATGAATTTATTGGTGAATTTGATTTGCCAGTTAATGGGTTACTTTTCAAAGCAAGCGAGTATGCGTATAAATTAAAAAAACAGAAAAAATAATTAGCTATTCTTTCTCATCGTTTATTCGAATAAAGAGAGCGGCGCAAAACTGATCTCCAGTTTTGCGTCGCTCTCTTTTTAAAATGCAATTAAATCTTTTCCCAAACGGGTGAAGATCCTGGCTGATTGCCTTGTGTCCACCATTTTGCTTTATAGGTTTTTCCTTGGAATGTTACGTTGTCTCCACAGTTATAAGCCTTGTTATATTCCCATTCCATCGTGTTCTTAGACAGAGATTCCCATACATCTGATTGGTCAGGACGATTGCCTTTTGTCCACCACTTCGCTTTGTACTCTACCCCGTTAAAGAAGACTTTATTTTCTGCTGTATAAATTTTATTGCTATCCCATGTAGAGAGTTGTGTTTCAGTTTGCTTTGTTTTTAATGTAATACTATCACTTTTGATTGATTCTTTATGAGTGCGATCAAAAGCTGTAATTTGATACGTATAGGTGGTATTTGCTTGGAGACTAGTATCTGTAAAGGATGTTGCATTTACTGTACTGATTTTTGCACCATTACTGTAAACATTATATCCGGCAATACCCACTGAACTATTTGAAGGAGACCAAGTTAAGGAAATCGAGTTTTCAGTGATAGTAGTAGAAACAATGGCTGTTGGTTTGGTTGGAGCAGGTGTTTCGGCACTGGGTACTGTTGGTGTTTTTATTTGTAAGCTTGCACTCTTGTCAGAAGTTCCACCAACTGTGCTGATAGTCACAACGTTATAATTGTAGTTAGTCATTGGTTGAACCGTTTGGTCAGTGAATTCTGTTGTTGTTGTTCTGCCAATTTCTTTGCCATCTCTATAAACGATATACTCTTTTATTGACGAGTCCCCTTGCGTTTGTGTCCATTTGAATTTTACGAAGTTATGCTCTACATCAAGAATGGAAAGAGTTAACGGTGTAGCTGGTTTTTCTGGTTGTATAGGATCAATCGGACTAATTGGATTTTTCATCTCATCACGGTATTCCCAGATTTTATGTGTTAATTTTGGATATTTTTGAATGGTTTGCCTTGTTTCATTAGTGATTGGCAAGCCCCACATTTCAAAATAAGGCAGCAAATTTTTATTAGCGATTTTTGAAGTGGATGAGATAAAGTATTGCTGTTTTGCTGAGTCGCTACGTAAGTCCTTTGCTTCTTCTCTGTATAATTTGTGCAATTGAGGATAGAAACTATCACCAAAAGCGAGTTCTAACTGCCAGAACATTCCAAGCCTTACGAACAGATCCTTATTATTGTCATAATTTTTATTAGATAATTTGAAGTAAGTAAAAATTTTATCGTATACTTTCTCGCGTTCTAAACGACTTCTGTCGCCAAATTTCTTTTCGCTTCTCATACTATAGATATTTACAGTCACTTCCGTTTGATTGTTCCACGTCATGCGATTCATTTGATAGGTATGCCCAAGTTCATGCATAGGTCCCCAAAGTGTGTCAGAGCTAGCGGATAGAAGCTTTGCCATACCTGAATCTTTCGAATAGGCTGTATGGCTGAACCAAGCATACATATAATAACCGGATTCTTGTGTTTCACGCATATGTTGAATCAATCCGCGACCCTGTCTATGTAAAGAAGTGCTGTTATCTAGACCAGAGGATTCGTTATGGAATTTTACTACTTTATCATAGGTTTCTATAATACGCTGAGGGTCCTTTACTTGATTCAAAGTAGTTTTAGAACCAGTGACTAAGGTATGAGTTCCTACTAATTCATAACCTGGCGTATTTGGACTTTGACGTACTTGATTTTGCCAATCAGCTTCAGTTGTTTTACCTAAGATAAAACGAGGGAGCTTTATACCACCATCAACAGTTACGAGTAATTTTTGCTGTGTTGTTGTAGCAGTAATATTTTGAAGATGAATAATCCCTTGACTGGCATTGTTGATCGTATTTTTTCCTTTTTTTAAAGCAATTTTCTGTGGATGCCCATCAAGATATTGATTTAAAATAATCGGTGAAATCGTATATGTTGGCAGTGCTGTTTGATCTGTATTTTCGTCAACGTAGATTGTAATGCTGTCAGTATTTCTTTTATAAATACCACTGGATTGGTTATTACTAGCCCCAAAAGTATTATCTAATTGGTTTTTGCGGTAGATAGTTGTATCTTCTGACTGAATGAGTTCAGATTGAACACCAGGATATCGTTGCATCATTTTTTGTTCGATTTTCACTAAATTTTTATTATTTACAGGTTCAGCATAAGTATCTGTTGTATTTAAAATACCAGTTGCTACTAATGTTAATATCGACACCCCCATAGAGATATAGAATTTGTTCTTTTTCATTTTTACTAACCTTCTTTCTTTGAATTAAATTTAGTATAGATTAGTTTTTTCTCATTTTTTAGTCGAAAGTGTTCAAAAAAGGGTACTTTCTGAATAGGTAATAATGATTTATGGTTTTTGATGTAGATTGAGATAAGAAAGAATATATATGTAAGTTATTTTGGGCTAGTTTTAAATCAAAAATAGTCGAAAAAAACCTTTTTTTGATTATTATTTTCACTCAAAATGGTTGAATGACTTTTCAGGAATTAAATTTCACTCAAAAAATACAACTTTAATATATTTATTTATATTAGTATGAATAATATTTCTTATTTAGATTTATAATTGTGAATATTGAAATTTTATTTCGTTTTTTATATATAAATGTTGAAAAAATAGTTCTTTAACTGTATGATGGGGTTGTCGATGAGTGTAGCAGGTGAATATCGATACGTTTTAAATAGGTGAAGAACTGGAAAAACGGAAAATTGAAAGACAGGAGGTTAAAATCAGGTTCAAGTAATTTAGTTAGATGCGTAGTTGCTGTTTCGTTTGGTAGATTGACTAATAAAACAATGTGTTCACGCAATTATGTTGTAATTCATTTTTTTTAATTGTTATTTGTAAGGGCTTTTATGAATGAGTTGAATGTAAATAGGAGATGAGAAAATTGAAAAAGTTTACTGAATTTATTGAAGAACATTTAGCAGGACCGATGGCGAAATTAGCCAATCAGCGCCATTTGCGTGCAATCCGAGATGGGATCATTGCGACCTTGCCATTGATTATTATTGGATCGTTTTTCTTGATCATTGCTTTTCCCCCACTTCCAGCAGATTGGGGCATCACGCAGTTCCTAACGTCTAATGCAGCGACGATTTTATTGCCGTATCGCATGACGATGTACATCATGACCCTTTACGCAACCTTTGGTATTGGAGCAAGTTTATCTAAAACATATAATTTAGACGTTATTTCAGGGGGAATTTTAGCGACGATTGCTTTTCTTTTAACGTTTGTTCCAGTAAATATTCCGGCAGAGGCACTTGATGCTGCAGGAACTACTGGGTTTGTGTTACCGATGGCCAATTTAGGCGGTGGAGGAATGTTCGTTGGGATTATTACGTCGATTTTAGCTGTTGAAATTTATCGTATCACGGATAAATCAAGATTTAAAATCACAATGCCAGAACAAGTGCCTCCAGCTGTTGCTAGATCTTTTGAAACGCTGACACCGACATTGATTGTTATTCTAGGAATCTCTACCTTGACTTACTTTATCGGATTTGATTGGCACTCAACAATTTCTAAAATTGTAAGCCCTTTAGTTAGTGCAGCGGATAGTTTACCGAGTGTTTTACTGTTGATCTTCATGATTACATTCTTTTGGTCGTTTGGGATTCACGGGGTCTCTATCGTCGGATCATTAGCGAGACCATTATGGCTGCAATTATTAGATGGAAATACGGCTGCAATGGCTGCTGGAAAAGAGTTGCCGAATATCGCAGCAGAGCCATTTTATCAATGGTTTATTTGGATCGGCGGTTCAGGTTGTACGATTGGATTAGCATTGTTACTCGCTTTTAAAACGAAATCTCAATTCGCTTCAAAATTAGGAAAGGCAACACTAGCACCAGCTATTTTCAATATTAACGAGCCGTTGATTTTCGGAACACCGATCGTGTTGAACCCGATTTTAATCATCCCGTTTATTATAACACCGATGGTTACCGCTACTATTGCGTGGTTCGCTACTCAATTTGGCTTAGTGAATCGTGTGATCTTTACAGCACCTTGGACTTTGCCTGGGCCAATTGGCGCATACTTGGCAACAGGTGGAGATTGGCGAGCAGCTGTGTTGAATATTGTACTGATTATTATTTCAGTAGTGATTTACTATCCTTTTGTAATGATTTACGATAATAATGAATTAGAAAAAGAACATGCTATCGCAAAATAAGAGTAACAGATAAAAAAAGACGGAATGGAAAAAACACTTTAATGATTTTCCATTCCGTTGTTTCTTTAAAAGCCAGAAGGTAGGAGGCAAAAAAATGACTAAAATAGTTTTTATGGTAGCAAGTGTTTTATTTATTGTTGTCGGCTTGATAATGACCCATCAATTAAAAAAGAAGAATCTACTACCTAATCGCTGGTTGATTGGTTGTTCTGTTTTTTTGATTGCGTTGATTCCAAACCTTATGTTTCCAAATATGCCAGAAATCATCAAACAAGGAGTGTATGGTATTAGTGGTTTATTGGCAGTTATCTTTTTTGAAAGCAGTCGTTTACTAGTAGAGCAAAAGCATCAGGAAAGTGAATCGAAAATCAGATAGAATAAAATGATTGTAAAGGAGCTAAGATAATGAGAAAATTAGGGATTTCAGTTTATCCAAATCATAGTAGCGTAGATGCAATAAAGGCGTATATGGATTTAGCGGCAAAGTATAATTTTAAACGTGTTTTTACTTGCTTATTATCTGTTGAAGAAGGAAAAGAGCAGATTTTAAATGAGTTTACAGAGACGATTCTTTATGGAAAAGGGTTAGGTATGGATGTTATTGCCGATGTTAGTCCTAGAGTTTTTGGAGAATTAGGCATTAGCTATGAGGATTTGACCTTTTTTAAAGAAATAGGAGTAGATGGCATTCGTTTGGATATGGGATTTACCGGAAATGAAGAATCAATTATGACGTTTAATGAACAAGAGTTGGATATCGTGTTGAATATTAGTTCTGGCACTCGTTATCTAGAAAATATTCTAAGTTATCAGGCTAATTCGGACAAATTATTCGGTTGTCACAATTTTTATCCTCATCGCTATACAGGACTAAATTATGAGCATTTTTTTGCAACTTCAGAAGTATACAAAGAACATGGAATCGGGACAGCAGCATTGATCAATTCTCCTTCAGCAACTATTGGTCCTTGGCCTGTAGAAGAAGGCTTGTGTACATTAGAAATGCACCGAACGTGGCCAATCACTACTCAAGCTAAACATCTATGGGCAACAAACGTGATCGATGATGTAATAATCGCTAATGCTTTTGCTTCAGAAGAAGAGCTCAAAGCTTTAAGTGAAATCGATCCTTATCGTCTAACATTTGATTGTGTGATTGACTGTGAGACACCAGAATTAGAAAGAACAATTATTTTAGATGAATTTCATTTTAATCGTGGAGATATTTCTGATTACGTAGTTCGTTCAACGCAAAGTCGAGTAAAATACAAAGGGCACGAATTTGTTCCATTTAATACAATTGATATGGAAACAGGAGATATTATTATTGAATCGTCATTATATGCCCATTATGCAGGCGAACTGCAGGTGGCATTATTGCCGATGAAAAACTCAGGTAAATCAAATGTTGTTGGTAAAATTACGGAAGCTGACCGTATTTTGTTACCTTATCTAAGACCTTGGCAAAAATTTGCTTTTCATGAAGTGAAACAATAGGCAATAAAATTCAAATACAAAAATAAGTTAATCGAGGCGAAATTCATGGTTTATGCAGTTGGTTTAATGTCAGGTACTTCCTTAGATGGTATCGATGCAGCTTTGGTGGATATCACAGGCAAAAATGAAACAACTTCTGTTAAGTTGGTCAAATTTTTAACAGTTCCTTTTAAAGGCACAACACTTCAAAACATTCGTGAAGCTTTATCATTAGAAAGTTCAGATGTAGAAAAAATCTGTTCTTTAAACATTGAATTAGGTGAATGCTTTGCTCAAGCTGTTCTGGATGTTTGTAACAAAGCAGAAATTTCTTTAAATGATTTGGCTTTTATTGGCAGTCATGGGCAAACTCTTTTTCATATTCCTTATGCTCGAGATGGTTTTTATGCATCAACTTTACAAATAGGTGCCTCAGCTGTAATTTGTGAGCGGACAAAGACAACGGTTGTTTCAAATTTTAGAGAACGCGACATGGCAGTTGGCGGTCAAGGTGCTCCGATTGTTCCTTATTCAGAGTATATACTATACCAAAAACCTGAGACAACGCGCCTACTTCAAAATATTGGTGGAATCGGTAATGTCACCGTTATTCCTAAATCAGGAGAAATAGCAGATATGATTGCCTTTGATACAGGTCCAGGAAATGTAATCATGAACGAGCTCTGTTTGCATTTTTTTAATCAAGAGTATGATAAAGATGGTTTTTATGCTAGTCAAGGAACAGTTGATTATCAGTTATTAGAAGAATTGATGGCCCATCCTTATATAAAAAAATCACCCCCAAAAACAACGGGGCGAGAAGATTTTGGGAAACAGTTTACCAGCTCTTTATTGGAAAAATGGTCAGTTGGGCCAAATGATTTGATTGCAACAGCAACAATGTTTACAGCTAAATCGATTGCAGAAGCTGTTAAACCTTTTGTAATTGGGAAAACTGAATTGATCATTGGTGGCGGAGGGAGTTACAATCAAACGTTGATTGCTATGATCAAAGCTGAATTGCCAGAGGTTAAAGTGCTTATCCAAGAAGAAATCGGTTTTTCATCAGAAGCAAAAGAGGCGATTGCTATGGCGATTTTGGCAAATCAAACATTACAACACTGTCCAGGAAATGTACCAAGTGCAACAGGTGCGAAACGCTCGGTACCATTAGGAAGTATAACCTATTATTAAGAGGATTAGTTTAAGGGGTGAGTGAAGAAAGCTCGCCCTAAACATACGTAGAGCGTATAAGTTCTAGATGAGTTAATAATGATTTTAGTATCTGTACCAAAAGAAGTAGTTTTTTTGTAACGCTCACTATAAAAAAGGAATTTATTAGCAATGATTCAACGGTCAAATGAACTATATAATTCTGATTATTTAGAGAAATATCAGGATTTATTCAAAGAAATCAAGAAGGAAGAAGTGCTAACTTATGTGTTTTCAATAATTGGACATACCAAAAGAATATTTTCTGAACACCGAGTTAATCTAAGCAACAGTAGCTTCTCTTTGAATAAATTTGTGAAAGTCAGTTTAATGAATGTAAAAACAGAAGAGTTGAACAAACATTATACCGATGTTTCATTCAAAGTTATAGGAACAGAGTTAAAACAAAATTTTTAGAATAGAAAACTCAATATAAAAAATCGACTTCTCATGAATTCAGCGAAAGCTAAGAAACACGAGAAGTCGTTTTTTAATGATCCTAATAACTATTTAAAATAAACACACACACATTCAGGTGCATAAACATCTTTTTGAATCATTTCTAAAAGACCAGTTTCTTCGTCGCGACGATAAAGAGTTAAATTATCCGTATTTTGATTTGCCGCAACAACAAATTTTCCTGTTGGATCTAAATCAAAGTCACGTGGAATTTCGCCTTCGGTAGAAATCAATTGTACACGCTCTACTTTACTACCATCTTCCTTTGTTGCAAAAACAGCAATCGAATCATGTCCACGGTTTGATGCGTAAACAAAACGTCCATCCGCAGAAATACGAATCGCAGCCCCACCGTTAAATTCATTGAAACCTTCAGGTAGAGTAGATACTTTTTGAACTTGTTCAAAGGAACCATCTGCTGCATTATAAGCTAAAACCGTCACTGTACTATCTAACTCACCAAACAGATAAGCGAATTGATTATTTGGATGGAAGACTAAATGACGAGGACCAGTTCCAGGTTCTGCTACATATTGGGCAACCTCAGAGAGTTTACCATCTTCACTTACATCATACGTATAAACGCGATCTGTTCCAAGGTCGCAGACAACTAAACGACGATCTGGCGTTAAGTCTGTATAATGCACATGGGCATTGTCTTGATTTTCATGTGGTCCAGTTGGTTCATCATGTATGATTTTATCTGTATGTTCTAATTGTCCATCGGCTAAAATACGATAAACATGAACAATTCCTTGGTGATAATTAGCACCAAAAACCAGTTGTTTTTCTTCATCAAGCGCTACATAACATGGAGGAGCGCCAGCTTCAGTGACTTTATTTAATAAATCAAAGTGTCCATTATTGTGTTTATAAGCAGCCGTACCACCTTCACCATCAACAGAAGTGACGTTAAACAAGTCTCCCTTTTGATTTAGAGCTAAGTAGGTTGGACTCGTTTCTTCTACTAACAACGTTGCGTCTGAAAGTGTTTCTTTATCTGTATCCAGCGCTATCTGATAAATCCCTTTACTTTCTCTACGTGTATAAGTTCCTAATAACATTTGTTCCAGCATGAAATTCCCTCCATTTTTTACTGAATGTTGATCAAAATCAGCAATTGATTTAACTCTTTTAGTATACCATAAGAATTCCTTTATTTAGCAAATCTTTACAAATCCAATGTTCGCATTTTCACTTGATTTATGCTATTATATTTTAAGACTGTAACGACAGTCATTTTTAATTTTAGAGGGGTGACACGCATGTACGATAATACAAATAGCAACAATGGTGCAGTTCGCTGTTCATTTTGTGGTAAAACACAAGAAGAAGTGAAAAAAATCGTTGCCGGACCTGGTGTCTATATTTGTAATGAATGTATCGACTTATGTAAAGAGATTATTGATGAAGAATTTTACGATGAAGCCGTACGTGAATTAACGGATGTCCCAAAACCTCAAGAAATATTGGATGTCTTAAACGAATATGTAATTGGACAAGATCAGGCAAAGCGCTCACTAGCAGTGGCTGTCTATAATCACTATAAACGTGTAAATCAATCAGAAAATTCAAGCTCTGAAGATGTAGAATTACAAAAGAGCAATATTTGTTTAATTGGCCCAACAGGTTCTGGGAAAACATTTTTAGCCCAAACATTGGCTAGAACATTGAATGTACCATTTGCGATCGCAGATGCGACAAGCTTGACGGAAGCAGGTTATGTAGGAGAAGACGTAGAAAATATTCTATTGAAACTGTTACAATCAGCAGATTTCAATGTAGAGCGTGCTGAAAAAGGCATTATCTATATTGATGAGATCGATAAAATTGCCCGTAAGAGTGAAAATGTTTCAATCACAAGAGATGTCTCAGGTGAAGGCGTACAACAAGCCTTGCTTAAAATCCTGGAAGGAACAGTCGCTAGCGTACCACCACAAGGCGGACGTAAGCATCCACACCAAGAATTTATCCAAATCGATACAACGAATGTCTTGTTTATCGTTGGAGGAGCCTTTGACGGGATCGAAAACATGGTTAAAAATCGCTTAGGCGAAAAAACAATTGGTTTCGGTACGAAAAACAGCAAGTTAAATGAAGATGAAAGCGTGATGCAACAAATCATTCCAGAAGATTTATTGAAATTCGGTTTGATTCCTGAATTTATTGGACGCTTACCTGTCACAGCTGCTTTAGAGAAGTTGACGACAGATGATTTAGTTCGTATCTTGACTGAACCTAAAAATGCACTAGTCAAACAATATCAAAAATTATTATCTTTAGATGACACAGAACTAGAATTTGATGAGGATGCTCTTCGTGCGATTGCCAATAAAGCAATCGAGCGTAATACAGGTGCTCGTGGTCTACGTTCAATCATTGAAGAAATCATGATGGATGTCATGTTTGATGTGCCATCTGATGATACAATCGAAAAAGTGATCATTACCGAAATGGCCGTTGAAGGTACAGGAAAACCAGCAATTGTGTATAATAAAAAAGATAAAAAAGCTGGTTAAGGCTAAAAGACTAAAAAGTAGAGATGCGTCTCTACTTTTTTACTGATTTTGATACAACAACGTTATTTAGCTTTGCGAGTTCGTTCAGCTTTGTAACTTATCTAGCTGTACAAGCCAGCTCTTCGGAAAAAAGATAAAATAGGAATAAGGTAAAAAGCACCTTATTCCTATTTTCCTATTTTTCTGTCAGAGCTAAACGGCTTGTTCCGCTTTTAAACGAAGGAGGTTCAATTATGAATGTTCATAACGCAGAAATTATTATTAGTGCAGTTTCACCTAAGCAGTATCCGGAAACAGAACTTCCAGAAATTGCTTTAGCAGGTCGCTCAAATGTCGGAAAATCATCCTTTATCAATACGTTGATCAACCGTAAAAATTTAGCTAGAACTTCTGGAAAACCAGGTAAGACACAAACATTAAATTTTTACCTAATTGAAGACGCCTTGCATTTTGTCGATGTCCCTGGCTATGGTTATGCCAAAGTGTCGAAGACAGAACGAGCTAAATGGGGCGAGATGATCGAAACCTACATGACAACAAGAGAACAACTAAAAGCAGTTGTTTCGTTAGTTGATTTGCGTCATGCACCAACACAAGAAGATATTCAAATGTATGAGTTTTTAAAATACTATGATATTCCAGTAATCGTTGTGGCAACGAAAAAAGATAAAATCCCTCGTGGTAAATGGAACAAACATGAGAGTGTGATCAAAAAAGCACTAAACTTTGATAAATCAGATGATTTTATTCTGTTCTCTTCGCAAACCAAAGAAGGTAAAGAAGAAGCATGGCAAGCCATTGAGAAGTATTTATAATAGAAAATAGTGTTGACCTCTTTTTACAGACGTCAACACTATTTTTTTATTTTTCTTTTTTCTTCGCTTCTTTTTGTTGTGCTTTTGCTGCTTGTTTTTCTAGTTCTTCTTTTGGCATTTCTACTTTCTTAGGATCTAGTGCAAAAGAATCGAATAATTTATCTAAGTCATTTGTACTTTCAAATTTCAAACCCATCGTTGATAAGCTCCATTTCGATTTAGATTGTGTGGAAGTTGTTTTGTACAACTACTTTTCTCTAGTTTAGCATCCTTTTAGAAATTTGAATAGTTTTCTTTTTCAACCATTACTAATTTTTATAAAAATGTTTTTACTTTAAATTTGTAAGCTTGCATTCGATTATAAAACAAGGTATAGTTTTTTCGGATAGAGAAAAGAGGGACGAAATGGCAAGAAATATTTTTATTGGAATGGTTCGTGGGTATCAGCGATTCATTTCACCAGGGCTTCCAGCTAGTTGCCGCTATCACCCAACGTGTTCACAATATATGATCGATGCGATTCAAACACATGGCAGTATTAAAGGCATAACGATGGGAACAGCGAGATTTTTAAGATGTCATCCGTTGACCAAAGGCGGAATCGATTATGTACCGTTGAAATTTAGCTTAAAAAGAAATCCGGACCAAGAATATCATGGTCCCTATAATTATAGAAGAAACAAACACAATAAATAGATGAAGGCGGGCAGCAAATATGGCGATTTTGGCATTTGATTTTGGTGGTTCAGCAGTAAAATATGGGGTTTGGAACGGACAAGAAATGACCGACAAAGGGAAATTCACTACTCCTAAAACATGGGAAGAAATGAAAGCGTCCTTATTAGCTGTATTTCTAGGAATGGAGCAAGAGTTTGAAGGTGTAGCATTCAGTGCGCCAGGTGTGGTGGATGTTGAAAAACAAATGATCAATGGTATTTCAGCAATTCCGTATATCCACCGCTTTAACATTTTTAAAGAACTGGAAGAATTATTTAACCTACCTGTTGCAATTGAAAACGATGCAAATTGTGCTGGGATGGCTGAAATTTATGAAGGAGCAGCAAAAGGGAAAAAAGAAGTCGCTTTTGTTGTTGTTGGTACTGGAATCGGTGGGGCAATTTTTCATAATGGGCAAATCGCAAAAGGCGCCCATCTTTATGGCGGCGAATTTGGTTTGATGTACCTAAGTGAAGGGGAAACCTTTAGTAAGTTGGGAACTGCGGTACAAATGGCGTGGAGTTATTGCGAACGAAAAGGCGTAGAGAAAGAAACCTTTACTGGAGAAGATGTTTTTCGTTTAGCGGAAAATGGGGATGAATTGGCCAAAGAAGAAGTCAATCTATTTTATGAGTACTTAACCCAAGGTCTGTTTAGTATTCAATTTTCACTTGATCCAGAAATGATTGTTTTGGGCGGCGGTGTTTCTGCTAAAGAAGGATTGTTAGATGAAATCAATCGTCGAATGAAAGAAAAACTAGCGCATTTTGAATTAAATGATTTTATCCCGCAAATCGTCACCTGCAAATACGAAAATGATGCCAATCTGATTGGAGCAGCCGCTAATTTTATCACGATCCAAAAGAATAACGAATAATCGAATCGAAAACGTCGAATTGCTGACTGCAAGGAGACGTTTTTTTTACGAAAAAGAGAGAGTAAAATCTTGGATTCTAAGTAACGGACGAATCTTAATAATTTGAATTATAGAAATTTTCTGAAAATTCGTTGACATTTCTTTCGTTATTGATTATATTTGTATACATACTTCTTTAATAATTATATATGCGAAGAAAATTATCTGGCTTTACGAATTTATTCAGCTTTAAAATCATCTAGCTTTTTGTGTTAGCTCTTCGGGAAAAAGATAAAAACTGATTGTGGCAAAAAGCACCACATTCTGTTTTTCCTATTTTCCAGTCAGAGCTGACCAACACAATCAGCTTTAAAATCATCTAGCTTTTTGTGTTAGCTCTTCGGGAAAAAGATAAAAACTGATTGTGGCAAAAAGCACCACATTCTGTTTTTCCTATTTTCCAGTCAGAGCTGACCAACACAATCAGCTTTAAAATCATCTAGCTTTTTGTGTTAGCTCTTTGGAAAAAGGATAAAAACTGATTGTGGCAAAAAGCACCACATTCTGTTTTTCTTATTTTCCAGTCAGAGCTAATCAACACATCAAGCTTTAAAATCAAGGGGGAAACAAAATGAAAAAATTTAGCTTTTTATTTGCTAGTCTATTTTTACTAGCAGCATGCGGTCCAACAGCTGGCGGAGGCGCAAGCGGAGGTGGAAATAAGGCTGAAGGCGATACGATCAAAATTGGCATGAACATGGAACTTTCTGGAGATGTTTCGGCGTACGGGAACGCTGAAAAAGAAGGAATCACATTAGCGGTTGAAGAAATCAACGAAGCCGGTGGCGTGTTAGGGAAAAAATTAGAATTGATCGAAAAAGACAACAAATCTGAAAATGGCGAAGCGACATCAGTAGCAGCCAACTTAACGGCAAAAGATAAAGTCGTTGCAGTAGTGGGTCCAGCAACATCAGGTGCAACAAAAGCGACGATTCCAAATATGACGAAAGCAGCAGTTCCAGTAATCACACCTTCTGGTACGGATGATAGCATCACTGTTGTAAATGATAAAGTGCAAGAGTATATTTTCAGAGCTTGTTTCCAAGATACCTTCCAAGGAGTCATCTTAGCGAACTTCGCACAAGACAACTTAAAAGCTAAAAATGTTGTGATCATTGGTGACAATTCAAGTGATTACGCAATTGGGCTGACGAAATCATTTAAAGATACATTTAAAGGTAAAATCGCTAAAGAAGAAACCTTTACAGCGGGAGACAAAGATTTCCAAGCTATTTTAACGAAAATCAAAGACCTGGATTACGATGCAATCTACATTCCAGGTTACTATGCAGAAGCTGGCTTGATCATCAAACAAGCACGCGAGATGGGTATCGACAAACCAATTCTTGGTGCTGACGGATTCGGTGATGAAAAATTAGTTGAAATCGCTGGAGCAAAAAATGTATCTGACGTTTATTACACAGGTCATTTCTCAGAAAAAGCCCCTGCAACAGATAAAGTAAAACCATTTGTAGAAGCATTTAAGAAAAAATATGATAAACAGCCATCTGCTTTCAACGCTTTGGGTTACGATTCAGTTTACATGTTGAAACAAGCAATGGAAGATAGAGATTCTGCTGATTCAAAAGAGATCACAGAAGGATTAGCTTCATTAAAAGATTTTGTCGGCGTAACAGGAAAAATGACGATGGATAAAGATCACAATCCTGAAAAATCTGCTGTAGTACTAGGTTTGACAGAAGGAAAAGAAACATCTGCGGATGCAGTAAATCCTTAAAATACAATTATTCATATGAAACTTAAAGAGGGTGAGACAAGGTTCCGTGTTTTGTCCACCTTCTTTTCTTTAATCAAACAGCAATTATACTAAAATATTGGAAGTGATAAACATGGAAGTAGTTATCCAACAATTGGTGAATGGGCTTTTTCTTGGCAGTATTTATGCTCTATTAGCTTTAGGGTATACGATGGTTTATGGAATTATCAAATTGATCAACTTTGCTCATGGAGAAATTTATATGTTGGGTGGATTTATGGGGTATTTTTTTATCAACAAATTAAGTTTAGGCTTTTTTCCAGCTTTGATTTTATCTATGGTAGGAGCTGCCGTGATTGGAGTTGTGATTGAATTTTTGGCATATCGACCATTAAGAAAATCAACAAGAATCGCAGCATTGATCACAGCAATCGGTGTTTCATTTTTACTACAGAACGGAATGATTTATTGGTTAGGACCTGAAAAAAAATCATTTCCACAAGCAATTGAATTCAAAAATTATCAATTAGGGTTTATTCAAATATCAAATATTCAAGTACTTATTTTAGTAATTTCTTTAGTATTGATGGTAGCTTTGCAATTAATCGTTAAGAAGACAAAAATGGGGAAAGCGATGCGGGCGGTTTCTGTTGATGCAGATGCAGCACAATTGATGGGAATCAATGTCAATCGTACAATTTCATTTACATTTGCTTTAGGATCAGCACTAGCAGCTGCAGCAGGTATGTTGATTGGTCTGTATTATAATTCTATCGATCCAATGATGGGCGTGGTCCCAGGTCTTAAATCATTTGTTGCGGCAGTTTTAGGTGGGATTGGAATCATACCTGGCGCAGCGCTTGGTGGTTTTGTAATTGGTTTGTTAGAAACAATCACGATAGCATTAGGGTTTTCAGATTATAAAGATGCAGTGGTTTATGCATTGTTGATTATTATTTTATTGATTCGTCCTGCTGGAATTCTCGGCAAGAATATCAAAGAGAAAGTGTAGGTGGTATGCATGAAAAAGAATTTAAAATATAACGTTGTTTGGCTTTTAATTGCTGCACTAGCTTACGCTTTCATTTACATATTATATGTAACAGGTGTGATTACTCCGTTCACTGAATATACCTTGATTACGATCGGGATCAATATTATGTTGGCGTTAGGCTTGAATTTGATTATCGGTTTTTCTGGTCAATTTTCTTTAGGACATGCAGGATTTATGGCGATAGGTGCTTATAGTGCGGCAATCATGTCAGTCAAGTACCCAACGATGGGTGGTTTTTTCAGTGGTATTTTGCTAGGAATTATCTTATCTGGAATCGTGGCATTAGTTGTTGGTATTCCAACTCTGAGATTAAAAGGGGATTATCTAGCAATTGCAACTTTAGGTATTTCTGAAATTATTCGGATTATTATTATTAATATGAAAGATGTAACGAATGGTCCAGCAGGGATCTTTGGTATCCCTCCGATGGTCAACTGGTCGCTTGTTTTTGGATTTGTGGTGATTGTAACATTGATCATTGTCAATTTTATTCATAGTGGTCCAGGACGTGCGACAATGGCGATTCGAGAAGATGAAATTGCTGCTGAGTCAATGGGTGTCAATACGACAAAATATAAAGTTGCAGCCTTTATCATCGGTGCTGTTACAGCAAGTGTAGCTGGTGCGATTTACTCAAGCTATGTTCAAACGATTGCACCAAAAGATTTTGGCTTTATGAAATCAATCGATATTTTAATTATTGTGGTATTCGGTGGAATCGGCAGTGTTACGGGAACCTTCATTTCGGCTATTGTGCTAGGAATTTTGAATATGTTCTTGCAAGACGCTGGTGCACTTAGAATGATCATCTATGCATTAGCTTTGATTATCATCATGATTTTCAAACCAGGCGGACTACTTGGAACCTGGGAATTTTCCGTAAAAAAAATAGTCAAGAAAAAGGAGGACAAATCAAATGCCTCTATTGAACGTTAGTAATTTAACTAAAAATTTCGGTGGACTTGCTGCCGTTTCAAATGTTAATCTTTCTTTAGAAACGAATGAACTGATTGGTTTAATTGGTCCAAATGGAGCAGGCAAAACAACTTTATTTAATCTGTTAACAGGTGTTTATGAGCCAAGCGAAGGAACAGTGACCCTAGATGTTTTAGGAAAAGAACAAGTATTAAACGGCATGAAACCTTATAAAATTGCTGACATGGGTTTAAGTAGAACGTTTCAAAATATTCGGTTGTTTAAAGATTTAACCGTGATGGACAATGTTTTGATTGCAATGAATAGCAAAAATAAAGAAGGAATTCTTTCGAGTATTTTACGATTACCAAGTTTTTATAAAAAAGAAGATGAGATGGAGAAGAAAGTATTCGAACTTCTTGCGATTTTTGGCTTAGAAGGCAAAGTTCAAACTTTAGCCAAAAACCTTCCATATGGAGAACAAAGACGGTTAGAAATTGTGCGTGCTTTAGCGACACAACCAAAAGTTCTATTTTTAGATGAACCAGCTGCAGGTATGAATCCACAAGAGACAGCAGATTTAACTCAGTTAATCAGAAAAATACAAAAAGAATTTCAAATTACGATTGTTTTGATTGAACATGATATGAGTTTAGTTATGGATGTCTGTCAAAGAATTTATGTTTTAGAATACGGTAGAATTATTGCTGAAGGAAAACCAGAGGCAATCAAAAACGATCCGCGTGTGATCGAAGCATATCTTGGAGGTGAACTATAATGCTGACAATCGAAAATTTATCCGTTCATTATGGTGTGATCCAAGCAGTGCGTGACGTAAGTTTTAATGTAGAACAAGGAGAAATCGTATCACTTATCGGAGCGAACGGCGCTGGTAAAACGACGATTTTAAGAACGATCTCTGGTTTGAATCGTCCATCTAATGGAACTATTACGTTTGAAGGGCAAACAATTCACAAAATGGTTCCGCAAAAAATCGTGGCAGCAGGACTATGTCAAGTACCAGAAGGCCGCCATGTTTTTGCTGGCTTGACTGTTCAGGAAAATCTAGAAATGGGCGCATTCTTACGGAAAGACAGCGATTTAAAAAAAGATTACGATATGATATTTGATCGTTTTCCAATTTTAAAAGAACGTAAAAATCAAGATGCTTCAACCTTATCTGGTGGAGAACAACAGATGTTGGCGATGGGCAGAGCACTTATGTCCAAACCCAAATTGCTACTATTAGACGAACCTTCTATGGGACTGGCACCAATCTTCATTCAAGAAATCTTTAATATCATTCAAGAAATCAATAAGCAAGGAACAACAATTTTATTAATTGAACAAAATGCCAAAATGGCCTTGTCGATTGCAGATCGAGGGTATGTTTTAGAAACAGGCGAAGTTGTTTTAAGTGGACCCGGAAAAGAATTGTTGGAAAGTGAAGAAGTCAAAAAAGCATACTTAGGAGGTTAAGAACATGAGTGTAAGTGATTTTATGACAAGAAATTTAGTCGTCGCGCAACCTGAAATGAAAATCTTTGACGCTGTAGATTTAATGAAAAAAAATAATATTCATCGTTTACCAGTAGTTAAGAAAGAGCAAGTGATAGGATTGATCACGGAAGGAACGATTCAGTCAGCACTACCATCAAAAGCCACAAGTTTAAGTGTTTATGAGGTTAATTATTTACTTAACAAGACAACGGTGGCAGATATAATGGTAAAAGATGTTCAAACGATTAAGCCAGAAGCATCGTTAGAAGATGGTATTTTCAAAATGCGCCAAAATAATATTGGTGTTTTACCTGTTGTTGATGTAAATAAGAAACTTGTGGGAATTATAACAAATAATGACATTTTTGATGCTTTTTTAAAAATTACTGGCTACAATGACGGTGGAACCAGAGTGCAACTCCGTATTCCAGAAGACCATAAGGGGATTTTAGCGAGTATTACCAAGTTATTGGCTGATAATAATTTTAGTATTTTAACAGTTGTCGTAAACCGAAAAGAGCTGGAAACAATTATTGAGCTTCAAATCGAAAGTCGTGAAACCCAACAAATTGAGAAAATTTTAAAAGAAGCGAATTATGATGTTTTTGAAACAACCTTTATATCTAAAAAAATTACAAAAACCGAATAGTAACAAGAGATAGAGGATTTTTTTTACCGAAAAAGAGTTTGACTATTATTAAAGCATATGATAGTTTTATATAGTGAAGTAAATAATTTATCTTCTAATGTTGGGATATTAAAGTATTTTGTTTCTTTGATATCTTTTCATGATGTCCTAAAAACAATAGGGGTTATTGTTGTTGGTATAACCATTACAGATTTTCTGTAATTGATTATAAATATTTTAAGATAGGAGGAGAAAAAATGAAAAAAGTTATTGGATTTATCATTGCTATTGTGGCAACTGTAAGCTTTGCAACGAATGCTTCAGCTGACGGTGCTATTTCAACAGCAGAGCAGTCTATTCTTAACGAATTGAATGCTGGCGCAACAATCGGCGGCAAAAAATTTAATTTTGATGCGGCTGAAACAAACGCAGCAGCTAATCACTTGAAACGTGTTGATTTAACACAAGCTCAAGCAGATGAAGCTGTAAAAAATATCCAAGCAGCACGTGGTTTAGTTGAAAGTGTATCTGTTAATACTTCAAGCGCTAACTCACTTGCAAGTGCAATTAAATTATTGCCAGCTAACGTAATTTCTCAAGTACAAAATTACGCAGTTGCTGCTGGAAATGCTGTTGGCGTAAAAATCACTTTTGGTAGCGGAAGCTACTCTGCAGTGACGATTACAGATGCTAATGGTGCGCCTGTTTACAAAACTGGAACTCCAGTGAAAAATACAGGATCAAATTACGCATTAAGCGGAATTACTTTTGGTTCATTGATCGTAGCTGCAGCAGGTGCAGTATTCGTGAGCAGAAAGAACAAACTAGCATAATATGAAACAACTAAAAAGAGTAGGGGCATTTATTTACGTGCCTCTTCTCTTTATGTTTTTTGGCTATCTCATTATTTACATAATTGGTGCACCTGTCATTAATTTTGCTACTTCAGCAGTTGAATTGATTTCACTAAATGATGCCCCGTCTTTTGATCAAAAAGGGACGAATCTCTTTGAAAAAAGAAACCAAAAAAAAGAGCAAACCTCATCAGATAAAACAACGAATAAAACAGTTGAACAAGCAAGTGATGGAACTGATCAAGAGTCAGAGCAAGCAGTTGTGGGTGGGGCGGAAGTGACTGAAAAAGGCGAGATTGCTTCTTCGAATATGGTCTATCCAGTAGGAGGAGATCAATTTGGTGAAGTGGTAATCGATAAAGTTAAAATTAATGAACCATTATATTACGGAGATAGTGAAGAAATTTTGCGTTTAGGCGCAGGACAATACCTCGGCAGTATGATTCCAGGTGATCTTGGTACGACTTTGATCGGTGGGCATAATCTTCCCTCTTTTGGGAAAATTTATTACTTAGAACCCGGAGATGAAGTCAATATTCATACCCACTATGGTGACTATACTTATCAAGTAACAGAAGTAAAAGTTGCTGACTATAAAGATCAGGCGATTCAGACAAGATTAGGAGACCGCTCAAAAAGATCATTGATCCTTTATACTTGTTATCCATTAGATGCGATTGGACTAACACCAGAACGTGTTTTCGTTTCTGCAGATTATGTATCTGGCCCAATCATTGATGAGAAGTCATAAAGGAGGAGAATCAGTCAGATGAAAAAACGCGGTCATTTAATGAAAGTATTTTCTCGCTTTTTTATTGCCTTTTTATCCTCTGTATTTTTATTTGCCTTTTTGATTTTATTGACATTAAGACTGACACTTTTTAGTGAAAATTATATTGCAAAACAAGCAGCTGAAGCAGATTATTATTCAGAATTAACTGAAGAAATCAATCGACAAATCGAAAATAGTGCTTTGGGAAGTAATATTCCAGAAGGTGTTTTGAATCAAGCAGTCAGCAAAGAATTAGTAAAGACAGATGTAGATGCGTATTTTAAAGCGATGTACAATACAGGTACAAAATATTCGATTTCTAATGAAAAAAAGATTCATGATTCTGTTTCTGGAGCGATTACAGATTATATGAATGAAAAAGCCATTCAAGCAACTCCTGAATCAGAGCTTGCGATAACGGGACTTTCAGACAAAGCTGTGAAAATCTATAAAGGCTATATAGAATTGCCATTTTTAGTTTCTTACGGACGAAAAGTTATGAACTATAAGTCGAAATTGGTCATTTTTATGGCAGTTTGTGGTGTTTTATGGGCCTTATTAAGTTTCTCTTTATACTCTTCGTTAAGAGGCTATTTCCATCGTTTATTGAGATATTGGGCATATATTTGGGTAGGAAGCGGCTTGATGATGATTGTAGCTCCTACAGTTATTTTAGTCCAAGGCTCGTTAAAAAGATTGGGGATTCAATCTAAAGCGATGTATGATTTCATTCAGACTTATTTATCAAGCTTTTTATGGTTGTTTATTATACTTGGAGTTTTGTCCATCATATCCGGTATTATTTTCGGTGTGTTGAGTGAGATTAAGAGAAAACAGCTGTTTAGTGCTTAAATACAACTAAAATTTGATGAGTGTCTGGTAGCATTGTCTGTTCACTCAGAAAAAAGACAAAGTGGAACAAAACGTAAATGTTTTGCGCCACTTTCTTTTTTTTACGTAACGTGATAACATAGATGTTTGGAGGGATGAAGATGTCAAAGAAAAATAAAGATATAGAAGTAAAAATAGAAGAAGCAGAAAAAAAAGTAAATGGTGAGACAATTACAGTAAGTACCTTAACAATCGGCAAAAAAGAAATCGGTCAGGTCTTAGCACAAGACACAAAAAAGTTTGCTGTAGTAATTGATGGTCGTAATGAAGCAACTGTGAAAACGCTTGATGAAGCGATTGAATACATTATTCGTCAGTGGAATTTAAACGACTAAAATAAATAACAACTTTTTTTCGAAAAAGGCTTGCATTTTGTTCAAAAGTTTTGTATTATAACTAAGTCAGGTTTGTTACTAAAAACCTTTTGGAGGAATAGCGAAGTGGCTAAACGCGACGGACTGTAAATCCGTTCCTTAGGGTTCAGTGGTTCGAATCCACTTTCCTCCATTTTAACCTTTGGGGTATAGCCAAGCGGTAAGGCAACAGGTTTTGATCCTGTCATGCGTTGGTTCGAATCCAGCTACCCCAGTTTTTTATTAGAACAACTCAGATGGAGTTGTTCTTTTTTTTGTTAAAAAAATTTGATAGTAACTTTTGTTCTCTTTTTTCGGAATATGTGATAAAGTGAATGAAAAAGTATGAGGAGTGAACGGAATGAATATCAAAGAGAAAATAACTGAAACGGCTGAAAAAGTCTATGACTTAGCACGTGAAGGTAAATATGATGTCAAAGTAAATCTTTTTTCTAAAAAGAAAAATAAGGACAACGCAAAGGGCATCCAAATTGTGTCTACTAGAGATACTGCCCATACAAAAAAATGGCGTGCGAAGAACCGCTAAATCTTTTAATTAATAATAGCCTGAACCAACATAAAAATGTTGGTTCAGGCTATTTTCCTTTAGATGGGTATTTATTTATCGATTTCAAGCCCTAAAACAGTTAAATGGCCATTTCCAACTAATTTAATAACTAACCTAGCTAAATGGTTTGGAGACATGTCTGTGTCACTTGTGATCCACCAATGAAGTGTCCCGATAAATATAGAAGTCATATATTCGATGATAAAATCAATTGGCACTTCAATATCATTCTCCGTGATTTTTAGCTTAGAAAAGATATCTGCATATTTCTCATAAACAATATCTGCTAACTTCTTACGTAACAACTCGTTTGAACTACCGTCCATGATTGTCAGAAAGAAATTTTTATTTTTTTGAATATTAATATAAATATTTGACAGTAAAAATTCAATCTGTTTTACTTTGATCCGATTGCTGACAATAATCTGCTCTGTGTCGATAACAGATGTAAAGGCATTGATTGCAAAATCAAAAATTTGTTCATAAAGGTCTTGTTTGTCTTTGAAATGAGCATAGAAAGTCGCTCGATTGATCATTGCTTCGTCTGCAATGTCTTGGATCGTTATACAGTCGTATCCTTTTTCATCTACTAAGTGAAAGAAAGCTTCAATAATCATTTTGTGTGTTCGCATTACCCGAAGGTCGGTTTTCTTTGACATAAAAAATTCCTTTCGAAATAATCAACAGTTTTTGAAAGTTTGTTGCTTATCTCACAAATTTGGGTGTTTTGCTAGTTGCAATTAAATTAGAATCTTTCTAAAATATACATAAGTATTATATCAGACACCTTGTAGGATAATCAACAAAGTGTTGTGAAATAAAAGGGTATGGAATTTAAGGAGATAAAAATTATGACATTAAGAGCAGGAATAGACGTTGGTTCAACAACTGTGAAATTAGTAATTATTGATAAAGAAAATCATACAAAATTTGCAAAATATGAACGACATTACTCAGATGTAAAAGCGGCAACCGAAAAAGTTTTACATGAAGCAATGGTTGAATTGGGTGAAAAAACACCGATCACAATGACGATTACAGGTTCTGGTGGTATGGGACTTGCAGATGTCTTGACTATTTCTTTTGTTCAAGAGGTAATTGCCTGTACAAAAACAGTAGAAGAGATCATTCCAGAAACAGACGTAGCAATTGAATTAGGTGGGGAAGATGCGAAGATCACCTTTTTTGAAGGAGCATTAGAACAGCGAATGAATGGGAGCTGTGCTGGTGGAACGGGTGCTTTTATCGATCAAATGGCGGTTTTGTTAAAAACCGATGCTAACGGAGTTAATGAGCTGGCTAAAAATTATCAAACAATCTATCCGATTGCATCAAGATGTGGCGTTTTTGCTAAGACCGATGTTCAGCCTTTGATCAACGAAGGCGCCGCAAAAGAAGATATTTCAGCAAGTATTTTTCAAGCAGTGGTCAACCAAACAATCGCAGGACTCGCAGCTGGTCGAAAGATCAAAGGAAAAATCGCCTTTTTAGGTGGTCCACTTTTCTTTATGTCTGAACTTAGAAAACGATTCATTGAAACTTTAGATGTGAAACCAGAAGATGTAATCTTTCCAGAAAATCCACAACTATTTGTGGCGATGGGCGCGGCAATTTACTCAGAAGGAGCAAGGCCAACGACCTTATCTGATTTGATCCACCGTTTGACAAAAGGTGATCAAGAACAATTAAAACCAACCGATACATTAGAGCCGTTATTTCAAGATGAAGTAGAATTAAAAGAGTTTAGAACACGTCATGATCAAGCTAAAGCACAAGAAAAAGCGTTAGCTGACCATCATGGTGTTGCTTTCTTAGGGATCGATGCAGGATCTACGACGACAAAAGTTACATTGATTGATGAAGAAGGCAACCTATTATTTTCATTTTACGGGAACAATCAAGGTCAGCCCTTAGAAACAACAATGAGTGTTTTGAAAGAGTTGTACCAACAATTACCAAAAGATGTATTTATCGGAAAAGCCGCCGTGACTGGATATGGAGAACATTTGATCAAAAATGCATTGAAAGTCGATATTGGAGAAGTCGAAACTATGGCTCATTACAAAGCTGCTGATCATTTTCAGCCAGGAGTTGATTTCATTTTAGATATCGGTGGTCAAGACATGAAGGCGATGACCATCAAAGACGGTGTATTATCTTCCATTCAATTGAATGAAGCTTGTTCTTCAGGGTGCGGTTCGTTCATTGAAACGTTCGCCAAATCATTGAATTTTGATGTAAAAGACTTTGCCCTCGAAGCACTGAGCTCTAAAGCGCCGGTTGATTTGGGTTCTCGTTGTACGGTATTCATGAATTCAAAAGTCAAACAAGTGCAAAAAGAAGGCGCATCAGTAGGGGATATTTCTGCTGGCTTGTCTTATTCTGTAATCAAAAATGCGATTTATAAAGTAATCAAAGTGCGACGTCCAGAAGAATTAGGCAAAAAAATCGTTTGCCAAGGTGGAACATTCTATAATGAAGCTGTTTTGCGTGCCTTTGAGATGATTAGTGAACGAGAAGTCGTCCGTCCTTCTATTGCAGGCTTGATGGGCGCGTATGGGGCTGCGTTGATCGCGTTAGAAAATTATGAATTAGGACAGGAAACAACGATTCTCGGTTTGGAAGAGCTGGACACTTTTACTGCAGATAAAGAGTTTACCCATTGTGGTTTATGTGAAAATAATTGTATGATGACTGTTACGATTTTTTCTGATGGACGCCAATTTGTGACTGGAAATCGTTGTGAACGCGGCGCTAGAATAAAGGTGAAAAGAGAAGATCGCAGAGTTAATTTGGTTGACTATAAATACCGTAAACTATTTAAATATCGTCCGTTGAAAGAAAAAGATGCAGTACATGGCAGAATCGGAATCCCACGAGTTTTGAATATGTATGAAAATTATCCACTATGGCATACGTTTTTCACTGATCTAGGTTTTAGAGTGGAGTTGTCACCACGATCAAACAAAGCGTTGTACGAACAAGGAATGGAAACAATTCCAAGTGATACAGCTTGTTATCCTGCAAAAATTTCTCATGGTCATATTCAAGCGCTGATCGATTCAAACATACCGATGATCTTTTACCCGGGTGTCGTTTTTGAACGCCAAGAATCAGCCGAAGCAGATAATCATTTTAACTGTCCCATTGTACAAAGTTACCCTGATGTTATCCGTAATAATGTAGATGACATTCGTGATGGAAAAGTCGATTATCGTAATCCGTATATCAATTTAGCTAATGAAGCATCGGTTGTCAAAGTTTTAAGCGAAACATTTGCAGATTTGGGAATCACAGCTGAACAAGTTGCTCAAGCATTACGACATGGGTATGAAGAATTAGATGCGTTCAAAGAAGATATCCGCAATAAAGGGGAAGAAACACTCGTGATGCTGAATCAAAAAGGGGAAAAGGGCATCGTGTTATCTGGCCGTCCTTATCATTTGGATCCAGAAATCAATCATGGCATTGCAGATGTGATCACTCAAGAAGGTTTCCATGTATTGACCGAAGATTGTGTTTCTCATTTAAGTGATGTCGGAAATTTACGTGTTGTGAACCAATGGGTGTATCATTCTCGTTTATATGCGGCGGCTCGTGTTGTCGCGAAATCGAAGAATCTTGAGTTGGTTCAGCTGAATTCGTTTGGTTGTGGTTTGGATGCTGTCACAACGGATCAAGTCGAAGAAATCATGGACCAATACGGGAAAATTTATACCGTTTTGAAAATCGATGAAGGCTCGAATTTAGGTGCGATCCGTATTCGGTTACGTTCTTTAAAAGCAGCTGTTGGAGAGCGAGAAAAAATGAATTTTGAGCCAAAATTACAGCACGAAGAACCGGAGAAAATTATCTTTACCAAGGAAATGAAAAAGACGCATACCTTATTATTACCGATGTTAAGCCCAATTCATCAATCTGGTTTAGTAGATGTGGCTTTAAAAGCTTCTGGCTATAATGTCGTTTGTTTACCAGCAGATGATCGAGAAGCTGTAAACGTTGGTCTGAAATACGTAAATAATGATGCCTGTTATCCAGCCATCATTTCAATTGGTCAATTAGTTGAAGCGCTAGAAAGTGGAGAATATGATTTAGATCACGTCAGCGTGATGATGACGCAAACAGGTGGTGGTTGTCGTGCAACAAATTATATACCGTTACTTAGGAAAGCCTTGAACGATGCAGGATTCCCGCAAGTTCCTGTCGTTTCAGTTTCGATGGGAAATAAAGGGGTTGAGTCTAATCCAGGATTTAAATTTACATTACCAATGTTGAAACGTGTCGCTGTAGCGTTTTTATATGGAGATTTATTCGAGAGAGTTGTTTACCGCACTCGACCTTATGAAACAGAAGTCGGAATGATCGATGCCCTTCACGCTAAATGGCTAAAAAAAATCGAGAAAAATGTTCGCAATGGTTCATTAACCTTATTCAATCGAAATATGAAAAAAATCATCAAAGAATTTGATGAAATTCCATTGAACGAAGTTAAGAAACCTAAAGTTGGAATCGTTGGTGAAATCTTAGTGAAATACTCACCAACTGCGAATAATGATATTGTTCGTTTGCTTGAAGCCGAAGGAGCGGAAGCCGTTGTACCGGATATAGTTGGGTTTATGAATTACTCTTTGTATAACCAAATTTGGAAATACGATAATATGGGGATGTCTAAACAAAGTAAGAATCTCGCTCAATTTGCCATCCGAATCATTGAATATGTTGAGAAACCAATGGACAAGGCATTGAGAAATTCTAAACGATTTGAAGGACTGAGCTCTATCCATGATTTAGCTGAAGATGCTGGAAAAATTCTTTCAATCGGAAATCATACAGGTGAAGGTTGGTTCTTAACAGGAGAAATGATTGAGCTATTAAAGTCGGATGTCAATAATATCGTTTGTATGCAGCCTTTTGGTTGTTTACCTAACCATGTTGTAGGGAAAGGTGTGACGAAAGAACTTCGCCGTCAATATCCTAAAGCTAATATTGCGCCAATCGATTATGATCCAGGTGTGTCATTAGTGAATCAGCTGAATCGGATTCGTTTGATGATGGCAACGGCCAATAAAATGATGGATGAAGAAAAAGTCCATTCGTAAATAGTTGAGGTTGGGACAGGAGTGTTTAACCCCGAGAAATAAGAAGGGGATTGCTTCTGCTCCCACCGTTTATTCATATTTAGGGTGTGAAACAAAAGTGATTTTTACTTTTGTACCACACCCTTTTTTGCAAATAATTGTTTAGAAAAATAGTCTACTTTCTTGAATTTTTCTTTCTTTTTGTTTATGTTTCGTTATACAATAAAGACAATGCTTACAAATAGCATTTATTTTGCTTTAAGCGTACCAAATTGTTTTTACGAACGCTTTCTTCACTAGCTTTTCGAACTTTTGGTTGTTTATGAGGTATATACCAGTTATAATAAAGAAGAATAAAAAGGAGGAAATAAGATGGTCTCAAGTTTACCAGTTTATATTCAAATACACGATAAAATTAAAGATGACATTGAACATGGTGTTTGGAAGATTGGAGACAGGCTTCCGTCAGAACGTGAGCTGGCCATTCAGTTCAGTGTTAGTCGGATGACGTTAAGGCAGGCCATTCAGACACTTGCAGATGAAGGGATTTTAGAGCGTAAGATTGGTTCGGGAACCTATGTTGCCCGCAAGAAAGTTCAAGAAAAAATGACAGGAACAACCAGCTTCACAGATATCATGCTTTCCCAAAATCGAGTACCTTCCAGCCGTACTATTTCCTATTATGTAGCCAAACCAAGTTCTAGTGAAATGGAAAAATTAAACCTAAAAGAAAATGAACAAATCGTACGCATGGAGCGGGTTCGGTTTGCAGATGATTTACCAATCTGTTTTGAAGTTGCTAGTGTGCCATACTCATTAGTCGATCAATATAGTAAAACAGAAATTACCAGTTCTTTCTATAAAACTTTGGAAGAAAAAGGCGGCAATAAGATTGGACATGCTAATCAAACAATTTCAGCAATGTTAGCCTCAGAACAAATTGCGGATTATTTAAAAATCAAACGTGGTGATGCTATTCTTCGTTTACGTCAAATATCTTATTTTGAAAATGGTACACCGTTTGAATATGTAAGAACACAATATGTAGGAAACCGTTTTGAGTTTTATTTAGAAAAATAAGCGAAAAAGGAAATGAAGACTTTCAGCTCATCTATAATTGGAGAGCCGTCTGTTTTCATTCCCTTTTTTTATTTTGTTAAATCTATTTTTTCATTGATCCAGTATATAAAAATCCCGCCAAAGGCCATTGATAATAGTTCACCAATAGCAACTGTTAGCCATGTGTAGAAAAACGGCAGATGATAAAAAAAAGTTAATTGTCCGGCAACGGTAAACATCGATAGCGAACAAATAATTGCTGTGACAATCATTTTTTTAACCGGATTTTTTAGCCTTTTCGTCACATAATAGGATAAAAGTAAGACAACAAATGTCGACAAGCTACCGATGATGACATCCACTAACCCTAATGGTGAAGCAAAATTTGAGATAGCTACTCCTAAAGTTACGGCAATGATGTAACGTTTATTGAAAAGTGGTAAATAATTAAATAACTCTGAAAATCTGAGTTGGACAGCTCCAAAACTAAAAGGGGCCAAAAAAATAGTGACAACAACATAGAGTGCAGTGATCAAGGCCATTTTTGTTAAAGCAATAACAGACCAAGCTTTAGTCTGTGAGTTTGGATCATTCATTTGTATTCTCCTTTGTAAAACAGATTCTCTGTTTTAGTGATAACTATGACCAAAGGAAGTGACAGAAAAAAAGACTGCCAGCTGAAGTGTCATAGTGTGAATTGCTTCACTGTTTTTTATGATAACGAAGATTGTGTTGCTTGTAAAGTACTAGGTTATTATTTTTCCAACCAGCCGCCATCGATTGTCATCACAGTTCCATGAATATAGTCTGCCTGCTTGCTAGCCAGAAAAAGAGTTAGAGAAGCAACTTCTTCTGGTTTTGCCCAACGTCCAGCGGGTGTTTCGTTTGCGACCCATTGCGCCATTTTTCCGTCACCAGCAAAATCAGCAGCGTTCATAGGTGTTTGAATCGCACCAGGCGCAATTGCATTTGCTCGGATACCTTGTCTTATATAGTCGTGATCCAATTGCTTAGTGTAGCCTATTATGGCATGTTTAGAAGCTGTATAAGCAGCACCTCCGCCACCAGCAACCAATCCAGCAATTGATGCCATATTGATGATCACACCATGTTTTTGTGTCAACATTTGGGGTAAGACTTGATTGGTAACTAAGAATGTTCCTTTCAGATTAACTGCTAAAATCCGATCCCATAGGGCTTCTGTTGTGTCCAAAGTAGGGGTGTAATCATCTAAAATCCCAGCAGTATTCAATAAAATACGAATAGGTCCAAATAACGCATTCGCTTTTTTAACAGCTGTACTAATTTCATTTTCTTTTGTCACATCTCCAGTAAATGTTATGAATTTACCAGTAGAGTCTCTTGTTTTTTTGATAGTCGCAGCCAATCCTGTTTCATCAAGATCCATTCCTAAAACATTGGCACCTTGATTTACAAAAGCGATTGCTTGAGCTTGCCCTATGCCAGAAGCAGCACCAGTTATAAAGATTGTTTTTCCTTGGTATTCATCAAATTTCATACTTGCCCCTCTTTTCTTGATACTATAAGAAAAGCTAGAACAACTTAGTTCAAGTGTTCTAGCTTCATTATGACTTTTCTAATCTATGCTGACAATTTTCCAGTCTTCAGCCAAGACATCACACGGTGTTGGTGAAAACATGCTATATCCTTCATCAGATGTTTTAATTAGAAAATAAGGGGTAACTTGTAGAAAAGTCCCGTCAGATAGCCCAAGCTCATCTCTGAGTTCAATATATAATTCAAAACCTCCCCAACCTTCTCTTACAGCTTTGGCTCCTTTTTTAATATGAGGTAATACTTCTTCAAATGTCATCTAATTGCTCCTTTTTTATGATGGGTATTTCATGATAAGAACATTCGCCTTCTTTAAATGTAACTTGTCCATTTAATAGTTCGACGATTTCTGCCATAAATTGCTCGGATTTTATTTCATCTACAAGGCAAATAACGTCAACTTGTTCTCCATAAACCGTGTCTTGCAGTGTATAAGGATTATGTTCTATAAAATTTTGAACGTTTCCCAAATTAGGATAACTGATCGTTAAACGAATTTCCTGCTGCAATTTCCCTTCAACTAGTCCAATGGTGTTTAATGCATGTGAAACAGCATGACTATAAGCTCTGATCAAGCCGCCAGCCCCAAGTTTTGTTCCGCCAAAATAGCGAGTGACGACGGCCGCTACGTTGATCAATTCTTGCTTTTTTAAAACTTCCAGCATGGGAACACCCGCTGTTCCACTTGGTTCTCCATCATCGCTGCTACGTTGGATATCACTTTTTTCACCGATTATAAAAGCACTACAATTATGATTGGCTTTCCAATGCTCCTTTTTCTTTTGAGCAATAAATTCCTTTGCTTCATCCTCTGAATAAACTCGTTTAAGCGAACAGATAAAACGTGACTTTTTTATTTCGATTTCGCTCTCTCCATCAGAGCGAATGGTAAAATAACTATCAAGCATTTGCTCAGTCCTTTACTACATAATACTTTAAGTATAAAAAAAATAAAGACAAGACGCAACCATTCTCTTAAAAAATATAAGAGACCTTCATTTGCTTATGCTAGTTTTTATGAGATAATGATGAAAAGAAAAATTACTGTAAAGACAAGGGAGTGAATGATTTGGCAAAAGAGCGTCAAAAGAAATATGATAGCGTTACCCATTATTTAACAACCAATGGTGGTTCACAAGTAACTTTAACGTTTACTCAATTTGACGAGTTACTTTTTCCACATTCAGGACTTCCTAAAACAGCACGTACAGATATTGATTGGTGGGCAAATGACCACAAACATCCTGAAAAAGGCGCGTATGGTTGGCTTAATGCAGGTTACCAAGTGGCACAAGTCAATATTGAAAAAGAGTATATAGTTTTTAATAAACTATTAAAATCTAATTGGATTTTTTAAGATAGGGAAACATAAACGACCAAAAGCAGGAAGCGTTGACAAAAAGCAAAATTTTACTATACTAAGATTAAGAGAATTTAAAAATATGTTATGTTATCATTAGAAAAAAGGAGATGGCTTTCATGGCTAAAAAAACAATCATGCTTGTATGTTCTGCTGGAATGAGTACAAGTTTACTTGTAACGAAAATGCAAAAAGCAGCTGATGCACAGGGATTAGATACGGATATTTTTGCTGTATCTGCCTCAGATGCAGATAACAATTTAGAGAGTAAACCTGTAGACGTGTTATTATTAGGTCCTCAAGTTCGATTCATGAAAAGCGATTTTGAGAAACGTTTAGAACCAAAAGGGATTCCGCTAGAAGTGATCAACATGGCAGATTACGGCATGATGAACGGAGAAAAAGTGTTACAGCAAGCACTAAATTTAATTGGAAATGACTAATCAATCAAGTGAACCAAAACGTGTTTTAAGTTTTGGTTCACTTATTTTTTTGAAATAGGCTATCTAAGCCCAGATAATGCTTCATATCAAATAAAAATGCGTCTGATTTGCTGAAAAGTGAATTAGCCGTGTTTTTTTTTGCGGAATGTTTTGTATTTAAACTTTTTTTTAAAATAAAAAGATAGTAAGGATAAAATGCGTAGTTTAATTACGGAGGAGAAAAATGCAGGAATTATGGGGAAGAAAAATCTTAAAAAAAGAAGTTGATGATATAGAACTAGTCGAGGAACATGGTCAAAAATTATCAACGATGCAAGAAGTAAATGAAAAAACAATTCAATGTCTACGGTGTGGTCAGATTCAGAATAAGTCTATAGTTCAATTATGTAATAATCATTATTTTTGTCCAGAATGTATTCAATTAGGCAGAGTAGACACTAGTCAGAAATTTTATCATTTATCAGAACCGATACCTGTTCAAAGAACAGTTAATTTTGCATGGGAAGGAAAGCTTACTGAAGGACAACAAGCAGTATCAAATGATTTATTAGCTTCTGTAAAAGAAAATGAGTCTCGAATGATTTGGGCCGTTACTGGCGCTGGAAAGACTGAGATGTTATTCAAAACCATTCATCATTCTTTAGAATGCGGTTATCGAGTTGGTATTGCTTCGCCAAGAGTAGATGTTTGTTTAGAGCTTTTTCCCAGAATACAAGCAGTTTTTCCAGATGAACCCATGATCCTTCTTCATGGAAAAATGGAAGAGCAGTATCACTATACTAAACTGTTAGTATGTACAACACACCAATTATTACGTTTCTTTCAGGCTTTTGATGTATTGATCATTGATGAAGTAGATGCTTTTCCTTTTGTTGATAATCCGTTATTACAATACGCAGTAAAACAAGCAATCAAGAAAACTAGCTCGCTGATTTATTTAACCGCAACACCGACAAAAGAGTTAACCAAAAAGACTGCAAAAAATGAATTACAGACTAGTATTTTATCAGCTCGTTATCATCGAAGAGCCTTGCCAGTTCCAAGAACAAAGTGGTGCAATCAATGGCAAAAGAAAATCAAGAAAGGTAATGCTCCTAGAGCGTTACTAAAAAAAATTCGTACGCTGGGGAATAAAAATGATGTGCTGATTTTTTGCCCTAGTATTTCTTTGATGGAAAATTTGAAGGAAACTATTGAAAAGAAATTTCCAGAAGTACCACTGGCTTGCGTTCATTCACAAGATCCAGAGCGGCTGGAGAAAGTTATGAAGATGCGAAATAAAAAATATCGAATTCTTATAACCTCTACAATATTGGAAAGAGGTGTGACATTTGATGGTGTGTCTGTAATAGTTCTAGGAGCAAATCATGCTGTGTTTGGGACATCCGCTCTTGTTCAAATTGCTGGCAGAGTGGATCGAAGAAAGGAATATACAGCAGGCGAAGTCTGGTTTTTGCACGACGGATGTTCAAAAGCTATGAAAGGTGCAATTAAGCAAATCAAAAAGATGAATGCTTTAGGGATAGAACGGGGATTAATTGATGAAATGTAATTATTGCGCTCAAATGATCAATAGAAATTTAACGCTTAAGGAAATCTTTTTGCCTAAAAAAATAGTCTCCGAACAATTGTGTTTACACTGTGTAAAAACGTTTCAGTTGCTAGAGAAAAAGGATAGTTGTCATGGTTGTCAGCGACAGACGAATAAACTGTATTGTGAAGACTGTTTGAAATGGCAGAGGCATTATCCAAATTATGATTTTCACCATGAAGCACTTTTTTTCTACAATCAAGCAATGCAAGAATGGTTTGAAGAATATAAATTCAAAGGTAATTATCGTCTTAGATATAGTTTTGCGAATTTCTTACAGGACTATTTTAAGCATAAAAAGAACGTTATAGTGATTCCAATGCCAATTTCAAATGAACGAATGAAGGTCAGAGGCTTTAATCAAGTTGAAGGTCTTTTGGACGCTGCAGGTATCACTTATCAGCCCTATCTCGAGCGTTTCGTAGATGGTGTATCACAAGTACAAAAAACAAGGAAAGACCGACTAGCGTTAAAACAACCTTTCCTACTGACAAAAGAAGGTCAAAAAATAATCTCAAATAAAGAAATTCTTTTAGTTGATGATATTTATACAACCGGTCGGACAATTTTTCATGCAGCACAAGTTATTTTGGAGATGAACCCTTCAAAACTGTATACGTTTTCTATTGCGAGATAACAGAAGAATTAAAATGAAAAATCGACCGCAATTTGGTTGGCAAAAGTAATATAATTCGTTATAATAGAATTAAGAAGAAGGATAACAGAGTGGTCCTTTTATTCCTTCTTTAGTGTCAGATGAAAGGGGTAATCGTTATGTTTAGATATAATGTGCGTGGAGAAAATATTGAAGTTACTGAAGCTATTAGAGACTATGTAGAGAAAAAAGTTGGTAAATTAGAGCGTTATTTCAGTGATTCACCTGAAGCAACTGTTCACGTGAACTTAAAAGTATATACTGAAAAAACAGCAAAAGTTGAGGTTACGATTCCTCTACCTTATTTAGTTTTACGTGCTGAAGAAACATCACCTGATTTATATGCAAGTGTTGATTTAGTTGTAGATAAATTAGAACGACAAATTCGTAAATTTAAAACAAAAATTAACCGTAAATCTCGTGAAACAGGGATGAACACTGCTAAAGCAGCTATTTTCTTGAATGGTGAAGAAACACCAGATGAAACGCCAGAATTAGACATTGTTCGTACAAAACGTCTTTCATTGAAGCCAATGGATAGTGAAGAAGCTGTTTTGCAAATGAACATGTTAGGACATAACTTCTTTATCTTTGAAGATTCAGAAACAAATGGAACAAGCATTGTTTATCGTCGTAAAGATGGTAAATATGGTTTGATCGAAACAGATTAATTTAGTATGAAGGAAGTAAATTTCTTTGGTTTAACAAGGGAAAACTAAGACTAGCTAGTATTAGAAAAATTGTTATCAAGAGTATTTTCTTTCAAATTTCCGATTTTCTAAGAGACTGTAGCAGGACGGCACACGTTTTGCCGCAGTCTCTTTCCTTATTTCAAACGTATGTACATAAAAAATAAAATAATATATTGTTAATATTAAGAGAAGTTATTTCCTTTCTTGCCAACTAATGATAAAATAGAAAGGATGATTGTGCATTTAGTGCAAAAAATAAATAGAGTCAATTGAAAGGAACACTTAAAACATGGCGAATTTTTTAAAAAAGATAATCGAAAATGATAAAAAAGAATTAAAACGCTTGGATGGTATAGCTAACCAAGTAGAGTCTCACGCTTCCGCTATTGCAGCGCTAAGTGATGAAGACCTAAAAGCAAAGACCGAAGAGTTCAAAGCTCGCTACAAAAAAGGTGAAACATTGGATCAATTATTACCGGAAGCTTTTGCGGTTGTTCGTGAAGCTGCGAAACGTGTGTTGGGCTTATATCCATATCATGTACAGTTAATGGGTGGTATTGTTTTACATGATGGAAATATCCCTGAAATGAGAACAGGTGAAGGTAAGACCTTGACTGCTACAATGCCAGTTTATTTGAATGCATTGACAGGTGAAGGGGTTCATGTCGTAACCGTCAATGAATATTTAGCAACTCGTGACTCAGATGAGATGGGTGAATTGTACAATTTCTTAGGCTTGACAGTAGGCTTAAATATCAATTCAAAAACATCAGAAGAAAAACGTGATGCTTATAACTGTGATATCACTTACAGTACGAATAACGAATTAGGGTTTGACTATTTACGTGATAACATGGTTGTTTATCGTAATCAAATGGTACAACGTCCATTGAACTATGCAATCGTGGATGAGGTCGATTCCATTTTGATCGATGAAGCTCGTACACCGTTGATTATTTCTGGACAAGCAGAAAAATCAACAGCTCTTTATACACGTACAGATAATTTTGTTAAACGTCTAAAAGAAGAAGAAGACTATAAAATCGATGTTCAATCGAAAACAATTAGTTTAACTGAAGCGGGTATTGAAAAAGCAGAAGAAAACTTCGGTTTAGAGAACCTTTATGATATTGAAAACACTGCTTTGACACATCATATGGATCAAGCATTACGTGCGAACTTTATTATGCTTCGTGATATTGATTACGTTGTTCAAGATGGCAAAGTTTTGATTGTTGACCAATTTACTGGTCGTATAATGGACGGTCGTCGTTATTCAGATGGGTTACACCAAGCAATTGAAGCCAAAGAAGGCGTAGAGATCGAAGACGAAACAAAAACAATGGCAACAATTACATTCCAGAACTATTTCCGTATGTATAAGAAATTAGCTGGGATGACGGGGACTGCTAAAACAGAAGAAGAAGAATTCCGTGAAATATACAATATTCAAGTTTTCCAAATTCCAACAAACCGTCCAATCATTCGTGATGACCGTGCAGATTTACTTTACCCAACACTACAAAGTAAATTTAAAGCAGTCGTCCAAGACATTAAAGAACGTTACCATAATGGTCAACCCGTCTTAGTTGGTACAGTTGCTGTTGAAACTTCTGAATTATTATCAGAGTTATTAAACAAAGAAAAAGTACCGCATGAAGTATTGAATGCGAAAAATCACTTTAAAGAAGCCGAAATCATCATGAATGCTGGTCAAAAAGGTGCAGTTACGATCGCTACCAATATGGCTGGTCGTGGTACAGATATCAAGCTTGGTCTTGGTGTTGTTGAACTTGGCGGTTTAGCTGTGATAGGTACTGAGCGTCATGAATCACGCCGTATTGATAATCAATTGCGTGGACGTGCTGGTCGTCAGGGAGACCCTGGGGTTTCTCAATTCTACCTATCACTTGAAGACGATTTGATGAAACGTTTTGGTTCAGAACGAATCAAAGCATTCTTGGATCGTATGAATATTGAAGAATCCGATGCAGTGATCCAAAGTAAAATGTTAAGTAAACAAGTAGAATCAGCTCAAAAACGTGTTGAAGGGAACAATTACGATACACGTAAAAATGTCTTACAATACGATGATGTAATGCGTGAGCAGCGTGAAGTTATTTATGCGCAGCGTCAAGAAGTTATCATGGAAGATAAAGAGTTGACTGAAACATTATTAAACATGGTAAAACGTACAATCACTCGCGTTGTAGATAGCCATACACAATTAGAAAAAGAAAACTGGAACCTTGACGGAATCGTTGATTTCGCTTCTTCAACATTGGTTCATGAAGACTCTATTTCTAAAGCTGATCTAGAAGGCAAATCACCAGAAGAAATCAAAACGTATCTAGTAAAACGTGCTCAAGAAGTTTATGACATCAAAGTAGAACAATTAAATGGTCCAGAACAAATTCTGGAATTCCAAAAAGTGGTTATTCTACGTGTTGTAGATACAAAATGGACAGATCATATCGATGCAATGGATCAATTACGTCAATCAGTGGGCTTACGTGCTTACGGACAAAATAATCCATTAGTTGAATATCAAACTGAAGGCTACAATATGTTTGAAGAAATGATTGGAGCAATCGAATACGAAGTAACTCGTCTGTTTATGAAATCAGAAATTCGTCAAAACGTTCAACGTGAACAAGTGGCGCAAGGGGAAGCTGTTCATCCAACAGATGAAGAAGAACCTCAAAGTAATACAAGTGCTAAGAAGCAACCCATTCATGTTGACGAAAAAATTGGCCGTAACGACCCTTGTCCATGTGGCAGTGGTAAGAAATACAAAAATTGCCACGGTAAAGGTCTTTAAAAATTGATGAAGGTGAGGCATTCGCCTCGCCTTCATTTGTTGTGTCACAAAGTATTGAAAATGGAAGGAAGAAAATATCATGGAAAATGCTGAAATCCGCACTATTTTAGATGAAATGAATCAATCAATCACAAGCTTTAGGGGGTCTCTTTGACTTAGATCAGTTAGAAGAAGATATAGCCGAGGCTGAAAACAGAATGGCAGAGCCAGGTTTTTGGGATAATTCTGAAACAGCACAACAATTGATCAATGAAACCAATTCCTATAAAGAGAAATATCAACAATTTCATCAATTTGCTGATGAGTTAGAAGAATTGGAAATCATGAGTGAGATGCAGCAAGAAGAATACGATTCTGATACGCAAGTAGAATTGGAAGAACGGCTACTAGCTTTAAAAGAAAAATTAAGTATTTATGAACTTTCTTTATTGTTAAACGAGCCTTATGACAAAAATAATGTTATCATGGAACTTCATCCGGGAGCTGGCGGTACTGAATCGCAAGATTGGGGCAGTATGCTGCTTCGAATGTATACTCGTTGGGCTGAAAGTCACGGCTTTCAAGTAGAGACATTGGATTACCAGTCTGGAGATGAAGCAGGCATTAAAAGTGTTACGCTTTTAATTAAAGGATATAATGCGTATGGCTATTTAAAATCAGAAAAAGGTGTTCATCGTTTGGTCCGGATTTCACCGTTTGATTCAGCCAAACGTCGTCATACTTCCTTTTGCTCAGTTGATATTATGCCAGAATTAGATGAAAACGTTGAGATTGATATCAATACAGATGATCTAAAAGTCGATACGTATCGTGCCAGTGGTGCTGGGGGACAACATATTAATAAAACAGAATCAGCAGTTCGAATCACACATATTCCGACTGGAACCGTTGTTGCTAGTCAAGCACAACGTTCACAATTAAAAAACCGTGAGCAAGCGATGGGCATGCTGAAAGCAAAGCTTTATCAATTAGAAATGGATAAAAAAGCGCAGGAAGCAGCGTCATTACGTGGTGAGCAGCTAGAGATTGGTTGGGGCTCTCAAATTAGATCTTATGTTTTCCACCCCTATTCAATGGTCAAAGATCATCGTACCAATTATGAAACTGGAAATGTACAGGCTGTAATGGATGGAGACTTAGATGGATTTATTGATGCTTACTTGAAACAAAAACTAAATTGATCAATTCACAGAAATGAAACAAAATTGTAAACTGTTGAAAGAGCCTTGAAACAAAGTCATGTTATAATGATTGATAGTCTAGAAAACAGAGATGGAGAGAATACGCCATGATTGAAATGAAAGATGTAATGAAGAAATATTCGAATGGTACCACAGCTATCCGAAATATTTCAGTAGAAATAAAACAAGGTGAATTCGTTTATGTTGTTGGACCTTCCGGAGCCGGAAAATCAACATTTATTAAATTAATGTACCGTGAAGAAAAAGCAACTAAAGGACGTTTAAAAGTTGCTAGTCATGATTTAATGAAAATAAAAAATGCCGAAGTTCCTTATCTTAGAAGAGAAATCGGTATCGTCTTTCAAGATTATAAATTATTGACGAAGAAAACTGTTTATGAGAATGTTGCTTATGCTATGCAAGTTGTTGGGCGTAAGCCAAGAGATATCAAGAAAAGAGTAATGGAAGTTCTTGATCTTGTTGGTTTGAAACATAAAGTCCGAGTGTTCCCAAGTGAACTATCTGGTGGGGAACAACAACGTGTTTCAATTGCTCGTGCAATCGTAAATACACCTAAAGTTCTAATTGCCGATGAACCAACAGGAAATCTTGATCCGGAAAACTCATGGGAAATCATGAAACTTTTAGACCGGATCAACGCACAAGGAACGACCGTTGTAATGGCAACACATAACAGCACGATTGTAAACACGATCCGTCATCGCGTAATCGCCATCGAGAATGGCCGAATTATTCGAGACCAAGCGGAAGGAGAATATGGCTACGATGATTAGAACGTTCTTTTCTCATGTCCTAGAAAGTATCAAAAGTTTAAAACGTAATGGGTGGATGACAATTGCTTCTGCCAGTGCCGTTACGATTACTTTAGTCCTTGTTGGGATTTTTATGGCAGTAATTTTTAATGCAACAAAATTAGCAAAAGATATCGAAGAAAACGTAACAGTTTCTGTTTTTGTGGATATTGGTACAACACCAGATGAAATGCAAAAATTAGAAAAAGAATTAAATAAAATCGATAATGTCGAGACGATTTCATATTCAAATAAAGACAAGCAATTAAAGAAAATCCAAAAACAAATGGGTGAAGCTTGGAACTTATTTGAAGGGGATAGCAATCCTTTATACGATGTTTATTATGTAAGTGCGAAAGAACCATCAGATACGAAGAAGATTTCAGAGAAAGCAGCAAAACTGCCGAATGTATTTAAAGCCGATTACGGTGGTGTTTCCTCAGATAAGATTTTCAGTATTGCCGGAAAAGTTAGAACATGGGGATTGGGCGCCGCAATTCTATTATTGTTTGTTGCAGTATTCTTGATTTCTAACACGATTCGTATTACGATTCTTTCTCGCCAAAGAGAGATTCAAATCATGCGTCTAGTTGGTGCGAAAAATGGTTACATCCGTTGGCCATTCTTTATAGAAGGGGCTTGGATCGGTTTAATTGGCTCGATCATCCCGATTTTGGTTTTAACTTTCGGATACCAAAAATTCTATACGTTGTTCAACCCACAACTGTTGAGTTCAAATTATTCATTATTAAAACCTGAATCATTTGTTTGGCAAATCGATTTATTAATGATTGTAATTGGAATGACAATCGGATCACTTGGGTCAATCATTTCAATGCGTCGTTTCTTAAAAATTTAGTAAGAGGAAGCAGACATTTTTGTCTGCTTTTTCTTTACTTATTTTCATAAGTTCGTTATGCTTTACTGGGGATGTAAGAGTGAAATGATTGGGGGGCATAAATGAAATTTTTATATGAAAATATATTTGTTATTATTTTTATTGCGAATATGCTATTATCGTTAGTTATTGTTTTTAGAGAACGGAAACAAACGGCTCAGACATGGTCTTGGCTACTTGTATTGATGTTTATTCCAGTCTTAGGATTTATTCTTTATATTTTCTTAGGACGAGGAATTTCAAAAGATAAGATTTTTGATATGAAAATGCAGGCTAAAATCGGTATGAATGCAGAAATAGAATCAGAAAAGCAGTCATTATTGAGAGGACTTTTTCCTCATCCACCAACAGGAGAAGTGGATTCAAAGCAACTGATTTACATGCTAACTGTGTTTGAAAGTTCGTTGTATACCACAAATAATGAGATTCGTTTATATACAGATGGACGAGAGAAATTTGACGGCTTAATCGAAGATATTCGACAAGCAACAGAGCACATCCATATGGAATATTACATTTACCGTGGAGATACATTAGGGAAAGAAATTCGTCAGGAATTGATTAATGCCGTGAAAAGAGGAGTAAAAGTTCGCTTGCTTTTAGACGCTTGGGGTTCTACCCAAGTAAATATGAAATTTTTTGAAGAACTAAAGAAAATTGGTGGAGAAATTGCTTTTTTCTTTCCATTATTTGTTCCATATTTAAATCCAAGAATCAATTATCGCAATCACCGAAAAATTGTGGTGATTGATGGGAAAATTGGTTATACGGGCGGTTTTAATGTTGGAAATGAATACCTAGGTGAAGTTGAAAAATTTGGCTATTGGCGAGATAATCATTTGAGAATTCACGGTGAAGCTGTTTATAGTTTACAGAATCGTTTTTTGATGGATTGGAATTCACAACATCGAAAAGAGTTGAGCTATGATTCGACTTATTTTCCACCCATTTGTTCTATTGGGAAGAAAGCGGTTCAAGTAGTAACGAGTGGTCCCGATTCAGAACACGAGCAAATTAAAATGACATATTTAAAAATGATATCAATCGCTAAAAAAGAAATTTTAATTCAAACACCTTATTATATACCGGATGCTTCGATTCACGAGGCGTTAAAATTAGCTTTACTATCTGGTGTTAAAGTGCGTATACAAATACCAAATAAGCCCGACCATATATTGGTTTATTGGGCAACGTATTCATTTTCAGCTGAACTATTGGAATATGGTGCGATTATTGAAACTTATGAACATGGGTTTATTCATGCAAAGACAATGATCATTGACGGAGGAATTGTTTCTGTTGGATCAGCGAATATCGATGTTCGTTCTTTCCGGCTTGATTTTGAAGTCAATACGATAATTTATGATCAAGAATTTTCGAAAGAAGTACGGGATGCTTTTTACGAAGATTCTAAAGTATCTGAACTTTTGACAGAAGAAAAATATCGGAATCGTGGTGTTCTGATTAAATTAAAAGAAGGATTAGCACGCCTAATTTCACCACTATTATAATGCTGTGGGGACAGAAGAACTTATTTCGGAATTCTTCAAAAATCAGTATTTTAGCACTTAGAATTTGATGTGATTGAAGTGTAGTACTTGCTTCTGATTTCACAGTTTATTCGGAATTCATGTGATTGGATGTGACTCAAAGAGTTGGATTCCAGTCACTTTTTAATTTGCCTTTTTCTGTTATTTTATTCTAAAAAATGGCCAATGTCGACAACTTATAATTTTCAATGGAAACAGTTAATGTTAAAATGAATTGATTGAATTGAGTTTGGAGGATTATCAGATAAATGAAAAAGAAAATGCTATTATTTTTTAGTTTAGTTGGAATACTAACTTTATCAGGATGTGCTAAGTGGATTGATCGAGGTGAATCGATCACAGCAGTCGGCTCATCTGCGCTACAACCGCTAGTTGAAACGGCAGCAGAAGAGTTTCAAAACCAAAACCCAGGACGCTTTGTCAATGTTCAAGGAGGCGGAAGCGGTACAGGATTGAGTCAAGTTCAGTCTGGTGCAGTAGACATTGGGAATTCTGACTTGTTTGCAGAAGAAAAAAAAGGAATCGATGCATCTAAACTGACAGATCACAAGGTTGCTGTAGTAGGAATTACACCAATCGTTAATAAGAATGTTGGGGTATCAGATATTTCATTAGAAAACCTTAGAAAAATCTTTTTAGGCGAAATAACGAACTGGAAAGAACTTGGTGGAAATGACATTGCAATTGTTATGTTGAATCGTGCAGCTGGAAGTGGTACACGCGTGACTTTTGAGCGTTGGGTATTAGATGGTAAAACAGCGATTCAAGCTCAAGAACAGGATTCAAGTGGGATGGTTCGTTCTATTGTTGCCGATACACCTGGAGCAATCAGCTATACTGCCTTTTCTTATGTTAATGATCAAGTGAATACGTTAAGCATTGATGGGGTAAAGCCAACTGACGAGAATGTTATAACGAATAAATGGACAATTTGGTCCTATGAACATATGTATACGTTAGGAAAGCCAAAGCAATTGACAGATGAATTTTTGCAATTTATGTTGTCAGATGATGTACAGGAAAAAATTATTGCTCAATTAGGGTATATCCCTGTTTCAAAAATGAAAATAGAACGTGATTGGCAAGGAAATCTTGTTAAATAATCCGTCTTTACACAAAATTTACAAACTTAACATAAGATTTACATGTTATTAAACGCAAATTTATGTTCAAAAGTTACACTGATTTTATTATGGAAAGTGTTGAGCAAATGGAGAAATATAAAATCTGATTGCGGTAGAAAACATCGCATTCGATTTTTCTTATTATTCTGTCAGAACTGAATGAACTCATTACGCTTTTAATGCTATCTAGCTTTGCGGGCTAGCTCTTCGGAAAAAAGATAAAAATGGAATGTGACAAAAAGCGTCACAGTCAATTTTTCCTATTTTTCTGTCAGAGCTGAACGAGCCCGCTACGCTTTTAATTTAAGGAGGAATTTTCTTGGAAGATGTGCAGAAGAAATTGTTAACAAAATCAAAGCGCGCCAGAATGGAACAACGAGGAAAATTTATTAGTTTTCTTTGTATCGCTTTGATTGTTTTGGTTGTTTTATCCATCTTTTATTTTGTGGCAAGTAAAGGTTTAGCGACTTTTTTTACGAATAAAATCAAAGTATCCGACTTTTTATTCGGTACAAACTGGAATCCAAGTGAAACAGGAACAGATGGTAAGCCAATGGTAGGAGCTTTACCGATGATTGCGGGTTCTTTTATCGTAACGTTTTTGTCTGCGATCATTGCAACGCCATTTGCGATTGGTGCAGCTGTGTTTATGACAGAAATTTCACCTAAAAAAGGATCAAAGATTTTACAGCCAGTTATTGAATTATTGGTTGGGATTCCTTCTGTTGTTTATGGATTTATTGGTTTATCTGTGATCGTACCTTTTATTCGTTCGATCTTTGGTGGTACAGGTTTTGGGATTTTAGCGGGGACATTTGTACTATTTGTTATGATTTTACCAACAGTTACAACAATGACAGTTGACGCGCTAAAGTCAGTCCCTCGTCATTATCGGGAAGCATCGTTAGCCTTAGGAGCGACTCGTTGGCAAACAATTTACAAAGTTGTTTTACGCGCTGCAGTCCCTGGTATTTTAACAGCCGTCGTTTTTGGAATGGCACGTGCTTTCGGTGAAGCTTTAGCGATTCAAATGGTTATCGGAAATGCAGCAATCATGCCGTCAAGTTTGACGACACCAGCATCAACGTTAACAAGTATTTTGACGATGGGCATCGGAAATACAATTATGGGAACAGTAGAAAACAACGTGCTTTGGTCACTTGCGTTGATCCTGTTGTTAATGTCATTGCTATTTAATATTATTATTCGGATCATCGGTAGGAAAGGGGCCTTGAAATAATGAATGCAAAAAAAGCAGATAAATTTGCAACAGGCGTTCTATACGCTATTTCAGGCGTGATCGTTTTGATTTTGGCAGCTTTGCTGCTTTATATTTTAATTCGCGGTATCCCGCATATATCTTGGGACTTTTTAACGAAACCTTCCAAAGCATATCAAGCAGGCGGGGGTATTGGTATTCAGTTATTTAACTCATTATACTTATTGTTGATCACGATGCTGATCAGTTTTCCTATTTCGTTAGGTGCGGGCATTTATTTATCTGAGTATGCGAAGAAAAACTGGGTAACAGATGTGATTCGCACGTCGATTGAAATTTTAAGTTCACTGCCTTCAGTCGTTGTTGGTTTGTTTGGTTTCTTAATATTTGTTGTACAAATGGGCTATGGTTTTTCGATCATTTCTGGTGCTTTGGCATTAACATTCTTCAACTTGCCTTTATTAACAAGAAATGTTGAAGAGTCATTAAAAGCAGTTCACTATACACAACGAGAAGCTGGACTTTCATTAGGATTGTCTCGCTGGGAAACAGTGATGAAAGTAGTTGTTCCAGAAGCATTACCTGGTATTTTAACAGGAGTGATTTTGAGTTCAGGAAGAATTTTTGGTGAAGCAGCTGCTTTGATTTATACGGCAGGTCAAAGTGCACCAGCATTAGATTTCAGTAATTGGAATCCATTAAGTGTTTCAAGTCCGATCAGTATTTTCCGTCAAGCTGAAACTTTAGCTGTTCATATTTGGAAAATCAATACAGAAGGTACAATGCCGGATGGTGCAGCTGTTTCTGCGGGTGCTTCTGCAGTTCTGATTTTAGTCGTTTTACTCTTCAATTTCGGCGCACGCTTTATCGGAAACAGATTATATAAAAGAATGACATCAGCCTAATGTTAGGGGAATCAGAATGAAAGAATATAATTTAAATGACACAAATATCATTAAACTGCCTGAACCGATTGCGTTGCATACAGATGATCTTCATGTTTGGTATGGAGACAATGAAGCAATCAAGGGCGTGGATTTGGAATTTGAAAAAAATAAAATCACTGCTTTGATTGGTCCATCAGGATGTGGAAAATCGACGTATTTACGTTCATTGAATCGGATGAATGATGGGATCGCTAATACCAAAGTAACGGGTAACATCATGTACAAAGGGGTAAATGTCAATACAAAAGAAGTCGATGTTTATGAAATGCGCAAACGAATCGGCATGGTTTTTCAACGTCCTAACCCATTTAGCAAATCAATCTATGAGAATATCACATTTGCTCTAAAGCAACATGGTGAAAAAGACAAGAAAAAACTAGATGAAATTGTTGAAACAAGTTTAAAACAAGCAGCACTTTGGGAGCAAGTCAAAGATAATTTAGACAAAAGTGCCTTAGCCTTATCAGGTGGTCAACAACAGCGTTTATGTATTGCTAGAGCCATTGCGATGAAGCCAGATATTTTACTTTTAGACGAACCTGCTAGTGCACTAGATCCAATTTCAACTGGTAAAGTAGAAGAAACATTGGTGAATTTAAAAGATGATTATACGATCATTATCGTAACCCATAATATGCAGCAAGCTGCCCGTATCAGTGATTACACTGCCTTTTTCTACCTAGGCAAAGTGATTGAATACGATGAAACAAGAAAAATCTTTACACGACCAAAAATTCAAGCTACAGAAGATTACGTTTCTGGACATTTTGGTTAGGAGGAGCAAGATGACAAAAGAAATTATTTCATCAAAAGATTTGCATTTATATTACGGTAAAAAAGAAGCTTTAAAGGGGATTGACTTGAGCATCAATCAAGGGGAGATCACTGCTATGATCGGACCATCTGGTTGTGGTAAATCGACGTATCTACGTTCATTGAACCGAATGAATGATTTGATTCCAGGTGTTACGATCACTGGAAGCGTGGTTTACAAAGGCAAAGACATTTATGGTCCGAAAACGGACATCGTAGATTTACGTAAAGAAATCGGTATGGTATTTCAACAACCCAATCCGTTTCCCTTTTCGATTTATGAAAATGTGATTTATGGTTTACGTTTAAAAGGTGAGAAGGATAAACAAGTACTAGATGAAGCAGTGGAAAATAGCTTAAAAGCAGCTTCTGTGTGGGAAGATGTGAAAGACAAACTGCATAAAAGTGCCTTGTCTTTATCTGGCGGACAACAACAGCGTGTCTGCATCGCTCGTGTTTTAGCTGTTGATCCTGAGATTATTTTATTGGATGAACCAACAAGTGCGCTTGATCCTGTTTCAAGTGGTAAAATTGAAAATATGCTTTTAACATTAAAAGAAAAATACACTATGATCATGGTGACCCACAATATGTCTCAAGCTTCACGAATTTCTGATAAAACAGCTTTCTTTTTACAAGGCGAATTGATAGAATTTAATGATACGAAGAAAATATTCTTAAATCCTAAAGAAAAACAAACAGAAGATTACATTTCTGGGAAATTTGGTTAAAAAAAAGGAGGAATACACATGTTGCGCAGCCAATTTGAAGAAGAACTATTAAATCTGCATAATCAATTTTATGAAATGGGCATGATGGTAAGTAATGTCGTACATAAATCTGTACGTGCTTATATCAATCATGATAAAAAGATTGCCAACGAAGTAATCGATTATGATGTAGAAATCAATGATATGGAAGTTAAGCTAGAAAAGAAAAGCTTTGAAATGATTGCCTTACAGCAACCAGTAACAACTGATTTAAGAATGATCATCACAGTCATGAAAGCCAGCTCTGATTTGGAAAGAATGGCAGATCATGCTGTATCAATTGCAAAATCAACTATACGCTTAAAAGGTGAGACAAGAATTCCTGAAATTGAAAAAGAAATTTCTGATATGTCTGACTACGTGAAGAAAATGGTTGATAATGTATTGATTGCTTATGTCAAAACCGATCAAAAAGACGCAAGAATGATTGCTAAAATGGATACTAGAGTAAATGAGTATTTTGATAGCATTTATAGCCACTCAATCAAGGCGATGCAGTCAAATCCAGAAACTGTAATCAGTGGGACAGATTATCTTCATGTCGCAACGTATCTAGAACGTATCGGGGATTATGTGACAAATATTTGTGAGTGGATCGTCTATCTTGCGACAGGAAAAATCACAGAGTTAAACAGTAATCATGATGAATAAGTATCAAAGAAAATACCTTCGATAAGTTTTCGAAGGTATTTTTTTGTAAAAAAACGTTAAACCAGAATTAAACATTCGAAAAACAGCGATCAAATTGAACATAATTTCAATAAAGTGTTTACAATATTTCATTCAACATGTATTATACAATTATATTGGAAAGCGCAGACCATTATAATTATTTTGTTTGAGGTGAAAAAAATTGGAAGAAATGAATAGTGAAGTTGGAAAAACGAATCAGCTAACGATTGCTGAACAAAGAAAAAGATGGTTTAAAGAATTTATGAAACCGTTTTTAGTTGTCGTGGTTATTTACATCACGATGTATATGATACGGAATAACTTTAAAGCAGCTCAGCCATTATTAAAAAGTCAATTGGGACTTACAACAACAGACCTTGGCTATATCGGTTTTGTTTTTTCGATTGTTTATGGATTTGGTAAATTTATTGTTGGTTATATTGTGGATGGTAAAAATACCAAGAAAATTTTGTCTATCTTATTGTTGTTATCATCAATTACCGTTTTATGTTTAGGGCTATTATTTACGATGAATAATGTTCCAATGGGATGGATCGTTGTTTTATGGTCTTTAAATGGATTATTCCAATGTGTGGGCGGGCCAAGTAGTGCTTCTGTTATTACACAATGGACAACAAGAAGCAATCGTGGGAGATATATCGGTTTATGGAATGCTTCTCACAATATCGGTGGTGGTTTTGCTGGGATTTTTGCAGTGTGGTGTGCAACGACTTTCTTTAAAGGACAAGTAGCAGGAATGTTTATTATTCCAGCAATCGTTGCGGCAGTAGTTGCTGTAGTTACATTTTTTATTGGTAAAAATAGACCAGAAGATTTAGGCTGGAATTCAAGTGAAGAGATTTTTGGCGAACCGATTGAAGAAGCAAACGTAGATGCAGAGAATTTAACGAAATGGGAAATTTTTAAAAAGTATTTATTAACAAATCCATACATTTGGATTTTATGCGTAGCGAATGTTTTTGTCTATATTGTCCGTATTGGGATTGATAATTGGGCGCCTTTATACGTGACAGAACATCTCAATTTTTCACAAGAAGCAGCAGCTCAAACGATTTTCTATTTTGAAATGGGCGCTTTAGTCGGTTGCTTAGCTTGGGGTTATATCTCAGATTTACTTAAAGGACGTCCTGCTTTAGTTGCCACAATCAGCAGTATTCTATTACCGATTGGCATTATCGGCTATCAACTGGGTACGACAGAACTTGTAATCAACGTATCATTATTTATGTTAGGTATGATGGTTTTTGGTCCACAATTATTGATCAACTTATCTATGTTAGGATTCGTGCCCAAAAAAGCAACAGTCGTTTCAGGAGGTTTATTAGGAGCGTTTGCCTATTTGTTTGGGGACTCAATGGCGAAAATCTTATTAGCTAAAATTTCAGATCCCTCTAAAAATGGTGTGAATTTCTTTGGACATGTACTTCATGGTTGGAATGATACATTTATTATCTTCTATATTTCCATTGTAATTATTGTGGTTCTTTTAGGAAGTGTAGCATTTGCAGAAGAAAAAAGAAGAAAAAAAGTAAACGCGTAAAGGTGGAATAAACATATGAATGTAAAAATTACGAATTTTAGAGACTTAGGTGGTATTAAAAATAAAGAGGGAAAAATGATTAAACCAAAAAAATTATTACGATCAGGTCATCTAGTCAATTTAGATAAAAAAACACAAACAACATTGATTGAGTCATTCAATTTAACCAGAATCATCGATTTTAGACGTGAGTTTGAAATCAGTGAGTCACCAGATACACCGATTGAAGATGTGGAATATGTCAATTTAGATTTGCTTGGGAAAATGAATGCTAAAAATTCGAGTTTAGCTGATTTTGCTAAACTAAAATCGATTGAAGCTGTTGATAAACATATGCTAGGTGTTTATGAAGATTTGATCTTAAATCCAGGAGCGCAAGAAGGTTTCACAGAATTTATGGCGTATATCTTAGCAAATAAAAACGGGTCAACCATTTTTCATTGTTTTGCTGGAAAAGACCGTACAGGTTATGCTTCAGCTTTATTACTATTACTCCTAAATGTCGAAAAAGAAGAGATTTATAAAGATTTCTTAGTAACGAATGAAGAAAGAAAACAAGCTAATGACGAACTGGTACAGCAGTTTAGAGAACAAGGGTTTAGTGAAGAACAATTGGAATCTTTAGCAACTGCACTTTATGTAAAAGAAGATTATTTAGATCATGCCTTCCATTTGATTGAGAAACATTTTGGCACCGCAGAAAATTACGCAGCAGAATGTTTAGATTTTGACAAAGAAAAACTCGAAGAATTTAGACATATTTATTTAATTGACTAAGGAAGTGTGGTTTGTTTTCCTAATTTTTTCTTGCTATAATTGAAGAAAATAAAAAGAACGGATTATAATTATGGATAAACAAAAACAACAGCTTAGTATTGAAGCAGCCAGATTGTATTATCAATCTGGTCTTGGTCAGCAGGAAATTGCAAAAAAATTAGATGTTTCCCGTCCGACGATTTCTAGATTACTGAATTATGCTAAAGAAAAAGGATATGTACAAATTACGATCTCAGACCCTTTTTCCGATTTGTTTGAGCTCGAAAAACGACTTAAAGAAAAATATGACTTGTTAGAAGTACATGTTGTATTTTCACCTGAAACAAATTATCAAGTTATTACAGAGTACCTTACGTCTTATGCAGCAGAGTATTTAGAAGAAACAATCAAAAATGGTGATATTCTGGGGGTTAGTTGGGGAACAACGATGTATGAAGTGGCAAGAAAACTGAATACCCAAGAGAGAGTTGGTGTAGAAATTGTTCAATTGAAGGGCGGAATCAGTCATTCTAATGTGAATACATACGCCAATGAAACGCTGACGTTATTTGAAAAAGCTTTTCAAACAGTTGCGATGCAACTTCCGTTACCAGTTATTTTTGACAATGCAGAAGTAAAAAAAATGGTAGAGCAAGATCGTCATATCCAAAAAATCATCACAAAAGGGAAACAAGCGAATATTGCGCTATTTACAGTAGGAACAGTTAGAGACGAAGCGCTGTTATTTCGTTTAGGCTATTTTAGTGATGAAGAAGAACAACTTCTTAAAGAACAAGCGGTTGGCGATATTTGTTCTCGCTTCTTTGATAGCAGTGGTGAAATATGCAGTCAGAAAATCAATGAACGGACGATCGGTATTGAATTATCTGATCTAAGAGAAAAAGAAAAAGCGATTTTAGTCGCTGGCGGTTCACGAAAAATTGAAGCGATTGATGGCGCATTAGCAGGTAAGTACGCTAATGTATTGATCATCGATCAAAGCGCTGCGGAAGGTTTACTGAAGCTATAAACAAGGTAATGAGAATAGAGGCTCTTTGTCAACTAATGTTGGTGAAGAAAATCTAAAGAATTAAATCAATGATGAAGCCTAGAGGGAAATTCCTCTAGGTTTTTCTATTTGGTTGAAAAAGAATAGTACCAAAGCATAAAGTAATCCTCAATTTAAAATTATAGAAGTTGCGGAAGCCGTAGGCATTTCTCTTTAATACTTTGATATGGTTATTCAAGCATTCTAACGGTCCGTTGGAATAAGGCAAATCCAACGCATTTTTAATGCCCGTTTGAACTTTTTTAAAGGTAGTAATGGTTGTTTGATAATAAGCTGGAAGCCTAGAATAATCTTGTTCTAATAACGCGTGAAACCGTGTGTAATCTCTTGTTTGTATGGCATAGAGAAAATCCTGATAACAGGTATAGCCAGCTTTTAATTCTTCATCATAGGCAAGTAACCGATCCACGAGTTCGGTTTCTGTTAAATAAGCACGGAAGGAAGGATGCCATTGGCGTTTTTCAAAATTGAGCTTCGATTGATTCTTTTGAAGTAGTTTCCAGTATTTCTTCAAGTGACGGTATTTTTTGGCTTCTACAGATCCTTGATGGAGAAAGGTATTCATTCGTTGAATACGGTGTTTTAAGAACGTTCGCCCGATGTGTTGCACAATATGAAAGCGATCAAGAACAATCTGAGCCTTGGGAAATAGTTTCTTAATTAAAGAAAAATAAGGCGTATACATATCGCAAACAATGTATTTTACACCTTCACGAACAGATAAAGAAAATCGTGAGAAATAGCGTTCTAAAAAAGGCAACTGGCGGTTTTCAACGACATCGAGTAATTGCTTTGTTTGTCCATCCATCATAATGAAACTCATAGAGGCAGCGACTTGTTTCACTGATTTAAATTCATCAAAACAAAGAACTTCTGGCAAGATGAGTCGATTGATTTTTTTTGGTTCGTAAAACTGTTTCAATACGCGATAAACAGAGGAAACAGAGACCTTCTTTTGACGGGCAATTTCGCTCATAGACGAAGTGTTTCGTAGACGCTCGGCAATCGAAAGCTTGACTTTCTTAGAAATCGAGCAACACTTTTCGATAAGACTTGTTTCAGCGACAAAAGTTCTATCACAAGAATGGCAGAAGAAACGACGTTTCTTCAAGCGTAAGTATGTTTGGTATTCAGAGACATCATTCAGTAAAATCAGACACGTTGTAAAGCTCCAAAGAATAATCGATCCGTTTTCTTTGGCACCACAATGATGACAGGAGTGAGCGGAATAGTCCAATGTACCAGAAAATACGTGGCAGATTCGTCCTTTGATTCGTTCCTTTTTTAAAGAATTTTCATTAAAAGTAATATTTAAGTCTAGAATATCTAAGGTATTTTTGATAAGATTTGTATAGGACATCTTGATTTCCTCCTTTTGATTGGTTTTAGTCGACTTAATTCTAAAGGATATCAGGGTGTCTTTTCTATTATTTTGCATTAAAAAGATGCCAGTGATTTCTCACCAACATCAGAAAGTATAGAGCCAGAATAGATAGGAACGGATTAAAACAACGTTCCTATCTATTTTTATCTTAAAATGAACATAATTTCATGATGGTGTTTACAAATGTTCTTGTGGAGTGTATAATACAATTATCAAAACTAAAGGAGAGTTATAATGACTATTGCAAAAATGATTGATCATACAGCATTAAAACCTGAAACAACAAAGGATATGATTGTAAAACTTTGTCAAGAAGCTAAAAAATATCAGTTTGCTTCAGTTTGTGTGAATCCCTATTGGGTTAAGTTATCAAGTACTGAATTAAAAGGATCTGGCGTTGATGTTTGTACTGTAATTGGATTTCCTTTAGGTGCAAATACATCTGAAACAAAGGCTTTTGAAACTAAAAATGCTATTGCTAATGGTGCTACAGAAGTCGATATGGTAATCAATGTAGGTGCACTGAAATCTGGCGACTTAGAAACAGTTGAAGCAGATATCCGTGCAGTTGTTGAAGCATCAGGAGATGTTCTTGTAAAAGTTATTCTTGAAACATGTTTGCTTACAAAAGAGGAAATTGTCACAGTTTCTGAGTTATCAGTTAAAGCAGGTGCCGATTTTGTTAAAACATCAACAGGATTTTCTACAGGCGGAGCAACAGCAGAAGATATTGCATTAATGAGAAAAACTGTAGGACCTGATGTTGGTGTTAAAGCTTCTGGCGGGGTTCGTACAAAAGAAGAAGTAGTAACAATGATCGAAGCAGGCGCGTCAAGAATCGGTGCAAGTGCTGGGGTTTCAATCGTTTCTGGTGAAACAACTGACCAAGGTAGCGGTTATTAAAAAGAAAATAAAGTAAGCAACTTGCTTACTTTTACAAGCTAATGTAAACGAGTTCAATTGGAGGATAAGATGAAGTATTTAATTGGTTGCCTAGGTTTGTTATTTTTTATCGGAGTGGCATGGTTAACGAGTAATGATCGTAAAAAAGTTAAAGTTAGACCGATTATTGTCATGTTAGTTTTGCAATTTATTTTAGGTTTTGTGTTACTGAATACAAGCGTTGGTAATTTCGTTATAGAAGGAATTGCCAAAGGATTTGATAATTTACTGCAATATGCTGCTGAAGGTGTGAATTTTGTTTTTGGAGGTCTGATCAATCCAGACGAAAGCTCATTTTTTATTGGTGTTTTATTACCGATCGTTTTCATTTCGGCATTGATCGGAATTCTGCAGTATTTTAAAATTCTTCCGTTTATTGTGAAATATATTGGACTTGCTTTAAGTAAGGTGAATGGCATGGGAAAATTAGAATCATATAATGCAGTTGCCTCAGCTATTTTAGGTCAATCAGAAGTCTTTATTTCTGTGAAAAAACAGCTAGGTTTATTACCAAAACATCGTTTATATACATTATGTGCTTCAGCAATGTCAACTGTATCGATGGCAATCATCGGTTCTTACATGTTTTTATTGAAACCACAATATGTAGTGACGGCCATTGTTTTAAATTTATTTGGAGGATTCATTATCACATCCGTGATTAATCCGTATGAAGTGACAGCAGAAGAAGATGTTTTAGAAGTAAAAGATGAAAAAGAACAATCCTTTTTTGAAATGTTAGGGGAATACATCATGGATGGTTTCCATGTAGCGATTACAGTTGCTGCGATGTTGATCGGATTTGTAGCTGTTATTACAATGATCAACGCAATTTTCAAAGGAATTTTTGGAATGTCATTCCAAGATATTATCGGTTATCTCGTTGCACCATTTGCGTTCTTAATGGGTGTACCTGCAAATGAAATCGTAGATGCTGGAAGTATTATGGCGACTAAACTAGTCTCAAATGAATTTGTCGCAATGACGAACTTAACGTCAAGCTCGATAGAATTTTCTGGCAGAACCACAGCTATCATTTCTGTTTTCTTAGTTTCTTTTGCAAACTTCTCTTCAATCGGCATCATCTCTGGGGCTGTAAAAAGCCTGAACGAAGAACAAGGAAATGTTGTGGCACGTTTCGGTATAAAATTATTATTCGGTGCAACGTTAGTTAGTTGTTTAACAGCGACAATCGTTGGTTTGCTTTATTAATTTTTAAGTTTAATAGGTGAGGTGAAAAGGAATGAAAGAATTTAAAAGAATTCATGTTGTTGTAATGGATTCAGTAGGAATTGGTGAGGCACCTGACGCAAATGATTTTGATGATTTCAATGTGGATACGCTAGGTCATATTGCTAGAGAAATGGACGGACTGAACCTTCCTAACATGGAAGCACTAGGTTTGTCTAACATTAAAGAAATTGCGGGCGTTGAAAAAGTAGAAGTGCCTATCGGCTATCATACCAAAATGCAAGAGACCTCTGTTGGTAAAGATACAATGACAGGTCACTGGGAAATTATGGGGTTGTATATCGATAAACCCTTTAGAGTTTTCCCAGATGGATTTCCAGATGAATTATTAGAAAAACTCAAAGCCTTCTCTGGAAGAGAAATTATTGGCAATAAAGCTGCAAGCGGAACCGAAATTCTTGATGAGCTAGGAGAAGAACAGCTTAAATCAGGCGCATTGATTGTTTATACGTCTGCAGACTCTGTTTTACAAATTGCAGCAAATGAAGAAATCATTCCTTTAGAAGAATTGTATCGCATTTGTGAATATGCTCGGGAAATTACGAGAGATGAGCCCTATATGCTAGGCCGCATTATTGCTAGACCGTTTGTAGGAACATCAAAAGAAACATTTACACGTACAGCTAATCGCCATGATTATGCCTTGAAACCTTTTGACAAAACTGTGATGGATACACTAAAAGAGAGTGGATTGGATTCAATCGCGCTAGGAAAAATATCTGACATTTTTGATGGTGAAGGGGTCACTGAAAGTATTCGTACAGTTTCAAATATGGATGGTATGGATAAATTTATCGAATTACTGGATAAAGAATTCCATGGCATGAGTTTTTTAAACTTAGTTGATTTTGACGCAGTATTTGGGCATCGAAGAGATCCTTTAGGATACGGACAAGCACTACAAGAATTTGATCAACGTTTGCCAGAGGTTTTTGCTAAGTTAACAGAGGATGATTTATTGATTATTACAGCAGATCATGGAAATGATCCGACATACAAAGGAACAGATCATACTAGGGAGTTTGTACCATTATTAGTCTATTCTAAACGTTTCAAACGCGGTTATGAATTAAGTGTGAGAACAACGTTTTCTGATATTGGTGCTACCGTTGCGGATAATTTCAATGTACGTATGCCGGAATATGGGACTAGCTTCTTAGGAGATTTAAAATAAAAAAAAGGAATGGTGAAGAAAATGAGAATGGTCGATGTTATTGAGAAGAAAAGAAACGGACTTGAATTAACAAAAGAAGAAATCAAGTTTTTTATTGATGGCTATACTGCTGGAACAATTCCAGATTATCAAGCAAGTGCTTTATTAATGGCTATTTATTTCCAAGACATGACGGATGAAGAGCGTGCAAACTTGACTCTAGCAATGGTCGATTCAGGTGATGTGATTGACTTATCTGGAATTGAAGGCGTAAAAGTGGATAAACATTCTACTGGCGGTGTTGGTGATACAACAACTTTAGTTTTAGCTCCACTCATTGCAGCATTAGATATTCCTTTTGCAAAAATGTCAGGTCGTGGCTTAGGTCATACTGGTGGAACATTAGACAAATTAGAATCATTTGATGGGTTCCATATTGAAATCAGTGATGAAGAATTCATTAATATTGTCAATCAAGACAAGATCGCTGTTATCGGACAATCTGGCAATCTAACGCCAGCTGATAAAAAAATCTATGCACTACGTGATGTAACAGGAACAGTAAGTTCTATTCCGTTGATTGCTGGCTCTATTATGAGTAAGAAGATTGCTGCTGGTGCAGACGCGATTGTCTTAGATGTAAAAACAGGTGCTGGAGCATTTATGAAGACAGAAGAAGATGCTGAGAAATTAGCTGAAGCGATGGTTCGCATCGGAAATCTTGTTGGAAGAAAAACAATGGCAATCATTTCTGATATGTCTCAACCTTTAGGTGCTGCGATTGGTAATTCTTTAGAAATCAAAGAAGCAATCGATACTCTAAAAGGAAATGGGCCAGAAGATTTAACGGAACTAGTCCTAACTTTAGGTAGTCAAATGGTTGTTTTAGCAGGAAAAACAGATTCTTTAGATGAAGCACGCAAAATGTTGTTAGGTGTGATCGAAGACGGATCAGCTCTAGATAAATTTGCTGTATTCGTTAAAAATCAAGGTGGTAATCCAGAGTGGGTCAAAAATCCAGAATTATTACCTGCAGCACAATATACATTTGAAGTAACAGCAGATAAAGAAGGTGTTGTATCTGAGATCGTTGCTGATGCCATTGGTGTAGCTGCTATGAAATTAGGAGCAGGTCGAGCAACGAAAGAAGATGAAATTGATTTAGCAGTAGGATTGGTTTTAAACAAAAAAATTGGTGACGATGTTAAAGTTGGCGATTCTCTTGTAACGATCCATGCAAACAAAAAAGATGTTGCTGAAGTAGAAGCAATGATCAAAGAAAATATCCAAATTGGTGATACAGGAATAGCACCTAAATTAATCTATAAACAAATTTCTTGAAAATAATCATTCATTTACTACTACTATAGAAGCTTCTAGAAGGATTGATTGTGTAGTGTAGTAGATTTAATGGAAAAAGAGGAGATACTCAAAGTGAGGATCTTCTTCTTTTTTGTTTTTACACAATGTTTTTTGATACCATACGTAAGTACAGGTCAAAATTCATTCTAAAGTCCTATGACAAACAACTAAAAAGAAGGCATAATAGGTACATAAGGAAAACACCCTCGGGTGAAAAATTTGCTAAGGAGGCAATTTCCATGAAAGAAAGAGAAAGAGTATTAGACTTAGTTAAAAAAGGTATCCTATCTTCAGAGGAAGCTTTAGTTTTATTAGAAAATATGGCGACAGAAAAAGATGAAAAACAAATCAAAAAAGCTGCCGACCAAGTAAACGTAACAAATCCAACAGTTGACACAAAAGAAAATGACAAAGTCGTAGATTTATTAAATAAGTTAGAAAATAAAAAGGAAGAAGACGTAGTCGAACCTGAAATTTCTGATGAAGATGTTAAAGCAAAAGAGGCGCAAGATCATGAACGTCTAGAAAAAATTCTAGATAATCTAGCAACTGAAGCGAATCGTGCTTCTGTTGAGTTAGATGAAATCAACGCTGAAATTGCTGGTGTCAAAGAAGAAGTCAAAGAAGCACAAGAAAAATTGATGGAACTTAATACCAAAGAAGAATTAAGCGAATTAACAAGTGAAGATTTACAAGTAAGAGCATCCCTTGAAGCTGAGATCAAATCATTAGAAGATTCTTTAGACGAACGAATTCAAGAAAAAATCGCTCTTGAAGCTGAATTGAAAAATATTCGTAAAGAACAATGGTCTGGTACGAAAGATCGTGTCGCTTCAAAATTTGATATTCCTGATGATTGGAAAGATCAAGCAACGGATACGATCAATCAAGTCGGAGAAAAAATGAGTGAAGCAGGATCTCAATTGGGTTCATTCCTTAAGAAAACATTTAGCACATTTTCTGAAACAATGAATGATAATATGGAATGGAAAGACGTTAGTTTCAAAGTTCCAGGTGTTGCTACAACGAAATTTGAACATGAATTCAATTACCCAGCACCGCTTGCAAGTTTGATTGATGTCAAAGTAGCGAATGGAAATATTATCTTTAGAACTTGGGATCAACCAGATGTTAAAGTAGAAGGAAAAATCAAACTTTATGGTAAAATGGATGCTGAAACACCGCTTGAAGCGTTCTTGGAAAGAAGCCAAATCGATGTAGATGACGAAGTGATTTCATTCCAAATTCCAAACAAACGTGTTCGCGCAGATTTGATTTTCTACTTACCTGAACGTACATTTGATCATGTATCAATTAAATTGTTAAATGGAAATGTCTTGATTGAATCGTTGAAGGCAAAAGATGTTTACACTAAATCAACAAATGGCTCAATCACATTCAATAAAATCGATGCAACAATGCTTGAAATTGAAGGTGTAAATGGTGATATCAAAGTCTTAGATGGTGAAATCCTAGATAATATCATTGAAACCGTAAATGGTACTGTAACGATTGCTGCAACACCACAAACAGTTAGTGTCTCATTGATCAATGGTGATGTTCGTATCACGGCGAAAGAAAAGACACTACGTAAAGTAGAAGCAAGTTCTGTTAACGGCAATGTAAAAATCGCATTACCAAATGAACTGGGTGTTGAAGGTACAGTGAAAACGAGCTTAGGTAGCATCAATAGTCGCTTAAGTGATTATGAGGTGATTCGTGAGAAGAAAGAAAGAACCAACCAATTACTACAATTTAGACGATTAAATGATGAAGATATGGCTCAAATCAATGCTTCTACAACAACAGGAAACATTTATTTAAAAGACACAGATAAATAAATGCGTAGAACATGATTGCTTAAATTGTGTTGACTTCCTTCTCGATAGTTAAGAATAGTTCTCTTAACTATCGATATAGGAGGAAATAAAAGAGAAAAAGGATGATTCTTCATCCATTCTATTGTAAAATCTAATTGATAAGAGGTGAAAAAAATGAGAAAACGATTGACAAAATCTCCCAATAATGTGGTACTAACAGGAACCTTAGCGGGAATTGCGGAATGGTTAGGTATTGATCCTACGATTGTACGTGTGATTTATGTGGTAGCCAGCTTTATCTTTATTGGCAGTCCAATTTTTCTATATATTGTTTTAGCTATCTTGATTCCTTCAGGTAGAACTAAAAACTATAACAGCTATGGCCATCAAAATCCATACAACAGAAATACACGTAACGCAAATCCATATGCTAACGAACAAAAACAAAGAAAACAAGCAGAAAAAGTGAACGATGATGACTGGAGTGACTTCTAATGACATACTTTCAACGTTTGATCGTTAATACGTTGACATTTGTTTCACTCTCAGTGATTTTTCCAAATATGATTTTCGTGAGAAGTATCTGGATGGCAATCATTGCTGCTTTTGTGCTCTCCATATTAAATATGTTAGTAAAACCAGTGTTGACGATTTTATCGCTTCCGTTTACTTTACTTACATTTGGTTTGTTTAGTTTCATTGTGAATGCGGCAATTTTAAAAATGACCTCTTCATTTGTTGGAGAAACAAATTTCGGTTTTTCCAGCTTTGGAGCAGCGATTTTGATGGCAGTAATCATGTCTTTAGTAAATATGATCGTCAGTGAACGTAATTTAGATAAATATAGTGAATAAGGATAAAACCCAAACGATAAGTTGGGTTTTATCCTTTTCTTTATGCAAATGGATCAGTAAGCTCGACTAATCGGCATTCTTTGTGTCGGTTAATATAGCCATATAAAATATTGATAAAATCGACTTGTTCTTTGGAAAACTGCTGAATCTTTTCAGGTTTATTTTTAGGCAGAATCTTTTTTGCAAGTTCGCTAGATGTATAGTTGGAAAAAGTTTGTTTTGTAAGGATTCGGCTATTTAGAATAAGACCTTGATAAATCAAATAATATTTTATTTTAGAACCAATCGGAATGGACAAAAGCTGCCAATTGGTTTGAGATGCTAGGATCAATTTTGTATTTTGATTGAAAAAGCGCGTGAGGAATTGCCAATCTTCACGTAATTTAGACGCTTTTTCGAATGATTGATTTTCTGCTGCTACAATCATTTTTTCTTCTAAACGATTTTGAGGTAGTTGATTGTTCTGAGTGAATGCACCGAGCAATTCTGTAGCAACAGTCTTTGAGTCTAATTGAGGCATGGCGTTTTCAGAGAAAGTTTGTTGCCAATAATTTTTCTGATTTAATCCATATAGGTTCTCTAAAATTTGTTTTAGTTCTGAAAGTTTCCTATTAGTGGAAAATGGACCAAAGCAATTTTTTTTCGTTGGGACAGTGCGTATATTGATTGAAATGTCTTCTTTTTCCATATTGATTTCAATATATTTATATTTTTCAAAAGAGTTCATCTGCCGATTATAAATTGGACGGCATTCTTGAATTAATTGGCATTCTAGCAAGAGAGCGTCAAGCTCCGAGTCTACTTCAATCACATCGAAACTATTTAGTTGTTGAATCATCCGAATTGTTTTGCTTGAATAATGTTTGTTCTGAACAAAATAGCTGCCGACACGTTCTCGCAGTTTTTTTGCCTTACCTACATAAATAATTGCTCCATGTTTATCTTTCATTAAATAGACACCGGGGGCTAAAGGTAGATTTCTCGCTTGTTCTTTTAAATTATTTTTCATGAAAAACACATCCAATAAATGTTTTTATCACTGGAAATAGTACAAACTAAGTATACGAATTAAATAGAGATAGTCAATAAGGTAAGTATGTTTGAATCTAGTTAAAATAATAATACTAAATAATTTGAGGACAATAAGTTATGTAAGTATAACATGTATGGTATGTTCTTATTCATATTAATATATTAATATATAAATGAATAAACAAATGTTTTTTTAGGACGAGTAAATATAATTAAAATAGACTCACGAATAGAGTTAATGAATAGTTCTAAAAGAAAGCGAGGGCTGATGATTATCGAAATGAACTATTTTTTATAAAAATAAGATAGGAGGATTAAAAAATGAAAAAAGAATTATGCTGTTTTTTAGCAACGGTTATGTGTTTGTCGTCTGTAGGGTCAATTGCAAGTGCTGCCGAAGCCGTAGGGGAGAAAGAAAACGTTACCCCCATACAAAATAGTCCTTTGCTGAACCAGGAAATGCAAAGTATAGAGCGGCAACCATGGGATGAGTTAGTTGAGATAGGCTATCACTATGGTCAATATGAAATAAAGAATGGGTCAATTAAAGATGCAACGCCACAACGTTTTATGAAAAGTTTTAATTTTTTTGACCATCATTTAAGAGTAGAGAATATTTCACATGATGACTATCAGCCTAAGTATATTGATGTGGATACGTTCTCAAATGAAACTGATGTAGAGCAAATATATATGTCAATTGCGCATTCAGAAACATTTGAGGAAACTGAAACAGCAACGATCACACAACACTATGCTTTAGGAGTAGAATCAAGACTTAGTTTTGAGCTTATAGTAAAAGCTAGTGGAGCCATTAAATTTCAAGTAGATTTTAGCAAAGCCGATACTACCAAGAGGAGTCATTCTGAGACACTTACTTTGAACTCTCAACCTGTTAAAGTTCCGCCGCATAAAAAATATAAACTGAAGCTAGTAATGGCAAAAACAGCAACAACAGCTGATATTAAGTTAACCTCTAAAGTTAATGCAGATGTTTATAAAGCATTTGGGACAGACGGAAAGACATTTTATTCTGAAAAAGTAAATCCACTACTAAATCATTACCGTCAAGCACAAGAAAAAGATTCTAGTTTGCCAAATCTTTTAAAGAATTGGGAAGTACAATCAGATGCGAGTAATGAAGATGCACCTGTTTTATACAATGGAGGACAGGGGCATGTAAAGGCAGAATATGGTTCAGATTTTCGTGCACAAGTAGTAGACATAACTAACGGTGAAGATAAAGCGGTAGTTGTCAGCGAAAAAGCGATACAGCTAGTTAGGCAATAAGTTAAAAGATGAAAAGTAGTTTATAAAATAGCATAGGAGGGGTAAAAATGAAAAAAATATTTTATTATATGATAGCTTCAATTATGTGTTTATCGTCTGTAGGAGCAATTGCAAGTATTGCTGAAGCAGAAGTTGAAGAACAAAATGGTACACCAGTTCAGAATGATCTGTTGGTAAACCAAGATAGTGGTATAAGATTTCCAGGTCTGGAACAACCAAGGTATCAGTTAATGATGATGGGACATTACATTGGTATTTCTGATCAAGAGAGTGGTACGTTACCTCCTGGTTCCAAGCCTACATTAACATATCCAGGTAATTTTGAAGCCTATGACACTCATGTGAGAGTATACGATACCATACACGATAATATCCAGCCAAAACATATTGATGTGGATACTTTTATAAACGATACTGATGAGGAACAGGTATTTACCTCAATATCTCGTGATGAGGTCATTGAAGAGTCAGAGACATCGACCATCACGCAAAATTATTCGCTAGGAGCAGAATCCAATATCAGTTTTGATCTTATAGTGAATGCTTCCTCAACGATTCGTTTTCAAGCTGATTTTAACAAAGAGGAGTCTAAAATAAACTCCCACAGGGAGACTTTTACAGTGCCAGCTCAAAATACAAAAGTACCAGCACATAAAAAATACAAATTAGTAATTGTAGTGTCTAGAATGTCAACGACAGCGGCTATCAAATTAACTTCTAAAATTAAGGCAAAGCTCTATTTTGCTGAAACACCAAACAGTCTCTGGTCTAGGAATATAGTAAATGGATACCATGATTACAAACTTGCAGTAGATTGGTATCCTGAACTTGTACCAAATGGTTTCGCAGACAATTTTGAATCAGTTTATAACATTAGTGATGCTCTTCTATATGACGGAGGATTCGGTCATGTTGAAGCGGTGTACGGTACTGATTATAATGTTCGGACGATTGATGTAACAAATGGAGAAGAGAACGCTGTGATTGTCAACGAACAAAAGTTAGAACTAGTTCGGCAATAAGTCATAAGTATTGAGAATTTAAATAGTAGAATAATTGGCCTATTTTAGGCTGGGTGACTGATGAGAATGGTACATCAGTCACCTTTTTTTATTTTTTTAATGAGAAAAATAACATAGAATTATTGAGTGAAGCATATTACTATCGAAAAATTGAAAGAACAGGCAATTACAATTAGACTTTAACAAAGTTGCATTTTTATAATGTTTCTTTAGTCAAAATAAATAATCAGATATAAAGAAAATCAAATAAACCCCTGACATCTTCCTAATAGCTAGAAACTTCCCACCTGAAATGATAAAATGGAACGAGTAGAGAACTAGAAAGGAATGAATGATAAAGATGGAAGAAGTTGTAAAAATTCATCAACTGGTAGAAAAGCTTTCTTTAGAAGTCGTTTATGGCGATGAAGAAAGTTTAAATAGAGAAATCACAACAGGAGATATTTCCCGTCCTGGTCTGGAATTGACAGGTTACTTTAATTATTATCCTCATAATCGCTTGCAATTATTCGGTAGTAAGGAGATTACATTTTCTGAACGAATGATACCTGAAGAACGTTTGATGGTGATGCGTCGTTTATGTGAGAAGGATACGCCGGCTTTTATTATCTCTAGAGGATTAGAAGCACCTGAGGAAATGGTACAAGCCGCAAAAGAAAAAGGACTGGCAGTGTTACGTTCACCGATTTCTACATCGAGATTATTAGGAGAGTTATCCAGCTACCTAGACAGTCGTTTAGCAGCAAGAACTAGCGTACATGGTGTTTTAGTCGACGTTTATGGATTAGGTGTCTTGATTCAAGGCGATAGTGGTATCGGTAAAAGTGAGACAGCGTTAGAGTTGATCAAGCGAGGTCATCGATTGATCGCAGATGACAGAGTCGATGTTTATCAGCAAGACGAATTGACAGTCGTCGGTGAACCGCCTAAAATTTTACAGCATCTGATAGAGATTCGTGGGATTGGAATCATTGATGTAATGAATTTATTTGGTGCAAGTGCGGTTCGCGGCTTTATGCAAGTCCAACTTGTTGTTTACTTAGAAGCATGGGAAAAAGATAAAAAATATGACCGTTTAGGATCAGATGATGCAATGGTTGAAATCGCAAATGTTGATGTTCCTCAAATCCGTATTCCTGTTAAAACCGGGCGGAACGTGGCAATCATTATTGAAGTTGCTGCAATGAATTTTCGTGCGAAGACTATGGGTTATGATGCGACAAAATCATTTGAAGAACGTTTGACTCGATTGATTGAGGAAAATTCAGGAAGTATCTAGTTATACGAGCTAGCTCTTCGGAAAAAAGATAAAATCTGATTGTGGTAAAGAATACCACCCTCATATTTTCCTATTTTTCAGTCAGAGCTGATCGAGCCCGTTTCACTTTTAAGGTTATCTAGTTATGCGAGCTAGCTCTTCGGAAAAAAGATAAAATCTGATTGTGGTAAAGAACACCACTCTCATATTTTCCTATTTTTCAGTTGGAACTGAACGTGCCTGTTCAGCTTTTGCTTTGAAACACTGTGAATAAAATGAACTGATGTTGAAAAGTGCAAGGTGTAGCGAAGTGGAACGTTTTTACCAATATGTATTATCTAGCTAAGCGGGTTAGCACTTCAGAAAAAAAGATAAATTATGAATGAGGTAAAGAACACCTTATTCATAATTTCCTATTTTTCTGTCAGAGCTGAGCGATCCCGCTTCACTTTTAAATTAGGAGGAAGCCAAATGTTAGGACAAGTAAATCCAGTAGCGCTTAATCTTTTTGGGATAGCGGTGTATTGGTATGCAATTATTATTGTTTCAGGAATCGTGCTAGCTGTTTGGTTAAGTAGTAGAGAAGCAGTTCGTGTCGGTTTAAAAGAAGATGACGTAATTGACTTTATGTTGTGGGGCTTACCCAGTGCAATTATTGGTGCCCGTTTGTACTATGTCATTTTTCAGTGGCAAGATTATGTCGATAATCCAATTGAGATTATTTTGACTAGAAACGGTGGTCTCGCGATTTATGGTGGGCTAATCGGCGGAGGTCTAGCTTTATTTTTCTTCACAAGGCATCGTTTTATTTCAACTTGGACCTTTTTAGATATTGCAGCACCAAGTGTGATTTTGGCTCAAGGGATCGGGCGCTGGGGGAATTTCATGAACCATGAAGCTTATGGTCCCGCAACAACTCGAGGTTTTTTGGAAAGCTTGCATTTACCAAAATTTATCATCGACAATATGAATATTGAAGGAACATATCATCAACCAACTTTTTTATATGAATCTATCTGGAATGTTTTAGGTTTTATTGTATTGATTGTTTTGAGAAAAAAGAAAAATTTCTTAAAAGAAGGCGAAGTCTTTTTAGGATATATCATTTGGTACTCTTTCGGAAGGTTCTTTATTGAAGGGATGCGGACAGATAGTTTATATGCATTTGGAAGTGTCCGAGTTTCACAATTAGTTTCTCTTGTGTTATTTTTCGGTGCAATTGTGATTATGATTATTCGCCGTAAAAAGGGGTCTGTAAAATTTTATGACCGTGAAAAAGGAACATCAAAAAAGGCTATTTAGAACTGCCTATTCCATCTAAGCTATGGTAAAATGATAGGTGGATACAAAAACTATAAGAATAGTAATTTATTTTGGTTATTTAAAGAAATAAGAAGTTGGATAGTCGGTAGAGTTATAGAAACGTTTTGAGCTAGATTTTCTACTAAAGAGCTTTTGGGAAAGAAGATAAAAAATAAACGAGTCAAAGAACGACTCAATTGTTTTTCCTATCTTTCTGTCAGAGCTGGTCTAGTTTGTTCAACTTTTCTATGATCTAGCTTCACCGAATCAGCTCTTCTTATTTTGAAAGGAGATTTTCACCAATGAAACAAAAAGTTGCTGTTTTAGGTCCAGGTTCATGGGGAACTGCATTGGCACAGGTTTTAGCAGAAAATGGTCATGAGGTTCGTATATGGGGACATAATAAAGCACAAATTGATGAAATCAACACGCATCATACGAATCATCATTACTTACCTGATTTGGTCATTCCAGAATCGATTCAAGGGAAGAGTTCTTTAGAAGAATGTATTCAAGATGCAGATGCGGTCTTGTTTGTTGTTCCGACTAAAGCCATTCGAACGGTGGCGCAAGAATTTACAGAAAAATGTACAAATCAACCTTTGATCATTCATGCTAGTAAAGGCTTGGAACAGGGAAGTCATAAGCGGATATCTGAAGTATTAATGGAAGAAATTCCAACAGATAAAAGGCGTGGAGTGGTTGTTTTATCTGGTCCAAGTCATGCGGAAGAAGTCGCTGTTCATGATATTACAACGATTACTGCTGCAAGTGAGAATTTGTCAGATGCAACATATGTTCAATCGTTATTTATGAATGACTATTTTAGAATTTATACAAATGATGATGTAATTGGTGTCGAAACGGGCGCTGCGTTGAAAAATATCATTGCGTTAGGAGCAGGTGCAATCCACGGGTTAGGCTTTGGCGATGATGCGAAAGCTGCAATCATGACACGCGGTTTAGCTGAAATAAGTCGTTTAGGTGTGGCGATGGGGGCAAACCCTTTAACCTTTATTGGTTTGAGCGGAGTCGGTGATTTAATTGTTACTTGTACAAGTGTGCACTCACGTAATTGGCGTGCTGGTAATCTTCTTGGAAAAGGACACAGCTTAGACGAAGTTCTTGAAAATATGGGAATGATCGTTGAAGGGGTATCTACAACAAAAGCAGCGTATGAATTATCTCAGCAATTAAATGTTGATATGCCAATCACAGAAGCGATATATAAGGTCTTGTATGAAGGTCAAGATGTAAAACAAGCGGCAAAAGAAATTATGTTACGTGATGGTAAAACAGAAAATGAATTTTCTATATAAATTTTAGGAGGCCAATAGGCATGAAAGTGAAAAAAGCGGTTATTCCAGCAGCTGGACTGGGAACAAGATTTTTACCAGCAACAAAAGCGATGGCAAAGGAAATGTTGCCGATCGTCGACAAACCAACGATCCAATTTATCGTTGAAGAAGCTTTAGCATCAGGTATTGAAGATATTTTGATCGTAACAGGAAAAGCAAAACGTCCGATTGAAGATCATTTTGATGCGAATTTTGAATTAGAAAGTAATCTTCGTGAAAAAAATAAAACAGATTTATTAAAATTAGTAGAAGAAACAACAGATGTTAATCTTCACTTTATTCGTCAATCTCATCCAAAAGGATTAGGACATGCCGTGTTACAGGCAAAAGCATTTGTTGGCAATGAACCATTTGTGGTTATGCTTGGTGATGATATCATGGAAGACAAAATTCCATTGTCAAAACAATTGATGAATGATTATGATGAAACACACGCATCAACGATCGCTGTAATGAAGGTTCCCCATGAAGAGACTTCAAAATATGGAATCATCAATCCAGAGGCTGAAGTTGCCAAAGGACTATATAACGTAAATAATTTTGTTGAAAAACCAACACCAGAAGAAGCACCAAGTGATCTAGCAATTATTGGTCGTTACTTGTTAACACCAGAAATTTTTCACGTGTTGGAATCACAAGAACCAGGTGCTGGCGGCGAAATTCAATTGACAGATGCCATCGATACATTGAACAAAACACAACGCGTATTTGCTAGAGAATTTACTGGCAAACGCTATGATGTAGGCGATAAGTTTGGGTTTATGAAAACAAGTATTGAATATGGTTTAGTTCACCCAGAAGTCAAGGATAACTTACGCGAGTATATTATTGAATTGGGTGCTGAACTTGCTAAAAAAGATACACCTAAAAAGAAATAAACGAAACGTTTTATAGGATTTTTTCAGTTGAAGACAGAGCAAAATTTGTTCTGTCTTTTTTTCTATAAAATATAGAGGCTTGGGTTATAATTAAGATAACAAAGCTAACTGAATAATTTGTGAAAAAGACCAGTTGGTGTTATTCTAAGACTATGGAATAATTGATGGAAGGAGCAAGAAGATGACAGGTGGAGAGGTTGCAGCGATTATTGCTGCGGTGGCGTTTGCTGTATTAGTAGTATTTATTGTTTTAGTATTGATGAAAATCAGTAAAACTGTAGAGAAAGTGACAACCACGGTTGATGAAGCAAATAAAACAATCGAGGTTGTGACGAAAGATGTAGATATTTTATCTAGACAAGTAGAGGGACTTTTAGTAAAAAGTAATGAGTTGCTAGATGATGTCAATAAAAAAGTGGCAACAATCGATCCATTGTTTGCAGCAGTTGCAGAGTTAAGTGAAAGTGTTTCTGAGTTGAATTACTCTAGCAGAAATTTACTTGGGAAAGTTGGATCAGTCGGTAAAACAACAGCTAAAGCAGGTGTTGTCAGTAAAGTAGGCGGAGCGGCTTTTAGAGCATTTCGTCCAAAAAAATCATCAAAAACTAGTGAAGTAACGAAATAATAAAAGATAATGGAGGAATAAACATGGCGAAAAAAGGCGGATTTTTTTTAGGAGCAATCATTGGTGGGACAGCTGCAGCAGTAGCAGCACTTTTATTAGCACCAAAATCAGGTAAAGAGTTACGTGAAGATTTAGCGAACCAAGCAGATGATTTTAAAGATAAAGCAACGGATTATACAGATTATGCTGTGCAAAAAGGTTCTGAATTATCATCGATCGCTAAAGAAAAAGCAAGTGTGTTAGGTGAACAAGCAGGTGACTTGGCAGGAAACGTTAAAGATAAGACGAAAGATTCACTAGACAAAGCACAAGGCGTTTCTGATACAGTTCTAGAGTCATTCAAAAAGCAAACAGATGATCTATCTGATCGTTTTAAAAAGACAGCTCAAGATGTAAATGATCAAGTTGATGAATTAGGTGACATCGCAGAAGACGCTTCCGATGATATCTTCATAGATGTTAAAGAATCAGCAAAAAAAGCGAAAGAAACAGTTTCAGAAGGCGTTGCTGAAGCAAAAGAAGTAACAAAAGATGTTCCACAAAAAGCTGAAGAAGCAAAAAAAGATACAAAAAAAGCTGTTAAAGAAACTGTAGAAGATGTTAAAGGAAAATAATAAAAGCAATGAAAAAAACAAAGTCAGCATCCTTCTTAGAATGTTGGCTTTGTTTTTTTATTTTTAATCGATGATCATTAATTCTTTTGGTGTTTTTGTAAAAGCTTCACAACCATTTTTCGTCACATGTAGACAATCTTCGATGCGCACACCAACTTTTTCTGGAATATAAATACCTGGCTCGATAGAGAAGCACATGCCTTCTTCAATAACCAGATCATTACCAGTCACTAGAGACGGATATTCATGAACGGTAGTTCCAATGCCGTGACCTAGACGGTGATTAAAGTAGTCACCGTAGCCGTAACCACTGATAACGCCGCGCGCAACTTCATCTAGTTCTCCAGCTGTAACACCAGGTTTTACAGCATCCATGGCTTTTAATTGTGCTTCTAAAACAATTGAATAGATTTCTTTTTGAAAATCAGTAGGTTCTTTGTAGGCGACGGTTCGTGTAACATCGCTACAGTAACCATTGTAAACAACACCTAAGTCAAATAAAACCAAATCTTGCTTTGCAACAGCCGTATTTCCAGGGTTGCCGTGTGGGCTCGCGGCATTTTTCCCAGTTAGAACTAAAGTATCAAAGCTCATTGAACGAATGCCTTGACGTTTTAGTTGATACTCGATTTCTGCCAGTATTTCTTGTTCTTTGGCGCCTTCTTTAATCGCCTTGAAGCCAATCTCTAACGCGACATCCGCCCAATCGCCAGCTTCCATCAGTTTAGTTACTTCAGAAGAGGTTTTTAGCAATTGCAATTTTTCAATGACAGGTGTGACACTGGCTGAAAAATCGCTATTTGGAAAATAATTAGTTAAAATATCAAAACGACTAACTGTTAAAGCGTCTTTTTCAGTAGCTATTTTAGTTGGAACTCCATTTTTTTTGATAAGTTGGGCGATTTTCTCCCAAGGGTTTTCGCTATCAAGATAACCATAGACAGGATACGTCCATGAACTTTTTTCAGCATCTTCAACTTCTAAAGCCGGAGTAAATAAAAAAGGGTCATGATTTAATGAGATAAATAAAGCTAAAACCCGTTCGTGAGGATCACTTTTGTAACCCGAAAAATAGGCAATATGCCCCGGGTCACTAATATAGGTAAGATCGATATTTTCGCTGGCCATCCATTTTTTTAGTTCATTCATTTTTTCTTGATTCATAAATATCCTTCTTTCTTTTAGAGCTGGTTACTGTAAAACTTATCTTTATCATACCACGAAATACCATAAAGCGCTTTTTGAAATATGGAGTAAATTTTCATGAAAATAGGATAAAACGGTTGCAATAATAAAAAAACTCTGCTATTCTTAGTGAGAAATGTAAACAGCGTTTTCAGAAAATGAAAACAACTATAAATATTTAGGAGAATTAGCATGGAAAAACAAACAATTACTATTTATGATGTTGCTCGTGAAGCAAATGTATCCATGGCAACTGTATCTCGTGTAGTTAATGGCAATCCCAATGTGAAGCCTGCTACACGGAAAAAAGTGTTAGAAGTAATTGACCGCTTAGATTATCGTCCAAATGCTGTAGCCCGTGGCTTAGCAAGTAAAAAAACAACGACTGTAGGGGTTATTATCCCAGATGTTAGTAATATCTTTTTTGCTTCTTTAGCTCGAGGTATCGATGATGTTGCAACAATGTACAAATACAATATTATTTTAGCCAATTCTGACAGCAACGATCAAAAAGAGGTCAATGTATTAAACAATCTTTTGGCAAAACAAGTTGATGGAATCATCTTTATGGGTCACCATATTACAGATGAGATTCGTGGCGAGTTTTCTCGTTCTAAAACACCTGTTGTTTTAGCTGGTTCAATTGATCCAGATGAACAAGTAGGTAGTGTAAACATTGACTATAAAGAAGCAACAAAAGATGCAACAAATCTATTAGCTAAAAATGGCAATAAAAAAATTGCTTTTGTCAGTGGTGCATTGATCGATCCTATTAATGGTCAAAATCGCATCAAAGGGTATAAAGAAGCTTTAGCTGATAATGGCTTATCTTATAATGAAGGTTTGATCTTTGAATCTGAGTATAAGTTTAAAGCTGGTATTTCGTTAGCTGAACGTATTCGCAATAGTGGTGCCACAGCAGCTTATGTGACAGATGATGAACTAGCAATTGGTTTATTGGATGGCATGATTGATGCTGGTGTAAAAGTACCTGAAGAATTTGAAATCATTACAAGTAATAACTCACTGCTAACAGAAGTTTCACGTCCGAGACTTTCAAGCGTGACACAACCTTTATATGATATTGGTGCTGTAGCAATGCGTTTATTGACAAAATTGATGAACAAAGAAGAAATCGAAGATAAGACAGTTATCTTACCATATGGTATGGATCAAAAAGGTTCAACTAAATAAAATAACTGAAAAGTATTGATTGCTTATCATAGAAACTCCCTATAAAATAGAGACTAGAATACAAAACTAGTAGCTAATTTATAGGGAGTTTTTTTAGAATAAAAAGTATGTTATTGAAATACAACTTAAGAATTGAAAAGGAGTAAGATCAATGAATATGAGAGAGAGAATTCTTGCTGGAAAGCTGTTTTTGGATGATTGTGAAGAATTACCTGAAGAACGAATGTTGGCAAAAAGAAGAATGGTAGCGCTTAATCAAACGTCGCCAGATGACTTAGAAAAAAGGTTTAAACTTTTAGATGAGATTTTTGGTATAAAAATAAATGCTTGGGTTGAACCACCTTTTTATTTTTGCTATGGTCGTAATATTGAGATTGGGGAAGAATGCTTCTTAAATATGGGATGTACCTTTATTGATGATGCTAAAATTAAAATTGGTAATAAGGTTGCTTTTGGCCCGGGCGTTACGATAGCGACTGTTGGTCATCCTATCCACCCAGATTATCGACGATTGATGTATGGAAGTCCTGTAACGATTGAAGAGAATTGCTGGATCGGAGCTAATACTACGATTTGTCCTGGTATAACGATTGGTAAAAATAGTGTTATTGGAGCAGGGAGTGTTGTGACGAAAGATATTCCAGAAAACTCAGTGGCTGTAGGGAATCCTTGTAAGGTGATACGCAAAATTAGTGAGAAAGACCGTCAATTTTATTATAGAGATGAACCTTTTATGAAAGAAGATTTAGAAGAAGTCTATCGTTTAAACGGTACAGATTATATGTGAAGAGTAATCAATACAATTTTTTTATAGAATAAAAAATGAAATACCACACTAAAATCATACATTTTGGCGTGGTATTTCAAGATTAAAGATATAATTAGTTACTGTTTCCACTTGATGTGGGCGTGGTATTTTCTTTCTTATTGTCCTCTTTTTTCTTGTCTTCTTTTTTCTCAGAAGAAGGAGTTGTTGTTGCACCTCCATTTGAAGGGGAAGATGTTGCATAGCGGCCCCAATAAGCACTGTAGTTAGCGTCGGATCCGCCATAGCCAAATTTGTATTTGCTTTTTGGAGCACCATCTTTTGCATAGAATGATTCAACATTTGGACCAGGAGCTGTGTATGTTCCACCATTATAGGTGAAAGTACCCGGTTTTTCTCCTGTAAAGCTTGATACATTTGACTTGATTACATCTTTAGAAAGGGTGAATTTTTCACCAGTACCGAATAGATCAGGTCTGACAGAATAGATTGCATTTGCCAAGTTTGCTAAGTAGGCACTATTTTGATCCCCACTGTTAGGGCTCATTGCTGTAGGGTTATCATAACCTGTCCAAGAACCTAAGGTAATAGTCGGTGTTGAAACGACTAACCAAGCATCTTTATAAGCATCTGTTGTTCCTGTTTTACCAATCCAGTCGACATTTCCGAAAGCAGGATTAAGGCCATTGATCATATTTTTGAACGGAGTGGTTATTTTTGAATCTAAGACCGAGCGCATCATGTCATTCATGATCGAAGCCGTAGCTTCTGAATAGACTTGAACCGGTGTATTTTTATGTTCATAAATCACTTTTCCACTATTGTCTGTGATCTTATCAATCATATAGCCTTTTTGATATTGTCCTTTATTAGCGAGGGCCTGAAACCCATTTGTTTGAGTTAAAACAGTTGCTTCTATAGAACCTAAAGGCGCCGATTCATAAGCCCATGCATCGCTAGCTGGATAATTCATTTTACTTAGATAGTTATTGTAAGAGAAATTATCATCACCCATCTGTGCCTTCATAGCTTCATTTAAATGGTAGACAGGAATATTATACGACCACTCTAATGAATGACGAACAGTATCGAATGTATTTGTTCCAGAATTTGTTGCATTCGTTAGTTCATCACCGCCTCTATATGAGGTAGGATAATTGGCTAAGCGACTTTCAGAACCAATCATTCCTTGGTCGATGGCAGGTCCGTAAACCGAAATCGGTTTGATTGTAGAACCAACTTGACGGATTGTATCTAATGCATGATTGCTTTGGCTGACATTGAAGTCTCGACCAGCTACAAAACCGATGATTCTACCCGTTTTATTGTCCATCAAAACATTTCCAGTCTCAACAAGTCCTGCACCATAACCATCATCTAGCATATAGCCAAAGTTTGCGACAGCGTTTTGCATGGTATCATAAACTGTTTGATCAATTGTGGATTGAATCGTATAACCACGATTTTGAATTTCTTTTCGTGCTTGATCCTTGTATTGAGAAATTCCTAGTTCATCAAGGTCTTCTTTTTTGACACCAGCTTTTTCTATATTGATGTCCATTACTGTATTGGCTGCTTGTTCTAATACAGCGTTGTAAAGATAACTTTCAGAGTTTTGATTGGATTCTTGTTGCGGTTGGAAATCTTGTTTCAAATCATAGTTTTTTGCTGCTTCATATTCTTCTTTTGTAATAGCTTTTTCACGATACATACTGAATAAAACAAAATCTTTGCGTTTCATTCCATAAGCCAAATTTTCATCTGCTTTTAAAGCCCCGGTATTGCTATAAGGAGTGTAAATAATTGGGCTTTGTGGAAGACCTGCAATAAAAGCTGCTTGAGGAAGCGTTAAATCATTGGCACTTTTGCCAAAAAGACCTTTGGCAGCTTCTTCAACACCTGCAATATTTTCACCTTTGTTATTACGACCAAAAGGTGAAACATTTAGATAAGTGGTGACGATCTCATCTTTTGAAAAGTACTTTTCAATGCGATAAGCAAGTAATATTTCATTTGCTTTTCGTTTGAACGTAGTTTCATCTGTCAAAATTTGTTGTTTTACTAATTGTTGTGTTAGTGTCGATCCCCCAGATGAACCGCCCATACCTGTTGCATCAGAAACAAGCGCTCTTATAACTGCTTTTGGAACTACACCTTTATGTTCTTCAAAGTATTCATCCTCAGTCGAAATAATTGCTTTTTTCAAGAGAGGAGAGATATGATCTCCGTCAACTCTTGTTCTGACTAAATCAGATTTGATCATCGCGATATTGGTGCCATCAGCATAAGTCATTCGAGAAACTTCTGTGATATCACTGATTTCTGTCTGGAGCTCCTCTTTTGTTGGTGGTTGTGTATCTTCGACTAGAAAAGCAAAATACCCCATACCAATTCCTAGTCCCAAAGCCCCACCTAATAGTAGAATAATAACTGCAAAGACAAATAGGGATTGCAGTACACGAATCACTACATTTATAATCAAAAAAATCTTTTTCTTTTCTGGTCCTTTAGTAGAATGTTTTTCCGTTTGACGGGAATTATTCTGATTGTCCAAAAGCTTCACCTCAATATAATGATACATTCCGTGATATTATAGCAAAAAAAATCTATAATGAACAGTTGTTCAGATATTTATAGATACTTAATCAAAAAAACTTAATATAAATAGTAGGAAAAACGAGTTGTAGTTTTGTTTGGCATTGAAATTGTGACTGATCTTATAACCGCTTTTATTATTTAGTGTTTTCTTCTAATCTAAATAATACGATTTTTTTGATCAATTCTATTGGTAACTCACAATCAAGAGGAAATTGAATGGCTCCTTTACTTGTTTTAAATTTTGTCAGTTCATGTTTGAATGCTTCAATAGCTGTTGGTGCAGGATAAAAACCAATGTGATTTTTGGCATTAGCAAAATGAACTAGGTTTCCATTTAAGTAGAAAGTGGGCATTCCATAAGACATTTTTTCTGTTGCTTCAGGGATAAGTTGCTTGATTGTTGTATAGAGTTGTTTTAGTTTAGCTTGGCGATCTTCTGGAGTATTTGAGATATAATCTTCAATGATGGTCATTGTGTCTTCCTACTTTCTTATTGGATAATATATTTAGTATACCACGGAGCAAAGAGTGATGGATTTATTTTAAATCATAAAAATTGTAGTGAGTGAAAGAAGTAATCGTTTTATGGTACACTATCAGTGAGTTGTAGAATAAAATGAAGGACTGAAACGAATGGGGAAATCAATTGTCGAAAAATTGAACTTACTGAGTTATTCAACCAAAGCAATTGTTAATCGACCAACTAAAGAATATTTATCTGAAATAAAAGAAACACAAAAACAACTTCCGACAGAACCGGTAGATTTACTTTTTGTTTTTGTAGAATCGATGGCTGGATTTAAAGAGATTGTATCCGAAGTGATCGAGCACCAATTACTGAATAAGAATGGGGTACTCTTTGTTGCCTATCCAAAAAAAGGAAATAAAAGGTATTCAACGTTTGTTCATCGAGACGAAATTTTTCCCACACTTCAAGTGGATGAAAGTGACGGCTATATAGCAAATAGTACGTTAAAGTTCAATCGAATGGTTAGTTTGGATGAGACTTTTACAGTAACGGGTATGAAAAATATTGAACGAAAAGTAAAAATAAAAGCTGTTAGCAGCGCTCGTGTCGATGATTATATTCAGTTTATACCATTAGTAGAATCGTTTGTTGAAAATCATAAAGAAGCAAAAATTTTATTTGAACAACTAACATTAGGGTATAAAAAAGGTTGGGCAAGATATATTTATAGTGCCAAACAAGTAACAACACAAGAGAAAAGAAAAAATGAAATGATCGAGATTTTGGAAAAAGGATTCAAATCGAAAGAATTGTATCGGGCAAGTAGTTCTAGTTAGATAATAGTTTTAAATTGAAGGAGAATTAGCATGGATCATGTTCAAGAATATGTAGAAAACGTCGATACAAAATGGCAAGATTCTTATCAACAATTGGCGAAAATCATTGCTGAAAATATACCTGAAGGCTTTGCTTTGCGTTTACAGTATGGAATGCCAACTTATGTTGTTCCTCTAAGTGTTTTTCCAGAGGGCTACCTAGGTAGAGAAGATGAACCATTACCTTTTATCAGTTTGGCTGCTCAGAAAAAGCACTTATCTTTGTATCATATGGGGATCATGGGGAATAGAGAGTTATTGACATGGTTTCAAGAAGAATATCAAAAGGTGGTTCCAACGAAATTGAACATGGGAAAAAGCTGTATTCGGTTTAGTAACCCGAAAAATATTCCTTATGAGTTGATAGGCAAATTAGTTGGTAAAATCTCAATGGAAGAATGGATCGCTAGTTATACTCGTTTTGCAGAAAAAAATAAGAAATAGAGATAGCTTTGTTAAAGAAGCAAAAAGATTGTTTTTTCAGAGGGTTTCACGTACTCTTTTAAAGAATGCAGAATTTAGCAGAAGTTTTATGAGTATTATAGTTAGTTAGTTAAAAGTGGACTAGTGTTTCATTCGAGAACTAAACAAGCTCGTTACGCTTTTAAATTATCTAGCTTCACGAGCTAGTCTCTCGGGAAAAAGATAAACAATGAATGAGATAAAAAGCATCTCAGTCATTGTTTCCTATTTTCCATTCGAGACTAAACGAGCTCGTTACGCTTTTAAATTAGGAGGATCATTATGTTATTAGGTTCACACGTTAGTATGAGTGGTAAAAAAATGTTATTAGGTTCAGCGGAAGAGGCTGCGAGTTATGATGCAACGACTTTTATGATTTATACTGGAGCGCCGCAAAACACACGCCGTAAACCAATTGAAGAAATGAATATCGAAGCAGGTCAAAAATTTATGGCTGAGCATAATTTAAGCAATATCGTTGTGCATGCTCCTTATATTATTAATTTAGGAAATACGATCAAACTAGAAAATTTTGGATTTGCTACTTCTTTTTTACGTCAAGAAATTGAGCGTGCTCATGCATTAGGGGCAACACAAATCACACTTCATCCTGGTGCTCATGTAGGAGCTGGCGTGGATGCAGGGCTAAAACAAATCATCAAAGGGCTTGATGAAGTTTTATGGAAAGAGCAAGTACCTCAAATTGCACTTGAAACAATGGCTGGCAAAGGGACTGAATTAGGTCGTACGTTTGAAGAGTTGGCAACGATCATCGAAGGTGTTAAGTTAAATGAAAAATTGTCTGTCACAATGGATACATGTCATATCAATGATGCTGGCTATAATGTAAAAGATGATTTTGACGGTGTCTTAGAAGAATTTGATAAAATCATTGGATTAGATCGTCTGAAAGTAGTTCATGTCAATGATTCTAAAAATCCGATGGGTTCTCATAAAGACCGCCATGCTAATATTGGTTTTGGTACGATTGGGTTTGATGCATTAAATAAAGTGGTTCATCATGAAAAATTGAAAGAGCTACCTAAGATTTTAGAAACACCATATGTAGGTGCAGATAAGAAGACAAGTAAAGCACCTTATGGCTATGAAATTGCTATGTTAAAATCACAAAAATTTGATCCAGATTTATTGGAAAAAATTGAGGGACAGTAATATAGTGGTAACAACGTTTCACTTTGATACACTTTGTACTTTTCAACATCAATATATTACGCTCATTGTATTTTAAAGAAAAAGCTGAACAGGATCGTTTATCTTTTTTTCGAGTGACTAACTCTTGAATTTAGATAAAATAAGCAGAAATGGTCTTTCGTAAATTTCTTGTGAGGAATATGACAAAAGACCTTTTCTTTTTGGTCCGTTTCTAGTAAAATGATTTCTTGAGAGCAATTTATTAAAATAGGGATAAATGACCCCATTAAAATGAAAAACGGTAAGTTAGACAAGAATAGTGACTGCATAACAAATTCGCAGAAGTTCTTATCCAGCTTTTCTAATAGAAAGGAGAGATTTATATGTCAACAGGTTTAGTAGTATTGATCGCAATTATCGCTTTATTAGCAGGTGCAGCAGGTGGATTTTTCCTTGCGCGCAAATATATGCAAGATTATTTTAAAAAGAATCCTCCCGTTAATGAGGAAATGTTACGAATGATGATGATGTCTATGGGACAAAAACCTTCTGAGAAGAAGATTCGTCAAATGATGCAGCAAATGAAGAACCAAGGAGACAAATAAGGTTTTTTCATTGCTATTCAGAAATTCAAGAGCACAACGGGCCGATTTTTTGGTCCGTTTTTTTGCACTTATTTTTAATAAATGAAAGGAGTTGTATTGAAATGAGCAAACAACAAATGAAAGATGTGAGCGCACAGTAGTCAATTTAGAAGAGGAGAATGTACATGTCTATATTTAAAAAGTTAGGGTGGTTTTTCAAACAGGAGAAAAAAAGCTATATTATTGGTGTATTTTCATTGGTTATGGTGGCGCTTGTCCAGTTAGTTCCACCAAAAGTTATTGGGATCGTTGTCGATAAAATCGCTGCCAAAAACCTGACGATCAAACCTATTTTGTTTTGGGTCAGTATTCTTTTAGCAGCCGCTTTAGCACAATATATTTTTCGGTATATTTGGCGGACACATATTTGGGGAAGTGCTGCGAAGCTGGAAAAAGATTTAAGACGGCAATTATTCCATCATTTCACAAGGATGGATAGCATCTTTTATCAAAAATATCGAACAGGAGATTTGATGGCACATGCAACGAATGATTTAAACGCTATTCAAAATGTTGCAGGAGCAGGGATTTTAACCTTTGCGGATTCATTGATCACAGGGGGCGCTACAATTGTTGCTATGATTTTATTTGTGGATTGGCGTTTAACCTTGATCGCGTTGATTCCGTTACCATTATTGGCTGTAACATCAAGAGTTTTAGGGTCAAAATTACACGATGCATTCCGTGATTCACAAGCAGCGTTTTCGACGATCAATGATAAAACGCAAGAGAGCATCACCGGTATAAAAGTCATCAAAACGTTTGGTCAAGAAAAAGAAGATATTCAAGATTTTACAGAGAAAATCGATGATGCCATCGTAAAAAACAAACGAGTAAACTTTCTAGATGCGTTATTTGATCCGTTTATTACATTGATCATTGGGATTTCCTATGTTCTGACAATCATTATGGGTGGTCGATTTGTTATGGAAGGATCGATCACGATTGGCCAGTTGATTTCATTTATAAGTTATATCGGGATGCTCGTTTGGCCGATGTTTGCGATTGGTCGTCTGTTTAATGTATTGGAGCGAGGTAATGCAAGTTATGATCGTGTGAATGAGTTGCTCCATGAAAAAACACATATTATTGAGAAAAAGGATGCAATCCAAACACCCGCTAAAGGTCGGTTATCGATGGAAATTGCTCAGTTCACCTATCCAAAAGATGACAATGCAACCTTGGAGCAAATCAAATTTACCGTTGGTGTAGGAGAAACATTAGGAATCGTTGGGAAAACAGGAGCAGGGAAAACAACGATTTTAAAATTATTGATGCGTGAATATGATCATTACAAAGGTCGTGTAACATTTGGCGGTCATGATATTAAAGATTATTCATTAGATGCTTTGATGAATTCAATGGGCTATGTTCCTCAAGATCATTTTCTATTTTCAATGACAGTACGGGATAATATTCGTTTTGCGAATCCTGATTTTACCGAAGTTGAAGTAGAACAAGCAGCTGAGATGGCGTTTATCAATAATGAAATCAAAGCGTTCCCTAAAGGCTATGATACGTTGGTTGGAGAACGTGGTGTTTCTTTATCCGGTGGTCAAAAACAACGGATTTCAATTGCTAGAGCGTTGATCGTCGATCCTGAACTATTGATTTTAGATGATGCTTTATCAGCGGTCGATGCTAAAACAGAAGAAGCAATTCTTTCTAATTTAAAAGAAGCAAGAAAAGAAAAAACAACGATCATTGCTGCGCATCGACTAAGTAGTGTGATGCATGCAAAAGAAATCATTGTATTAGATGAAGGAAAAATCATTGAACGCGGAACGCATCAAGAGTTATTAAGACTTGGTGGATGGTATAAGCGTATGTGGGATAAACAACAATTAGAAGCGAAGATCGAAGGGAGTGAAGCATAATGGAAGAAAAATACGAATCAGAATGGACAAAATCGGTTCCCTTAAAAGAACAAGTCTCAATCGTCAAACGCTTGCTAAAATTTGCAAAGCCATTTCGTCGTACGTTTATAACAGCGATTTTGTTTGCCTTGGTCCTGTCAATTATCAATATTATTTTACCAAGGATCATTCAAACGTTTATGGATGATTATCTAACACCGAAAACAGCTACCAACCAAGTGGTTCTCTTTTTTGCTGGCTTATATCTTTTTGGCGTGATTGTTAAAAGTGTTGTTTGGTTTTTCCAATGGTTCTTATATTCAACGGCTTCACTGAAAACCTATCAGTATATTCGTGTGAAGTTGTTTGAAAAACTGCAAACATTAGGAATGCGTTACTTTGATCAAACACCAGCGGGCTCGATCGTTTCTCGTGTCACAAATGATACGGAAACCTTATTTGAATTCTGGTATGTCTTTTTAATGGTTTTGACGGGAATCTTTGCTGTGGTATCGTCATTTATTGCGATGTTTCAAATCAGTGGGAAAATTGCGTTGTATAACTTGATTTTCTTACCTATTTTACTGATCGTGATTTGGTACTATCAAAAATTCAGTTCTAGAATCTATAGAAGTATGCGGGAAAAACTAAGTCAGTTGAATACGAAGTTAAACGAGTATATATCTGGTATGCAGATCATTCAGCAATTTAGACAAGAACATCGTTTAGAAAAAGAGTTTGAAGAAACGAATAATGATTATTTACGGACACGTTTTTCAATGATCAAAACGAATTCTTTGCTCTTAGGCCCAATCATTAATTTCCTTTATACACTAGCAATCGGTTTGACCTTGACCTTATTTGGGTATGATGCACTATATTCTCCTGTTGAAGTCGGAATGATTTATGCGTTTGTGACATATGTACAAGCTTTCTTTAATCCGATGACGCAAATGATGGATTTTTTAAGCGTCTTCACAGATGGAATGGTTGCAGGTAGCCGAATTTTGAAAATCTTTGATAATGAAGAATTAACGCCGCAACAAAATGTTGGTGCTAATGCAGAAATTATTCGTGGCAAAATCGAATTTCGTAATGTTAGTTTTTCGTACGATGGTGAGAATAATGTCTTGAATAATATTAGTTTTGTTGCTAATCCTGGTGAAACGGTGGCATTGATTGGTCATACTGGTAGTGGTAAAAGTTCGATCATTAATGTTTTGATGCGCTTTTACGAATTTTATGAAGGCGAAATTTTGATCGATGATCGTGATATTCGGGATTATCCATTACCAGAATTAAGGAAAAAATTAGGCTTGGTTTTACAAGATGCCTTTATGTTTTATGGCGATATTGCTGGTAATATTCGGATGTTGAATCCAGAAATCACGGATGAACAAATCAAAGCTGCGGCCGAATTTGTTCAGGCTGATAAATTTATTGAAACCCTACCTAAAAAATATCATGCAAAAGTGATTGAAAGAGGAGCCAGTTATTCAAGCGGTCAGCGTCAGCTGATTTCATTTGCTAGAACGATCGTCACTGATCCTAAAATCCTTGTATTGGATGAAGCAACAGCGAATATTGATACTGAAACTGAAGGGTTGATCCAAGAAGGGTTAGCCAATATGCGTCAGGGTAGAACGACAATCGCGATTGCTCATAGATTGTCGACTATTCGAGATGCAGATTTGATTTTAGTATTGGATAAAGGACGGATTGTAGAACGTGGCAATCATGAGAGTTTATTGACCAAAAATGGTCTGTATGCAGATATGTATAAATTACAAAATAGTGAAGCTTAAAAGAAAAAAAGAGTTAAAAAGAATTATAATTATTCTTTTTAACTCTTTTTTCTTGTGTGATAAAGCTTCTATCTACTTGTATATGAAAGTAAATATAAAAAATATATAATTAGTATAATGAAATATCAAACAAATGAGCAAGAAAAATGACATCCGTTATTTTTCTTGCTCATTTGTTTCTCATTTTTTACGATTTATGAACTTTAACTGCTTCATACTTCTTATAAGATTATAGACAGATACAAAAAGATTTAAGGGGGAATGAATAGTGAAGATTAAAACAGTTATGACAATGTTACTTTGTGGGGTCACTTTATCACTGGGTTCAATGAATGAGCATAGTTACGCAGAAACAAAAGTACCTGAAAAAAGAGCAATTATTGGGGAAGATACCCGTATAAAAGTGATGGATACAACAAAAGCACCATATTCAAGTATTGTTTATCTATCAAAGGCAGACGGTGGCTTTGGCTCAGGGACTGTTATTGGTAAAAATAAAGTGTTAACTGCCGCTCACGTTGTAACCAGTTTAAAAACGAGTGCAGATATTGGACGAGCAAATGTAAGTCCAGCTCGAAATGGTTACTACTATCCGTTTGGTTCTTTTAAAATTGAATCTATCGATATGCATACTGGCTGGACTGTTCAAAATAATCGAGATTATGATATTGCTGTTGTGACGTTAAAGCCTAACCGTTATGGTCAGAACATTGGGGATGTTGTACCAATAATTCCGGTGAAAGATGTACCGAATCTTCCTGTAGGAACAAAAGGACTTTTACCAGGATATAGTCAAGATAAATATGGCGAGTTATGGGAAGCGAAAGGTTCTATCCTTTCACAAACTTTTTTACGTGTTTACTATGATATAGATTCAATCGGAGGAACTTCAGGAGCTCCGGTTTATAACGAAAATAATCAGTTGATTGCTGTTCATACATCTGAATATCGTGATGGAGGTGTTGCATATAAAAATGCCGGGTCAAAAATTACAGGATCTAATTATGCGTTCATTGCGAAACATTTAGATCAAAAAAATGCCGATACACAAGCGCCAAGCCAAGTTACTGGTATCAGAGCATCAAATATCACAACAAGTTCAGTTCAATTATCATGGAATCCATCAATCGATAATGTTGGAGTGGATAAATATGAAGTATACCGTAATGGATCAAAAATTGGTGAAAGTAAGACAACAGCTTTTACTGTGAATGGTCTAGCTTCAGATACAGCCTATAGATTTTCAATGGTTGCGGTAGATAAATCAGGAAATCGTTCATCAATGTCAACAGGTGTAACGATTCGGACGGTGAAGGAAACTGTAGGAGATACACAAGCGCCGAGTCAAGTAACAGGTGTAAAAGCCAGCAATATTACGATCACGTCAGCACAATTATCATGGAATCCAGCAATGGATGATGTAGGTGTAGACAAATATGAAGTCTATTGCAATGGTGCAAGAATCGGTGAGAGCCTAGGAACAAGCTTTGAATTGAGTGGTTTAACAGCAAATACGTCATATATAATTTCAGTTTTAGCATTAGATAAAGCAGGAAATCGCTCAGCATTGTCAGCTAATTTAATTCTTCAGACAGAAAAAGAACAAGACAAACCATCCGAGAATCAAACGACATGGGTACAATCAAAAACGTACGTAGCCGGTGAAAAAGTTTTCTTTAATGGAATTGAATACAAAGCAAAATGGTGGTCGCAAGGAAATACACCAGGGACATCGGATGTTTGGCAAAAAATTACTGCTGGTTCTGTCGAGGAGTGGAGAGAAAAATTAACATATTCTGGTGGTGATATTGTTGCATTCAATGGTGCACAGTATAAAGCAAAATGGTGGACGCGTGGTGAAGAACCGGGTAAAACCCCAGTTTGGGAAAAAGTATAGTTGCCTTTAAAAAGAATAATAAATGATTGTGAACAGAAAAAATAGTTAATTTAAGTTCCTATCTTCTGCTTAAATATAGGCTTTAAGTAGATTATTGAATATCATGTAAAGCGGTGGACCCAAGAAAATCAACGACGATTGTTATTTATTTAAAGAAATAGTCTAAAAATGAAGGGGGAAATCAATTGAAAATTCAAAATTTAGTAACAGCATTACTTTGTACAGCAGTATTATCAACTACCGTAATTGTAGCAGCTCCTCAAGTAGAAGCAGCTCATCCAGTAAGAGAACAATTAACTGACAACAAAGCAAAAGTCAGTGATACAACAAAAGGACATTTCCAAAGCGTTACATTTATTGATGCTAATGGTGTAACAGGTACTGGTACAGTCATTGCTAAAAATAAAGTAGTTACTTCTTACAATGTTGTTGAAGGACTAAAAAACAGTGAAAATCTTGCTAAGACTTTTGTTACACCAGGAAAAGATGGGGAAAATGCTCCATTTGGTTCATTCCAAGTTGAGTCAGTAAGCTTTGAAGAATCTTGGAAAAATATGGCTGTTTTGACATTACAAGCAAATGATAATGGCCAAAATATCGGTGAAGTAGTTTCAGTTGTTCCTGTTACGAAAAATCCATCTATCTTGGTTTGTACTGAAGTAACTATGCCAGGATATGACGCTGATAAAAAAGGTGAAATGTGGGAAAGCCAAGCAACAATTAGTTATAATGTTGCTTCCAATTTTTGGTTTAATCAAGCAAATAAAACTGGAAACTACGGCGGTCCAATTTTCGACAGAAGCGGCAATTTAATCGGGATCCGCTCATTTGAAAAATATTCAAAAGGTGTTCAAACAAGTGCTGCGAAATTTACAGAACGTAACTATGACTTCATTTCAGAAAATTTAAAATAATCATTGTTACTTAGTTAATTGTTTTAGCAAAAGAAATTCGGGGGAAGTAGAACAGTTAAAAACTAGCGCATCAGTCATTAATAAACTAAAACAAAAATCTTGGGTCTACCGCTTTGCATGGTATTCAATATTGCTTAAATTTGAGTATTTAATTAACGTGAATTTTCAAAAAAAGTAGTGATCCAAAAAGTTCACTACTTTTTTGCTGCATGTAAAAAAATTACTGAGTAAGCTCATTAAAAAAATAGAATAATGAACTGAATAAATTTGGGCAGAAATATAGACAATCACTCCTTTAAGTTGTAAAGTAAGTGTACTTGAAAAATTCGGAGGGTGAAAAATATATGTATGATGTGATTATAATTGGAGCAGGACCTGCTGGAATGACTGCAGCGCTATATGCGTCACGTTCTAATCTTTCAGTATTGATGATCGAACGCGGTGCACCAGGCGGACAAATGAATAATACAGCTGAAGTGGAAAACTATCCAGGTTTTGATTCGATCATGGGACCTGAGTTGGCTTATAAAATGTATGAAAATGTTGAAAAATTCGGTACTGAAAATGCATATGGTATTGTGATGGATATCAAAGATCAGGGATCTTATAAAGAAGTGATTTGTGATGATAAAACCTATCAAGCCAAAACAGTGATTATCGCAACAGGCTGTGAACACCGTAAATTAGGTGTTAAAGGGGAAGAAGAGTTTGCAGGCCGTGGGGTTTCTTACTGTGCAGTTTGTGATGGGGCCTTTTTCCGTAATAAAAAACTTTTAGTGATCGGCGGCGGCGATTCAGCCGTTGAAGAAGCAATCTACCTAACACAATTTGCTTCAGAAGTTGTGATCGTGCATCGCCGTGATGAATTACGTGCGCAAAAAATCATTCAAGATCGTGCATTTGCCAATGAAAAAATTTCTTTTGAATGGAATACAGTTTTAGAAGAGATCCTTGGAAATGACATGGTTGTGACTGGTGGTCAATTAAGAAATGTATTGACTGATGAAGTGAAAGAAATCGATGCTGATGGTGTCTTTATCTATGTTGGACTCGATCCATTGACAGCACCATTTAAAAAATCTGGATTAACAAATGCAGAAGGTTGGATCGAAACCGATCAAGATATGAGAACAAGTATGCCGGGTGTTTTTGCCATTGGTGATGTTCGTGAAAAAACGTTACGTCAAATCACGACAGCTGTTGGTGAAGGCGGAATTGCAGGACAACAAGTCTATAAATATATTGAAGATATGACAGAAGTGGAAGAAGTTAAATAGATTTAAATCTATCATATAATACTAAACATTTACGATCTAGGTCAAAGCTTGATAAGTTTTGACCTAGATTTATTTTATATTGTTTGACAAACGTTTGATTCGTAAAATAAAAAATTACTATTCAAAAATAGAAGGGCTTAAATATAGTGTTAGGAGGACAAGGATTTATGCGTTAAGGATCAAACAAAGGCAAATACTAAAATGAGGGAGTTTCCAGTAAGTCAGTTAAAGAAACAAAACAATCTCACAACATGGCGCTTGAACTTTTCTGACAATAGATAATGTTTTATGATAGAATAAATGAGAAGATTAGAATAAGATGAGGGGAAATGGAAAATAGTTGAACAATGGTTGAAAAGGAGTGGATCGCAATGATGGAATACGAAAAAGATTGGTTTATGAGGCAAGTGAAAGCAGCTGTGTTTAACCCTTTTAAAAAAACGTCAGAAGTCCAAGTCATGCCAGTGATTCAGGTCACAGATGAAGGTACTGGAGAAAATTATTCTGTTCCAATCCAAAGCTATCTTTTAGAACTGGTTTTAACATTAAAAGTAAACCAAGCAGAAAATATATTATTTTCTGAATCTAAAAAAATGACAGACGAACTGTTTTTTGAATTAGGTAATTGGTTTTATGATTTGGTGAATAAATTATCGGATGAAGAGTTAAAAGCTGCAAACTTCTCAAGAACTGAAATCAGTCAAGGTAGAGCAGATTTAGGGCAATCAACATAACGAATAATGACTATTTATTGTTTATTTATTTTTCTTTTGACAATTGTAAAAATATGAACTATGATGATTACGGATCAATAACTGAATAATTGTTAGGTGAGGCTCCTATTTGGACACATGCTGCTGCCGCGAAAGAATCGAGAGACTCTTAGTTGGTTGAACAGGAATGATCGTGAAGGTCATTCATAACGTAGCTGATAAGAAATTATCTACGCCCTATAGTGCTAAAGCTCAACGATAGAGAAACTTTTATTTAAGTTGCTATTTCACGCACACTCTATTGTTGAGTGTGCGTTTTTGCTGTGAATCACAGCGACTGGCTTCGCCAGAGCTGATGATGAACAGTACTTGGCGACTATAAGGAGCGAAGTTCCGCAAAAAGAAACAAAAAGCCTGAAGGAAAGCATAATTCAGATAGCAAAAGGCCAACCAAACAGTTAAAAAAATCCATCGTTCCAAAATAAACAAAAGAGAGGAAGAGTCACATGGAAGACCCCAGTCAGCGGAAAAATAATCGAAATGTAGTCTTCATCTTAGAAACGATGGGATTGAAATAATACTTCTTTTCCTTTCTAAATAAGATGAAGCAAAAGGAGGAAAAGAAAATGATGAACAAAAAAATAGCAGATATAAAGAAAACAACAAAAGACCAAGAATTAAGAAAATTAGCAATGCTCTCTGAACGTGAATTGATGATGGAACTTCGTACCTCAGAAAAGGGATTATCCGAAGAAGATGCTAAACATCGTTTAGAAGAGTATGGACCAAATGAAGTGTCCGCACAAAAACCAACACCAGCAATTATGATGTTTTTAGAAGCATTTAAAGATCCATTTGTTTATGTATTAGCCTTATTGATGGTAGTTTCAGCTGCAACAAAAGATTTTGAAGCAGCGCTTGTAATGGGGATCATGATTTTAGCTAGTGTTATTATTGCCTTTATTCAAGAATATCGTTCCCAAAAAGCAAGCCTGAATTTAAAAGAACTCATCGAAAATACAACCGCTGTAACTCGTGCAGGTCAAACCAAAGAAATTCCGATGGATGAAGTTGTTCCAGGGGATATTGTAACGCTTGCGACAGGTGATATGATTCCAGCAGATGCTGTCCTGATTTGGACAAAGGATTTATTTATCAACCAATCTTCTTTGACAGGTGAATCAATGCCAGTAGAAAAATTTGTTGATGCTGGTATCGATAAAAATTCAGAATCTGTTTCCGCGCTAGATATGCAGGACTTGATTTTTATGGGAACTGACGTATTGAGTGGGCAAGGAAAAGCAATTATCTTAAAGACTGGACAAAATACATTCTTTGGTGATATTGCTAAAAATGCGACAACACAACGTGGAAAAACATCTTTTGATATCGGTTTGACAAAAGTGAGTAAATTTTTACTTAGAATGGTTATGGTTCTGTTTCCAATCGTATTTTTAATTAACGGAATCACGAAAGGTGAATGGGGCGAAGCTTTTTTCTTTGCGATTGCTGTGGCAGTTGGTTTAACGCCTGAAATGCTTCCGATGATCGTGACTAGTAATTTGGCTAAAGGTGCATTGAGTTTATCTAAACATAAAGTGATTGTGAAAGAATTACCTTCTATTCAAAATTTAGGTAGCATGGATATTCTTTGTACAGATAAGACTGGTACGATTACAGAAGACAGAGTTGTCTTGGTGCAACACCTAGATCCACTAGGTAAAGTCAACGATCAAGTATTAGATATGGCTTTTTTGAATTCTCATTATCAAACTGGCTGGAAAAATTTAATGGATATCGCTGTGATCAATTTTTATGAAGAAAATAGCAATCAAAGTCCGTATCACTCAGTGACAAAATTGGATGAAATTCCGTTTGACTTTTCCCGTCGTCGTTTGACCGTGGTCGTCAATGCGGACGGTCATCAATTTATGATCACAAAAGGTGCGGTTGAAGAGATGGAAGCTGTTTGTACACATGCGGAAATCAATGGCGAAATCGTACCGTTGACACCCGAATTACAAAAAAGAATGCGTGAAGTTAATATTCGTATGAATGAACAAGGCATGCGCGCATTAGCCGTAGCGGTGAAAAAAGATGTGCATAGCGAAGCCATTTATAGTGTGGAAGATGAGCAAGGGATGACACTAATCGGTTTTATGGGATTCTTAGATCCTGCAAAAAAATCAGCGATCACTGCAATCAAGTCGCTACATCAACATGGGGTTAATGTAAAAGTTCTAACGGGTGATAATGATATCGTTGCTAAGAAAGTTTGTAGCGATGTAGGGATAGAAGTGTCCCATGTCGTACTTGGTTCTGATATCGATAATATGTCGGATGAACAAATGAAAGAAGAAGTCGAAAAAACCAATTTATTTGCAAAATTAAATCCCATGCAAAAGTCTCGAATTATAGAAACACTCCAAGAAAATGGCCACACAGTTGGTTTCATGGGAGATGGAATCAACGATGCACCAGCTCTTCGCAAAGCAGATGTTGGGATTTCCGTTGATACAGCTGCCGATATTACAAAGGATGCAAGTTCAATTATTTTATTAGAAAAAAGCTTGAACGTTTTAGAAGATGGTGTGATTGAAGGTCGAAAAGTTTTTAGTAATATGATGAAATATATTAAAATCACGATCAGTTCTAACTTTGGAAATGTGTTCTCAATCTTGATTGCAAGTGCCTTTTTACCATTTCTACCAATGCTTTCTATTCAATTATTGATTCAAAATTTAATTTATGATATCGCACAATTAGCGATTCCTTGGGATAATGTGGATGAAGAAGATTTATTGAAACCAGTACGTTGGGAAACAAACGGTTTGATGAAATTTACCTTATGCATTGGACCTGTAAGTAGTATTTTTGATATTATGACCTATCTTGTGATGTGGTTTGTCTTTAACGCCAATACGATTGGAAGTCAACATTTATTCCAAACAGGTTGGTTTGTGGTTGGTTTAGTCAGTCAAACCTTAGTTGTTCAAATGGTTCGTACTAGAAAATTACCATTTATTCAAAGTATAGCATCGCCAGCTGTGATTCTTTCCAGTTTAGGAGCTGTTGGATTAGGACTATTGATTGTCTTGACACCAATTCGGGAGGTTTTCGACTTTGTGAAACTTCCAGCTAATTATTGGGGTTGGTTCATTTTGATCATTGTACTATATTTGATTACAGTTGAAGTTGCTAAACGACTCTATATTCATATTACCAAAGAGTGGATTTGATTTAGAAAAAGAAGATGGTCAATTTTATTTGGTTGATGATTCGATGAAATTTAACGCTTAATTCAACTTTTTTAAGATTCACTTTTTTAAACCAAATAACGAAAAATTTCTTAGCGATTGAATTTGTTATTCGTAAAGAGTGGAAAAAAACTATTTTTTAATTATTAATATTCGTTTTTTAAAGAACAAAGTCAAAATACTTAAATTTTTGTCTTTGTTCTTTTTGTTATGTTTGGAAAAACGCTGTTCATTTTTTAGTAAATAATTTCTAATATGTAAATCTTCTGTAGCATAACAATGATTACAGAGACTATAACAGCTAGTTGTCAAAAGATACGATTGCGAAGTCTTTTTGTAAAACGGTTTCTTGTTTGTGATTTTAATCACTAACCTTTGGTACGAAAGGTTTCGAGTATTTTAATCAAATTTAAAGAAATGCTCACTTTTTACTTGCTCTTTTATCTGTTTAGTGATAATTTGTAAGTGTAGTCGATAAAAAGTAATACAGTTTTTAACGCTGTTTTACTTTTTACGAAAAAAAGAAACGTAACAGAGAGGATTGTGTGACAAAATGGCAAAGGCAAAGAAACAAAAACCTATTGACTTTAAAGCACTTATGGAAAAAGTCGACGCTGATTTCCCAACATTTCAAATTTTAGATAAAGATGGGAAAATCGTAAACGAAGATGCTGTACCGGATTTATCAGATGACGAATTAGTAGAATTAATGACTCGTATGGTTTGGTCACGTGTGTTAGACCAACGTTCAACTGCACTGAACCGTCAAGGTCGTCTAGGCTTCTTCGCACCAACAGCGGGACAAGAAGCAAGCCAATTAGCAAGTCAATTTGCTATGGATAAAGAAGATTACTTATTACCTGGTTACCGTGATGTACCTCAATTAGTTCAACACGGCTTACCATTAACAGAAGCATTTTTATGGTCTCGTGGCCATGTAGCGGGTAACCACTATGCTCCAGAATTAAATGCTCTACCACCACAAATCATCATTGGTGCACAATACATCCAAGCAGCAGGAGTTGCTTTAGGAATGAAAAAACGCGGCAAGAAAAACGTTGTCTTCACTTATACAGGTGATGGCGGTTCTTCACAAGGTGATTTCTATGAAGCAATCAACTTTGCAGGAGCATATCATGCAAACGGCGTGTTCATCATCCAAAACAATGGTTTTGCGATTTCAACACCTCGTGAAAAACAAACAGCAGCTAAAACATTAGCACAAAAAGCTGTAGCAGCTGGAATTCCAGGGATCGTCGTTGACGGAATGGATCCACTAGCAGTTTATGCAATCGCTAAAGAAGCGCGTGAATGGTCTGCAAATGGCAATGGTCCTGTTTTAATTGAAACATTAACTTACCGTTATGGTCCACATACATTATCAGGTGATGATCCAACTCGTTACCGTTCAAAAGATATGGATGACGAATGGGTACAAAAAGATCCGCTAGTTCGTTTCCGTAAATATCTAGAAGATAAAGGCTTATGGTCTGAAGAAAAAGAAAACGAAGTAATTGAAAAAACTAAAGAAGAAATCAAAGTAGCAATTGCAGAAGCAGATAAAGTTCCAAAACAAAAAGTATCTGATTTCTTGAAAAATATGTTTGAAGTTCAACCACAAAACATTAAAGAACAAATTGCATTCTACGAAGCGAAGGAGTCGAAATAATCATGGCACAAAAAACAATGATCCAAGCAATTACAGATGCCTTAGCTCTTGAAATAGAGAAAGACGAAAACGTCTTGGTCTTCGGTGAAGACGTTGGTAAAAACGGCGGAGTTTTCCGTGCAACTGAAGGTTTACAAGAAAAATTTGGTGAAGACCGTGTCTTCGATACTCCTTTAGCAGAATCTGGAATCGGTGGTTTGGCTTTTGGTTTAGCATTAGAAGGTTACCGTCCAGTTCCTGAAATCCAATTCTTTGGATTCGTATTTGAAGTATTTGACGAAATCGTTGGTCAAATGGCTCGTACTCGTTACCGTATGGGTGGAACACGTAACATGCCTATTACTGTTCGTGCGCCATTTGGTGGTGGTGTTCATACACCAGAACTTCACTCAGATAACTTAGAAGGATTGATTGCTCAATCTCCTGGTATCCGTGTGGTTATTCCATCAAATCCATATGATGCAAAAGGACTATTGATTTCTGCAATCAGAAGCAATGACCCTGTTGTTTACTTAGAGCATATGAAATTATACCGCTCATTCCGTGAGGAAGTGCCGGATGAAGCATATGAAGTACCATTAGATAAAGCAGCTGTGACTCGTGAGGGTACTGATATTTCTATCATTACTTACGGTGCTATGGTTCGTGAAGCAATCAAAGCCGCTGACAACTTAGCAAAAGACAATATTTCTGTTGAAATCATTGACTTACGTACTGTCGCTCCTTTAGATGTTGAAACAATCATTAAATCAGTTGAAAAAACTGGTCGTGTAGTCGTAGTTCAAGAAGCACAAAAACAAGCTGGCGTTGGCGCTATGGTTGTTTCTGAAATTTCTGAACGTGCGGTATTATCACTAGAAGCGCCAATTGGCCGTGTATCTGCTCCAGATACAATCTTCCCATTTGGACAAGCAGAAAACATTTGGTTGCCAAATGCTAAAGATATCGAAGCGAAAGCTAGAGAAATCGCAGAATTTTAATTAGAGACTAAACAAATCTTACTTTAAAAACGTGTCTTGATTTTCACGTGATAGCTTATCACGTGGAAATTTAGCGCTGTTATTTTAAGTAAATGACTAGTTAGACAGATACGATAAAGGAAGGGAAGGCTTAAAAAATGGCTTATCAATTTAAATTACCAGATATTGGTGAAGGTATTGCAGAAGGCGAAATCGTAAAATGGTTCGTTAAAGCAGGAGATACCATCAATGAAGATGATACATTACTAGAAGTTCAAAACGATAAATCTGTAGAAGAGATTCCATCTCCAGTTACAGGAACAGTTAAATCTATCGTAGTACCAGAAGGCACGGTAGCAAATGTTGGAGATGTATTGATCGAAATCGATGCACCTGGACATCCTGAAAATGATGCAGCACCAGCAGCGGCGCCAGCTCAAGAACAAACTCCTGCACAACCAGCAGCAGTTCCAGAAGCACCAGCAGCGGACAGCAGTGGCGGCGTGTTCCAATTTAAATTACCAGATATCGGTGAAGGTATTGCAGAAGGCGAAATCGTAAAATGGTTCGTTAAAGCAGGCGATACAATCAACGAAGATGATACTTTATTGGAAGTTCAAAACGATAAATCTGTTGAAGAAATTCCTTCACCAGTTACAGGAACAGTTAAAAACATCGTTGTTCCAGAAGGTACAGTAGCAAATGTTGGAGATGTATTGATCGAAATCGATGCACCTGGACATAATTCTGCACCAAGCGCATCTGCGCCAGCAGCAAGTGCACCTGCTCAAACAGAACAAGCAGCACCAGCTCCAGCAGCGTCAACAGGTGTTGTAGCAGCAGCTGATCCAAACAAACGTGTGTTGGCTATGCCATCAGTACGTCAATTTGCTCGTGAAAAAGATGTAGACATCACACAAGTTGCACCAACTGGAAAAGGCGGACGTGTTACAAAAGCAGATATCGAAAGCTTTATTTCAGGTGGCGGACAAGCAGCAGCACCAGCACAAGCTGAACAAACTGCGGCGGCTCCACAAGTAACAACTGCAACTGAAACAGCAGCACCAAAAGCACCTGCTAAACCATTTGTTTCTGATTTAGGTGAAGCTGAAACACGCGAAAAAATGACACCAACTCGTAAAGCAATTGCTAAAGCAATGGTAAACAGTAAACATACTGCACCTCACGTTACATTGCATGACGAAGTTGAAGTATCTAAATTATGGGATCACCGTAAGAAATTTAAAGATGTTGCAGCAGCTAACGGTACGAAATTAACATTCTTACCATACGTTGTGAAAGCATTGACTGCAACGGTTCAAAAATTCCCAATCTTGAATGCATCAATTGACGATGCAGCACAAGAAATCGTTTATAAAAATTACTATAACATTGGTATTGCAACAGATACTGATCATGGTTTATATGTACCAAACGTTAAAAATGCGAATACTAAGAGCATGTTTGCAATCGCTGATGAAATCAACGAAAAAGCAGCTCTTGCAATTGATGGTAAATTAACTGCTGCGGATATGCGTGACGGTTCTATCACAATCAGTAATATTGGTTCAGTTGGTGGCGGCTGGTTCACACCTGTTATCAACTACCCTGAAGTTGCAATTTTAGGTGTTGGTACGATCGCTACTCAACCAGTTGTAAATGCAGACGGTGAAATCGTTGTTGGACGTGTTATGAAACTTTCAATGAGTTTTGACCACCGTATTGTTGATGGCGCAACTGCTCAAAAAGCAATGAACAACATCAAGCGTCTATTAGCTGATCCAGAATTACTATTAATGGAAGGATGATTATCAAATGGTAGTAGGAGATTTCGCCATTGAATTAGATACAGTCGTAATTGGTTCAGGCCCTGGAGGATACGTTGCAGCGATTCGTGCTGCTGAAATGGGTCAAAAAGTTGCGATTATTGAACGTGAGTTTATCGGCGGTGTATGTTTAAACGTTGGATGTATTCCTTCTAAAGCATTGATCGCAGCTGGACACCACTATCAAGAATCACTAGATTCAACTATGTTTGGTGTAACAGCCAAAGATGTTGAGCTAGACTTTACAAAAACACAAGAATGGAAAGACAATAAAGTTGTTAATACGTTGACAAGCGGTGTTGGTTTCCTTCTTAAAAAACATAAAATCGAAATTATTGAAGGAGAAGCGTTCTTTGTTGATGAAAACACATTACGTGTGATCCATCCAGATTCAGCGCAAACTTACTCTTTCAATAATGCAATCGTAGCAACAGGTTCTCGCCCAATCGAAATCCCAGGATTTAAATTTGGCGGACGTGTCTTAGATTCTACAGGTGGTTTGAACTTGAAAGAAGTACCTAAGAAATTTGTTATCATCGGTGGCGGCGTTATCGGTGCAGAATTAGGTGGCGCATATGCGAACCTTGGTTCTGAAGTAACGATTTTAGAAGGTAGTCCTTCAATCTTACCAACTTATGAAAAAGATATGGTTAAACTAGTTACAGACGACTTCAAGAAGAAAAATGTAACAGTTGTAACGAAAGCAATGGCTAAAGAAGCAATCGACAACGGCGACAGCGTAACTGTAAAATATGAAGTAGACGGCAAAGAAGAATCAGTAACTGCTGACTATGTAATGGTAACAGTTGGACGTCGTCCAAACACGGATGATCTTGGTTTAGAACAAGCTGGTGTTGAAGTTGGCGAACGTGGTTTAGTTAAAGTGGACAAACAAGGTAGAACAAACGTATCAAACATCTTCGCTATTGGGGATATTGTACCAGGCGCGGCGCTTGCTCATAAAGCAAGCTACGAAGCAAAAATTGCTGCTGAAGCAATTTCTGGTAAAAAAGTAGAAGTAGACTACAAAGCAATGCCTGCTGTAGCCTTTACTGATCCAGAATTAGCAAGTGTTGGTATGACAATTGCTGAAGCCAAAGAAGCGGGATTAGAAGCAACTGCTTACAAATTCCCATTCGCTGGTAACGGCCGTGCTATTTCTTTAGGTAAAACTGAAGGATTCGTACGTTTGGTAACAACAAACGAAGACAATGTCATTATCGGAGCACAAATCGGTGGAGTTGGCGCAAGTGATATGATTTCTGAATTATCATTAGCGGTTGAATCTGGCATGAATGCTGAAGATATTGCATTAACGATCCATCCACACCCATCTTTAGGGGAAATTACTATGGATGCTTCTGAGTTGGCTTTAGGTTTGCCAATTCATATTTAAATAGCATATTTGTCACACAAAGAAAGACCGAGCTGGCCAGGCTCGGTCTTTTGTTTTAGCATTTTATTGAAAAGACGTTTAAAAGTTAGTGTACTTGCACAACTTTTAAACGTCTTTTTATAGTTTTGTAGCCTATCTTATACTTTTAGCGATGAAGTTCTTTGTCATCTTGTTCATCGATTCTATGAACCATCTCAAGTAATCCACCGTTTCCCTCATCTATAATTCGTTTTACTCTAGAAATCGTTGTAGTGCTGCTGCCAGTGGCTTCAGCGATATCACTGTACGTTTTGTTTAATAGTAGTAGCTTTGCAACTTCAAACCGCTGAATCATAGAATCTAATTCTTTAAGTGTCATTAAGTCGTCAAAGTAATTGTAGCAATCCTCCAATGTTTCTAAAGCTAATAGAGAACGGAAAAACTCATCGCCGTGGCCGTCTTGTATCTTGTCGATTTTCATAAGTTCCTCCTAAATTTAAAAGCGGAACAAATCGTTTAATCCTGTAGAAAATTAGGAAATTGTTATTGAAACGTTCTTTGTTTCACTAACAATTTATCTATTTTCCTAAGGATTGATTTGTGCAGCTAGATAATACTAATGATCAACACTTTCTTACGAAAGTCTTGTACTGTTCATCATCAGTTCAATTTTTTCACTGTGATTCTCAGCAAAAGCGAAACGGACTCGTTTAGACTTGGCAGGAAAATAGGAAAAATTAAGAGTGGCGATTTTTGCCACAATCTATTTTTATCTTTTTTCCGAAGAGCTAACCCGCGAAGCTAGATAATATAAAGGAAACAATACTTCACATTATCGCGCTAGATCCATTCTAGCAAGCATTTTTTATTATAAAACTTTTTTGTAATTTGTCCAGTAAATAGAATAAATTTTAAAGGGTGAAGTAAAACTGAAAATCAGTTTTACTTCACCCTTTAAAAATAGACTAACTGTTTTTATTTAGAAAGTAATCTTACTAAAGTGTATTGTTTTTTACCTTTACGAACAATAATGAATTTTCCATCAAAGCTCTGTTCTGCTGTGACGACAAAGTCTAATTCTTTAATACGGTCACCATTGATTGAAATCGCACCATTTGAAATATCTTCTCTTGCTTGACGTTTAGAAGGTTCAATACCAAGTTCGATCAACCAATCTACAAGATTTTGATCAAGTGTTTCTGTTTCAACGGTAGGCATATTTTTAAAGCCTTCTTCAATTTGTTTTGAGGTTAGGTTTTTTACGTTACCAGAAAATAACGCTTCTGAGATTGCTAATGCATCGTTTAAATCTTCTTCACTATGCACGAATTTTGTCATTTCTGCAGCTAGTACGCGTTGTGCCTCACGTAAATGTGGTTCAGTTTGAACTTTGACTTCTAAGGCATCGATTTCTTCTTTTGTTAAGAAGGTAAAGAATTTCAAGTATTTGATTACGTCACGATCATCTTGGTTTACCCAGAATTGGTAGAATTCGTAAGGGGTTGTTTTTTCTGGATCTAACCAAACCGCACCGCCTGCTGTCTTACCAAATTTTGTTCCATCTGCTTTTAACATCAATGGAATCGTTAAACCAAAGGCCTTTGCATCAGCACCTTCTTTTTTACGAATCAAGTCTAGACCAGCTGTGATATTGCCCCATTGATCCGCACCACCGATTTGCATGCGTACGTTGTTATTTTGGAATAAGTGTAAAAAGTCCATCGATTGTAGAATTTGGTAGGTAAATTCTGTAAATGAAATACCAGTTTCTAAACGACTTGCGACGATATCTTTAGCAAGCATTGTGTTGATATTGAAGAATTTACCGAAATCTCTCAAGAAATCTAATAGAGTAAGATCGTGTGTCCAGTCGTAGTTGTTCACTAAAGTCAATGTGTTATCTGTGTCTACTGCAAACAATTTTTCCATTTGTTTTGTTAAAGAATCAACGTTGTGCTGAACAGTTTCCATTGTTTGTAATTGACGTTCTGTCGTACGTCCACTTGGATCTCCGATCGTTCCAGTTGCACCACCAATCAAAATAAAGGGATGATGTCCGAATGCTTGGAATCTTTTTAGCATCATGAACGGAATCAAATGACCGATATGCATACTATCTCCTGTAGGATCAACGCCGCAATATAGTGAAATGCTATTGGATTCAACGTATTCACGCAACCCTTCGCTATCTGTTTGTTGGTTGATGGCACCACGCCATTCTAATTCATCAATAATGTTTGTCATGTCTCTTCTTCCTCTCCTAAATAAAATAAAAAACGCCCCATAGGCTATTAGCCTATGGGACGAACTTCGCCGTGTTACCACCCAAATTGTATATGAACATCATATACCTCTTAAATCTGTATCGTAGATAGACGCCTACTTACGGTAGGAAACTAAAAGTGTAATTCACAAAAAATGTATATGCCAACTCTCACTAAATGCTGACTCTCTGAAATAGGGACATTCTTGCTACTTCGCTTTATTAAAGTTTGATATGTTATTTTGTAGCAATTTTACGACAAATAAGTCAACTTGTCAAATACTTCTTTTTTTATTTTATTATTTTTAAATGAGGGGTTTCTCATATAAAGAGACTTCGCTTTAATCTAGGTTTTTTGAAAGTAGAAAGTAACAAGTATAATTTCTAACAATTGCGAACGACCTTTTTACAATTAGCTCTTCCATGTTATTTTTTTCACACAAATACTTTAGCGCAGTGGAGCGTTGACGCGCTGTATAAAGTATATAAATGTTAAATAACAGGTTATTTTTTTAATTCTGCTCTTTTTGACTTGAGGCTTAAAGCTACCTATACTTTGGGAGTGATTTCACATGTGGGAAACAAAAAATAGATTTAATCAGGAGGTCAAATAGAAACATGAATAAGAAATTATCATTATTTGGATTAATTGGAATTACCATGGCCTTTTTCGGAACGGTTCGTAGTGTTCCAACATTGGCATCAACAGGATGGGCACAAATTTTTTATATGTTGATCGCAGCTTGCTGCTTTGCATTACCAATTGCATTGATTTCAGCTGAGTTATCAACTGGTTGGCCAGAAGAAGGCGGACCGCAAGTATGGGTACGTAATGCTTTTGGAGAAAAATGGGGTTTTGTTACGTCATGGTTATTATGGGTACAAATGTTTTTCGGAATGGTAATGGTTGCTTCAACCGTAGGCGTACTGCTAGGTTATGTGATCGACCGTCCAGATTTAGGACACAATAATTTATTTATTTTTATCATGATATTGATTTCTTATTGGGGCATTACGTTGTTGAATTTGAAATTTGATATGGTAAAAATTGCGGGCGACTGGGGCGCTGTGATTGGCGTTTATATTCCTTTTGTGGCTTTAGTTATTTTAGGAATGATGTATATGGCAAAACATGGAATCAATCAGGATAGCTATTTAGGTCACTTTGAAGCAAGCAAGTTGTTACCTGATTTTAGCGACCTTGGTAGCTTACCAACGTTAACAGGAATTATCTTCATTTTTGCTGGAGTAGAAATTTCATCTGTTCATGCAAATAACATTGATAATCCAAAACGTAATTATCCAATTGCAGTTATTGCATCTGTTTTACTATTAGTTGTGTTTAACTTAGCTGCTGGTTTAAGTGTAGCAGATAGTGTACCAGCTGGAAAAATGGAACTTGCTAACATCACACAACCATTTGTGATCATGACACAAGATTTAGGAATTCCAGCGATTTTCAATAATATTATTTCATTGATGATTTTAGTCGGTGTGTTAGTGCAATTGAGTGCTTGGGTGTTAGGTCCAAGTAAATCAATGATCAAAGTAGCAGAAGAAGGAAACTTACCTCGATTCTTCCAAAAACGTAACGCAAAAGGGATTCCAATTGTTTTTGTTATGATCCAAGCAATTGTGATTTCACTTGTATCATTCTTATATGTTGTTGTACCAGATATCAGTGCAGCATTTTTAATCATCACGATTACAACGACGATTCTTTATTGTGTGGTATATCTATTGATTTCACTTTCAGCAATTAAGTTACGTTACAGTATGCCGACAGTAAAGCGTCCCTTTAGATTAGGAAATAAAGGCAATGGTTTGATGTGGTTTGTCTCAGTTTTAGCAATCGTTAGTGTGGTTGTTACAATTCTAGTCAGCTTGATTCCACCTAGCTCTGTTCCTCAAAGCGGACATGTAGCATATATTATTTTCCAAGTGGCGGCTACTGTGATTATGATCGGAATTGCATTAATCATTTATAAGAGAAAGAAACCAGAATGGAAGAAAACAAATAAATAAGAAATAACATTTTCAGCATGAACAATTATGAAACTATTGGAGGAAAATATCATGAAAAATTTCAATACTGATGATACAAATTTAAAAGCTTTATTTCTAGGAGACAAAGGCGAAAACGTTGATCTATTCAAAGAATTATTAAACAAAATGATCGATGAACATGTTGGCTGGAGACAAAATTATATGCCACAAGATTTACCTGTTATTTCTCCACAAGACAGAAGTTCTAAAAGTTTCCAAGAAACAGCGGATAATATGAGAAGTGTCTTCAATGTATTATCTTCACGTTTACGTACAGAATCACTTCCATGGCACTCAGCTGGCCGTTTCTGGGGACATATGAACGCTGAAACATTAATGCCATCAATTATCGCCTATACAACTGCAATGCTTTGGAACGGCAATAACGTGGCTTATGAATCATCACCAGCAACGTCACAAATGGAAGAAGAAGTTGGACTAGAATTTGCGACATTGATGGGTTACGAAGATGGCTGGGGTCATATTGCAGCAGATGGTTCGATCGCTAACTTAGAAGGTTTATGGTATGCCCGTAATATGAAATCATTGCCATGGGCGATTCAAGCTGTTGCACCAGAAATGGTTGCAGGCAAATCTGATTGGGAATTACTAAATATGCCTACATCTGAAGTTTTGGATATCTTAGATCAATTACAAGATAAATTTGATGAAATCAAAGCTAATTCAGCTCGTAGTGGTAAAAACTTAGACAAATTAGGTAAATGGATCGTACCACAAACAAAACACTATTCGTGGTTAAAAGCGGCAGACATTATCGGTATTGGTTTAGACCAAGTAATTGCTGGTGAAGTAAACAGTGAATACCGCATGGATATCGATAAATTAGAAGCACAAATTCGTGATCTAGCAGCCCAAGGAATTCCTACACTTGGAGTTGTTGGTGTGGTCGGCTCAACAGAAGAAGGTCAAGTAGACCGTATTGATCAAATCATTGCTTTACGAGATAAATTAGCCAAAGAAGGCATCTACTTCTACGTGCATGTTGATGCAGCTTACGGCGGTTATGGACGTTCAATCTTCTTAGATGAAAATGATCAATTCATCGAATGGGATAAGATCGAAGAAGTTTATGCAAAACATAACATCTTCCAAGAAAAAAATGATTGGTTGACAAGAGAAGTTTATGAATCATTCAAAGCAATCGAACAAGCTGAATCTGTAACGATCGATCCACATAAAATGGGCTATATTCCATATTCTGCTGGTGGTGTGGTAATTAAAGATATCCGTATGCGTGATGTGATTTCTTACTTTGCAACATATGTATTTGAAAAAGGGGCAGATATTCCAGCGCTATTAGGTGCTTATATTCTTGAAGGATCTAAAGCTGGTGCAACTGCAGCTGCTGTTTGGACTGCCCACAAAGTCTTACCATTAAACGTAACTGGTTATGGTAAATTGATGGGTGCAAGTATTGAAGGAGCCTATCATTTCTATCACTTTATCGATGGGTTAGAATTTAAAGTTGGCAACAAGATAATTGAAATCCATGCTTTAACAAAACCAGACTTTAATATGGTCGACTATGTCTTTAATGAAAAAGGAAATACTGACCTTGTAAAAATGAATAAATTAAATCATGATTTCTACGACTATGCCTCTTATACAAAAGGTGGTTTATATAACAATGAATTCATTACATCACATACTGATTTTGCTATCGAAGAGTATGGTCATAGTCCATTTGAATTTGTAAACAGTTTGGGTTTCTCTCGCGCTGAATGGGAACGTGCTGATAAAGTAACGATCTTACGTGCAGCCGGTATGTCACCATACATGAATGACAAAGAAGTCTTTGATGACTATGCAGAAAAAATCAAAGTAGCAATTCAAGAAAAACTAGAAGCAATTTACGCTGAGCAATAGAGTTGAATATTGTGGGTGCGGTAAGGCAAAAATACAGCTTTACCGCAGCTGCAGATTTTCTATAAAAAATAAATAAGAGGGAATGGTTAAATAGGAAGCTAGAATGATCCTGATTGCTAACTCTCTATAAAAAGGTGAGAACATGTATGAAAAAATATCAAGTGAATTTTAATGAAGCAGTTTTCATATTAATAACATTATTGTTGATGATTGGTACAAGTATTATTGGCTTTGGTATTCCTGCTCATATCGCTATATTGCTTGCGATTGGCTATTTGCTTTTGTTTGCGGTGTATAAAAAGTTTTCTTGGGATTTTGTTCATGATGCGTTGATAGAGGGGGTTGCTTCTGGCATAATTCCCATGCTGATTTTTATTTTGATTGGCGCGTTGATCAGCGTTTGGATCGCTGTTGGGACAATTCCGACAATCATGGTTTTAGGTTTCTCTTTCTTATCAGTGAAATTTTTTATTCCAACTGTTTTTATTGTTTGTGGTATTGTAGGTGGAGCTGTGGGAAGTTCGTTTACGACCATTTCAACAATCGGTATTGCTTTTTTAGGAATGGGTAGTTTGATTGGTGTTGATCCAGTATTAACAACAGGAGCCATTGTTTCAGGGGCCTTTTTAGGAAATTCAATTTCTCCACTTTCAGATACAGTGAATTTAGCTGCGGCTATTTCAGAAGTCGATTTATTTGACCATTTAAAAAATACATATAAAACAGCGATCCCAGCTGCAATCCTTTCGTTTGGTTATTTTTTAGTCGTGGGGTTACGTTATGATGGTGCGCTAGATAGTACAAGTATTCATGATATCGTTCAGACATTAAATAACAATTTTACGATTTCTTTTATGGAACTTATTCCGTTAGCACTCTTGTTTGTTTGTGCTTGGAAAAAAATCCCAGCGATCCCAACCTTGTTGTTGAGTATTTGCGCATCCCTTATCTTACTGTTTTTTACAAGTACTCATTTTTCTTTTGGTGAGACGGCAGAACTTATCCAAAATGGGGTTGTTTCTCATACAGGAAACACGCAAGTGGATGAACTGCTATCTAGAGGCGGTATTCAAAGCATGATGTGGTCAGTATCGTTAATTATTTTAGCGTTAGCATTAGGCGGATTACTAGTGAAAATGGAAATTATCGATTGCTTACTACAACGCTTTGAAACGGTGATTGATTCTCGTCAAAAATTGATTTTTATCACCATGATGAGTTCGATTGGTATCAATGTCTTAATTGGAGAACAATATCTTTCAATCATTTTACCTGGGAAGTCATTTATTGCTAAATTCAAAGAAAAAAAGGTTCCATTGACAATGTTGTCTAGAGGATTGAATGATGCAGGCTCTGTTGTGAATCCGTTGATTCCTTGGGGTGTGAGTGGCGTGTTCATTTCAGGAACCTTAGGAATTGCCACAATGGATTATTTACCTTATGCAGTATTTTGCTTTGCGTTGCCATTATTGTCATTTTTCCTTACGATTATTGGGAAAAAGAAAACGAAAGAATAAATAAAAAATACAACGTGTTCCTCAAAAGGAATAACGTTGTATTTTTTTGATTCATTTAATCTCCAAACGTTTTAAGTTCTTCACTATATAAAAGATCATCGATTTCTATGATAGTTAAATGATGAGTGATTCCATAAATCACAATAGCATCCCAAGGGTGTTTCGGGTAGAGCTAGGCATAGCCTGTTTTTTTCATCAAAGTATTGATATCTTGTTGCTTCCGTAATACCAGTTTTTTTCAAAACAGCACTTTTGGTCAAATTTTTATCAAGCAACCAACCATTTAAATAATCTTTCAAGCTTTTTTTTATTCTATATTTGGTGGGTCGGAGAGTTTCTCAGTAACCGAATGGATTGGTTTGACTTTTAAAATATCTAAAAAGAAAGTAAAAATCGGAATACCAACAATCAATCCCCAAACACCAAATAGTCGTTCACTGATCAGTAAAATAACAAATGTATAAAAAATTGGTAAATCTGTTTTACTCGACATAAATTTAGGATTTAATACATAAGACTCAAATAAATGAACGACAATGATCACCACTAAGATATAGATTACATCATTGATGCCACCTTCTGAATAAGCAATGAAACTTAATGGAATACAGGAAATGATCACACCTGCGACAGGAATCAAGCTTAAAATAAAAATCATGATGGCTAAACTTGGCAATTGATGAAACCCGATCAATGCCAAACAAATCGTTGTGATCCCCGTATTAACAACCGCAATAAAGAATTGAGCTTCCATCACGACACCAAAGGTATTTACAAACTTATCTGCAAAAAAGTAAATATCCTGAAAAAACCAGTCAAAATCACTTTTTAAAAATAACTTAGAAAACTCCGCCATTTGCTTTTTCTCGATCATAAAAAAGAAACTTAAAATGAATGAGAGAATAAAAGAAAGACCGATCGACCCAATATCTTGAACATACCGCAAAAGGATACTTGCACCATTTTGGATTTGAGACATTAAATTGGATTTTTCTAGATAATTATCAATGACCATCAAAAGCTGATTATGATCATCCGTCGGAGTTTGGTAGAAACGGATGACGGAATTATACATTTGAACAGATTGATGAATCAGAACCGGCACATATTTGGTAACGGCCAGATAGACTAAAAAAACGATCAAAGAATAAGTGGCTAAAACCAGTATGAGAGAGGGCACTTTTAAATACTGCTGCACAAATTTCACAAAATGAAGTGCTAAAAACGTAAAGATAAACGTTAATAAAATCATTGTGATCATGCTTCTCGCTAAAAATAAAATAAAAATAACAACAGCTAAAACAAAAAAACGTCTTAAGCGTTCATTTTGAACAAATTTTTCATAAATCGACACAGACTTCGCTCCTTTAATACGTTACTTATTATCTTGTAAGATAACTATAATGCTTTTTTACATTTTTTGATAGCAGTTTTATCGATAATTTTAAAAAAAATAACTTGAGATAGAGTAGTGATGTTTTTAAAAAGAAGTACGTTTATTTTATATGTTATTTTTAACGAAATTATACAAATTGAAATGCACTTGAAAGTAGAATCTTTAGCTTGTTCGGTAAAAAAATTTTTTTTATTTCGTTATTCTATTGAAAGAGAGCGCTCTTTTTGTTAAGTTTAAAATACAAAAAGGAGGTTTGAAAATGAAAAGGTTAAAAAAAGTAACGTTATGTATTTTTTTTGTTTCAATTTTGTTCTTTACTGGATGTAGTAGTAAAGCAAACGAAGGGAATCTGGATAAAAAAATCTATGATTTAGAAACAAGTTTCAAAGAAACATATCAATTGTGGGTAGATATGAAAAATATGGGGGAAATTAAGAATAAAGAGTATCCCAAAGATCTCAGAAAAGTAGCGACTGATTTTAAAATTATTGGAGACAAAGCAAAATTAAGCAGTTATCAAAAACTTCTAAATGAAGAAGACAAATTGATTTATGAGACATATCGACAATTATCGCCAGCAATCAAGGAACTAGCTAGAACAATCGAAAAATCAAATTTTGAATTAGCAAAAACACAATATGAAACGATTCTAGAAAAAGAAGAAGGGGTAAAGGAGTAGGCGATGATGAAAAAAGGGTGGAAAAGAAAAGGGATCACGTTGTTTGTTGCTGGAGTACAAGTTTTAGGATTGTTTCCATGGGGAGCGATTCAAAGTTTTGCACAAGAAAATGAAAAAGCAGAAACTGTTGGCTCAAGTGAAGTAATTGCTACACAGGAAAAAGTAAAAAAAGAAGAGCTTGATCAACAAACACAGCAAAAACTCAAAGAAGCTGACGAGAGTATTCCGAAAGAAAAAAAAGCGACTAAAGAAGCTGACGACAAAATAGAACCAACTCTAGAAGTTGCACCGCAATTGAAATCAGCATTTGAAGCAGAAGAAAAAAGTATGTTGGCATCAGTCAAAGATGACATGGTTAAAAAAGGACTGACAGAAGTGTTAGCCGATCGTTCTGAGACAACCAAAACTTTTGTTCATCCTGAAACTGGTGTGGGAGAAACTGTTGTCTTTACAGAACCCATCCATTATGAACAAGAGAAGGACAACTGGCAGGAATTTAATGGTACTTTTGAAGAGGAAAAAGACATTTATACAGCGAAAGAGCAGATCGAAGTCCAAGTACCTAATGAAGTGACTGAAGAAGAAGTGCCTACAGTCAAGGTTGGTGAGTCAAAAGTAGGAATCGGTTTACCAGACGATAAATACGAAGTTCAAGCAGTTAAAGACGACAAAGTATTATTAGCTGCGGAAAATGATTTGGAGCCTGTAGAAATTTCGTATCAGCCAACTGGAGTCAAAGTCAGTCAATATATTTCTGAAGAAACCGATCTGACGAGCGTTAAATTTAGGTTAAAACTACCTGATACCCTGCAAGCAAAAGAAGAAAAAGATCTGGGGATCATTGGTCTTTATGAAGGTGAGAAACTTGTCAGTGCAGTTCCTACACCAACGATTGAAACAATAACAGGTGATTTTATTTCAACTGCAGAGGCTGATTTTGACAGTAAAACGAATACCTTGACGCTAAAAGCTCTTGATAAAGAAAAAAGTCAAAACTTGAAATCGGCACGTGTTAATGTCCAATTTGTCCAAGCGAAAATCGAGCAAGGAATTGAAGCGACTAGTATTCGTCAGTATGATGACAAAATGAATTATTGGTTCCAAGATTATATGTATATCGGCTATGATGATGGCTATAACGGAACACTAGGTGCTGCTCATTTTGTCACGTATGGTTTGATTAAGATCCCTGATGCAGAATTGAAAAAAATTGGCAAAGGTAGAGAAATCGAATCAGCAAACCTTTCATTATTTAGAACAGGAGCACCTGGTTTTTGGGGAGATCGTGCAAAAGATGGCAGTGGAAAGGTAGTCAATCGCCATTTTGAAGTTCATGGCTTAACTAAAGACATTGGAGCCTTTTCTAAAGCTACGTATAAAGGGTTTAGTGATGCAAAATTTCCTTATGGACCACCTGCCAATGAGGCAGGCAAAGAAACCATGATTGGTGGCATTGATCCAAATAACCGTAGAGTTAATTTTGATATCACTCATTTGGCAAACGATTGGATCAATGGCGGCAGTAATTTCGGGATGATCGTTAAAACGAATAAAGTCACGTCACATGAATTGCCTTATTCTACCGCTGAAGTTTTTGCTGCACCAAAAGGCGGCGTGACCACTGCCTCTCCTTATTTAGTGATCAAGCATCGTGAACGACCGCCAATTGATAAAAACATGCCGCTTAAAGACACGACCTTGAAACTACGTCCGTTTGTCAGTTCTGATAATGACGGCTTAGTTCAGTTTCAAGCATTAGGGATGGATGGTGTCGGTCGACCAGATGCTAAGATAAATTATCGTGTGCTTGATACAAGTGATAAAAATAAAGTGACCTTCTCAGGAACAGATCCATCGATTGGGCGAGATTATATCTTTCCTAATTACCCAAAACTATTTGAACACGCTAATCGTTATTTAGAACTTTCCAGCAATTGGCAAACCAATACATTATTGACCAGCTCGTTGAAAGAAAATCATCTTTACAAAGTGGAAGCCACGATCACGCATGGAACGGAAGAATCAAAGCAAACCTATGATCAGTTCCAACTATACAAAGTGACCAGTCAAGATACATTACCACGTCTCTTAAAATTCTACGGCTTAGAAAAACAACGAGCAACATTTATGCGGGATAATAACATGAAAGATGAATTATTGACCCAAGGAAATACTGTATTTATTCGAAATCCAAAGAAAAATCAAGGAAAAGCTTATCAGTCACAACCACTTTCTAAGGCCGATAAAATCCGCTTAGATGCATTATCTGTTGGTCGAGGGAAACATTGTAAATACGGTTTTGAACCAATCAACATTGGGAGTGGAAATTTAATTTATGAAATGACGGATAGTGTTTGGTATGATTTCGAAGAAGAGCAACTTTTTGCTAGAACCTATAATTCTAAAGGCGGCGGCATGGATAGCCCAGTCGGCAGAAACTGGACACTAAATCAATACTTGACCTTAAATCAATTAGAAGACAAATCAATGATGCTCACAAAAGAGGATGGCGGTAAAATCTTTTTCGATCGTGGGAAAGATGGTCGCTATCAAGTATCCGATGATTCGCCCTATACGTTGACGAAAAAAATCAAAGATGAAAAACGCAGCTTTGAATTGACAAATACGGAACAAAAGTTGACCTATCTATTCGATGCAACAGGTCAAATAAGAAAAATTACCAATGCTTATGGTCAAACCAAAGAATATAGCTACGAAGAAGAAACTGGATTTCTAAAATCAATCAAACAATTTAACGGCGGCAAAGTTTTATTTGACTGGGACGATAATGGGCACATAAAAAAAGCCACTTTCCCAGATCAGACGACGAACTCCTATGAATACGATGCAAAAGGAAACTTAACAAAAGTGATCGATGCGTTAGGGAAAAAAATAGTCTATACGTACAATGATAATCACTTTATGACTTCGTATTCTGATGACGAAGGAACATTACTTTATCAAAATAAATTTGATAAGGAAGGCCGTGTTATCGAACAAACAGATGCCAAAGACAATACTGTTACGATCACGTATGAAAAAAATAAAACGACGACCATCGACGGCAATGGAAACAAAGAAATCACTACCTATAATGAACATTTCCAACCAACAAAGATTGAATATGCTGATGGTAAAAGCGAAACCAAACGCTATAATGACCGCTACCAGCTGATCGAGGAAATTGATCGAGCAGGCAATAAAACAACTTATGAAAACGACGCAAATGGTAATGTGACTAAAACGATTTTCCCAGATGGGAGTACAGAAGTCAGCTTGTACAATGCTAGTAACCAATTGACAGAGCAAACGGATCGTTTAGGAAAGAAAACCAGTTATCATTACAATGAACAAGGAAAATTACTACAAACCACACGTCCAGATGGAAAAACGATTACCTATTCTTATGATGAACAAGGAAAAGTGACGAGTAAGACCGATGCGGATGGAACTACAGAAAATTATACGTATCATGCTGGTAATTTAACATCGATCAGTGATGCTCATGGAGCAAAAACTGGGTATGAATATGATGCAAAAGGCTTGATCACCAAAGAATTTGATGCAGCTGGAAATGCTAAAACGTTTAAACGAAATAAACGTGGTGAGCTCATTGAAGAAACAGATTTCAATGGGAATACAAAGACCTATTCCTATAGTCCAGAAGGATACTTACTGTCAGAAACCGATTTTAACGGAAATCAGACAAGTTTTACGTATGATAAATTAGGCAGAAAAATTGCTGAGATCAATCCTGCAGGCGGGAAAAAAACATTTGAGTATGATGCAAATGGAAATATAACTAAGGAAACAGATTATCTGGGGAATGCGAAAACATTTACTTATAATGAATTAAACCAAGTAATCGAAGAAAAAACAGCTACAGGTTCAATTACACGTTATACCTTAAATGCCCTAGGTGATCCTTTAACTGAGACAGTCGATGATAAGAAAAAAACGACCTATGCTTACGATGAAAATCAAAATCTAATCAAAAAAGTCGATGCATTAAAACAAGAAACAACGTATGAATATGACCAAAAAAATCAACGGATCAAAGAAACATATCCAGATCAAACGACGATTCTCTATGAATACGATGAGTTGGGAAATATAACGGCTAAAACCGATCGTAATGGACTGAAAACCACCTATTCTTATAACGAGAAAAGTCAATTGCTAAAGGAATTATCAGGTGATCGTGAAACCAAGTATACCTATGATTCAAGAGGCAACAAAACAACAGAAATCGATCCTGAAAATAACCAGCGTTCGTTTGGTTTCAATCCGCTAGGCTATCTTTCAGAGCAAACCGATGCTGCTGGAAATAAAACAGTCTATGAAACCGACAATCAAGGGAATGTGACGAAAATCACGGATCCAGATGGTAACGTGTTAACCTACACGTACGATGGGGAAGGGAACGTTCTTTCACAAACCGATGCGTTGGGAAATAAGAAGCTATCCACTTATAATTCGTTGAATCAGCTAGCGACAACAGTTGAACCAACGGGGGATATTATCCAATATCATTATGATGCCAATAGTAATTTAGTTGAAAAAATCGATGCATTAGGCAATAAGACAACCTATAGCTATACGAAAGATAATCAATTACAAGCATCAACTGATCCATTGGGGCAAATAACGCAGCTCTCTTACGATGCCAGCGGAAATTTAGTTTCGTTTGAAGATGCAATCGGTCGAAAAACAGCGTATTCCTATGACTTATTAAATCAATTAACAAAAGAAGTAACGCCAGGAAACGTCACGATCAATTATAGCTATGATGTTCTTGGTCAGCGTATCAAGCAATCCGACAGCAATGGTAAAAGTGAAAGCTACACCTATGATAAAAATGGTCAGATGCTTACAGCGACGGATGAACAAAAACGAAAAATTTCCTATGAATACAATCTTTTTGGAGAAAAAATTGCCGAAACTGATGCGGCAGGCAATAAAACAAGCTATGCATACAATAAGCTAGGACAGCAAACGAAAATCACTCATCCACAAGAAACCAGTCAAACGTTAACTTACGATGGCTTAGGACATGTTTTGGAAGAAGTGATGCCAAATGGCGGGAAATATGCCTATAGTTATGATAAACGCGGAAATTTAATCAAAGAAACCAATCCATTAGGCCAAACACAACGTTATGCCTATAACAAAAACAGTCAACTAGTGCAATCAACAACCGCTAAAAATGAGGTTACGACCTATAGCTATGACAAAAATAATCGCTTGATCGAAACCAAAGATCCTCTAGGAAATAGTCAAAAAATCAAGTATGATGCCAATGGCAATGTCATAACAGAAATCGATGCTGAAGGAAATCAAACAACTTATGCCTATGATGGTAATAATCAGCTGATCCAAACAATCAATGCTAAAAAATTCCAACAAACAGTAAGCTATGATCCAGTTGGACGGAAAATTGCTGAAACAGATTTCAAGGGCAACAAAACAAGTTATGAGTATAATGCCAATGACCAACTATTGAAAAAAACAGAACCAAATAAACGCATCACAACCTATGAATATGATGCACACGGAAATCTTTCAAAAATCACAGATCCTAAAAAAGCCGTGACAGAAATGACCTATACTTCTGATGGTCAACTTGCTTCTGAAACAAATGCCAAAGGCTATAAACGCTTGTATGAGTATGACACTTACCGCAATTTACTTGCTGTAAAAGACAACGTTAGAAAAGAACCACTTGAAACGTATCGTTATAATCACTATCAACAGCGCATAGCAGAAACGAATGCAGCAGGCAAAAAAACGACTTACGACTACAATAAATTTGGACAGCTCACAAAACTGACTTATCCTAATAAAACGAGTGTTGCCTACAGTTATGATTTACTAGATCGAGTTTCTGAAATGACAGATATTCGTGGTAATAAAACGAAAACAGAATACGATGAAAATGGTCAAGTGACCCGCTTTATCGCACCTGGCGAACAAGTTTCTACCTACGAATATGACAGTAATGGAAATGTGACCAAAGAACAAGATCCAATGGCCTTTACTTCTAGTTACACGTACAACAAATTAAATCAAGTAGCAGAAGAAACCGATGAACTCGGGCATAAAACAACCTATGCTTATGATCAATTACAGCAAGTCGCAAAAATCACAGATCCTAGAAACCATCAAATGGCAATGGACTACGATGGTAACGGGAATTTAGTGAAAGAAACGGATGCAAAGGGCAAAGAAAAACATTTTGGCTATGACGCAAACGATCAACTGACTAGCGTCAAAAATCGCTTAGGAAAAACAACTAATTATACCTACGATCTTCAAAGCAATTTGACCAGTGTCAAAGATGCGCTTGGTAATCAGACTACCTTCAACTATTCGCCAACAGGTGAGTTGGACAGTGTTCTTTCAGCCAATGGAAAAAAAGAAAGTTACGAGTATACGTTAGATGGACAATTAGCGCAAACAACTACACCAAAAGAAGAGACGATTCAATACAAGTACGATGAAATGAATCAGCTTGTCGAAAAAGTCACCAAAAATGCCAACTTCACATATACCTTTACGGATGAAGAAAAAATGAAAAGTGCGGCTTATGAAACAACGGAACCAACTGTAGCAATCGACAATGAAGCGTTGAAGCAAGCTGTGCCAACCAAAGGCGAGGTGACATTTGAATACAATCAATACGGAGATTTGACGAAGGCAACGGATGAAAAAGGTGAAAACTTAACATACGGCTATGATGCTTTAGGACGCAAGACTAGCGTGACCTACCCAAGCGAACGAAAAATCACGTATGAATACGATAAGAAAAATCAACTAACCGTTGTAGCAGATGGTGATCAAAAAACGGTATACGAACACGACGGAGCAGGTCAAGTCAAAAAAATCAGCTATCCAAATGGCACAATCACACAATATGACTATTTAGCTACAGGAGAAATCAGCTCAGCTGAAACCTTAGAAGCAAATGGAAAATCATTAGCCAAAATGACCTATGCGTACGACGAAAATGACAATCTTCAAAAAGAAACGATTCAATACCCGAAATTAACACTTGAAAAAACGTATGAGTATGATGCGGAAGATCAACTGACGAAAGTCATCGAAGTCGAAGGCAAGAAAAAGACTGAAATCGAGTACTATTACGATGATGCTGGTAATCGAATTACCTATTCAGAAAAGGTCAATGACAAAGAGAAAACCTTCTATGAATACAAAGTCAATAATATGAATCAAGTCACCGAAATCACGAGTGAAAAAGGCGCTAAATTTGAATATGATGCCAATGGCAATGTCTCCAAAAAGATTGCCATGACCGGTGAAGTGACCACGTATCTCTATGATGTAGAAGATCGCTTGATTCAAGAAACAAGCAGTAACGGTGTTTATACCCTTTATGGATACGATGCACTAGGTAATCGTGTGATCAAAGGGACGGCAACCGAACACGGGCGCCGGATCAAAACCGATCTAAAGGCTTGGATGAAACAAACCGATCGTACCGCCCAATTAGCTCTAAACAACCAAGATGTTACCTTACATGAAATCTTGACTGCTGTAGCGAAACAGCCAACCATGGCCGATCGCTTACGCTGTTTACCAAAAGATCGTCCGTGGCGCAAAGACCATGATAAACCAAGAAAAACCGTTGAAACGGAGAAACTAAAAAAAGAGCTGGATAAAAATCATTCAATCAAAATCGTCACGTCATTGAACGAATACAATCAAGAACACACTAGTCCAGCTAAGCTCACGCAAGAAACTTATGATAAAAAAGTCAAAACCACCCAAAGACAAGAATTTACCTTTGGTGAAGAAACCGATATCGTAGGAGACCAAGAAGATCAATACCATCGTGATGGCTATAGCAGTATTGGTACGATCACGAATCGACAAAGCGGTGAATTAATCACCAATACCTTGTATAATGAATATGGGGAAGCCACCTTACGTTTAGAAAATGAGTACGGCTACCGCAGTGAATACCATGATCAGTCGAATCGGATCCATTTACGTGCTAGAGAATACAGCACCACAACAGGACGTTTCCTACAAGAAGATACCTGGTATGGAAAAGTAGAACAACCTCAAAGCCAGAACCGCTATATCTATGTAGAAAACAACCCGCAGAAATACCGTGATCGCAGCGGAAATGCTGGTTGGTGGTCTAAGGCATGGAACAATGTCAAGAAACAAGTGAAAAAAGTAGCCCAAAAAGTTTGGAACGGTGTCAAAAAAATAGCTAGCACTGTCTGGAATGGTGTAAAAGCAGTCTGGAATGCTGTTGTCCCATCCTCACCTCGAGTTTCAAGTTCATGGGGAGGAATTGCATCTGGTGTTCGTTATGTGGGGAATTATGTTGGAAGAACGTATTACCCACAACGTAGTTATGTCGGTGCCAATTATATCCGAGGAAGAAATGGGCAGCCTGCAGGCTATCAGACCTACAGTCAGGCATTGTATTACCAAAGTGCGGCCTATCGCTATCAAGTACAAGTTCAACGTGCACAAGCCACTCGTATGATGGCAACCGTTCGAATCAAGAAAGTTTGTGATACGGCGGATAAAAAATGGACAGGTAAGAATAAAGGGTTGGTTGTAGGAGCCGCCTTTGTGATTCCAATACCAAGAGTCCCAGTAGTCCCACCTGTAACGACGATACCTAAACCAAATCTAGATACTGGCAACTTCTCATTCCCATCTTTACCGAAAGTCCCAAGTGCACAAGATCTTGCTAATGGGATAGTTGGCTGGTTTATTGGGGATTATATTCAGAAAATAGCAAAAAATAGAGATTTAGATACTGGAAAGTGGGCTAAAGGTTCATATAAAACTGAAAAAGATTCTTTAGAAGATCATTTTGATAGACATGGAGAAGAAGTTGGGGCAAAGACTGTTGAAGAATATCTGAGAAAAGCAGAAGAATTTGCAAGAACAGCTAAAAAAGGTGTTCAAGGGAAACCCGTTAAAGGAGATACGCCGGGAGTTAAAAGGTATAGAAAAAATGGTAAGTATATAGATTTGGCACCAGATGGTTCCGTTATTTCATTTGGAAAATAACTATATATATTACTTGTGAGGTGACGTAGCTATGAATGAAGAGACAAAAAAATATAGATTAACTGAAAAATATATACAGTATGAAGGGCACATTTTATATAGAATCCAAGCAATTAAAAACTTTTCTGATGTAAACTGTGGAGAGTATGGTGGATTCGTGGAATCCGAAGAAAATTTGAATCAATATGATGATAGTTGGGTATATGACGAAGCAAAAGTATATGGTGATGCTAGGGTCGAACATGTAGCGAATGTGAAAGAATCTGCAGTCGTTTTTGAGAATGCTATTATTTTCCAATATGCTGTAGTTAAAGGCAATGCAAAAGTTTATGGCAATGCTTGGATCCGTGAATCCGCACACATTTCTGGTCAGGCAAGAATTTATGACGAAGCAAGAGTTGCAGGAACAGTTAAGGGAAACAGTATTATAAGTGGGGACGTGACTATATATGGTAATGCATATATTAGAAGCAAAGGAAACATCCGTACGTCTAGTGACTATGTTATAGTAGAGAATATTAATTTAGATAATCAAATATTGACTATTTATAAAGCTCGAAACAACGAAATTTATGTAACAAATCAAGAAGGTTATGAACAGAGTCTGGAAGAGTTCATGAAAAATGAGAAGGATTGTGGTGAGGTTATTTATGGAGTGTTATTAATAAATGGATTTAATCTAAAATAAAAGGGAAGGAAAGTTACCTAATGGAGAAAAAATATCAATTAACAAAAGAATCTATAGAAATTGATGGGCATAAATTATATAGAATCCAAGCAATCAGAGAGTTTAGTGTAGTAGAAAAAGGTGAATATGGTGGGTTTATAGAATCAGAAAAAAATCTGAATCAATACGATGATAGTTGGGTTAGTAAAGATGCAAAAGTCTATGAGCAGGCATATGTAAAAGATTATGGTGAGGTAAATCAGGAAGCTGTGGTCAAAGGAAATGGAATTATAGAAAAATTTGGGAAAGTTTTCAATAAGGCCGTAGTAGATGAATTTGCGTGTGTAACAGGAAATGCTCAAGTTATCCAAAATGCTTCAATAACAGGATGTGCAGTAATAACTGATGCTGTAGTTATAAGTGGTGATGCACAAATTTTTGGCGATGTAAAAGTTACTGGCGTAATGCATATTGGTGGTACTGCCGTAATATCAAGTTTGGATGATTATTTTTCTATATCCTCAATTGATGAAAGTATACTGATAATTGCTAAAGGAAGGGAACAAGAAATATGGGCATATAGAACGGGGCTATCAACTATTCCTCTCTCAGAATATAAGAAGCAGGTTTCTTCTCTAGAGTTTGAATTGGTTCTAAAAATTCTTAGCTTAAAAGGATGGATTTGAATGATGTAAGCAATATGTAATAGAGATCTTAAATTTTAATTATCTAGGCAGAAAAAAATATAGTTATATTAATATTCAAACATTTCAAAGTAGGGTATGTTTTATACCTTACTTTGATTATACATAGGTGGAAATGCTGGACTATTGCGGATTATATTCAGAAAATAGCAAAAAATGCTAATAAAAATACCTCAATAAAACCAGAAGCAAAATACAAAGGTAGTAAAAAGCATGGGGTGAACTGGAAAGAAGGGCCTGCTACAGCTAAAAGCGAAGGGACACCTCAGGGACAGTGGAGTAATAAAGATTTGGATTATGCTTCTGAAATAGCAAAAAAATTAGGAGCAAGAGAGAGTGGGTACTTTGATTTACCGCCGGGTTCATCTTCAGTTGTTTATAAACCGGATGGGAGTACAGTTCCAGCTAAAAGGATATGGATAAGAAATAATGGAACAGGCACATTTCATGGATATCCCTCAGAATAAGAAAGGAAAATTTTGTAATGTTTAGAATACAAGCAAGTAACCCAAAAATAAATAGTAATGGAGCAATGGAAATAGAAGATATTTCAGATTTGTCTGATTTAATAGAAAGTACATATATTTTGCATACAGAAGATATGATAATGTTTTGGAATTATATTCCAATAGTTGTTTCGTATAAATATAATTTAAGTGAACTGATAGATGATGTTTTAGAAATGCTATTTCAGCTTCGAACGAAAGAAGAAGGAACTCTGACTATTGAATGGCCTTCAAGTTCATTTCATGGTGTTTGGAATATGTCTTGGCAGAGTAATGATTGCTTAACAATTGATTCAGAGTGGACATCAGTTGTGGGAGGAACAAAAAAACTGTTAAACGATGATTCTAGAATAGAATTATCAAAAAAGGATTTTGTCGCAGAATGGAAAAAAGTGTTGGAAAATATTATTAATGGTTTGTGGGAGATAAATAAAAATAATCTTTTGAATTCTGCTATTCAAAAGATTGAAATAGAATATAAAAAAATTGAAAAGTATGGTGAATTATACCAAACTTAATCTAGTAATAAGTGCTATTTCTTATTGATTGTGAATTGAAAATAGAATTTAAAAATCCAGAATAGCTGTATATTTTAGTTGCTCTGGATATATACATAGAGTCCACGTAGCCCAGCTCCCTGTAACGACGATAGTTAAACCAGATTTAGATAATGTAAACTTCTTAATTCTATCTGTACTGAAACGAAAGTCCCAAGTGCACAAGACCTTGCTAATGGGATAGTTGGTTGGTTTATTGGGGATTATATTCAGAAAATAGCAAAGAACGGTACTTATGAAGATGCTGATTAACATAGTGATAAAGGTAACTCAGTAAAAAGTAAAAAACCAAAAAATGGACAAAAAGCTTTAGACAATTCAGAACCAATAAACCCAAACACCACTGATAGAAGAATTGGAATTAGTGATGGAGAAATAGTTATTTTAGATAAAACAAGTGATGGATTATTACATGGTCATGTTAGAGAATGGGATGATTTAACAGAAAAAATGAAAAGTATTTTAAGAAAATCTGGAAAAGTGGATAAAAAAGGGCGGATAAAAAAATGAAATTAATAAGTACTTTTAAGTTTTCAAAAACAGCTTTTTTAAGTATGTATATTGTTGGAAATGCTGAACAACTATCGTATTTTAGTGAGGTAGAAATATACTATACTAATTTTGAATTACAGCTATTGTTATTTAAAGATTATTTAGGTGAAGGCATTAAAAATTTACAGACTATTTTACAGAAAACGCTAAATCAAGAATTATATATAAATGAAAAACTATTACTGAATGATTTGGGTTATGAGTATATGACATATTTGAAAAATATAAGTGATGATAATTTTAGTGTTGAAGATAATACAGCACAGTATTTATTGTGGGAAACAGTAACAAGTTATGACAAAAGTAACTGTTCTTGGCTATATAATAAAAATGATGATGTTGTTTTTGAAGTAACCCCTTCATACAAATACTTTTATGAAGAAAACGTAGAAATCCATTCATTTGATAAGTTTTTAGAAGAGTTTGAATCATATGCTGTAGAATTTTTATCAATGGATCAATGTAAAAAATGGTTAAATAAATTAAATTGTCTTATTAAAGAAATAAGTACAGTTTAGATATGGGGGATGCTGGAATTGAAAGAACAGATGGAGCAATAGAAGTATTTAAAAAAAGAAAAAGGAGATCGATGAGTTTATTGAGTATGCGTAAATTAATTTGATTTCTAATCTGTCATAAAGAGATAAAAAAAGTCAGAGTAACTGAGCAATTATAGTTTACTCTAACTGTATACATAAAAAATTGTAATTTAAACAAAGACATAAACTTATAGGATTGAATGTAAATTCTTTAAAAGGAAATTAAACATAAAAAGGAATTTTCAACACTGTAGTTATGTGGTGTTAATTACATCCGAGGAAGAAATGAGCAACCCGTAGGTTATCAGACATACAGCCAGGCATTATATCACCAAAGTGCAGCTTATCGATACCAGATTCAAGTTCAACGCGTGCAAGCAACTCGTAGAATAGCAACTGTTCGAATCAAGAAAGTTAGTGATACGGCAGATAAGAAATAGACAGGTAAGAAATGGACGGGTGCGAAAAATTCTACCAAGAGTTCTGGAACATGGGCATGGGCTGGACTCCCTACTTTAGCAGGTGGTGGGAGTGCGCTGACAGGAAAAGCTACTATTGCTCTAGGAACAGGAGCATTAGCAGGTTTATTTGTAGGGTTAGTGGGAATAGGACTTAACACACGAGCGAAGGATTTACGAACAGATGATGGAATAGATGCTAGAAACTATGGTGTGAACAGACTTCCTAAAGGGTGGTCATCTAACGATTATAATGTGAGAGGACAACGAGGATCATTAGTTGTTGATAATTTAGGTCGTAGAAGGATTAGCGTTGATCGCACCACTGGAAAAACGACTTACTATAGCGCAACTGGAGAAACTTTAGGTGAGAAAGAATTACCTAAGCAAGCTGGATTAGGACAGTCAAATGGTGGAAGACACGAACCGCTTGATTTGGATGAAGAATTGGCAATGGAAGAAGCGATGAATAATCCTTCTAGCGGCAAAGAGTTACAAGGGAAAAATACAGATCCAAGATGGCCATCATCAGATGGTTGGGAAAAATGGACTAAAAATGTCAATGGTACAGAGGTACATTATCAGTATAATCCAAAGACTGTCCAGATTGATGATGTGAAAATAAAGCCCAAGAAGGGAAATTAATTATGAGAGTAAAATGTATAGCAATAAATGGACAAGGACTTAATAAATTTACATTAAATAATTTGGGAGATGCTGTAAAATCAGAATATCCATTGAAAAAAAATGTGGTTTATACTATATATGGACAGCATATTTATAAGAATGTACTAAGCTATTTAATCATTGGAACTTATGAAAGTTTACCATCCTGGTATCCAGCAGAATTATTTGAAGTAGTAGATTATCAGGTTTATTTAGAGTGGTACTATTCTTATGAACCAAGCTCAGTTATCAGTGCGTTATGGGGATATAAAGAAATGGTGTTAACAGAGAATCATCATGATGATTTAATTGAAAGAACAGATGAGGCAATAGAAGTATTTTTAAAAAGGAAAAAGGAAATTGATGAGTTTATTGAGTATACGTAAATTAATTTGATTTCTAGTCTGTTACAAAGAGATAAAAAAATCAGAGTAACTGAGTAATTATAGTTTACTCTGACTGTATACATAAAAAATTGTAATTTAAACAAAGACATAAACTTATAGGATTGAATGTAAATTCTTTAAAAGGAAATTAAACATAGATGAAACATAGATGAAACATCTAATGAGTTAGTTATAGTTGATAAAAACGGAAATATTAAAACTTATTTTAAACCAAAGAGAGGATTAGATTATTATAATGAACAATGATAAACATATATGCCCAGTCTGTGGATTTGAGGGGTTAGAATTAGAAGCATATAATGATTTTGATGAACCATCTTATGAAATATGCCCCTGTTGCGGCTTTCAATTTGGATTTGATGATGATAATGCGGAACATAATAAAAATATAGAAATAGATAGATGGAGAAATAGGTGGATATCCGAAGGGTATAATTGGTATTCTGAAGTATTTGAGAAACCAAAAGATTGGGATCCAAAAAAGCAATTGGACAAGTTAAGTTTAGAAAGATAAAATTTCATATTATAGAACATATAATATAAATGCTATGAAATGAGTAGTCTGTGTCTTAATTAAAAGTTGGAGTAAGTTTTTTAATAACTTGCTCCAATCTATACATAAAAAACACCGAAATTGTCAACCTGCTTATTCTGTATAACGAGTACGGCTACCGCAGTGAATACCATGATCAGTCGAATCGGATCCATTTACGTGCCAGAGAATACAGCACAACAATGGGACGCTTCCTACAAGAAGATACCTGGTATGGAAAAGTAGAACAACCTCAAAGCCAGAACCGCTATATCTATGTAGAAAACAACCCGCAGAAATACCGTGATCGCAGCGGAAATGCTGGTTGGTGGTCTAAGGCATGGAACAATGTCAAGAAACAAGTGAAAAAAGTAGCCCAAAAAGTTTGGAACGGTGTCAAAAAAATAGCTAGCACTGTCTGGAATGGTGTAAAAGCAGTCTGGAATGCTGTTGTCCCATCCTCACCTCGAGTTTCAAGTTCATGGGGAGGAATTGCATCTGGTGTTCGTTATGTGGGGAATTATGTTGGAAGAACGTATTACCCACAACGTAGTTATGTCGGTGTCAATTATATCCGAGGAAGAAATGGACAGCCTGTTGGTTATCAGACGTATAGTCAGGCGCTGTATTATCAAAGTGCGGCTTATCGCTATCAAGTACAGGTTCAACGTGCGCAAGCAACGCGTATGATGGCAACGGTTCGGATCAAGAAAGTTTGTGATACGGCAGATAAAAAATGGACAGGTAAGAAAAGTAGCGAAGAGCAGTTAAAAGAGTTTGAGAAGAAATATGGCAAATCTAAAATAATGAAAAATGAAATCCTCTTTATCCCTGGCGGAGGCGCAATAGGTTTACTGGGAAAAGCGAAGAATACGTTAGATTGGGCAAAGAATGCTATTGGTATTGGGAAGATATTCCAGTCTGCTAGTGAGGCAATGGGGAATTCAAATAGTCGTGATGATAAAATCAAAGATGGTAATTTAGATGATTTAGGAGAGCATGTTAGAGACATATACAACAGATACGATAAAGCAAAATGGGGTGGAAATGTTTCAGGACAAACTCAAGGAACCAAAGCAGGAGCAAAATATAAAAATGACGGCAGAGATAATAGTGCCGTGTTGCCTGAAGAAGACTCAGATGGTAATGACATTGAATATGAAGAATTTGATGTTAATAATAAAATAGAAAACGAAAATAGAGATGGTGAGAGATTTATAAAAGGCAGTGATGGGTCTATTTATTATACAGACGATCATTACAAAACGTTTATCAAAATAAAATAAATTGACTATAGAGAACGTGAGGATAATTTGATATGAAAAACACTATTCATAAAATAACAATAAAAGATATTAAGGAAATTGAATACAAAGAGTTAAATGATTATACACATTACGTTAAAATAGATGGATCAAAAATAGATTCGTGGCAAACTTTTAAAGAAGATATGATTAGAAAATTTAAATTGCCTATGGGACCAGATGGAAATGCTAATGAATATCTTGATTGGATGAGAGATTTAAGCTGGCTGAAGAAAAGATCATACGTATTAGTAATTTGTAATTACGATGAGTTTTTGTCTGAAAATAGTATTGAAAAGAAAAACATAATGAATGATTTTAGTGAATATATTTTACCATTTTGGGAATCGGAGGTAGAACAAGTCGTTGTTGATGGAGTAGCAAAATCATTTCAACTTTATCTTATAGACTAAAAATAATTATCTCGTTGTTGCAACTTTCAACTAATGATAATGGACATATTCATATAAGAGATGGAAATGGTAAAATTAGAGTTAGAATCGATCCAGCTGACAATGTAGGTACACCTTATGAACATAAGCACTATTATGATAAAGACGAGAACCCTTTAGATAAAAATGGGAATATTGTTGGGAACAAAGACCCTGATGCACATATACCGAGGTTTCCATAAGGTAGGAGAGAATAAAAAAAATGGATGCAAAGAAGATTCAGCAAATTATAGATAGTAATCATTATGAGGATTCACGTATCTTAAAGCTAAATGCTAATTACATGTTTGATGAAGTGGAATTAGTTCACGAAGATACAAAAGAAGAGTCTGTTTTACTTTGTTTTTCAGGCTGTTATAAAGTCTATTTTGATCATGATAATAATTATGATAAGTTAAAAAGCGTGAAAGAAATGTCTACTTCTCAACATTTATATTTTATTCAAAATATAAAGATAGGAGAAATAACGATAAACGGAAATCCATTTTATACATGTAAAATAGAAAGCTGGCCGTTAGACTTTGAGATTTGGTTCAAAGACATTTCAATATCTAAAATCAAAGCATCGGATTTAGTATAGCTGAATATTACTTTAAAATTGGAGGGAAATATTTTGGATGTAAAAGAAATTCAGCAAACTCTTGATAAGAGTGAGTACAAGGATTCATATATTGTAAAATTAAATGGTAACTATATGTTTGATGAAGTGGAGTTAGCTTATCAAATTTCAAAAGAAGAGGCAATTTTGATTCATTTTTCAGGCTGTTATAAAGTTCATTTTAATCATGATTTTGATCAGAATAAGAGAGGTGATGTAAAAGACAGGATTTCATCTCGCCAATATTTGTATGTTCTTAAATGGATAACAATGGGAGAAATAATAGTGAATAAAAACTGTTTTTTTACTTGTCAAGTTGTGGGGACTTTATTGGATTTTGAAGTGCAGTTTAAAGAGATTAAAATTTCTAAAGTTAAAATAAATGATTTGTGATAGAAGATAGATCTATATTTACTGAAAGTAATCAAAACAGAATGAAATGATTTCGGAGTTGGGATAAGTTGTATTGTATTAACTTATTCCAACTAACTACATATTTTACAAAAATTAGCACATAAATAAGATGATTTAAAGCTAAATTATTACTTTGAAAGAAAATGGATTAAAATTTTAGCTAGAAAATGGTTTCATATTATCAAAATCACGTATTCAGTTGTAACAGTCTTAATCAAGAAAGTATGCGATACGGCGGATAAGAAATGGGTAGGTAAGAATAAAGGGCTGGTTGCAGGAGCCGCATTTGTGATTCCAATACCAAGAGTCCCGGTAGTCCCACCTGTAACGACGATACCTAAACCAGATCTAGATACTGGAAACTTCTCATTCCCATCTTTACCAAAAGTCCTAAGTGCACAAGACCTTGCTAATGGGATAGTTGGCTGGTTTATTGGGGATTATATTCAGAAAATAGCGAAGGAAACTGATTGGGAAAGAGATAACAGAGTTCCTTTAGATAATGAGACTATCTTGGGCAGTGGAAGCTATACATCAACTAAAAAAAGAGTAAAAGGTGCAAAAGTATTTGAAAAAGATGGCAAATATTATCATCGTGACACCCTTCATAAAGGTAAAGGAAGCCATTTAGAAGTATATGATAAACATGGCAAACATATAGGTGAAGCTGATCCAAGAACAGGTGAGTTAAAACCAGGAACTGCAGATTTAAATAAAAAGCTACCCAAATAGGAGGAGAACATGTTGGGAGAAATAACAGTACCAATAATTGATAATGATATTTATGTACTTGCTGTAACGCAAAAATTTGTGATTGTAAATAATTCCTATGAAGGAATTTTAATTTTCAATAAAAATTTGGAAAAAATAGATGTGTATGAGATATGTTCAGATTTGATGATTTATCAAGTTTATTCAGATTATAATACTGATACAATCGTAATACACGATGCAGAAAGCGGAACGATGTATATTATCTACTTACGAGATAAAAAACAAATAGTGATAAAAGACCAGTTTTTACCATATACAGAGTTTTGTTATTTTGAAGAAAATAGTTTTTTATTAAGACGTTTGGATTATATGTATAAATTTTCTTTATTGACAGGGGAGGTAATTGAAAAAAAGTTTCAAAAGGAAAAGATTATTGCTAATAATCAGGATGAATATATTATTGAGTTAGACGAAGAAACTCTTATATATAAGAATAAGGAAATGAAAATAGTACTTTCTTTTAGTGAAGTAACTACATCTATTGATGTAAAAAATCGGTACATTATATTATATGATGAAACTTATTTAGAGTTATTTTATCTAGATAAAATAATAGGAAAGTATACTGTAAATCAAAAAATGGAATTGAGAAAGGCTGTAATAGATAGAGATTGTATCTATTTTATTTTAAACAAAAAAAATGATACTACAGAGAATGTGATACACAAAATGACTATTGATGAAGTACGAAAAAATAGTAAGTAATAAACAAGCTGATTTTTAATTAAAAAAATGGAATTTAAAAATCCAGAGTAGCTGTATATTTTAGTTGCTCTGGATATATACATAGAGTCCACGTAGCCCCGCCCTTTGTAACGATGATACCTAATCCAGATCTAGATACTGGAAACTTCTCATTCCCATCTTTACCAAAAGTCCCAAGTGCACAAGACCTTGCTAATGGAATAATTGGCTGGTTTATTGGGGATTATATTCAGAAAATAGCAAAAAATAGAGATTTAGATGATGTTAAAGCTAAAGATTTGAAACGTCTACCGAATAATAAAGTAAAAGATTTAGGTGGTGAAGAATATACGCAGGATGTAAAAGGTAAAAGTGGTAAAAGTAAAGCAGACTTATACTGGAATCCTAAAACAGGTGATGTTTACTCTATCCCTAAAAAAGGAGGACCGCCAACCTATGTTGATACAATACCTAAAGGAAAATAGTAAAGGAGAAGAAAATGGATAATACAAGACCTAAAGAGCTAACTAATGGAAAAATGATTAGAGAATATAGTACTTCTTTTTCTCGAATACCGATGGTTAGATATGAAGAAATTGTAGAATATTATATAAAAGAACCAGCAAAAATTATCGTAGTAAGTGAGAGTAACAAAATAAAATGTGAGCTTATTTTTCAAGTGGTTAGAGAAGTTCCAAATAGTGATTTAATTAGTTTTTCTATTTATTCAGATGAAAGAGAAGAATTTGATGAGAACACATTTTTTATAATTAGAAAAGTTTATTGGAATAAAAAAGTAGATATTGCTGGAATAAGAGAAGGTGTAAAAGAGAGAGAAGGACTTTTAAACACATATCCTTCAATCGAAAATAATAATATTGTAGTTTCAAATAATTCTAAAATAATTAGAATTTTAAAGCAGTTAGACAATTTAGTTTCTGATGGAATTATTTTAAGTGATGAAATAAATCCAGATTGGTCAGGTGCTAACCAACTGAGAGTCATGCGATGTTTTGATTGGGGAATAATTGAAAGTTTGTGGGGAAAGCAAAAGAAAAATATTGAACTAGAGAAGTTTCTATATGAAAGTATTGAAAAGTTGAACGATATTATTTTGAATGAAAAGCCAACTGATTTTGAAATAGATTTAGATTATCTTTATTCACCAGATAGTTTAAAATCAATTGTTAATGGAAGTATTGTGAAGTAGAAAGAATAGTAATATAAATGATAATGGTTCAAATAGTTCCAAAAAGTTGGGGTAAGTTTTTTTATAGCTTACTCCAATTTGTACGTAAAATCTAGTGAAATAATTAATCTGTTTATTCAGTTTTGTGCGTAGGAAAAATGATGTTGCAGCGGAAACGCTGATTGGTGGTCTAAAGCTTGGAATAAAGCGACACGAGCAGCAGCTACAGTTCGAATCAAGAAAGTTTGCGATACGGCGGATAAGAAATGGACAGGTAAGAAAAGTAGCGAAGAGCAGTTAAAAGAGTTCGAGAAGAAATATGGCAAATCTAAAATAATTAAAAATGAAGTTCTCTTTATCCCTGGCGGAGGCGCAATAGGTTTACTGGGAAAAGCGAAGAATACGTTAGATTGGGCAAAGAATGCTATTGGTATTGGGAAGATATTTGCATCAGTAGGTGAAATGGTAGGGAATTTAAGAGAAGATAATAGCACAAAGAATAAATCCAAAGAGCAAGAAACAGATAAAGCTCTTGAGCAAGGAATGAATAAACCGAGTTATAAAACTAATACCAATATTGATTGTGAGGAGATAGCCGAGGACTTAGTAGAAATAAACAGAAATGGAAAAGTTTATAACATTACTTCTAAAGATGGTGGACAAGTGTCAATACCAGAGTATGGTCAGATAGAACAATTCGATTATCATTTTGTATATTCATATAATAATATGATATATGATCCACGTTATTCTTCCGTGCCAGTTTCCAAAGATATGTATTTTAAAGAAATTAATAGCCTAAATTCACAAGGGATTAATGTATTTGAAGCTAAATTGTAAAGGAGTAATGAAATGGATTCAGATGAGGACTATAAATTAGCTAATCTTATAAAGAAAAAATTTAATGTACGACAGAGAAGATTGCCCATGTACCAACGTAATGATTTTTATTATGAAATTCCTGCTCTATATTTTCAATTAGTTAAAGATAAAAACGAGCGAGGTGATTATGAAAAAATTAAAAATAGTGTAAAGTCATTTAAAGGAAACTTGGAGTGGCGTTGCGGACCGTCTGCGCCGTCAAGAAAAAACTATGAAATCATTCCTAAAATAGCAAGAATAACAATGGACAACCAAAAATCTAGTTATGATGATTATCTCAATTATAAAAATTTAACTGATCAAGAAACTTTTGAACGAATTTGTGATTTAGCGATAGAGGATATCCCAAATTTGTACGAACATATGAAAAAAACTTTGTAGAGTTTAGTTAAGAGGAGTAGAAAAAAGCTAAAATGGAGAATTTTCTCTATTTTAGCTATACATAATATCAAATAACTCTGAGCTAAAAATATTCCAAATAAAAATGTGATATGGCCGACAGGAAATGAGCAAGAAGTAATTCAGGACTTGTTGTAGGAATGGCATTCGTGATTCCCATTCCAAGAGTACCAGTAGTCCCACCTGTAACGACGATACCTAAACCAGATCTAGATACTGAAAACTTCTCATTCCCATCTTTACCGAAAGTCCCAAGTGTACAAGACCTCGCTAATGGGATAGTTAGCTGGTTTATTGGGGATTATATTCAGAAAGTGCAAGAAAAAAATATTGAGGATATTGCTAGAGCGAATGATTGGGGGAATTCTAGGATTTTAGAAGATCATTATGATTGACATGGAGCAGAAACAAATTCAAAAAATATGGATGATTATGCGAAGAAAGCACGTGATTTATATAATAGAAGAGGTAGTATCAATAGTAAAACGGACGATAAGGGAGTAACAAGGGTTTATGATGAGACGACAGGTCTTTTTGGCTCATATAATAGAGATGGTAGTAGTAGAACTATATTTAAACCTGAAAAAGGAAAAGCCTATTGGGATAAGCAACCAGGAAAATAATTTGAAATCGGAGGTTGATAAGTAATGTATACATGTACTATTTGTGGTTACAAGGGTTTGGAAATGGAATCGTATGGAAAAGATTATCCATCAAGAGAAGTTTGTTCTTGTTGCGGCTTTCAATTTGGTGAAGATGATGATAAAGGAATTTCTCATGATGGGTGGAGAGAATCTTGGATAGAAAAGGGGTGTCCTTTTTGGTATATTCCTGATTGTCCAGAAAATTGGAATGTAGAAAAACAATTAAAAGAGATTGGAGTCGTTTATAAAAAGAGTGATGTGATAAAAAATAGTTGTCCAGTCTGTGAGTTTGATGGATTATTTGAACCAGCTTACGATGAAGAATATGGCTACCCTTCAGATGATATTTGTCCATGTTGTGGTTTTCAATTTGGCTTGGACGATTATCCAAATAAAAACAAAGGAATACAAAAATGGCGTGAAAATTGGATAAGAGGTGGTTTTCTTTGGTATTCAAAAAACCGTGTTCAGCCGAATTGGAGCGCAACAGAACAACTAATCCTTTTAACTAAAATAAAAAACTAATAGAAGTTGTAATGCAGATATACCATTTTTGTATGTAGCAAAATTATTTAAAGTTATAAAGAATTGGTAGTAACAGGTAATCCCTACAATGATTTAATTGAACGAACAGAAATATTTTTTAAAAGGAAATCAATAAATTTATTGAATATACTTAAATAAATTTGGTTTCTAGTCTGTAATAAAGAGATTACAAAAGTCAGAGTAACTACAGCAATTATAGTTTACTCTGACTGTATACATAAAAAATTGTAATTTAAACAAAGACATAAACTTGTAGGATTGAATGGAAATCTCATAAAAGGAAATTAAACATAAAAAGAAATTTCCTACAAGGCAATTACGACAAGATATCGATTATGATGACCATGGAAATCCAACAAGACATCCAGAAGTACCTCATGAACATACTTGGAAAGATGGTGTGAGAAAATGATAGAAGCAATTGTAGTAAAAGAATTTCCTTGCGGTTATTTTACAAATATGAAATATATATTTGAAGCGATTAAAAAAGATAATCAGTATAATTGGCTTATTACTGATTATGAATGTAACTATTATCCGGACGATTTGATCAAACCAAATGAAGATTATATTTGGTTAGACAACGAAAACTTGATGAGAATAGTAGAAAATAATGATATTCAGTTTATTTGGGGAGTATTTTCTGGGTTTCCAAAAAATATTTCAAAGAAAAAAATTCTTGAAAATAACTTACCCTATGCAAATGGATATATCGGTTTTTGGTCACATGAGACAAATATCCAACATCCGTTAGCAGAAGTTGAATTAGTTTCTTGGGATAGTAGTTTATTTTTAGCCATAAGCAAAAATAAAAAAATCATTACAGATATTCAACAAAAATTTCTTCACACAGAAAGTCTGAAAGAGTATATTGATAAATGATGAAAGGAATAGTTGTTTTTAAACACGAAGAAAATTTTTCTCGATTATCTGATGTTTTCAAAGCAATAGGAAATATAGAAAATGAATATAACTGGTTAATTACAAATAGCGAGTTTGTATCACAAAATGATACACCTTTTTTCAATGAATCATATACATGGATAAAGGGAGAAAAACTTTCTGAATTAATAAGTAAGGATGATGGTTATTGGATTTGGGGAGTATTTTCTGCTTTTGAAAAAAATATTAAAAAGGAAGAAGTGCTAACTTATCCATTACCATTTGCAAATGGGTATAAAGGATTTTGGGAAGTACCGTTGACTTTGCAAAATCCTCTGGCAGAGTTTGAGATAGTAGAATGGGATGGGAATACACTTATTGTAATAAGTAAGAATGACAAAATCATTGAAAGTTTAAAAAAATATTATCCATTCGCTTGTGATTTAGAAAAGTATAATAGTGAAGACTAATTTCAATTATTAAAGAATGCAATGTTGAAAGGAATAGTTATGAGTAGATTAGAGAGTCAAAGATATTTCTTTATTCTACTTTTCCTATAAAAATACTGAGACATATATGCCGCTAAAATAGTAGGAGGACAGTTTTTATGTTGAAAACCCCATTAGGAAATATTCGATTATTTGAAAATAATATAGAAAAGAAATATAGCTATAAATCACTAAAAGTTAATAGTAAAAATTATTCAGTTGATAAACGAATCAGTATTACATTGAAACTTACTCAAAATTTTGAAAATGTAAAGTTCATCGTAGATATTGATGAAAATGAAGTGATAAAAAGTGAAATTGAATCCGGAGAAAATTTGTCATTAATAAGTTTTTTTAAAGGTAATTTAAAATTGAGTATAGGAACGGTAGGGGATATTACTGGTGTTGATTATTTCTATTTGGATAATGGAATGGACTTAACCCTCAATAAAGAGACTAATATTAAGGAAATAATATTTTATATAGCTTGGCTCAACATGGGAAATCCAGAAGAGGAATCTATTTTTACTTGGTTTGCTGCTGATCCAACATTAGATTAGTAGTAAGTTTAAATATAGATAAAGACTCTATCTATTTTATTTTAAACAAAAAAAATGATACTACAGAGAATATAATACACAAAAAGACCATTACTGAAGTAAGAAAAAATCTTGAGTAAATCTAGCTGATTTTTAATTGAAAAATAGAGTTTGAAAATCCAGAATAATGGAACAAATCGTGGCGGAAGTTCCTAAGAAAGGCCTAAAAACAAAAGAGGTTTTGAAAAGAAAAGGGAGAAGTCACTTATGATGAAAAAGGAAATAAATTTAGAGATTAGACTTGAAGATGGTAGTATTCCAATAATTAAACCAATCAATAGTGATATTGTGAGTATTGATAGCAAATTATGGAATCTATATACTCAATCTGAAAATTATGATGAGCTGTTTAGCATAGCGAAAAAAATGTATATAAAAGTTGCACTAGATATTTTTAATAAGCCGATGACCAATGAAGATCCTCGGTTAAATTTGCTTTCAAATGACTACTTCAAACTAAATCAAGAAACTAAATTTCTTTGTTTTATAAAAAAAGTTTTTGAATTAAATAAAGAAAAATGCTACATCGATCTTGGAACTTTTGAAAATAATCAAACCTTAATGGAGTTTCTGATAAACCAAGAGAAATACTTAGATCAAATAGATAAATATATCTTGTTAAATCAAATTGAGATTCTAAAGACTAGTAAAAATACCATTTATTTAATAGATGATCTTAATCTATTAACTATGTTTTTTAAAGGTTTTTTAAGAGAATGTTTGTGGAGTAGTTTATATTTTAATACTGTTCCTTTAATTATAAAAACAAATTATGACATCAGTTTACCGTTAGTTTTTCAGAATGAAGAAGATAAAAAGAGATACGAAAAAATTGCAAATGAGAGTGGGCTGTTCTTTTTGTAGTCTAAATGAATTTACAAATGTATGAAATAAAGACGAAAGAGATAAAAATTGTATTTAAACTTAGTGTTGGAAGTTACTTGTTCGGAATATTGATTGTATAAGTTTAAATTAAAAGGGGCTGTTGTATATGGATTTTGAATCACAAAGAAAAATTTTAATAGACGATATATTACTATATGAACCAATCGTAAAAAGAAAATTATTATTGTTTATTAATAAATTGATTTGGAAATTCACTAGTTGCTTACTGTTATCAATATTATTATTCAATCTATATTATTTTGTATTTGGATAGAAAGATATAGTATCAAATATCTTTACTGGAACTCTAATCTTTCTTTCATTAGTCTTTTTGATCAAGTTACTACAAGTTAAATCGTTGATAACAAATAACTATCATACTTGGGCAACGACAAAACTTAAACTAGTTATGGTTTCTGAGTTGTATTGGTATTCAGATGATAACTATTTATATAATAAACTTGTAGTTGGAAAAAAAGAGAAGACTATGAAGACTATAAGGGTACAAAGAAAATCGTTAAGATTATTGAAATCAAAGGAGAAAGGGGACTATTTTATTTGTGAAGAAATGGACTTCAATAAGATGTATACTTTTTCTTCAAAAGAACTATTTATAGGACAACTATCAGAAGCTGCAGTAATGAAGACATTATGTTGAAGCTGTATTGAATACTAAGAGAGCATATGCAAGTATCAGAAAAAAACTGATAATTGCATATGCTCTTTTTTATTTATCTATTTTTAAAACTTAAAAAGTTGTTCCCCTTTACAAAAGGAACGTACGTTCGTATAATTGGTTATGGAATAGAATAAGGAGAGGATAGTTATGATTTTTGATTATGAAAAAGAACCTAGAAGAGTGCTTTTTTGTATTGACGTGAAATCCTTTTATGCATCAGTTGAATGTGTGGCTAGAGGCTACGATCCACTTGAAAAAATGCTCGTTGTGATGAGTCACGCTGAAAATACTGGCGGCCTCGTTTTAGCCTCTTCACCAAAAGCGAAAGAAGTGCTGGGAATCACCAATGTGACACGAAAATATGATGTGCCGGATCATCCAGAGTTAGAGATCGTGCCGCCTCGGATGAATGAATATATCAAAGAAAACATGAAAATCAATGCAATCTATAAAGAATATGTTGCAGAAGAAGATTTACATATTTATTCGATCGATGAATCTTTTTTAGACGTAACTGCCAGTTGGAAATTGTTCGGAGAAACACCCAGAGCGTTAGCTAAAATCATTCAACAAAGAATCAAAAAAGAAACAGGTCTAGCGATCACGATCGGAATTGGTGATAATCCTTTGCTAGCCAAATTAGCGATGGATATCGAAGCAAAACACAATAATGAGCGGTTAGCTGAGTGGCATTATGAAAATGTTCCTGAAAAAGTCTGGGCAATTGAATCAATGACGGAGATGTGGGGAATTGGTCACCGGTTAGCCAAACGTTTAAATAACCTAGGAATTCGTTCTGTATATGATTTAGCCCATGCAGATTTAAATACTCTTAAAAGAAATTTAGGAATCATTGGTGAACAGCTATATGCACATGCGCATGGTATTGACCGCAGCCGCTTATCTGAAAAATACATACCAGAAGAACGCTCCTATAACAATTCTCAGATATTGATGCGGGATTATCTGAGACAAGATGAGATCGAAGTTGTAATCAGAGAAATGGCGGAACAAGTAGCAGCGCGCCTTAGAAAAGCCAATTGTCAGACAGAATGTGTTCATTTGTCTGTGGGATTTTCTAAAGCAGGTAAGTCGGGCGGTTCTGGTTTTTCAAGACAAATGAAAGTGCCATTAACAAACAGTAGCAAGTTGTTGATTGAATACTGTTTGACGATCTTTAGACAACATTGGCACGGAGAAGAAGTACGACATATTGGGATTACGTATTCCAAACTGAATTACAATACTTATGTACAATTGGATTTATTTCATGAACCAGATGAGCAAATGAAAGAACTGAAATTAGACCAGTTAATCGACGAAATTCGGCAACGTTTTGGCTATGTTTCGTTGGTTCACGCCAGTTCAGTCTCATCTGGCGGTACAGCAATTTCAAGAGCATCACTAGTCGGCGGGCATGCAGGGGGAATGGAGGGCTTGCAATGAGTAAAGAGCGAGATTATTATTTTGAACAGTATCAAGATCGAAAAATGAAAAAGTGGGCAGGATTTTATTTATCTGAACATACCGCAATTATTGAACAAGAGAAAAAAATACAGCCTGCTAAAAAGAAAATACAAATGAGCTGGTCAGAAATCGATGAAGTATTAGCTCAGGCTTTTCAAAATCAAGTTGAAGTGATGATTCAAAAAGAAGAACTAGATTGTGAAGGAAATTATGGAGCAGATATTATTGGCATGATTCAAGGTCATGATGAATTGGGCATTTATGTTGGAGGGCATAAGATCGGTTACGATGAAATTCGCCATGTTCAGTTATACTAAAGAAAACCATCTAACTTTATATACGGTGCTAAAGTTAGATGATTTTTCAGTTTTTAACGGCTAGTGACAAGAAAGAATTCGGCTAATGCGAATAGGATCATCATTACCGCAATTAGACCACAAACAATCAAATGACGGCGCTTATGCATCATCACGATAGCAATAAATTCTCTTAAAAAGGCATTCGGCAGAAAGTAGAAGGCTGTTCGAGCTCCGATACCATCGGCTTTTAGGTTCGCCATTTTTGCAAAAAGACCAGCACGGAATAAATGAAAATTATTGGTTGTGAAAAGTGCTCGGAAATCTGTACCACCAAAATCTTGTTCCATGATTTCTTTTGAAAATTTCATATTCTCTAGCGTATTTTTAGAATTTGTTTCAACTAAAATATCTTCTTCGGGAATCCCTTTTTCAAGGGCATAATTTTTCATTGCAAGGCTTTCTGCGATATGTTCGTCATCGCCTTTACCGCCAGACATCAGAATTTTTGGCGGATTCAAAGTAGCATTGGACTGCGCTTTATAAAATTGAATCGCTTTTTCGATCCGTTTGCCTAAAAGAGGCGGAACCGTTTTTCCATCGATCAAACCAGAACCTAGAACAATAATAAAATCTTTATTATATTTAGGTTGGTTGAATTGATAAATGATCGAAATCGTTAAAAAATTATAGAAAACAATAGAAAAATAAAACATAGATAACGGTAAGATTCCAAATAGTAGAGAAGCCCATTGCGGTAAAACTTTATCTGAATAGTAATTAAATATCAGAAAGACTGTCAAACCAATCGCTAAAAGTAATGTCAATAAGTTTGCTAAAGAGTGTCCTTCTTTGCGCATCACGACAATTGCATTCCAATACAAGAAAACAAGCAAAGCGTAAAGTCCAATTAATAGTAGCAGCAACAAAAAAACGCTTGTAATTCCTGCTAAAACGATCAATAAAGGATTCATTGTTCTAACAAGCAAAGAGCCCAAGTAAGTCATACCTACGATGAGAAATAAATTAAACAATAATCCGTTGGCTAACCTACGTTTCTCTTTAAAATAACTAAAAAGAAAAATCAGGAGAAAACTTGATGGGATCAAAAAATAATAAGTATGAAGCTGTACTTCTAAAAAAATAACATAAATGATAAAGCAAATCGAAAACCAAAGTAGTTCAAAAAATTTCCAATCTTGATTAACCTTTTTTTGGCGCCATTTTGGAATAATAAATACACCAATAAGATAAATGATACCAATGATAATACTAAAATAATTCCCCATAATAGAACTCCTTCAATAAATGATTTCTATATTAGTATAACGAAAAATGAGGGAAAAAAATACTATAAAGTCTGTTTTATTAAGCTTAGAAAGAGGAAAAAAAATAAACATTCTTCACTTTTATTAAAATAAAGAATGTTTATTTTTTAATTATTCACAAGAACGAACTGGAAACGTGATAAAGAAGCTTGTTCCGATACCTTCTTTTGACTCTAATGAAAGGTGCCATTCATATTTTGCAACAATCGAGGTTACTGCGAACAAGCCAAGACCAGTACCTTCGTCGGCAGATTTTGTGGTAAAAAATGGTTCAAATATTTTTTCCTTTAACTCAGTAGGGATTCCTGGACCATTATCAGAGATTTCCAAGGTAACAAAACGATTGATCTGACTCATTTGATGCCTGCTTTTTTGCAACAGTTCAGTTATTTCCTTTGAAGCAGGTGAGACAGTTACAGTAATTTTTTGCTGTTTATTGGAATTTTCTTTTGTAGCTTGATAGGCATTTGTGATCAGGTTATAAATTAAATTCTGTAAATCAGTTTCTTCTAATTTTGTGGTGCCAAGATTTTCCTGAATAGACAGAGATAATTGAACTTTTTTTGGAATAATTTCTCCAATCAAGTGAGTCGCAACGCCAATAGCGGCAGAAATATCTATCCACTCCTGAACGCTTTTTTGAGGTTTAGAAAAGCGTAGGACATTTGATGATAGTTGTTTTCCTTTTTGGGCAGAATGGAGGATCTCTTCTAAATCTGCTTCTAATATAGGATCGTCGCTATGTTCTTCCAATAATAATTGGGTATTGCCGATAATTGGCGTTAAGAAATTGTTCATATCATGGACAATGGAAGTTGTGAGAAGACCGACAGTTTCCATTTTATTTCGTTGATAGAGTTCTAATTCTAACTGATGCTGCATTTTTTGCTGTTTTTGTTTTTCAATTAGTTGTCGGTTTTCTGCTTCGATTGTTTCTTTTTTTCTGAAATTATGAATAAACAACGAGCAAATAATAATTAAAAGTAATAATAAAACTAAAAGGAAAGACAAAACGATTACAAAATTGATGATATCATCATTTCGTTCATTATAATCCGCATTGATTGCAACAACCCAATGAGCAAGACCAACATCGATCCATTCAAAAGCACTTATTTTTAAAACTTCTGTTGGAATATCTTCATCCCACCAATAAGATTTATAAGTCAGTTTTCCTGAATCGTGGTTTAGCTGATATTTTTCTAAGCGTTTTAAATCAGAATAGTCAAAATCAGGATATAGTTTTTCTCGTCCATTGATAATGTCTAAGCCAACTTGCTGTGGGACAGGATGCATAACCACCGTCATCGAGCGATCCTTGATCATTGGGTAGCCTTTATAGTCCAATTCAAAATCTTGTAGAAAATTTTTATAAAAGGCTTCTAAATTCAATGGTAAAATCAAATAACCATCAATGGCGCCAGATGAGGTTCTAATTTCTTGATAAAAATTAACATAAGCTTTTTTATCGATAAAATACGAATCACCATTTTGAGCAGTTGGCTTATCCAGTAGTTGTTTTAGGGACAAATCATGATTGATAAAGGGACGAATCGTTTCAGTATCTGTAATCAAGACTTGTTTTTTCTCAGAATCCCAATGAAAGGCGTATAAAGGTGTGCCATCAGGTTCAATATAAAAGAGCGCATCAGCCTCATTATTTAAAGAATCAAAAAAGGTGTTGAGAGATGAAGCGCTGTTTTTTAGGTAAGTCTCCGGATCATCACTATTTTTTAAATTACCGTCGATTGCTAGATAATTAAGAGCTTGATGGCGGTTTTTCATAGAAAGTTGGATCACTTTACCAACATATTCTGTTGACTGCAGCAAAAAGTCCTGTCCGCTAGCCGTTGTTGTTTTGCGAATAATGGAAAATCCCCGAATTGCAAAGAAAACGGATACAACAATAAAGACAATCATCGCTGCGATCATGATGTTTACAATTCTATTTGTTCGTTTCATTGGTCTAGCTCCTTTTAAAAGTCTGTTCATATCATAACAAGTTCATGTTGAAATTTAAAGATAATTCCGCTATTGTATAGATAATGTAAAAAAATAATGAGGTGTGCACGTTGCGAAACGAAAAAATTTTAGTGGTAGATGATGATCCTGCAATTCGCCGATTGATTTGGAAGTCGCTTCAGTCAACGGGATTATTGGTTTATCAAAGTGATACGATCGAAAAAACAATAGATATCATGAACCGAGTAGAGTTTCAATTATTTCTGTTAGATGTAAGTCTAGAACACGAGAATGACGGTTATCATTTGGCTCAATTGATTCGAGAACGCCAGCCCTTGACACCCATTATCTTTGTAAGTGGGAAAAAAAGCGAGCAAGATATCATCAGTGGTCTAGAATCGGGAGGGGATGTTTATCTCTCTAAACCTTTTGCGCCAGATGTTTTACGAGCACAGGTCATCAGTACGTTGAACCGAACAGAGCAGTTACTGACACTAAGCCAGAATCGTGAAGAAACCTTATTGAAAGATGGAATCTTTTCGTTTGATAAAAATCAATACCAGTTTAGTAAAAATGGTGAAATCGTAAATATGACTTCTAAAGAAATCATGATGATTTTATTTTTTATGGAAAATCCGTATCAAGTATTTAGTAAGGAACAGATTTACGCTAGTGTCTGGAGTGATGGAGATATGGATAAGAATCTGATCACGGTGTACATTAACTACTTAAGAAATAAGATTGAAGATGATCCCAAGAAACCAAAATACTTACAGACAGTTTGGGGCATTGGCTATTTATTTAATCCAGAAGGGAAAGAAGCATGAAGCTGGATTGAATGGGTAAATTTATAAAAACAGGTGGTGAGCAGATATGCTCCTCACCTGTTTTTATATTTTTTTATTATGTAAAACTCAAAACAGCCCTTCCAAACGACCAAAAAAGAAACTTAATGCGATTAAATCAGCGGAACCGCCTGGACTAAGATTTTCTTCAATCAATTGTTGATCAAAAAGAATCAAAGCATCTTCTAGTTCTTTTTCTGAGCTATTGATGGAGAGAGTTTGTAAAAGTTCAGTTGCTTGTTTTTGGACGTTGCTCCAACCATTGATACCACCCCGATTGATTAAATTAGAGTCTTCGATCGTTGCCATTAAACGTAATAACAAAATTAAAAACATGGTGCGTTGATCATAATTATAGTATTTTCTTAAAAATGGAAGTGCGTTGTCTTTAAGTGCAGGATAACCTAACTCTGCTTCACCGCGAATGCCAATGATACCATATTCTAAATAAAGTCTTTCTCCATAACTTAATTGTTTCTTTTGTGCCAAACCTGCAAAATCTTTTAAAAGTAATCCTTTGGTCATCCGTTTTACATAGTTAAAAACATCTGCTGTATCTTCTTTTGCAAAGGGAATCTGGAGGTGCTTATCGTTCATTATTTTTCCTGTTGCACTTAAAAGTAAGGCAAAAGAGAAATTTGCTCCTTTATGGGTATTAATACCTTTGGTTTTTCTCAGCATGGCAGTTTCAGCTTGCTGACCAAGGGCACGAACCTTTTCAAATAAAGCAGAAGGGGAGCCGTCATGATTAATCCCTAAATCAATATATTTTGTAAAAAATGGAGCAAGTGCGGTACTACTATCAATAAAAGTAGAATAATTCATGTCTGCATGTGCACCGCAGCTTTTAGGATCGACTAGCCCTGGTTTAGGAGAAAGACTAGCTTCATATAACAGCGCTTCTAAAGCAAATTCACTGATCAGTTTAGGCGCATTCTGTTCATTTAGCTGTTTCATTTAAATGTTTTTCCATTTCTTTAAGGATGAACGTTTGAGAATAATCTAAATGTTCTGTAATAAGTAGTTTTAATTGTTCTTCTTCTTGGTTCAGCATACATTTATAGATCAACCAATGCTCATTCAACGCTTTATCTCGACGGTCTTTAGAACGAATTGAGATATCTCTAAAGTAGACGAGGTATTCACGCAATTTCATGACGATTGATTTTAAACGTAGCATCTTACTTTTTTCATAAATCAATTCATTGAAATCAGAAAACTTTTGTAAAACCTGATCGATTTCATTTGCTTCATTTAAACGTTCCGTTTCTTCTAATAAAGTTTTTAGCTCTTCAAAATCTTCAGAATCCATTTCTTTCATCGCTGTGATCGTAGCTAAAACATCCAAAGACTTTCTAATGGCATAAATTTCATTGGCATCATTAAGTGAAATCCCTCGCACGATAATGCCAACGCCACGAACATGATCAACTAAGCCTTCTTCCACTAATTTTTGTAAGGCATAGCGAATCGGTGTACGGCTGATATTCATCACTTCAGAAAACTCTTTTTCATTGATCCGTTGTCCAGCAGGAATTTCACCCAGAATGATTGTTTTGCGAAATGCTTTATAAACAAGCTCTTTCAACGGTTCATTGACACTTAAATCTAAATTTTTTCCAACTGCTTCTGATATTGTACTCATCTGATTACTCCTCTTTTGGTTAATAGTAGGAAAAATAAATGAATATTTTTATTCTATATTGCTAAGAAAAAGATAAGAAAATCGCACAAATTTTTTTATGAAATGTACGATTTTCAATGAACAAAAATAGTTATTGCGGAATATAAAGCGGCATATGACCAGTCAAGACGATCGTTACAACAAAGATAATAAAGATGCCCAACGCCCATTTAGCGGATTCTTTTTGCCATTGCCCCATATCTAAACCAGTCAAACGAAGTAATAGATAAATGAAAGCAACCAATGGACTTAACAAGTGGAACGCTTGTCCCATTAATGAAGCCAATGCCATTTGCATATCTGTAAATCCGTAAGCACGACCAGCTTCGGCTAAAACAGGTAAGACCCCAAAGTAGAACCCATCATTCGAAATAAAGAAAGTACCAGGTGCTGAAATCAAGGCAATCACTAAGCCCCAGAAACCGGCTAATTGATTCGGAATGATTTTTGTGAAACTTTGAGCTAATGCATCTGCCATACCAGTCCCTTGGAAAAGCCCCATGAAGACACCCGCTGCAAAAACCAAGATAACTACTTGAACAGCATCGCCGCCATTAGCACCAATACGTGATGATTGATCTTTTAAAACAGGGTAGTTGACCATTAATGCTACAACAGTACCAGTCAAGAATAAAAATAACGGTGGTAAACCAAGTCCAACAAATGAGTCTGTTACTAATAAAGCGATCAAGCCGATGGTTAAAATCGCATTGAATAACCAAATTTTAGGTCGACGAATCGCCAATGTTTCTTCATCTGTAACAGTTGTCATGGCATCGATTTCTTCATCTGTCAGTTGCTTGATGCCAAGACGAGCACGTTCTTTTCTACCCATAGAAGGTGCTACGATGAAGATTACATAAAGTAATGCAATGATCATACCAGGAATCAGATACGCTAAAATTTCAGCACCAACGTTCAACACACTCATCGCACGAGCAGTTGGACCGCCCCAAGGGAGTAAGTTCATGATTGTGTTTTGCAAAATAACAATGACGGCTAAGTTCATCAATTTCATATCCAGTTTCTTATAGATAGGAATAAAAGCAGAACAGCAGATCAATGTTGTCGTTGTGCCATCTCCATTAAGCGAAACGGCTGCGGCAACAACGGCTGTAGCGATTAACACTTTCATCGGATCGCCTTTTGCGATGTGGATCATTTTTTTCGTGATTGGGTCAAATAGTCCAGCATCCAACATAATTGAAAAATAAAGAATGGCAAACAATAACATGATACCTGTAGTGGATGTTGTTTTGATTCCTTCCATAACAAAGTCTCCGATAGAGCCTTTCTTAGAAACACCTGCAAACATTGCAATCAGGGCAAAAATCAGTGGAATCAAAACCAAAGCTGTAAACGGTGACATTTTCTTTTTCATGATGACAAACATGAAGACGATGATCATCACATAAGACAAAACAGTTAATAACATTTTTTTCTCTCCTTCAACACTAAATTCGTTTTCCGAAACAATCGGGCGTCTCTTTGTGGTGTTGGGTCTATAGAAAAATAACAGTAAGGCAAATTTAGAAAGCCCTTTCTTGAACAATGCTAAGTTTAATCTAAGAAAGTTTAGATAAATAGATGGGAGGGGGAAAAAGAACACCAAAAAAACACAAATGAGAGCGGTTTCTTAAAGAGATGTTAATAAGATATTAATAAAACCTTAAATGCTTTGAAACGTTGATATAACAAGGTTTATAAGGTTTTTACAAGTTTTTGGACAAAGAGGAACAGAGAAAGAACAATTTGAGGTTGATGATTTCATTTTATTGTAATCGTTTTTACCTATAATGAATTCATAAACAGAAAGGATGTGAGTTCATGGGTCTATTTGAACGGCTGTTTAATAAAGAAAAAACAGAAATAAAATCAGATGAAGTACGACTTTCTCCTATAATAGAAGAACAGAATGAGTGGCAGGAAGTTGTTGGCTACATTCCAGTAGAAAGTGAAGAATATCAATTTGTTTCGCTGATTGCAACCGCAATCGCTGCTGGAGATCAACCAGAAAGTGAATTTAGGATTAAACGTATTTCAAAAAGAAATCCAGAAGCACAACTGGTTTCTGTGATCGCTACTAGTATTGCATCGGCTGATCACGCAGAGAGTCAGTTTCTCATTCGGTCAATCAAGGAGAAAAGAACGAGTTAGTTTTTGAATTACTTGATAGCATCGGTCAGTTTGTTTGGAAAATGATGAATGAGGCAAAAAGCACGTCAGTCGTAATTCCCTATTTTTCAGTCAGAGCTGGACGAGCCCATTGTGCGTTTGTGTTATCTAGTTCCATGGGCTAGTCTCTCGGAAAAAAGATAAATGATGAATGAGGCAAAAATCACCTCAGTCATAATTTCCTATTTTTCAGTCGAGACCGGACGAGCCCATTACACTTTAAATTTTAGGAGGAAAAGAAATGTTACGTAAGTTTAAAATCTCAATCGATGGAAAAGAGTATTTAGTAGAAATGGAAGAAATTGGTGGTGTGCCACAAGCGCCAATAGCAGCACCAGTAGCACCTGTAGCAGAAGTGGCGCCAACGCCAGCGCCAGTAGAAACAGCAGCTCCTGTAGCAAGCACACCTGCTGGAAGCGATGCAATGCCATCACCTATGCCTGGAACAATCTTGAAAATTTTGGTAAATGTTGGCGATACAGTTCAGGAGAATCAACCGTTAATGATTCTTGAAGCGATGAAAATGGAAAATGAAATTGTAGCTGGTAAATCTGGCCTAGTCACAGGGATACATGTTAAGCAGGGGGATATGGTCAATCCTGGAGAACCGTTAATTACAATTGGTTAAAGAAGAAAAAAGTAGTTTAATTTAAAAAGAGGAAGTGACGTTTGTGGAGACATTAATTGAAGGTGTAGTAGGAATGGGACAGGAGCCGGGACGTATTGTAATGATGGTCATCGGAGGTATCCTGATGTACTTGGGGATCAAAAAAGAGTATGAACCTACCTTACTTGTACCGATGGGATTAGGAACGATTTTAGTTAACTTTCCCAATTCAGGAGTACTAAGTGCTGGTGGAGAAGCTGGTCCGTTTCAAGTGTTGTTTGATATAGGAATTTCGACGGAATTATTTCCATTGTTACTATTTATCGGTATTGGCGCTATGATCGATTTCGGTCCATTATTACAAAATCCATTTTTATTATTGTTCGGTGCAGCCGCTCAATTCGGGATTTTCTTTACAATTATTGCGGCCGTTTTATTAGGTTTTGATTTAAATGATGCAGCTTCTATTGGAATCATCGGAGCAGCAGATGGACCAACGTCAATCTTTGTTGCCAACACGTTGAATTCGAAATATATGGGTGCGATCATGGTAGCGGCCTATTCTTATATGGCCTTAGTTCCAATTATTCAACCAGTCGCAATCAAAGCAGTTACGACAAAAAAAGAACGTAAAATTCGTATGACGTATCGTGCTGGTGAAGTATCACAAACAGCGAAAATTTTATTCCCAATCGTAATTACAATTGTCGCTGGATTGGTAGCACCAGTTTCCCTTCCTTTAGTTGGATTCTTAATGTTTGGGAATTTACTGCGTGAATGTGGAGTCTTAGATCGTTTATCTGTAACAGCACAAAATGAGCTGGTAAACATCATCAGTATTGTGCTAGGATTGGCGATTTCAGTGAAAATGCAATATGAAGAATTTTTACAAATTGATACGTTAATGGTTATTGGTTTGGGATTAGTTGCCTTTGTAATGGATTCAGTTGGGGGTGTCTTATTTGCCAAATTATTGAACCTGTTTAGAAAAGAAAAAATCAATCCAATGATTGGTGCTGCAGGAATTTCAGCATTTCCAATGTCTAGTCGAGTAATTCAAAAAATGGCAACAGACGAAGATCCACAGAACTTTATTTTAATGCATGCAGCAGGTGCAAATGTATCTGGACAGATTGCCTCAGTTATTGCGGGCGGCTTATTATTAGCGTTGCTTGCGTAGCGTTTTGAATAGAAGAAAGGGAAAGGAGCTTGTTTATGTCAGCTGATTTATTGAAATCATTAGAGTTATTGGTTTTTGGTTGGGGTGGCGTGTTTGTTGTCATTTTCGTGATCTACTTTGCGTCGTTTATGTTAAATAAATTATTCCCACCGAAAAGCTAGGAAGTGTTAAACAATGAACATCAGAAGAATTTGGCTTGATCGAGATTTGACAAGAAAACAGCAGTGGTCAGATTTTTTGATTAACGCCGATCTTATACCGGATGACCAGTTAGACTATACGATTGGTATCTATGATCAGGAAAAACTGATTGGAACAGGATCGACTTTTAGGAATATTCTAAAATGTATTGCAATTGATTCCTCCTATCAAAATGAAAACCTGCTTTCTCAAATTGTTCAAGCTTTACGAGAAGAGCTGCAGGAAATAGGATATCAGCATTATTTCTTGTATACAAAGCCAAAAACTAGCAAGTTGTTTCACTCTTTGGGTTTTACGGAAATTGCTGCAACGAATGAATTGGTTTTCATGGAGCAAGGGTTTCCTAATTTTGAAGACTATTTAGTGGACCTTAAAAAGCATCGACGAGAGACAAAACAAAATGCTGCAATTGTAATGAATGCCAATCCATTTACCAATGGTCATTTATATTTAGTGACAGAAGCCGCTAAACGTTCGGAAACAGTGTATCTGTTTGTTTTATCCGAGGAACGATCGCTATTTGATGCAAAAACACGTTTTGAACTAGTACAAGAAGGTGTTCGTCATTTAGCAAATGTAGTGGTTTTACCAACAAGAGAATATATGGTATCCAGTGCAACCTTTCCATCTTATTTTTTGAAAGATCAGGCCAAGGCTAGTATTGCGGAAGTCCAGGCTGTTTTGGATGCCACTTTATTTAAAGAAAAGATTGCTTGTGTTCTGTCAATTTCAACTAGATTTGTTGGAGAAGAGCCGTTTTCAGCAGTAACAGAGATTTACAATCAGGCGATGAAAAAGACGTTTGGTTCTGAGCTGAAACTAGTTGTTTTACCAAGAAAAAAAATAGATGGAGAAGCAATCAGTGCCACAAAAGTTCGTGCTTTAATGGAACAAGAGAATTATGCAGCAATTAAATCACTTGTTCCACCCAAAACTTTTGAAGAAATAATCAAACAAAAAAATAAGTAATGAGGTGTCTATTTTGGAAATCAAACAAAACGCATCTGCTGGTACAACTGAATCAAGCGATATTATGATTACAATTGGGAAAAACAGTGGACAAGGAATTCAAATTGAACTAGACAGTAGTGTTGAAAAACAGTTTGGACGTCAAATTCGCGAAAAAATACAAGAGACTTTAACTAATTTGTCAGTCACTGACGCGAAGGTTCAGGCAATTGATAAAGGTGCATTGGATTGTACCATCCAAGCTCGAACAGTGGCAGCTGTTTATCGTGCTGCTGGTGAAGAAAATGTAGACTGGCAGGTGTTAAATACATGGAACGTTTAAGAAGAACGATGATGTTTGTACCAGGAGCGAATGCTTCAATGCTAAGAGATGCGACTTTATACGGCGCTGATTCGTTGATGTTTGACTTAGAAGATGCTGTTTCTTTAAAAGAAAAAGATAGTGCTCGTTTACTTGTCTATAATGCTTTACGAACATTTGATTACTCGACTGTCGAAACGGTCGTTCGAATCAATGGCTTAGATACAGTGGGGCGTCAAGATGTTGAAGCGATGGTTTTAGCAGGTGTTGATGTGATCCGCTTGCCAAAAACAGAAACAGCTCAAGATATTGTGGATGTGGCAGCTGTGATCACTGAAATGGAAACAAAATATGGCGTAAGCGTTGGGACAACAAAAATGATGGCTGCAATCGAATCGGCTGAAGGTGTTTTAAATGCGCGAGAAATTGCACAAGCAAGTGACCGCTTGATTGGTATCGCACTTGGAGCAGAAGATTATGTAACAAATATGAAAACACACCGATACCCAGACGGCCAAGAATTGTTTTTCGCACGTAGTTTTATTTTACACTCAGCTAGATCAGCAGGAATTGCAGCAATCGATACAGTCTATTCAGATGTCGATAATACAGAAGGGTTCCTAGCAGAAGTTGAGCTGATCAAACAATTAGGATTTGACGGTAAGTCTGTTATTAATCCACGTCAAATCCCTTTAGTAAACAGTGTCTATGAACCAACAGAAAAAGAAATCCAAAATGCGAAAGAAGTAATTTGGGGGATTCGTGAAGCGGAAGCGAAAGGTTCAGGTGTAATTTCAGTGAATGGTAAAATGGTGGATAAACCAATTGTTGAACGAGCAGAGCGAGTGATTGCACTGGCTATTGCAGCAAAATTAATTTCTGAGGAGGAAGTCTAAGATGAAAAATAATGTAGGCAAAGAAATTCCAGATAATTATGCTGAACAATACGGTTTATTTAAAGGAGAGCTAGCGAATATTCGTGAGTATAAAGAGGCTAGCCGCACGATCAATCCTGTGAGGCCAAGAGATACAAAGTTATTAGGTAGTTTAAAAGAAGCGATTGAAAAAACAGGATTAAAAGACGGTATGACAATTTCTTTCCATCATCATTTTCGTGAAGGTGATTTTGTTATGAACATGGTGTTAGATGAGATTGCGGCATTAGGGATCAAAAATCTATCGATTGCACCCAGCTCGATCGCGAATGTTCATGAACCATTGATCAATCATATCAAAAATGGTGTGGTGACAAATATTACCTCTAGTGGGTTACGTGATAAAGTCGGCGCTGCGATTTCTGAAGGAATTATGGAAAATCCAGTTGTGATCCGTTCACATGGTGGACGTGCAAGAGCGATTGCTGCAGACGATATTCATATCGATGTGGCCTTTCTTGGAGCACCAAGTTCAGACGCGTATGGTAATGTAAATGGAACCAAAGGCAAAGCCACATGTGGCTCATTAGGCTATGCGATGATCGATGCTAAGTATGCCGATCAAGTAGTGATTATCACAGATAGCTTGATGCCCTATCCAAATACACCAATCAGCATTCCACAAACGGATGTAGATTTTGTCGTAGAGGTTGATGCGATCGGTGATCCTGATGGGATAGCCAAAGGGGCTACTCGATTTACCAAAAACCCGAAAGAACTGTTGATTGCAGAATATGCAGCGAAAGTAATTACGCATTCACCGTATTATAAAAATGGTTTTTCGTTCCAAACAGGAACGGGTGGTGCAGCCTTAGCTGTTTCTAGGTTTTTGAAAGAAGCGATGATCAAAGATGGTATTACAGCCAGTTTTGCTTTAGGCGGGATCACCAATGCGATGGTTGAGTTATTGGAAGAAGGACTTGTTGAAAAAATCATTGACGTACAAGATTTTGATCATCCGTCTGCCGTTTCTTTAGGTGAGAATGAGAACCACTACGAAATCGATGCAAATATGTATGCTTCACCTTTAAGCAAAGGTTCTGTCATCAATCAATTAGATACAGCGATTCTTTCTGCGCTAGAAATTGATACGAATTTTAATGTGAACGTGATTACAGGATCAGATGGCGTGATTCGTGGTGCATCTGGCGGGCATTCAGATACAAGTGCGGCTTGTAAGATGAGCTTAGTCATTGCCCCCTTAATCAGAGGTAGAATTCCAACAATCGTTGAAGAGGTCAATACAGTCGTAACACCAGGCAGCAGCATTGATGTTGTGGTGACGGAAGTTGGGATTGCGATCAATCCAGAACGACCAGACTTAGTCGAACATTTTAAAGCTTTAGATGTTCCACAATTAACGATGAAAGAACTTCAAGAAAAAGCTTACAGTATCGTAGCTCGACCAGATGCAATCAAGTATGGGGATAAAGTCGTTGCATTGATCGAATATCGTGATGGTTCAATTATCGATGTGGTCAAAAATGTCTAAAACCCATTTAACTGGAGAGACGATTACGCTGATAGAGATGCTGAATGTACGAGAAAAACGAGCGAATATTCAGCAAGAACTTTTACAAAAGCATCCTAACTGTGTCTTATTAAGCGCTACGATGAATATTCCAGGGCCTGTAAAAACAAATGAGCAGCTAAGACAAGCATTTTTAACTGTCATGAAAGAGATCAATTCTCTTTTTCCTCCTGAAAAAATAGCAGCTCTTAAACACCGAGAGTTAAAAACAGGTTCTGAATATTATCTAGTCCTTAATGAAACAGCAAAAGAGCTAAAAAGAAAGCTAATTAAAGTTGAAGAAACGCATCGCTATGGCCGTTTGATGGATTTAGATGTCGTTTATTTAAAAGAGCAAGCCTTGTGTTCAGTCAGTCGTAGCGAATTAAATTACAAACCAAGAACCTGTTTCATTTGTGAAGAAGAAGCAAAAATTTGCGGTAGACAAAGACGCCATAGTGTAGAAGAAATGCAAGAAACAATCAGTCAACTATTGAGAAAGGAAGGATGAAATGACAAAAGAAATCCTTTTTACAGAAACAGTGCTGAGGGACGGTCAGCAAAGCCAAATCGCGACACGAATGCCAACGAGCGATATGTTACCGATCATTCAAACATTGGATGAAGCAGGATATCATGCTTTGGAAGTTTGGGGCGGGGCAACATTTGATGCCTGTATTCGTTTCTTGAATGAAGATCCTTGGGAACGCTTAAGAACGATTCGAAAAGCAGTTAAACATACGAAATTACAAATGCTTTTACGTGGACAAAATTTACTTGGGTATAAAAATTATGCCGATGATGTGGTAGAAGCCTTTGTACAAAAGTCAATTGAAAATGGGATTGATATTATCCGCGTTTTTGATGCGTTGAACGATACAAGAAACTTGCAAACTTCAATCGAAGCAACAAAAAAATTCGGCGGTCATTGTCAGCCGGCTATTTCTTATACAACGAGCGATTTTCATACGATCGATTATTTTGTGGGATTGACCACAGAATTAGAAAAAATGGGCGCAGATTCCATCTGTATAAAGGATATGGCAGGGATTTTGACACCGGATGACGCATATCGTTTGGTTACAGAAATCAAAAATAAAATCCAAGTACCATTAGAAGTTCATACACATGCAACTAGTGGGATTGCTGAAATGACCTATCTAAAAGCTGTTGAAGCAGGTGCAGATATTATTGATACAGCCATTTCATCATTTTCTGGTGGAACAAGTCAACCAGCCACAGAATCAATGGCGCTTGCATTGGAAAACTTAGGGTACAATACGCATTTAGATATGAAAAAAGTTGCAGAAGTGGCGGACTATTTTAATCCGATCCGTGATAAATTTAGAGAAGAAGGCTTGTTGAATCCTAAAGTAAAAGATACAGAGCCAAAAACGTTGATTTATAAAGTTCCAGGTGGTATGTTATCGAATTTGTTAAGCCAATTGACCGAACAAGGTTTAGCAGATAAATACGAAGAAGTCCTAAGAGAAGTGCCAAAAGTTCGTGCAGATCTAGGCTATCCGCCACTTGTCACACCACTATCTCAAATGGTAGGAACCCAAGCAGTAATGAACGTTATCAGCGGTGAACGTTATAAAATAGTACCGAAAGAAATCAGGGATTATGTGAAAGGCTTGTATGGAAAACCGCCTGTAGCAATTTCAGAAGAAATGACGAAATTGATTATTGGTGAAGAAGAAGTGATCACGGTTAGGCCAGCTGACTTACTGACGCCAGAACTTCCGCAGTATGAAAAAGAAATCGCAGAATATGCAAAATCAACTGAAGATGTTTTAATGTATGCATTGTTCCCACAACAAGGAAAAGACTTTTTAGGTAGAAGAGAAGATCGATTTTATGATGTTCCTCTGCAAGAAGTGAGTGTTACATTAGATATTTAGAAAAAAAGAATGAATTTATTTCCGGTATTGTTTGGAAATAAGCTCATTCTTTTTTAGTATGACTTATAAGTAAACTTAATCTTTTCTTATTGTATTAATAATAGTGAATAAATACATTTTTTAATTACAATCAAGACTATTTCACATTGAGAAGTTTAGATAATTTTATAGTTAATTCTATTAAAAAGCTTCAAAATATAAGCTATTGATGATACAGGACGAATAAATGAAAATCAGATTGATTTAGTCAATATGTAAGTTTATCTAAATGGAGTATACAGTCCTGTACTAACATAAATCTTTTATAAAAGATTTGGTGTTCGCTACTTACTCTTACCTGGATCTTTTTCAGTGCTGGATTTTATGAAATGTTTAATCACAGAGTGGACAATCAATACAGATAGAAAGGCTTTTGGAGGAAGAACATAGAAATAAAAGAAAAGATTTATAAAATTATAAAGAGGGCAGTTGAGTCAAAAAAACTGTTCAATATCAGAAATAGAAACAACGTGAAAAAGTAACTGATGAAGAATTTTAACTTATAGAATAAAAACCGCAATAGATGAGCATATAGATATGAATCTAGCGGTACAAATTATAATCTAGCAACAGTATAGTCGTTAAAGTTTGATAAAGCCTATAATCACATATAGATTTTGGGCAGCAGGATGAATTTCTTTCCGAATATTTTTTATACCAAAGAGCATACTAGCTATTCGTAGAAAAATAAAAATTCAACTAACATGAAAACGGTAAATAACTAAAAAAACGCCCTTAAATCAGTAAGTAATTTCCGGTTAAATGTTATCTGTATTTTAAAAATAAAACAATTGCATTAAGATTAAAATAAGATGTATAAAATATGTGTAACAACTAATTTTAATCGGGGATAAATTTTTTTATCAGAAAAAATCCCTTTATATAGACGTTTATAACCTTACATATATATAACTCAAACGTGTTAGTTAATGTAACTTGATTTCCAATTCGATATATTTACATTTCCTAATTATGTAGGTATAATTGCGGCAATATAGCATTGACGGTATCAAAAATGATTAAATCAAGGAGGGATGATTTTGACAACCAAAACACAAACAGCAAAAACGTATTTTGAAATGAATCATCAAAAATATTATTATTATGCACTTTCATCATTGGAAAGTTCTAAGCAGCACTACATAAATAAATTGCCATATAGTATTCGTGTGTTATTAGAATCGTTGTTGAGACAGATAAATCATAATGGGATCACAAAAGAGCATATTGATCAATTAGCTAAATGGTCTCCAAATCAGCCAAATGTAGGGGAAGTTCCATTCAAACCTGCTCGAGTGATCCTTCAAGATTTTACTGGTGTTCCAGCAATCGTTGATTTAGCCTCTTTACGAAAAACAATAGCCGATTTTGGAGGAGATCCTACTAAAATCAATCCAGAGGTACCCGTAGACTTAGTTGTTGATCACTCTGTACAAGTTGATGTTGCTGGAGTGAAACAAGCGCTACAGTTAAATATGAAAATGGAGTTTCAGCGAAATCAAGAACGTTACCGTTTTTTAAGTTGGGCACAAAAAGTTTTTGATAATTATCGTGTCGTCCCTCCTGCAACAGGAATCGTTCATCAAGTCAATATTGAATATTTAGCATCCGTTGTAACGCAAAAAAAATTAGAAGACGATACCATATTAGTATATCCGGATACTCTAGTTGGGACCGATTCTCATACAACAATGGTCAACGCATTAGGCGTTTTAGGCTGGGGTGTTGGTGGAATCGAGGCTGAAGCTAGTATGCTTGGCGAGCCATCTTATTTTCCTATTCCAGAAGTGGTCGGTGTCCGTTTTATCAATGAGTTATCGCAAGGTGCAACAGCAACAGATTTAGCACTAAAAGTTACGCAGGTTTTAAGACAACAAAAAGTTGTTGGAAAATTCGTTGAATTTTTTGGTGCAGGTTTAGTTAATCTAAGTTTAGCTGATCGAGCGACTGTAGCAAATATGGCACCAGAATATGGTGCTACATGCGGATTTTTCCCTGTAGATGATGAAACGATTCGTTATTTACGACTAACGGGAAGGGAAGATGAAGCAGTAGCGGTAACAGAGTACTATTTGAAAGAAAACCAATTGTTTTATGATCCGATAAACGATCAAGAACCTAATTATACAAAAGTGATCGAAATCGATCTAAGTATGATCGAAGCAAACTTAGCAGGACCCAAAAGACCACAGGATTTGATTCCTTTATCAAAAATGAAAATAGCTTTTGAACAAGCTGTGCAAGCACCAGTTGGCTTACAAGGATTTGGACTTTCCGAAAAACAGCAAGAGAGCGTGACATTCGATTTAGAAGGTGTTCAGCAGCAATTAAAGCCCGGAGCAGTTACGATTGCGGCGATTACTTCATGTACCAATACCTCGAATCCGTTTGTTATGTTAAGTGCAGGATTAGTAGCTAAAAAGGCTGCATTACTTGGGTTGAATGTACCAAACTATGTAAAAACCTCACTAGCACCAGGCTCAAAAGTTGTGACAGCGTATTTAGAAAAAGCGGGCTTATTGCCTTATTTAGAGCAATTAGGTTTTCATTTAGTTGGCTATGGCTGTACAACGTGTATTGGTAATTCAGGTGCACTAAAACCTGAAGTCGAAGCAGCTATCAAAGAAAATGATCTCTTAACCGCAGGTGTTTTAAGTGGAAACCGTAACTTTGAAGGGCGTATTCATCCTTTAGTTAAAGCCAATTATTTAGCTTCACCGCCACTTGTTGTTTTATATGCATTAGCTGGAACGGTCGATATTGATGTACTCAATGAGCCAATTGGAATCGGTGAAAATGGTATTCCCATTTACTTTAATGATTTATGGCCTTCTAGAGATGAAATTCAAGCATTGATTGATGAATGTGTTACACCAGAACTTTACCAACAAGAATATGCACGAGTTTTTAGTGATAATGCAGAATGGAATAGCATTCAAACAGATGATGAACCATTATATGGTTGGGAAGAGGAGTCAACTTATATTGCAAATCCACCATACTTCACTGGTATGACAAAAGAAAGAGAACCTCGAAAGCCGTTAAAACAATTAGCGGTGTTGGCAAAATTTGGCGATTCAGTTACAACCGATCATATTTCACCAGCAGGAAGCATTCAAAAAAATAGTCCAGCAGGTCACTATCTGATAGAGCGAGGTGTGCCAGTTCGTGAATTTAACTCTTATGGTGCCAGACGTGGTCACCATGAGGTTATGATGAGAGGAACACTAGCTAATATTCGGATTCGCAATCAACTAGTTCCAGATGTAGAAGGCGGATATACCATTTTTACGCCAACACAAGAAAAGATGACGATTTATGATGCTGCGATGAACTACCAAAAACAGGGAACCAAACTTATCATTTTAGCGGGCGATGATTATGGGATGGGCTCATCCAGAGACTGGGCAGCTAAAGGTGTACAGCTTTTAGGCGTCGAGGCTGTGATCGCTAAAAGTTACGAACGGATCCATCGCTCTAATTTAGTGATGATGGGTGTTTTACCATTGCAATTTAAATCAGGGGATGATGCAGATAGCTTAGGACTAACAGGAACTGAGTTATTTGATATTGCTATCGACGAAACAAAAGGAATTTTGGATACTGTGGTTGTTACCGCAACGAAATCGAACGGAGAAACTATTCAATTTGAAACGATCCTTCGTTTTGATTCGGCTGTTGATATTACGTATTATCAGCATGGAGGCATTTTGCCAATGGTGATTCGTAAGAAACTTCAACGTTAATTTGAGTTAAGAAAAAATAGAAGATAAAACGACATGAAGGTTGTTATCATACTTCTCTCTAGCTTTGCGGGCTAACCTTTCTGAAAAAAAGATAAAATAGGCTTGTAATGAAAAGTCTCAAAAATCTAATTTCCTACTTTTCAGTCAAGGCTAAATGAGCCCGCTACGCTTTTAAATTAAGGAGGAACTTGGATGGAGATTCACAAAGGTTTAGAAGGCGTAGTCGTTTCTGAAACAAAAATCAGTTCGATCGTAGAAAATCAACTGCTTTTTGCAGGCTTTAATATTGATGATTTAGTTGCTGAAAATGTTCAATTTGAAGAAGTGATTTATCTATTATGGTATTTAAAGATACCGACGAAACAACAGTTAATAAAATTCAAACAAGAATTATCTGCACAAATGCCGATATCTGATACGATCATTACATGTTTAAAAATACAAACACGCCAAAATCTTCATCCGATGAGTGTGTTGCGGTCAACGATTTCATTATTAGGTGTTTTTGATCCAAATGCAGAAGCGACAGATGAACGATCAGCCTATCAGCAGAGTATTTCTTTGCAAGCAAAAATGCCGACGATCATTGCAGCATATGCACGTTTGAGAAAAGGACTGGATCCAATTCCTCCGCGAAATGATTTATCAATAGCGGCAAATTTTCTCTATATGTTGACTGGAGTTGAAGCGGATCAAGTGCAAGTAGCGGCAATGAATCAAGCGTTAGTTTTACATGCAGATCATGATTTAAATGCAAGCACTTTTACGGCTCGAGTCTGCGCTTCTACATTGTCAGACGTGTATTCATGTATTACTGCTGCGATTGGTTCTTTAAAAGGGCCGCTTCATGGCGGTGCTAACGAAAAAGTCTTTGATATGTTAAAAGAAATAGATTCTGAACATCTAAATGTAGCAGACTATTTAAATCAAAAATTAGATCGTAAAGAAAAAGTCATGGGCTTTGGTCATCGTGTATATAAGACTGAAGATCCGAGAAAAAAACATCTAAAAAAATTAGCAAAAGAGCTAACGGCAATCACTCAAAAAGAACAATGGTATTTTTTATCTTGCCAAGTTGAGCGATATTTAAAAGAGACAAAAGGATTGATCCCAAACGTCGACTTTTATTCTGCTACGGTGTACCATTGTTTGGATATTGACAGTGATTTATTTACGTTGATCTTTGCAATGAGTCGGGTTTCTGGTTGGTTAGGTCATATTGACGAACAAAAGAAAGAAGATTGTCTAATTCGACCTCGCTCACATTATATTGGTCCTAAGCAATTAAAATATAGTAACTTGAACACTACATTACATTCGGGAGGCATGGAAGCATGAAAGATGGGAAGAAAGTTGTGTTGGATAATGGAAAATTAGTTGTTCCTGACTACCCAATTATTCCTTATATTGAAGGTGACGGTATAGGACCAGAAATTTGGCAGGCAGCTAAGAATGTATTTGATGCAGCTGTAAACAAAGCTTATAAAGGAACACGAAAAGTGATTTGGCAAGAAGTTTTAGCTGGAGAGAAAGCGTTTAATGAAACAGGAAGCTGGTTACCAGATAAAACATTGGAGTTGATCAAAACCCATCTTGTAGCGATAAAAGGTCCGTTGACCACCCCAATTGGCGGAGGCTTTCGTTCATTGAATGTGGCATTGCGGCAAGAATTAGATTTATATGTTTGTTATCGACCCGTTCGTTATTTCCCAGGCGTTCCTTCACCATTAAAGCATCCGGAAAAAACAGATATGATGATTTTTAGAGAAAATACGGAAGATATTTATGCAGGAATCGAATTTCCAGCGAAAAGTCCTGAAGCAGAAAAACTGATTACGTATTTAAAAACAGAGTTTGGTGTCAATAAGATTCGTTTCCCGGAATCATCGGCGATCGGGATCAAGCCTGTTTCTAAAGAAGGGACAGAGCGTTTAGTTCGAGGGGCAATTGAACACGCATTAAAAAATAAGCGAAAATCAGTTACGTTAGTTCATAAAGGAAATATCATGAAATTTACAGAAGGTGGTTTCAAAAACTGGGGCTATGCTTTGGCTGAAAGTGAATTCGGAGACAAAGTATTCACTTGGAAAACATATTTAGAAATTAAAGAAAAGTCCGGAAGAGCGGTTGCTGATCAACGGTTAGCGGAAGCCGAAACAGCGGGGAAATTGATTATAAAAGATCGGATTGCAGACATTTTTTTACAAGAAATTTTACTGCATCCAGAAAATTATGATGTGATTGCCACCTTGAATTTAAATGGGGATTATATATCTGATGCCTTAGCTGCCCAAGTTGGTGGCATTGGAATTGCCCCAGGCGCAAACTTAAACTTGGAAACAGGGCATGGGATTTTCGAGGCAACTCATGGAACGGCACCTGAATTTGCTGGCTTGAATCAATTGAACCCATCATCATTACTATTGTCTGGTGTATTAATGTTTGATTATTTAGGTTGGGATGAAGTTAGCCAATTGATTACGCAAAGCATTGAAGAAGCTTTAGGAAATAAAACTGTGACAAAAGATTTCGCAGATCAAATGGAAGGCGCCACTTTATTGAGTTGTTCGGGATTTGGAGAAGAGTTAGTTAAGCTTATTGGAAGTAAATAAAAATCGAGTTCAGAATAAGTTTATTCTGAACTCGATTTTTTGTTATAAAAAACCCTGACGACTAATCGTCAGGGTTTGGATTTACTAATGTTAAGTTAATTATGCTTTGTTAACGTTAGTAGCTTGAGGACCACGTTGGCCTTCTTCAACGTCGAAAGTCACTGCTTGACCTTCTTCTAAAGTTTTGAATCCGTCGCCTTGGATAGCTGAGAAATGTACGAATACATCGTTACCGTTTTCTGCAGTGATAAATCCAAAACCTTTGTCTGAGTTAAACCATTTTACTGTACCTGTTTCCATAATAAAAATCCTCCTTGTGATATACACATATTTTGCAATTACTTGAAAGGTGAAAATGTGGAAGATGTTTATTTGAAACAGCTACACATATATTACCGAACAAAAACTACACTCTTAATATAGCATATTTAGGACCATTTGGCTAGTGATATCTCTTTGAAAAATAAAAATTTGTTAAGAAATGAAGATTAATTGTCAAAAAAAACTTATTTCTGTTATAGTATAGGAGTATTGAGCGTTAAATATGAAAGTAATGATAGAGTTATATCGTAGAAATCTATTCCGAAGGCGCAGCCTTGGAGCTGCATAGATTTGAAAGTAGGAAGGGTTCAGATTGTTTAGATGAGAATAAGGTTATCCTTACTAATAGATAGTTTTTACATGGTTTTATAGCTAAAAAAATATTTAATCAACTTAATTAAAGAGCCACTCAACATTTCTGTTGAGTGGCTCTTGTCCATTTCAGCGTTTAATAACGTAGCACAGCTAATAATGTTTTTTCATCAGGTGCAGCTTTTTGATCTAAAACAAAAACTTTCCCACCAGTTCTAAGCACATTATCTGTTACTTTATTTAAAACTTTACGTCGATCAAATTCTTCTGTCGACATGTCAGTTGTTTCATTAACAAAATTAGCTGTAGAAATAAAGAAATGAGAGACTTTTCCTTCATTAGATGCAGGAACGATATCAACAAGTTGATCGACAAATTTTTTGTCTAGCAATTGATTATAAGCCGTTGTTTCGATTGTTTCTAATTCTTGGTTGATTTTATGGGCTCCTTTTTCAATATCCTTAAAAGAAACTTGTGCAGGAGAAAGTGGAACAGAAGCATCCGCTACTAAATAGGGATTTTTCGCAATTTTTTTAAATAATGTTTGGTTTTCTGGTAAAGCGTACAAGCGAATTGGTAAGTTGTCAGAGTTTACAAATGTGTCTTTTAAGTAATTATCGATTGCTTGATAGTAGTTAGTCCAGTCGATTTTTACTTCTTCATCTTTGGTATTGACACCGTGATAGGCAACACCTTCTTTTGAAGAGCCATTGTAGCCAGTTCCACCTTGGATAGAATAGTTCATACTACCGCCAGTTAGCTCATCACCTAGAGCGCCAACAAGATCAGTTGGGGCGTCGGCAGGTAGCTCGACTGCTTTTACTCGATCATTTTCTACTAAATAAAGTTGCATAGAGTCACGATTCAATGCCATTAAATAATAGCGATAATTAAATTGATTATTTTTGATGATGCCTAGGAGATAAGGTCGATCGTCAACATAATATTGATTGTCAACGGAGACATTTAATCGATGGATAAAGATGTCTTTTTCACTAATAATGATAGATACACTTTTGGTTGCATTACGCCAAAAGGATGAATCAGCTAGTAAAGCATCGATTTTTTCTTGGAAGGGTGCCCAAGTTAAATCGGTATATTTTTTCTCGAAGCGGACTTTAGCAGCTTTAGCAAAATTTTTAAATGCTAAAGAATCTTTTTCGACATCTTGGTGAGCGACATGGGTATTTAGAATAAATGTTACAAAGGGACCTTGAACTTCGTCAGAGAATAGAACAGTCAAATTGTCTTTTTCTTGATCTAACATAATACATTCCTCCTAAATTTTAAAGCGGAACAAATCAGTTAATCCTTTAGAAAATTAGTATAGAACCGTTTTTTGTTTTATTAACAGTGTACATATTTCCTGAGGAGTGATTTGTGCAGCTAGATATAATTAAAAGCTGAATGAGTCTGGCCCATAAAGCTAAATAATACATCGGTAACATTTCTTTTGTACTAATAAAAGTGTAGCACAGGCATAAAAATGTTGGAACTAATATGGTTTGGAAGAATGTAAACGAAAGAAAAACGTAAAAAGTTATTCTATGAGTAATTCCTCATAGTTTTTTTATGAAATACAAAATAGGGATTCATTTTTATTTTAAATAGAGATGCTAATATGTCTTCATGCCAATTATCCCGAATTGGTTTTTCATACTTACTCCTACCAAGAGTAAATAACAACCTTCATTTCCACCACAGACGACGGTCGTGGTGGTTTTTTATTTAAAAACACAGATAATTACGCTAAAAAAGCATGAAACACACATCAATTATTTTCGATGATGAGTTTCATGCTCTTTTATTGTTATCACAATGCTTCAATAAACCGATTCGTTCTAAATAACCGTGATTCTAAATTTGTACCCAACTCAACGGCCGCATGTTGGCCCTTACCACTAAATTTATACCGAATAGCATCCGCATTTGTTTTAGCAGCAATATAAGAAACACCAAAATTAGCCTGCATCGTATGAATCAAACGAACATAAAGGGCACTTTCCGATATGCCAAAATGATTTGATAGTTGCGATAAATTCCATCCCTCTTTTAAAAAACGAAAGAAAACAACATCAGGCACAAGAATCGCAGAAGCCCCAATATTTGCTTGAAATTCCTGAAGTACTTCATTATATGAATAGTGTAGACTGCGGTCTGTATCAGTAAAAATTGTGTCACTTTCAGTCATATGAAATAAATAATGAGTGATTTCATGACTGATTGTAAAGTTTTTTCTTTTTTCACTCATATTTTGATTATAGCCAATCGTTGTCTCTAAAGAGTCTTTAACGATCATACCTGAAATACGATCTCTTGCGATACCATCAAATGGAAAACTGCGCATTGAAACTCCCTTAGATTTTACGAAATCCCAAAGATAAGAACAGTCGTAATTTTCATAACCGATATTATTTGCGACCATCAACGCCGAGATATAATCGTTTATTCTGTCTGAAAAACTAAGATATTCATCAATTTGCTCTGTCATCCAATAATCACGCCTTGTCGTCTTGTTTTAATTCTCGTTCACGTTCAATTTCAGCTCTCCTGAAGCGAAGAAAACGATCCACTTCATCTTTCAGTTCATCTACTTCATTTTCAGATAAGCCTTCTGTGTTCATTCGAAACATGATTTGAGAAGAAAGATTTTCTTCTTGATCTGTTTCATTAATAGAAGGTATTTCTGATCTTCCTAATAAATAGTCAGTAGAAACATCAAAATAATCAGCTACTTTTTGGATATTTTCTATCTTAGGAGAAGATGTATCCCAGCGACGAATTTGTCCATTTGAAATACCTGTGCTTCGTTCTATTTCGGCAAAAGTAACTTTTTTCTTCTCTGCAAGTTCTTTAATTCTGTACGTTAAACTCATGTTTTTCAACCTTTCATAAGCTTAATGAAAAAAACATTAGCTTAAAAGCTATTTTTAGTTGACAATTAGCTTTTAAGCTATTAAAATGTTCTTATAAGCTAATTTATCAGTAAATAGTTAGGCAAAGCCATTCTAGCAGTCAATTTCTAAAATAGGAAAGCAGCGGAATTAGAATGAAGCTTATTTAACTATACTCAAATGATAGCGTAAATGCTAATTTTAGTCAACAATTTTATTCCATATTAGTTAATTAACTAATATAGGAACAATTAAAAGAAAGGAGTCAAAAATGATGAGTAATACGTAAGTGCGCAAAAAAAATAAAGTCCTAAAACGAGGCTGTAACAGAAGTATTTATTTTCGAAGGGAATGCTTTTGATCCTACCGTTTATAAAGATTTTATCAGAGTCAAGTTATTTATATAGAAAAATATGCGGATTATACTAATAAGTAGAGGAGAGGGTAAAAGATGCTATTATTTCCCGAAATCGATCGAAAGAAAACAAAGAAAAAAGTTCATGATGTATTAAACTCATACCGTTCTTTAGTACGAATTGCTGGAGAAAAACATTCACCAAAGGTAACGACTGCTTATATATTTGAAATGAAAAATAACGATAGCGAATTTTCTCGTAAAACAGAGAAGATAGTAGATCGGAAATATTTGGCCGAAGTTGAATTAGCAAAAATAACAGAAGCTATGAATCAGCTGGATACATATGATAGACAGCTATTATACGATAAGTACATGGATCGGAATTTTACAACAAACATCGCAATTTATATGAAATATCACGTGAGTGAGAGTAAATTTTATAGAGAACTGGAAAAAGCGATGATTCGATTTGCAGAGTCTTATGAGAGTGGGAAACTATTGATAGAAAAGTGACACAATTATGGGAGGAATTCGCAAGTTTAAACAACCATAATTCTAGTAAACTACAGTTATGCCGTTAGTTAAAGAGTGTTCAACATAAGAGAAGAAAAGACATTTAGTTTGAACTGACGGACAAAGTTGAAAAGTAAATAATGAAAAAATAAAAAAGGTGGTAGTTATGAAAATGTTTGAGTATTTAGATCGTTTTTTAGTAGATGCAGATCATAAAGCAATTTACGTTTTAACATTGATTTGCGTTGCGATGATCATTGATTTTTTAAGTGGCAGCTTAGCCGCAAAAATCAATCCTAACATTCATTTTTTAAGTAAAGTAGGTATTAATGGGATATTGCGAAAAGTAGCAAGTATGGTGCTGCTAATGTTTTTTATTCCCTTAGCACCATTGATTCCAGGTGGAGCAGGGGTAGGACTGATTTATGTGTTGTATGTCGGCTATCTACTAATGGAATTAAAATCAATTCTTGAAAATTATAAAAAGATGGGGATTGGAACTGAATTATTTGAAAATTTTATCAAGAATATCAAAAATGGAAAAGAAGATGAATAATGCTAGCTATTCATGTTGCTTAATTAAAAAAATGAAACTGAGCGCAGGTTTTTCTGCCGCAGTTTCATTTTTTTAGTGTATTTATTTTCTTCTAGATTGGAATGAACGAAATAGAGTTAAACCTAAAGCTGTTAAACATAAAATAAACGAGCCTAAGAAAGTTATTCTCATCCCAAAAATAAAAATATCAGGTCGTTCAGTTATAAATGTCGTCACACGCTGACCGTAAACAGCACTCATTGCGTTATATAAAATCGTCGTAGCTAATGCAATTCCCAGAACCATCCCTACATTACGAGCAAAGGAGTTCATACTTCCAGCTACACCTAAATCTTCTTTAGCGACACTACTCATAACAGTTGTATTATTGGGGGATTGAAAAAGCGCATTACCCAATCCCATGATACCAGTCGCTAAAATATAATACCAAAGAGGAGTGCCTTGATTCAAAAACATATACATCAAAGACGTGACCGAAAGCAAAATCAATCCAGATAAGGTTAAAAGTTTTGTACCGATTTTATCTGTTAAAAATCCACTTATTGGAGAACCTACTACCATCAATAAAGGAAAGACCATCATTAAAAGTCCAGCTTTACTTGCTGGTAAACCACGGGCATTCTGCAAATAAAACGGAATCACAACATTCACAAAAAAGTTAGATGAAAAAATTAAGACTGCTGTGATCAAGCTCATCGTAAAGACCTTGTTTTTAAAAATCGAAAAAGTAATCAATGGTTGACTCACACGTTTTTCTACTCTAATAAAAATAATGAAAGAAAGCAATGCCAATGCAAACAATACTAACGATAAGACAGCATCAAACCCGACTTCTTGCCCAATAAAGATACCGCCAAAGAATGTCATAATGAATAACGCGAATAAACCAAAGCCGAGCATATCCACTTTTTTACCACTTTTAATAATATCTTTTGGTAAGAATTTCTCACCAATCAAAATCGTGATGATTCCAACTGGAACGTTGATCCAAAAAATATAAGGCCATGAGAATTGAGAAAGAATCAATCCGCCAATTCCTGGTCCCGCAATTGAGCCTAAAGAAACAAAAGCTCCGATGGACCCCAATGCTCGACCTCGCTCTTTAAACGGAAACACTTCAGTGATGATTCCAGAGTTTGTTGCCATTGTCATGCTTGAGCCAATACCTTGTACGACCCGTGCAAATAAAAGAAATGCTAAAGACTGATTAAAACCACATAACAATGAACCTATTGTAAAGATCACAGTACCGATTCGATAAACTTTGATTTTACCAAAACTATCCCCTATTTTACCAAAAAGCAATAAACAAGCGCAGACGATCATTAAATAAATCGAAACGATCCATTCTGATTGGTTCATCGGGACATTCATATCTTTAGAAATTGTGGGCAACGCTATATTAACGATGCTGGCATCTAATGTGGACATGAAAGTAAACATAGCTACCGAAACCAAAATCCACCAGCGATTTTTTTGTACTTCTGTATTTTCTTGAAAACTATTAACAGATTCCATCTATCCATCTCCTTAAAATATGTAAACAATTCGTTTTCTATGATACTCCATTTTTAAAAAAAATGTCAGTAAAATAATAATAAAATTAGTGGGAAAGAATTTATTTTTGGTTGCAAGGATCAATTGTTTAGTCAATTTCCAGAACTTTGTGGAAGCTTTCATAATGGGAAATGATATTCTGTTCGTTTATTTTTAACTTCTGTTACAATAAAAAATGAATAACTGTACTAAAATATGAATTTTTTTGTTATACTTTTTAAGTAAGGTCAATCTTTATAGAAGTTATATCTGTTCTAATAGAGGATGATAGTGAATTGAGACAGATCGAGTACTAAAAATTGGTCTGATTTTTATAAGTAACTATGAATAATTAATGCTGACTGAAAATAGAATAATATTATAGATTTCTAATTCCAGCTTCGCGGGATAGCTCTTTGGAAGAAAGATAAAAAATAAATAAGGCAAAAACACCTCAATCATTTTTACCTATTTTTCTGTCAGAGCTTAATGAACCCAATACGCTTTTTAAATAAGGAGGATATTATGGCTACGAAACATGATCAAATATTAAAATATATTGAAGGATTGCCGATTGGTGATCGTATTTCTGTTAGAAGTATCGCCAAAAATCTGGGTGTCAGTGAAGGGACAGCTTATCGGGCGATTAAAGACGCTGAAAATATTGGTCTAGTTTCAACGATTCAGCGGGTCGGAACGATTCGGATCGAACGAAAATTAAAAAAACATATTGAAAAACTAACATTTGGCGAAGTAGTTCGGATCATCGAAGGCGATGTTTTAGGAGGGGCAGCTGGGTTAGATAAGGTCTTAAACAAATTTGTGATTGGTGCGATGACTGAAAACGCAATGACAAGATATATCACACCAGGTTCGCTGATGATTGTAGGGAATCGGCAAGGTGTTCAGAAATTGGCCTTAGAAAATGGAGCAGCTGTTTTGATCACTGGTGGATTTGATACGGAAGTCGAAATCGCTGAGTTAGCAGATGAATTAGATATGCCTGTATTAAGAACAACGTATGATACGTTTACAGTTGCAACGATGATCAATCGAGCATTGAGCGATCAATTGATTAAAAAAGATATTATGTTGGTCAGTGATATTTACACGACTTTAGAAAAAACAAATTATCTATTTTCAACAAATACAATTGCGGACTACCAAAAACTTTCTGAGAAAACCCATCATTCACGTTTTCCTGTAGTAAATAAAAGCTTGCGTCTAGTGGGGATCGTCACAGCGAAAGATGTCTTAGGTAAAACGGAAACGTTAACGATGGACAAAGTCATGACAAAAGATCCGATTGTTGTGAAAAAAATGATGAGTGTGGCCAGTGTTAGTCACCAAATGATTTGGGATGGTTTGGAAGTAATGCCAGTTGTTGAAGATGATTTGTCTTTAGTTGGTTTTGTTTCTAGACAAGATGTGATGAAGGCGATGCAGTTGGTTCAACGGCAACCGCAAATTGCTGATACGATTTCAGACCAAATTTCTGGTGAAGTAATGCCTGTTGAAGGGAGTAGTAAGGCGAATGAACCTCAATTCAAGTTTTCGGTTGCACCACAAATGGTCAACAGTGTAGGAACAATCTCTTTTGGTGTATTAAGCGAGATTATTGCAAATGTAACACAACGTACAATGATTACAAATCAAAGAAGAAATGTGCTGATCGAACAAATGAGTTTGCACTATCTGCGTTTGATTCAATTGGAAAGCGAACTAGATATCCGACCAAGAATCTTAGAAATCGGGCGACGTTCGGCTAAATTGGATATTGAAGTTTATTTAGAGAATGCGCTTGTGGCAAAAGCAATCGTTGTTTGTCAAGTAATGGAGCGGACCTAGGAGGAAGTAAAACATGGATGTTGCAAAAGATATTTTAACAAAAATTAAAGCATATCAAACAATCATTATTCATCGTCATCAGCGACCAGATCCAGATGCAATCGGTTCACAAGTTGGTTTAGCAGAAATTTTGAGAGCGAGTTTTCCAGAAAAGAAAATTTTTCAGGCAGGCGGTTCTGTCGAAGGCTTGGAATTTTTAGCAGAGATGGATGAAGTGTCTGATGAGACGTATCAAAATGCTTTAGTGATTGTCACTGACACAGCTAATTCTCCTAGAATAAGCGGGGATGATTACAATTTAGGAGCTGAGTTGATCAAAATCGATCATCATCCTAATGATGATCCATATGGCGACATAGTCTGGGTCAATCCAAAAGCGAGCAGTTGTAGTGAAATTATTGCTGATTTCTATCATCTTAATCAAGATGAACTGATCATGAGTAACAATGCCGCTCGTTTACTTTATGCTGGAATCATTGGTGATACAGGTCGATTTTTATATCCATCAACAACGTCTCATACGCTAGAAGTAGCAGCGGAGTTAATGACGTATGATTTTAACGCTGCAGAACTAAATCGTGAATTAGAACAAATTCCAATGAGTGTTGCTAAATTAGCTGGCTATGTTTATCAAAATATTGAAGTAGATGATCAGGGGGCGGCTAAGATCATGTTACCTCAATCGTTACTTAATGAATACGGGATCGTTGATTCAGAGACGGCTGCAATCGTTTCTTTACCTGGTGTGATCGATGAAGTTTTAGCATGGGGAATTTTTGTGGAACAGCCGGAAGGGTATTATCGCGTACGGTTGCGCTCAAAAGGACCAGTGATCAACGAGCTGGCAAAAAAACATCATGGTGGTGGTCATCCGTTAGCTAGTGGAGCTAATGCTAAGAATCAAAAAGAAATCAATGAAATTTATAGTGAGATTCAGCAGTTATGCAAAGAATATAAAAAATAACAACTGAAAGCATTTACATTCGTGATGACATCCGTTATACTAAAACTAGTTAAATAGCGGATAGTGATTGTTTAAGACAAGCTAAACCTGATTGTACCAAATAATTTTATTTGGTGTAATTAGGTTTTTTCCTTTTTTAAAAACAAAAATATCTAGTGACTGTTTAACAAAAAATAAGGAATAGCACGGAGGAGAAAATGTTATGAAATTAAAAAAAATGTTTGTTGGTATGGCGTTATTATCAATGGTTTTAGTTGGGTGTGGGAATGGAGATGCCAAAGAAGAAAAAAAAGCTGACACGAAAGTAAAAGACAATTCAGAAGTCGTGATTTATCTTGCTCGTCATGGTAAAACGATGTTGAACACTGTCGATCGTTCTCAAGGTTGGATCGATGCACCATTAACTCCAGCAGGCGTTGAAGTAGCGGAACAATTAGGTAAAGGACTATCTGATGTTACATTTGATAAAGTAGTGACAAGTGACAGTGGACGAGCAATCGAAACTGCTGAATTAGTCTTAAAAAATAATGGGCAAGAAAAATTAACAAAAGAAATGACGAAAGATAAACGTTTAAGAGAATATAATTTTGGTACGTATGAAGGCTTGATGAATGAAGAAATGCTGACAGCAGTAGCAAAAGAACAAGGCAAAACGTATGAAGAATACAATGAATGGATGAAAGAAGTCGGTTTTTATAAAGGAATCATCGAGTTTGCTGATGTATTATCTGAGCTAGATAAGAAAAATGTTGAAGAAGGCGTAAATTGGCCTGCAGAAGACAGCAAAACAATTGTTGCCCGTTTAACAGCTGGATTAGATGATATTGTGAAAGATGCTGAAAAAGAAGGTGCAAACAATGTATTAGTCGTATCTCATGGAATGAGTATTATTACTTTGTTAGGTGAATTAGATGCAAATGCGGACTTGCCAGATGGTGGATTGAAAAATGCCAGTGTATCAAAAGTAACATATAAAGACGGTAAGTATACGATCGATAGTGTAAATGATCTTTCTTATGTAGAAAAAGGGAAAGAAAGTAAATAAACCGATTTTATTTACTATTTGTAAAGATAATAGTTCTTTTCTTTCATTTAGAAGTGCGATAGAATGAAGTATAACACTTTAAAAGAGAACGATACAATGAAGGAGAGTTTAAGTTAAATGGAAAATTTACCAAGTTGCCCTGAATGTGGCTCAACATACACTTACGAGGATCGTGGCATGATAATTTGTCCTGAATGTGCACATGAATGGTCACCAACAGATGCAGCAGAAGACACAGCGGCTGTTATCAAAGATTCAAATGGCAATGAGTTAGCTGATGGTGATAATGTGACAGTTATCAAAGATCTAAAAGTCAAAGGGGCAAGTGGTGCAATCAAACAAGGAACGAAAGTTAAAGGCATTCGTTTAGTGGCTGATGCCGCAGATGGTCATAATATTGATTGTAAAGTTGAGGGCTTTGGTCCGATGAAATTGAAATCTGAATTTGTGAAGAAGAATTAGAGGATAAAAGAGTTGTTTTATTTTATAAATTTTAGCCGAGTATTAGATGTGAAATCTAATACTCGGTTTTTTGTGTAATTTTGAAAAAGTTGTTCGAGCATACTAAATTAGTATAATTCCAAATAAACCACAATATATTTAGTTTAGTCATGAAGAGAGACCTTATTCTATTATAATTTTAATTTGATAAGAATAAGGCTCTTATTTTTGAATGTAAAACTGAATAAATAAAAAATATATTTAAAATACAATAAAAACTATAACAAATCTTATTCAAAATAAAATAAATAACATATTTATGTAGATTTATCTATATCCTTAAGTTAGAATTAAACATAATAAGATGAATCGTTGATCTATATTTGTTCCCTATTTATCTTGTTATATCAAAGTTATTTAGCTTTATAAAATTATGAAGGAGTTGCATACTATGAAATGGAAAAGTAAATTTGGAGTTGGGATAGGAATGACAGGGGCAGTGTTTGCGTTAGGTATTCATTCAGATGCTGCACCGTCAGATACTGAAATTGGAAGTTATCAGCAACCAACAGGTCAACAATTTGAAGCTCAGATTATTGGGGATGAATATCTTAGCTACACATTGGCGAATAAAACAGGTGATGTGATTGAATTATCAAATGATGGATACTGGTACTATAGTTTGTTTGATAATGAAACAAAGCAAACTATACCCTCAAAGAATAAATACCTGATTGACGAGCGTCCTTCTGAGGCTTTAGATAGTAAAGAAATTGGGAAATTAAAACCACAAAAATCGGAAGAAACAATAGCAAGAAACGCAAAGTCAATCCAAAAATGGAATAAAGACCAGCCACTTTTAGTTGTTTTAGTTGAATTTAGTGATACAAAGCTGAACTATTCTGAGGCTGATTGGGAAAAACGAGTGTTCTCGCAAACGGAAAAAAGTTTATCTACTTATTACAAAGAAGCAACAAAAGAGATGATTGATCTTAAACCTGTGAAAAAGAAAACCGGAAAACAGGATGGGGTCGTTCGGATCCAATTGAATAGAGAACATCCGAAAGCTGGCAATAAATTTGATTTAGCTAGACCGGCTTTAAAAGAAGCGATAGAGAAACTGAATGATTATGTAGATATAGCAGAATATGACCAAAACAAAAATGGAATTATTGAACAAAATGAAATGCATATAATGGGCATCTTTGCAGGTTATGAAGCATCAAGTATAAATAAGATTGAAAGCGTATGGGGCCATAAGGGGAGTTTTCAAGGAAGGCCAATTGGCTATCCAACAGTTGATGGTATCAAATTAAACAATTATACATTATTTGGTGAAACGATGGTCAAAAAAAATAGCGATCCCGCTAAGCAATATGAATATCAGTCAGAGTTAGGTTTGGTTGCACATGAATTTGGTCATGATCTAAGATTACCAGATTTGTACAACTCAGAAAGAACGATTATTGAGCATGATGGTAAATATGTGGAAGTATCCGATGGAGATGGACTGGGGCAATATAGTTTGATGGCTAGTGGATCATGGGCGCATCTTCAAGGAGAAGAAGCTGGGGCAACGCCGACGAATTTAGATGCCTACTCTAAAGTAATGTTAGGCGTTGTTGAACCTAAAGTTGTTGATAAAGAACAAACAGTTGCTGTCAATCATATTAGTACACCAGATTTTAATGTCTATCGAGTGAATACAGCGAATCCACAAGAATATTTTTTAATTGAAAATCGTCAATTAGTGGGTTTTGATGAATCTTTAAAAACGGTTATTTATTCTAAAGAACATGGTACAAAGCCAATTGTTGCTTCAGGAGGAATCGGAGTTTATCACATCAATGAGACATTCTCAACCAATACATCACCTACCTCACAACTTGTGACGATGAAAGAGGCGGATGAAGGAATTTTAGGTTATTCAAAATTAAATGAGCCTAGATATTATGCAACGAATAATTATGACGGTTTCTACTATAAAGGAACGGGTGGTCATGATAAGCCACAACAAAATACAATGTACAAAACAACAGTTCCGTCAACAAAAGTAGCGAGTGGAGATTATGCGAATTATAATATGATTGTTAAGTCTGAACCAAATGAAAGCATGAGCGTTTCTTTTGTGGATGATCCAATTTCTGTTACAGGAGTGACGATTGACCTTAAAAATAAAGAATTGCTAGTGGGAGAGACCAAACAATTAAATGCAGAGGTCACGCCTGCTAATGCAACGAATAAGAAAGTAATGTGGAGCTCTTCAAATGAAGCGATAGCAACAGTTGATCAAAACGGGATTGTCACAGCGAAAGCCAAAGGTGAAGCAACAATCAAAGTTGAGACAGAAGATGGTAGGGAAAGTGCTAGTTGTAAAATTGATGTTACCATAGAAAAAATACTTTCTGAATGGTTTGAAGATCAGAATTTAGCCAAAATAGTTGGCTACAATTTAGATTTGATGCTTACAGATAAAGTAACTGAAAATCGTTTAAATAAAGTAAAAAGATTAGATATGAGATATGATCAAGGTATCTCAGCTATTAGTGATTCAGATTACAAGTATGACTATCTTCTTTACTTCCCAATAGGGTACAGTAAGAAGATAGAGAACCTAAAAGGAATAGAATTATTTAATGGGTTAGAAGAATTAATCTTACCATATAACCTTTCATATGAAACAATTGATAATCTCACTTTAATTAATCAATTACCGAAACTAAATAGTTTAGGAGTTAGTGAAGTTTCAAATACTTTTTCAAAAGTGGATCTAGATTTATCTAAAATTAAGACTTTATATGCCGAATATCTTGATGATAAGGATATATCTTATCTAGAGAAAATGACGAATTTAAACGTAATTAAATACTACTCTCCAGACGGTCAAACCCATAGTAATAGTGGTTATATTGATGTATCGGTCATTTCTACCTTAGCAAAAAATGGACACTTAGAAAAAATTGATAGTTTCTATTTTACTGAACCCAAAGCATTAAAACAATTGCAAACGATTCCTAATTTAAAAGAATTAGTAGTTTCTATATCAGAATCTACCGAAGAAAGTGTAACTTATTTAAAACAGTTGTCTAACATAGAGAAATTATCAATCAAAGAATGTTATTTGACTAACTCTGAATCTTTAGAAATTTTTAAAAACATGGAAAACTTATATACCTTGTCTTTTGGGAGTGGGGATAATAAAATAGATTTTTCTGTGTTATCACATTTGGAAAATCTTAAAGAATTAACAGTATTATCTAGGGATGCAAAGTGGGAGACACTATCTAAACTACCTCATTTGAAAAAACTGACAATTAGGAACGATAATGCCGTTATCAAAGATCTTACTTTTTTACAAAATATGAATTCTTTAGAAAAATTAATAATTGAAAGTGTAGATGATACAAATAATTTTGCAACGTTGGGAGGATTAACCAACCTAACACAACTCTCTTTAACAATAGATAATGCTGAAGCTAAACAATTAGATATGAGTGCATTAGGTAATCTTACACAGCTAAAAGAATTAGAACTACATGGTATTTATTTCTCTAATGAAGAAAGACCACAAGATAGTACTTTTCTGCGGAATTTAACAAATCTAGAGAGATTAAATCTTGAATTTACACTTTTCGATGATATTGAGGCTATTCGTCTCATGAAAAATTTGAAATACGTCAATTATGGGTATTGTATTCTGGATGAAAAGCAAATGTTGGATTTATTTGCAGATTCTAGAGGAGTTTATTTACGACCAGGATATAGTTCATCTTTAGAAGAGGATAATCCAAATATTTACTTTTTACACTAAAAGAATAAGTGATTAGTTAACACACTTCTCCTAAAATAGAGGAAAAAAACATCTGAAGAATAGCAGGCAGACTTCCAAATATGCGGTAGTTTTGCAACTAGTCTTCGGATGTTTATTTTTTTAGATCGGTTGTTTCACGAAAGGATTTAATTCTCTTCACACCTCTCCAAAGATTAAGAATTGCCAACACTGCACCTAAAATAAGTGGAATCCACAGTATTTCTGGCGCATAGCCCAATTTTTCTAGTTGTTCAGTAGCATGACTTTCTTCCAAAGTCCATAAGCCTTGTAATACTTGGAAACTAAATGTCATCATAAATGTAGCAATCAATAAAAGGACGAAACCGATATAATTAAGACTGCTTTTTCTTCGAATAAGCGCAAATACGATATATAAAAAGAGTAGAAAAATGGGAACACCAAAAGCAAAGTATGGATTTAACATAATAAAACCTCCGTATTTAAAAGTTGCTGTATAATCATTAAGAAATTTGTTGTTGAAGCTCTACAATTCAATCATACTGCAATTTTTCTGATTTGCAAAATATATTTTTTGCTAAAGGAGTGACTATCTTAAATGACAAAGTGCCTATTTTTTACTAAACTAAAGTAGAAGGGGGATTGTTTTATGTCAGTATACGCTGCACCAATCAAAACAGCCTTGATTGTATTTCCATTTTTAGCTTTTGCCATTTCATTTATTCTTGTTATTCGTGAATATCGGAAATACGGTACTTTTTTATTTAGACGGGCGCTTATTTTATATTCATTTGTTTTCTATTTACTCTGTGCTTATTTTTTGGTTATTTTACCATTACCTCCACGCGCTGAGGTAGCGCAATATACCAGTCAATATTTAGAATTGCGGCCCTTTTATTTTATCAGTCGTTTTTTACAGGATACAGTATTGAATATTCATGATCCAAGTACCTTTGTTCCAGCTCTTAGACAGGGAGTTGTTCTGGAACCCGTATTCAATATTCTATTGCTAGTGCCATTTGGGGTGTATTTACGCTATTATTATAAGCTTTCATTTAAAAAAGTTGTTCTAGCTAGTTTTTTATTGTCATTATTTTTTGAGCTGACACAGTTGAGCGGCTTGTATTTTATTTATCCTAGGCCTTATCGTTTAGCAGATGTAAATGATTTGATCAATAATACGTTTGGTGGAATTGTCGGTTATGCGATTACACCGATGTTGACCTTTTTATTTCCAACAAGAGACGAGTTGGATGAAGCTGCTTATGAAAAAGGACAGTCGGTTAGTTTGTTTAGGCGGTTCGTTGCTTTTTTGATCGATTGGTTTGTGATTTCGATCGTTCAAACAATTGTGATGTTTCTTCTAAATTTAATTCCAGAGTATAAACAATGGTTTGCAGGATATCCAGTGCTAGAAGAACGTCTATGGTTCTTTATTATGGTATTCTTAGTGTTTATGTTGCTGCCAAAAATGACGAATGGTGAAACAATTGGCAAGAAAATTGTGCGTATTCAAGTTGTGGAAAAAGGGCATGAAAAAATTCGATTTAGAGCGTTGTTCATTCGCTATGGTTATTTGTATTTTGTTTATGGTTTGATTAGTTTGTATATGACTAGCTCTGCTGATTTGATAAATTCTAATAATCGTATGTTGCAACTTGTGAGTTTTATGCTATTTCTATTGTGTTCATTTTTATTATTACTGTTTTTCATCAATGTTTTCTATGTGTTGATTAGGAAAAAACGTCGATTATTTTACGAAAAAGCAAGCCATACCTATACGATCAGTACGATAAAAAGAGAGAAAAATACAGAAAATCAATAAGGATTTGCAGTTTTTGTGGTATAATGCATGAGGACTTACACAACAAGTTTGAAAGAGGTGAGGTAAATGAGTTCATTTAAACAATTTCAGTTCAACGATTTTATCATGGAAGCACTAGCAGATAAAGGGTTTGAACAACCAACAGAAGTACAAGAAAAATTGATCCCAGTGATTAAAAAAGGCAAAAGTGTCATCGGTCAATCCCAAACAGGAAGCGGCAAGACCCATACATTTTTATTACCATTGATGAATAAAGTTAACCCTCAATTAGATGAGGTACAAATCTTGATTACGGCACCCAGTCGTGAATTAGCGAATCAAATTTATCAAGAAGCGATTCAGATCGCAAAATTCAGTCAACCTGAAATTCGTGTAACGAATTTCGTTGGTGGTACGGACAAACAACGTCAAATCGCAAAATTAAAACATCAACAACCTCATGTGGTTATTGGAACACCAGGTCGAATTTTAGATTTGATGAATGAACAAGCATTAAAAGCACATACCGCTTTTGCATTTGTAGTCGATGAAGCGGATATGACATTGGACATGGGATTCTTAGAAGAGGTAGATCAGATTGCTGGACGGTTGCCTGATAAACTACAAATGTTAGTTTTCTCAGCAACGATTCCAGAAAAATTAAAACCTTTCCTGAAGAAATATATGGAAAATCCAATTATTGAGCATATCCAACCAAAAAATATTATTTCAGAAACGATTGATAATTGGTTGATTTCTACTAAAGGAAAAGATAAAAATCGTCTGATTTACCAATTGTTGACAATTGGTCATCCTTATCTAGTGATTGTTTTTGCCAATACAAAACAACGTGTGGATGAAATTACTGATTATTTAAAAGATCAAGGATTGAAAGTCGCCAAAATCCATGGGGATATTTCTCCTAGAGAACGCAAACGTGTGATGCGCCAAGTGCAAGATCTTGAATTTCAATATGTGGTTGCAACGGACTTAGCTGCACGAGGAATCGACATTGAAGGTGTTTCTCATGTTATCAATGCAGAAGTGCCAAGTGATTTGGATTTCTTCATTCATCGTGTGGGAAGAACTGGAAGAAATGGTCTAGATGGAACAGCGATCACGTTGTATTCGCCAGCTGATGAAGAAGCAATTTCTGAAGTTGAACAGCTAGGTATTAAGTTTCAACCAAAAGAAATCAAAAACGGTGAGTTGATCGATACTTACGATCGTAATCGTCGGACTAAACGTGAAAAAACAAAAGATGCGTTGGAAGATCCGACATTGATTGGTTTGGTGAAAAAGAAAAAGAAAAAAATCAAGCCAGGTTATAAGAAAAAAATCGAGTGGGCAATTTCAGCTAGTAACAAGCAAAAACGTAAAGTTGAACGTCGTCAACAAACTCGAACAGCGAAGAAGTCTAAAAAGAATAGTTATAAATAAAATGAAGCAGCAAGATGAAAAAATTCATCTTAGCTGCTTAATTTTTTGATCATTTCTACGCAAATAATGCCATCTTCTAAGTATTCTTCAGAGTTTATAGAGTATTTTAAGGATTTGTAAAAAGATAGAGCCGTTTTTTCTGCGGATAAAAGACTAAATTTATACCCATCTTTCAATGCTTTATCTTCTAAGTGTAAAAGTAAGTTTTTCCCGATACCTTTACCACGATAATTCTTTCGAACACAGAAGCGATCGGGTTGAATCGTAATATGATCTTTCTTTTGATAGCGAATAGTTGCAACAGCAAGTGTTCCTTCATACACTACAAAGTAATCGCGAGTTAAAGTATCCAATTCATCAAATTCGTCTTGCAATGAAATACCTTGTTCTATAACAAAAACATCATAACGTAAAGCAAATGCTGCAGCTTGATTCCAACGTTCATTTCCAAAATGTATGTGCATTTTGAACCTCCAGATAATTTTCTTAATGAATGAATCATTCAATGGTATACTTAATGATAACAGATATGTTTGAAACACACGAGGAGGCTATGTTGTGGACCTATTTGAACAAGTTGAATGGGCAAATTGGAAGAAGTTGAAAGATCCAGAAAAGGAAGAGCTTGTGCATCAATTGCTGATGTATTTTGTTCCGCCGACTGTTGAAGTCGGTACGATTCACTTAGTGAATTTTGAACTTTATGGAATCAAGTGTCGTACGTTTGAATTGGAGTTTGATGGCGAATTATTTGTGTTTATTCCAGGAAATAGCGAAGCAATCTTGGGTTGGGATTTAGGGACAGAAGGATTACGTTCACATGAACTATTAGGATTTGATGTAGCAGATTTGGAGAAGAATACATTCAAAACAACCTTAACAAATGAAACCATTTTACCTGTATCTAAATGGCTAGAAGAAGAGAGTCAATATGATTTAACTTCATTAGAAGGAATTTCTGGATACATAAACGACCATACGACGGATTTAAGAAAAGTAGCAATTCCTGCAATGTTCGTTCAAAAATATGCATTACCTGCGGGAACTGAGTTTTTAGGAATATTCGATACGATAACTGGAACATTCGAAGGAGAAGTAGAACAATTTTCCCAATATGAAGAGATCATCTGTGAACAGCTCTTTCCTAAATTATCCGCTGAACAAAGTTTTGCGTGGACTTTTCCAAAATCGTTATTAGTGGAAAATGAATGTTATTTAGAATTTTTACCTGAATCAGATTACTATTTTGTATATAGCCATAATCATTTTACGCATGAAGAATTAAAACATGCAGTTAAAAGGCAAGGATTTGATTTGTTGTCTGAAGATCAGTGGGAGTTTGCTGTAGGCGGGGGAACTCGGCGTTTATTTCGCTGGGGAAACGAATTGTTGATTCAAGATAATCAATCGGGACGTCAAATTAAAAGCAAAATGGACGGCGCGAATATGTTTGGGCTAGTGATTGATACACAGCAAAATCATTTTGAATTGACTAATGATTCGGCGAAAAGCAAGTTGATCAATCAATTAGCAGAAAAAGAGACAGTAATTGAAAAGATGCTGCCACTATCAACCTACTTCTGTTCAAATCATATGATATCAGCAGATAAAAAATTAAGCCCCAAAGAGTATCTCTATAGAAAAGTCATTAAAATTGAAAGTTAACTGAAAGCATTGACTTTTTTTCGATCTTTCCTTATAATTTGTAGGGAAACTAAAGGATATGATTCGTTTTAGAGTGTTTACAGAAAGTTCTTTATTGCTGAAAGAAGAATAACGCAAAAACGTAATTGCTCCCTTTAATTTAATTTTTGATAGAAATATCAACGCGACTCTGCGTTATAGAGTTTAAGAGGTAATGAATGTATGTCAAGCGACTTCATTGCAAACAAGGTGGTACCGCGATTTGTCGTCCTTGTGTGCAATGAATGCCGCTTTTTTGTTGCACAAAATCATCGATCAATAAATTATTTTAGAAAGTAGGAATCGAACAATGAAACAACTCTCAAGTAGTCAAGTTCGTCAAATGTATTTAGACTTTTTTAAATCAAAAGGACATTCTGTGGAGCCAAGTGCTTCCTTAGTTCCTGTGAATGACCCAACCTTATTGTGGATCAACTCAGGTGTTGCCACATTAAAAAAATATTTTGACGGTTCAGTAGTGCCGGAAAATCCAAGAATCACAAATGCTCAAAAATCGATCCGTACCAATGATATTGAAAACGTTGGAAAAACAGCTCGTCACCATACGATGTTTGAAATGTTAGGAAACTTTTCGATTGGTGATTACTTTAAAAATGAAGCGATCCACTGGGCGTGGGAGTTTTTAACGTCTCCTGAATGGATGGCCTTTGACCCTGAAAAATTATATGTAACAGTTTACCCAAAAGATACGGAAGCAAAACGCATCTGGCACGAAGAAGTTGGTTTATCAATGGATCATATTATTGATATCGAAGACAACTTTTGGGATATTGGTGCGGGTCCTTGTGGTCCAGATTCAGAAATTTTCTATGATCGTGGTGAGTCATTTAACGATGTTGCAGAAGATGATCCAGAAAATTATCCTGGTGGCGAAAATGAACGTTATTTAGAAATTTGGAACTTAGTATTTTCTGAGTTTAACCACCAAGCCGATGATACCTACGAGCCACTACCACATAAAAATATTGATACGGGCATGGGCTTAGAGCGTATGGTTTCCATCGTTCAAAATGCACCGACCAACTTTGAAACAGATTTATTTATGCCAATCATTCATGCAGTAGAAAAATTAAGTGGACAAGTAACATATGGCCAATCAGCGCAAACAGATATTTCATTTAAAGTCATTGCAGACCATATTCGTGCATTATCATTTGCAATCGGTGATGGCGCGTTACCTTCAAATGAAGGCCGTGGTTATGTGTTGCGTCGTTTATTACGTCGTGCGGTTATGCATGGGAAAAAATTAGGAATCAACGAAGCTTTCTTATACAAACTAGTTCCAGTTGTTGGAGAAGTGATGGTTAGTTATTATCCAGAAGTCCTACAACAAAAAGAATTTATCGAAAAAGTAGTCCGTACGGAAGAAGAACGTTTCCATGAAACAATCAATGAAGGCCTAGATATTTTAAATGAATTGATCGCGAAAGTGAAAGCGGCCAATGAAGCTATTTTGGATGGGAAAGAGATCTTCAAATTATATGATACGTATGGTTTCCCTGTTGAATTAACAGAAGAAGTCGCAGAAGATTCAGGCTTAAAAGTCGATCATGCAGGTTTTGAAAAAGAAATGGAAGCCCAAAGAGAACGTGCTCGTTCAGCTCGAAGTAAAGCCACATCTATGGGTGTTCAATCAGCTGTTTTGACAGATATTAAAGTTGAAAGTACATTTGTCGGTTATAGTAACTTAGAAGCTACAAGCAAGCTTCTAATCATTTTAAAAGACGAAGAAATCCTTAGTGAACTTTCAGAAGGTACAGCACAATTGATTTTTGCTGAAACTCCTTTTTATGCAGAAATGGGTGGACAAGTTGCCGATCAGGGAACGATCAAAGATCAAAATGGGACAATCGTAGCCCATGTAGAAAATGTCTTAAAAGCACCAAATGGCCAATTTTTACACACGGTTCAAGTGACAGGAAAACTTGTTGAAGGTGCAACATACGAACTACATGTCGATGAAAAAATGCGCAATCGTATCTTGAAAAATCATACAGCAACTCATTTATTACATCGTGCATTGAAAGATATTTTAGGAGATCATGCGAATCAAGCAGGTTCGTTAGTTGCTCCAGGACACTTACGTTTTGACTTCACTCATTTTGGTCAAGTTACACCAGAAGAGTTAGTTCAAATGGAAGCAATCGTCAATGAAAAAATCTGGGAAGCTATTCCAGTTGAAACAGTTGAAACAGATATCAATACAGCAAAAAATATGGGCGCTATGGCTCTATTTGGTGAAAAATACGGTAAAGAAGTCCGTGTTGTCAATATCGGCGGTTACTCGATTGAACTTTGTGGTGGAACCCATGTAACAAATACAGAAGATATCGGTATTTTCAAAATCGTTTCTGAATCAGGAATCGGTGCAGGGGTACGCCGGATCGAAGCTGTTACAAGTAAAGAAGCGTATGAGCTTATGAATGAAGAGGAAAAACAATTAAAAGCAATTGCAGGAATTGTTAAATCTCCTCAATTGAAAGAAGTTGTGTCAAAAACAGAACAATTACAACAACAATTACGTGATCTACAGAAAGAAAATGAACAACTTGCTGGAAAATTAGCAAACCAACAAGCAGGAGACATTTTCAAAGACATTAAAGAAGTCAATGGCACAACATACATTGCAGCACAAGTTAACGTAAAAGATATGAATCAATTACGTCAATTAGCAGATCAATGGAAGCAAAAAGAATTGTCAGATGTCTTAGTTTTAGCAACAGCGCAAGAGGACAAAGTCAGCTTGTTAGCAGCGATGTCTAAGGCAGCAAACGAAAAAGGTCTAAAAGCCGGTGACTTAATCAAAACAATCGCACCGAAAGTTGGCGGTGGTGGTGGCGGTCGTCCAGATATGGCGCAAGCTGGCGGTAAAAATCCAGCGGGCATCCTTGATGCGTTGAATGAAGTAGGGAACTGGTTAGCCAACTAATTATAAAATTGAAAAAGAGAAGAACAAGTCCTCCGTGGTATTGTTCTTCTCTTTATTTACATACTAAGCACTCTGACCGCCATCAATCACAATCGATGCACCGTTGATAAAAGAAGCATATTGACTGCAAATAAAAAGGATCGGATGAGCAATTTCTTGACTTTCACCAGCTCGTTTTAATGGAATCATGTTGTCAATGATTTGATCCATCGGCCCACCTTCTGGCATCATCTCTGTATGGATCAAACCAGGTAAAATACTATTTACCCGAATGCCACGGCTACCGAATTCTTTGGCCATTGAACGGGTCAATTGCAAAATTGCTCCTTTTGATGCACAATAGGTAGCAATACCTGGACCGCCATTTAACGCTCCAACCGAAGAGATATTGATTATATTCCCTGATTTTTGCTTCAACATGTATTTTAAGACTAATTTGGATAAATAAATATAACTTCTTACATTTATTGTAAATACTTCTTCATATTCTTTTTCCATGTCGATCTGCTCAAAAGCAAAAGATTTATAAACACCAGCATTATTAACAAGCACATCAATTTTTCCATATTTTTTGACAACTTCCTCAACTAAATGATCCATACTAGAATCATCACTTACATCTGTTTGAATAAAGACTGCTTTTCCACCATTTTCCTTGATTTTTTCTACTACTACTGTTCCTTTATCTTCTCTACGTCCACAAACGATAACATCTGCGCCAGCTTTAGCAAATGCTTCGGCCGTTGCTGCACCGATTCCTGATGTTGATCCAGTTACGATAACGACTTTACCTTCAAACGAAATATTCATAGTTAATCCTCCTTTTTGATTATTGTATCTTATTGATATGAATATATCACTAAAAGGAACGAATGTAAAAAACTACGATCGAATACTATAAAAATTGAAAATAGTATCTAAAAAGTTAAGAACGGCTTTCTTTCTCTGCCTATTCGCATTGAAATAAAGAAGGAGGGTTTCTATATTCTTGTTTATCAGAGGGATATTTCTTTCTTTTTTTTCAGATTGTTGTTAGATTTAATGTATCATTACTCACTCCCTTTTAATGTGTAATAGTTAGAAGAATAGCTCTTTTTTTAAATGTAAAATCCTAAATTTAGCGTTAGTTTCAGAAACTTTATTGTGCTTTCTTTTGAAAATTAGGAAAGAAAAAGCTGCTTTCTGAAACTTTTTTATCTATTTTAAATGGATGACCAAGGAGAGGAGCAATCAGATGTCTAATGAAAAAAATAAGTTAGAACAGTTCAAAAATGGTGAAAATTTTTATAGTCAACAATATTTTGGTTCTCACCCAATTGTTCGGGGAAATCAAAATGGGTTTGTTTTTAGAGTGTGGGCGCCTAATGCACAAAAAATTTGGCTAGTAGGAGATTTTAATGGCTGGGATCAATCTTTGCCTATGAAAAAAGAGGAATCAAGTGAGGTCTGGGAAATTTTTACCTCGATACCAAAAGAAGGCGATTTATATAAATATTTAGTAAAACAAGCAGATGGCAGAGAAATTTATAAGGTTGATCCTTTTGCTAATTTATTCGAGAAACGACCGAATAATGCATCAATAATGTATACAATACCTGAAAAGAAGTGGCTTGATGAACAATGGCGGCGAAAGAAGAAGGATTATTTCAAACAACCATTAAATATTTATGAAGTTCATGCAAGTTCTTGGCGATGTGAAGAGGATGGAACGCCTTATACCTTTAAACAGTTAAAAGACACACTGATTCCTTATGTGAAAGAAATGGGTTTTTCTCATATTGAGTTTATGCCTTTGATGGAGCATCCTTTGGGAGAGTCTTGGGGCTACCAGTTGATCGGTTATTTTGCATTAAGTTCGTATTATGGTACACCAGCTGAGTTTCAAGATTTTGTGGAAGCCTGTCATATGAACGATATCGGGGTTTTGATTGATTGGGTACCTGGACATTTTTGTATTAATGATGATGCGTTAGCTTATTACGACGGAACGTCGCAATTTGAGTATGATGATCCAGTTCGTGCGGAGAATATTCGTTGGGGAGCGCTTAATTTTGATTTAAGCAAACCCCAAGTTCAGAGTTTTCTGATTTCCAGTGCTTTGTATTGGATAGAAACATTTCATGTTGATGGTATACGCGTAGATGCTGTTTCGAATATGCTTTATCTTGATTATGACGAGGGACCTAGGGTTTGGAATCAAGAGGGAGGCAATCGTAATTGGGATGGTTTTTACTTTTTACAGAAACTAAATGCCGTTATCAAACAGACTCATCCAGATGTAATCATGATAGCCGAAGAAAGTTCGTCAGAAACTAAAATAACTGGAAGTGTTGAAAGTGGGGCTTTAGGTTTTGATTACAAATGGAATTTAGGCTGGATGAACGATACACTACGTTTTTATGAAATGGATGCTGCGTTTCGGAAATATAATTTTCGCCTTCTTACCTTTTCGTTTATGTATATGATGAATGAAAAGTACATTTTACCATTGTCTCACGACGAGGTCGTGCATGGAAAAAGAAGTTTGATGCATAAAATGTGGGGAGATCGGTACAAGCAATTCGCTCAACTTCGTAATCTATATGTCTATTTGATGACTCATCCTGGTAAGAAGCTTCTGTTTATGGGATGTGAATGGGGACAATTTTTAGAGTGGAAGTCAAATGAAAGCTTGGAATGGATCGACCTCGACGATGTGATGAACTTTAGCATGCAGCATTTTATCAAAACACTTAATCGGTTTTATAAAAAGGAAAAAGCCTTGTGGGAATTAGATCATGTGTCTGAAACGATTGAAATTATCGATGCCGATAATAATCAAGAAACCGTATTAAGTTTTATTCGAAAAGGGAAGGATGAGAAGGATTTTTTGATTATTATCCTGAATTTTTCCCCAATAGAAAGGCAAAATTTTGTAATCGGTGTACCGTTTTCTGGAATCTATGAGGAAGTACTAAATACTGAGATGCAAGAATTTGGCGGTACTTGGACTGAATCAAATCAAATAAGCGTAACGAGAAAAGAGTCTTTTAAACAATTTGATTATCAAATCCAGACCATTGTACCTTCTCTAGGAGCTATTATTTTAAAGCCAAAAATTATTGATACGTGAATAAAAGAACGAAAATCAATTTAAAAAAGTTAAATAGTCAAATCCTTAATTTTAGAAAAAAGATGAATTTTTGAAAGGGGGCAGGGTGGAATTTCACCCGTAGTAGATGAGAACAGAAATGCTTGCAATGATTTTAGCCGGAGGACAAGGAACACGTCTAGGAAAGCTAACGAAGAAGATCGCTAAACCTGCTGTGCCTTTTGGGGGAAGATATCGAATTATTGATTTTACGTTAAGTAATTGTATTAATTCAGGCATCAAAAATGTTGGAGTCGTAACTCAATATCAGCCACTTGCGTTAAATAATCATATTGGAAATGGAGCAAGTTGGGGCTTAGATGGTATTGATTCTGGTGTCACGATTTTGCAACCTTATTCTAGTTCAGATGGTGAAAAATGGTTTGAAGGAACCGCTCACGCTATTTATCAAAATATTTCCTATATCGATCAAATGGACCCGCAATATGTATTGATTTTATCTGGAGACCATATTTATAAAATGAATTATGAAGAGATGCTGGAAGAACATATTGCAAACAATGCTTCATTGACCGTGGCGGTTATTGAAGTGCCACTTAAAGAAGCTTCTCGTTTTGGGATCATGAATACAGATGAAAATAATCGAATCATCGAGTTTGATGAAAAACCAGCAGAACCAAAGAGCGACTTGGCTTCGATGGGGATTTATATTTTTAATTGGGGACGTCTGCGAAATGTCTTGTTGAACAACTATTCAAAAGACGGACAAATGCTTGATTTCGGAAAACATGTCATTCCTTCTTACTTGGAGGCTGGTGAAAATGTTTATGCTTATCACTTTGATGGTTATTGGAAAGATGTTGGAACGATTGAGTCTTTGTGGGAAGCCAATATGGAATTTATCAGTTTGGAAAATGAACTGCATATGCGGGATAAAAGTTGGCGCATGTTTTCAAAAAATACCATTTCTCCGCCTCATTTTATTACAGAAACCGCCTCTGTTAGCAATTCATTAGTCGTTGACGGCTGTTATGTAGCAGGTACGGTCATAGACAGTATTCTTTCAACGGATGTTCAGGTTAAGGTTGGTTCAACGATTGAAAGTAGTGTGATCATGCCAGGTGCGACAATTGGGAAAAATGTTAAAATCAAAAATGCGATTATCGGTGAGAACGCGATCATTGGGGACAATGCCGTAGTTTATAGAGAAAATGATATTGAAGTGATTGGCTATTCTGAAGTGATAGGGGTGCAAAGCGATGAGGACTAAAAAAATGTGTGCGATTTTAGGGAATGTATCAGAGTTTCAAGGATTATTACCATTAACTGAAGAGCGACCTTTAGATACCCTGCCTTTTGATTGTAAATATCGATTGATTGATTTTCCTCTTTCAAGTATTGCCAATGCGAATATCAATTCAATTTTTATGATATTCAACGATAGAGGAACTCGTTCTGTTTTTGATCATATCGGCGGCGGTAAAGAATGGAATTTAGATTCGTTGAAAAACAGCTATTTTGTCTATTTCTACCAAGATTTCTTAAAGCAAAAAGCACAAGGGTTACCTTATTATTCTGCAATCATCGATTATCTTGAAAAATCGGAGTCTGAATATACGGTTTTCTTGGGTAGTAACATGCTTTGTGCCATTGACTTACGAGCTGTTTTGAAAACACATCAAAAACAAAAAAACAAAATGACTATGGTGTACAAACGGATGGAATCGGAAAAACTATCAGCAGATAATCGAATCATTCAAGTCGATAAAACGGGTAATGTAGAAACCATTCAAGCTTTTGACCAAGTTTTAGAAAAAGGAGAACGATTGAACCTTTCTATGGATATCTTCATTGTTCAAACGAAGTGGTTGATCGAACAATTAATAATCGGTCAAAAAAATGATAGTTCGACAAACTTGATTGAATTTTTAGGTGAAAGAATGGCAGAAACTCAGACGACAGCCTATGAGTATACAGGCTATTTAAGTAATATAGATGATGTTGCTTCATACTATCAAGCCAACATGGATATGCTCGATGCAAAAAAATTCAATGCTTTAATGTATACAAAACAGAAAATTTACACAAAACGTAAAAACGAAGTACCTACTTATTATTCAGAGGATTCCAGTGTGAAAAATAGTCAATGTGCGACTGGTTGTATTATTGAAGGAAGCTTGGATAGCAGTTTGATTTCAAGAAGAACGATCATTAAAAAAGGAGCCAAAGTGAAGCGAACAATCGTGATGTCCAACGCTCAAATAGAAGAAGATACAGTAATCGAATACGCTATATTAGATAAAAATGTCACAGTCAAGGCTGGTGTGAAAATTTCTGGCACAGCAAAACATCCTGTCGTGATTCAGAAAAATCAGATAGTTGAAACAGATGTTATTGGGGGAAATGAGTGATGAAGGTATTATATGCAGCCGCTGAATGCGCACCATTTTTTAAAACTGGTGGTTTAGGAGATGTAGCAGGTGCATTGCCCAAAGAATTAGTTAAAAAAGGGGCAAAACTTTCTGTTGTTTTGCCTTATTTTACTAAGATGCCTGAACGCTTTAAAGAACAATGTGAAGAGCTAATTAATTTTTATGTTGATGTTGGCTGGCGGCATCAATATTGTGGTGTTAAGCGTTTAGTTATGAACGATGTGGCCTATTATTTTATTGAGAATTCGTATTATTTTGATCGTGAAAACCTTTATGGGTATGATGATGACGGAGAACGTTTTGCCTTCTTCTCTTTAGCTATCATTGAGATGTTGGAGAAAATCGATTTACTACCTGATGTTATCCATGTTAATGATTTCCACACAGCGATGATTCCTTTTTTATTAAAAGAGAAATATCAATGGATCGAAGCATACCGTTCAATCAAGACGGTGTTGACGATTCATAATATTGAATTTCAAGGATCCTATAGTCAGGATTTATTGGCAGACTTTTTCGGAATGGAATTCGATCGTTATTATGATGGAGCTGCCCGTTTTGGGGATGGCGTCAATTACTTGAAGACGGGGATTTTATATGCAGATCAAGTGAATACAGTGAGCCCATCTTATGCAGAAGAAATAAAAACACCTGAATTTGGTTTTGGTCTAGATGGCGTTTTACGATTAGAACAAGAGAAGTTAAGCGGTATTTTAAATGGGATCGATTATGAGATGAATGATCCAGAGACAGATAAATCAATTCCTGAAAATTTTTCGATACACAATCTAGTAGGGAAAAAGAAAAATAAAGAAGCGTTGCAAACAAAAATGGCTTTGCCTATTCGGGCCGATGTTCCGCTGATCGGGATCGTCAGTCGTTTAACGTTTCAAAAAGGTTTTCATCTGATTTTAGATGATTTAGCGAAACTTTTGGAAAAAGATGTTCAACTGGTACTACTTGGAACTGGCGATCCTGGAATTGAAAATTCGTTCAACTCTTTTTCAGAGCATTATCCAACTAAATTTAAAGCGAAAATTACGTTTGATGTTGACTTGGCGCAACTGATTTATGCTGGTTCTGATCTATTCATGATGCCATCTGCTACAGAACCATGCGGATTGTCACAAATGATTGCAATGCGTTACGGGACCTTGCCGATCATCCATGAAGTTGGCGGCTTGAAAGATACTGTAATATCCTTTGATCCAGTAACAAAGACAGGAACAGGCTTTGGCTTTTCTGATTTTAGTTCCTATTACTTGTTGTATAGCACAAACATGGCGATTGATCTGTATTGGAATGATCAGAACACATGGACTCAATTGATGAAAAAAGCGATGAGAAAAGATTTTAGTTGGGAAAAATCAAGTCGATTATACATGGAACTATATCAAAAGATGGTTCAATCCTCTTAAATCGTAGGTGAAAAAATATCATTTTAAAATTACGATTGACGTTATAAAAAAAACAGGTTATACTTTTAGCGAGAAATGAATAGCCAAAGAAAGCCATAGAGGTGTTTTTGTGAGTGTAAGTATCTAACTAAAGGAAATGAATAGCTGAAGAATAAATAACCATTTTTTGATGGCTTCTTTAGCATACCTATGTTGATACCTATCTTAACTCATAAAAAAATACCTGATAGACTGCTGTATATCTATCTTTATTTATTAATTAGTGAGGGATGAAGGGACACTTCGTCCCTTTTTTGTTTTCCCAATCTATACGCAGCTAGAAGGAATTTCTTTGGTCTATTCAAAAGAAGATAGGTATCTCTTAAAAGAAAAGGAGATACCAATGAATCAAGAAACCTATGATAAAACACAATTTAATATGATCAAAGAAAAACTAATGACTTACGCGATCAGTTACTACGGAAAAGAGCAAATCAAACGTTTACAGCCAAGTAGTCGCTTAGACGTGGTTAAAAAGCGTCTACAAGAAACAGCAGAAGCAAAAGCCTTGCTACTAGCAAATCTACATGTTCCATTTATGGGATTAAACAATATTGAACATTTAACAAATCAAGTTGAAAAAGGGTTTATTTTAGAGCCAAATGAATTAGTCGGCTATGCAGATTTTCTTAGAAGTAGTCGTTTGATCCAATCCTTTATGCAAAAAAATCAATTTATCGCGCCACTTTTAGCTAGATACAGTGAATCATTGCTGCTCTTTTCTGATATTGAAGATGAAATCTATCAAGTCATTCGAAACAATCAAGTGGAGAATGATGCGAGTCGTGAACTTCGTAAAATCCGTCGTGCTATTCAAGAGTGTGAAAAAGAAATTGAACTGAAATTACATTCATTTCTTCGAAACGTGCAAAATAAACCGAAAATTCAAGAATCAATTGTTGTTAAGAAAAACGACCGTTACACCATACCGATCAAAGCAACATATAAAAACCAAATCTCAGGAACCGTCATAGATGCTTCTTCGAAGGGAACGACTGTTTTTGTTGAGCCGACAACAGTCGCGAAACTAAATGATAAATTATATCAGCTGAAAATGGAGGAAGCGACAGAAGTTTATCAAATTCTATCTTCACTGACGGGGTTGATTGCAGAGCAAATGATCTCGATCCAATCAAATTTAGAAGTAGTTGCACAATATGACATGATCTTTGCTAAAGCGAAATACAGTAGAGAAATCAACGGAATCGAACCTGCAATCAATCAAGAAGGAATCATTGAATTTGTTAACGTGAAACATACTTTATTAGCTGATAAGGCAGTTCCCTTGAATCTGTCGCTAGGAAAGGAATACCGCGGCCTGACGATTACCGGACCTAATGCGGGTGGGAAAACGGTTGTGTTAAAAACAGTGGGCTTGATTTGTTTGCAAACGATGATTGGTGTCCAAATTATGGCAGATGCCGGTACGAACATCGCTATTTTTGATCAGATTTTCGTTGATATCGGGGATCAGCAAAGTATTGAGAATGCTTTAAGTACTTTCTCAGGACACATGCATAACATCTCCGAAATTCTTGCTAAAACAAAACAAAATAGCTTGATTTTGCTCGATGAAATCGGTAGTGGAACCGAACCTAATGAAGGTGCAGCATTAGCGATTGCGATCATGGAAGCTTTTTACAAAAAGGGTAGTATTCTTATAACGACAACCCACTATGGAGAAATCAAACGTTTTTCCGAGCAACATGAAGATTTTCTAACTGCTGCGATGGCGTTTGATTCAGAGAACTTAATGCCTAAATATCAATTGGTTTTAGGAAAAACAGGTGAAAGTAACGCTTTTTGGATCGCTAACAAGATGAATCTAGATGAACAAGTTGTTAAACTTGCCCAAAACTATTTACATGATCGCAACTATTCAACGAAAAAAGAAGGATCTTTTCAAAAAGTCAAAAAACAAAAAGAGCAAACGATTTTTCCAGCCTATGAAAAAGGAGATCGAGTTTTTTGGACGGAGAAAAAGAAAATTGCTTTAATATATGAGTTGATAGAAATGACAGATGATGTCGTAATCTACTTTGAAAACGAAAAAATAACCGTTCATAAGCGCCAATTAAAATTAGAGCGGCGCGCAAAAGACTTGTATCCAAAAAATTATGATTTAGATTCCTTGTTTGACAATTATCATGAACGCAAGAGACAACGAGATCTTGAAAGAGGCTCTAAAAAAGCCCATAAGAATTTAAGAAAAGAAATGCAGAAAAGACAAGAGAAAGAAATGATAGAGGATAATAATTAACTAGTTTTAGTGAGTCCAACTGCTTTTTGACCGTATACTCATTGTAATAGATCGTTAAATAAAAAAATCAAAACAGTCTCCCTTTTAGAGTCAGAGTGAACAACTAACTTTAAAGGGGGAATTTTGTAAAGTCGATTACTAAGCATCAATCATTTTTCTGTAAAAGACAGAACTTTGGATTTTTGTCCGCTATTTTCGTTTTATAAAAGAATAAATTCCATCTTTCAAAGTTTTCAACCTCATTTTTCAATGGTATAATAGCCACGGAGGAATATGTCGAATGAATGAAAATCAATTATCAAAACGTTTAGCACGTGTGGGAGAACTAGTCCCTGAACAAAGCCGTTTAGCAGATATCGGTTCTGACCATGCGTATTTGCCTGTAGCATTAGTTTTACAAAAAAAGGTTGCTTTTGCGGTAGCTGGAGAAGTCGTATCTGGGCCTTTCGAAGCTGCCAAAAAACAAGTGCAAAAAAATGGACTGAATAATCAAATCACTGTGCGCTTAGCAGACGGCTTAGATGCTGTAGAAGAAGCAGATAAAATCACGGCTGTCACTATTTGCGGCATGGGTGGTGTTTTGATTCGTGATATTTTGGAAGCTGGTTGGACGAACCAACGACTGCAAGGCAATGAACGCTTAGTTTTACAACCAAACATTGGTGAAAAGCCATTGCGTGATTGGTTGACAGTTCATGGTTATACAATTATCGATGAAGATATTTTAGAAGAAAATAATAAAATCTATGAAATTATCGTAGCTTGTAGGCAAGAAGTAAGAGTTGCTTATTCTGAAAAAGAGCGTCTTTTCGGGCCCGTTTTACTAAAAAAACAGTCTTCTATTTTTCAAAAAAAGTGGCAGGGTGAACTAAAACAACGTGAAACTATTTTAGCGCAACTAGCCAAAGCTTCTGGTGATCAGCAAGTGAGAATCCAACAAATAGAAAAAGAAATCACTGAGATCAAGGAGGTTTTATCAAATGAGTCTTGATGGCAATGTATTTATTGAACGTTTTGAAGCTTATTGTCCCCAGTGGCTCGCAGAAGTAGGAGATCCTGTCGGGTTACACATCGGTACATTGAATAAAAAACTAAATCGAGTTTTAGTAACATTGGATGTACGTCCAGAAGTAGTGGCCGAAGCTATCGAAAAGCAAGTTGACTTGATCATTGCAAAACACCCGCCTATCTTTAGACCAGTGAAACGCTTAGATACAGATGATTTACAAACGAAAATGTATGCGGACTTATTGAAGCATGATATCGCCGTTTTTGCAGCACATACCAATATGGATATTATAGACAATGGATTAAATGATTGGTTTTGTGAACTTTTAGGGATAGAAGATACGACTTATTTAACCAAAACCCATACTGTTGGCTATAAAAAATTAGCTGTTTTTGTTCCTGTAGAAGATGCAGCGAAGATGCGCAAAGTGTTAGGTCAAGCAGGGGCCGGACTTCAAGGGGATTATGCAAATACAAGTTATTCATTGATTGGAACAGGCAGATTTACACCCGTTACTGGGGCTAATCCAACCCTTGGTGTGGTCGGCAAAGAAGAAACTGTTCAAGAAGCAAAAATCGAAGTGATTTTTCCAGAAACGATCGAAACAAAAGTAATCAAAGCAATGTTAACAGCACATCCGTATGAAGAACCAGCCTATGATATGTATCCAATAGAAAACATAACTAAAGAATATGGTTTAGGACGAGTTGGCCATTTAAAACAAGCTCTACCTTTAAATGAGTTTGTCTCTACCATAAAAAAAGTATTCGATTTAGAGGGTTTGCGAATTGTCGCGGAAGATGAAACAAAAATGATTCAGCGCGTTGCAATTTGCGGGGGCAGTGGTGAAAAATTTTTCCGCGATGCCATTAAAAAACAAGCAGATGTCTATATCACAGGAGACGTCTATTATCATACAGGACATGATATGTTGACAGAAGGCTTGTCTGTGATCGATCCAGGGCATTATATCGAACAATTATGCAAACCTAAGTTGGTCGAACTATTCAATCAGTGGAAAAAAGATTATAATTGGGACATAGAATTTATCGAATCTGAGGTAAATACGAATCCGTTTAAATTTAGATAATGTGGAAAGAAGGAACCGAACAATGTATGAGAATTTATTACCGCGTTTTTTACGCTATGTAAAAACAGAAACACGCTCTAATCCTAAAAGTGAAACGACCCCTTCAACGCAAACCCAAGTTGCTTTTGCACAAACGTTGAAAAAAGAGTTGGAAGAAATCGGTATGACCGATGTTGTGTATAACGAAACAAATGGTTTTGTGATTGCTACTTTGCCAAGCAACATAGACAAAGAAGTACGTTCAATTGGGTTTATTGCTCATATGGATACGGCAGATTTCAATGCCATTAATGTCAATCCACAAATCATTGAAAATTACGACGGTGAATCAACGATCAAACTAGATAAAGAAGGAAAATTCACATTAAATACAACTGATTTTCCTAATCTAAAAAACTATGCTAATCAAACGTTGATCACAACAGATGGCACAACACTTTTAGGTGCAGATGATAAATCTGGTATCGCTGAAATCATGACAGCTATGGAAATTTTGATCAAAAATCCATCGATCAAACATGGAACGATTCGTGTCGCTTTTGGCCCTGATGAAGAAATTGGTGTTGGCGCGGATAAATTTGACGTAGAACAATTTAACGTTGATTTTGCTTATACAATGGATGGCGGTCCAGTGGGCGAGTTACAATATGAGACATTCAACGCGGCGCAAGCTGAAGTAACGATTCAAGGGAAAAATGTCCATCCTGGAACAGCCAAAGATACAATGATCAATGCCATACAATTGGCAATTGATTTTCAGAATCAATTACCGCAAAATGAAGTACCCGAAAAAACAGATGGTTATGAAGGATTTTTCCATTTAGCACAAATGAGTGGTACTCCGGAAGAAGCGAAAATGACGTACATTATTCGTGACCATGATCGTGAGAAATTTGAAGCCCGCAAAGCGTTGATTCTTAAAATTCAAGAAATCATCAACCAACCATTTGATCAAGAACGAGTTAAAATCGATTTATTTGATCAATATTACAATATGGGTGAAGTGATCGAAAAAGATATGAGTATTATTGAATTAGCGAAAAATGCGATGATTGAACTTGACATCGAACCTTTGATCGAGCCTGTACGTGGCGGAACAGATGGATCTAAGATTTCTTATCTAGGTATTCCAACGCCAAATATTTTCGCTGGTGGCGAAAATATGCATGGTCGCTTTGAGTTTGTTTCATTACAAGCTATGGAAAAAGCAACGGATGTTATTGTAAAAATTGCAGAATCTAACGCTAAGTAACGATTGTGACTAGTTATAATAATAGTAAAATTTTAAAATAGGGAGTAAAGTTACAGGTAGTGACTTACTTCCTGTTTTTCTGTCAAAGCTAGACGAGCGTGCTCACTTTTAAATTGGAAGGAAATGTGATGATAATGGAAAATGTAATGATTCTTTTTAATGAAACATCGGGTAAAGACAAAGGGAGAGAATTAGCAGAACAGTTTGTAGAGTATGCAAAAAATCATGGCCAAACAGATACACATTTTCTATTAGAACAAGTTGGTCCAGATTGTGATAGTAAAAAAACGGTTGAAAAAGCAAAGGCTGAAGCTATCGATACCCTGATTTTTATTGGCGGGGATGGTACGATCAACCATAATGTTGAAGATTTCAAAGAAGAATTACCTCATCTAAAAGTTGGCTTATTGCCAGGTGGAACCGTTAATAACATGGCGAGAGTTTTAGGAATCCCTATGAAATTTGAAGCAGCTGCAGATGTGATTTTAGGTGGTGTTACTAGGAAAATCGATTATGGTATGATCAACCAAAAAGTGATTGTTAGCACAATGACAATCGGTATTTTAGCAGATACTGCGGCTCGAATCAGCCAAGAAGATAAACAAAAATATGGCAAGCTTATTTTTGTGAAGAACTTTTTCAAATTGCTTGCTAAGAAAAAACGTTACCGCTTAGATATCAAAACAGAAAAAGAGCAATGGCAAGGAAAAACTCAGTTAGTTACCGTGACCATGACGAATTCTGTTGGCGGTTATACGAATTTTGATGATTCAGCTTCTCCAGATGACGGGTTGTTTCATTTAACTATTTTACCGAAATTAAACTTTTTTAAATTAGCATTTTATCTACCTAAAATTATTCTAGGAAAAATTTATGAACTTCCTGATATCAAGTATATGACGGCAGCCGAAATAAGGATTAAAAGTATGAATGAAAAAAAAGTTGGAACACGCGTGGATGGTGATCCAAGTGAAGATTTACCAATTCAAATGAATGTAGTCAAGCATGGTCTGACTGTTTTTGTACCGGAATCATAGAATCAAGATTTTCTAAAATTATTGAATTAACTTTACAGCCCTTGTTCTTTCAAGGTATTCTATTAAGATAAGAGAAAGATTTTGGAGGAAGAGGTATGACAGGTTTGTTGAAACATTTGCCGTGGGTTTATTTACTCATTGTAAATTTAGTTGAATTTATTATGATGTATCTTGATAAACAGCGAGCTAAAAGGGGAAAGTGGCGAATACCAGAATTCGACCTTCTATTCATAGGAGTGATCGGAGGAGGGATTGGCGGTTTGCTAGCTCAGCAACTTTTTCATCATAAAACGAGAAAATTGCGCTTTTATTTTTTCTTTATTTTTGGTACACTTGTGGCTATTGCAATTATTTGTTTTAGTTATAAAAAATAATCGTGAATTCAAATTTAGTGGGGAGAAACTATGAAAAGCAATTCTAAAACAAAAGTTTTCCTAAATATCGGCTTGTTGGCCATTTTTATTGCGGTGATCATCTATGTGATGGATAATTCTCTAAGCGATATATTTGCGCAATTAATGGAAACAAGTTGGATCGTTGTCGCTCTAGTTATTTTGTTAGGCGTTGTTTACCAAATCGTTGAAGGGCGTTCTATTAAAGAAATTGCTTCTTATTTTCAGAAAGATTTCACCACAAAAGATGGTTTTTTTACTTCTTGCTATGTTGCCTTTTATCGTGTCATTTCATTTGGAACAGGGACATTGCTTTCTGAAATTTATTTTTATAAGAAAAAAGGACTAGCGGTTTCCCAAGGAGTTGGCGTAACAGCATTGCATATGATCATGTATAAAGTTGCTGTTATTTTTTTATCAGTACTTGGGTTGATTTTCCAATTTTCTTTATTTTATGAGCGTGCACCCAAAATGATTCCTTTTATTTTAGTGGGTGTCGGATTGACGTTTGCAATTATATTTTCGTTACTGATTCTTTCAAGTAGTATCAACCTTCAAGTGATGTTAATAAGCTGGACCAATAAGCACTTTAAGCGGAAAAAATTACGGGATTGGGTAGATAAATGCAATTTGCAAATTTATTCGTTAAGAGAAACTGTTCAGACAATTACAAAAGATCGTTCAGCCATGATTCGCATATTTGGTTGGAATGTAGCAAAGTTACTTTTTTGGTATGTGATTCCATATGTTGTATTGGTTGAAAACCATCCGAATATCGATTTTCTTTTAGTCCTTTCCTTTACCAGTTTTTCCGTTATTTTGTCTGGTGTATTTCCGACTCCAGCAGGAATTGGTCCGTTTGAATTTGTTTATTTATTACTATTTAAACCGTTAGTGGGAACTGTTGATGCAGTCTCATCACTGCTGCTATATCGTTTTGGTAGTTTTGTTTTACCATTTTTGATTGGTTTTATTTATGTCTTGGTTCAAAAAAGACGAGAGATAAAATTAGGACTTCATGCGGTTAGAGAAGAGAAAAAAGAAGTATAAGTAAGAAGAATATTTTTGAAGAACCCAACGAAACATGTATCGTGGGGTTCTTTTTTATTTGTACAATCTCTTTATTAGAGTTATTATTGATATGTAAAGAATATATATAGGAAGGTGAAAATATGAGTAAAAAAATTACGACAAGCGAAGGACAACCAGTAGCCAATAATCAACACTCACAAACTGCTGGTAAAAGAGGGCCAGTATTGATCCAAGATGTTCATCTTTTAGAAAAGTTAGCTCATTTCAACCGCGAAAGAATTCCTGAAAGAGTTGTTCACGCTAAAGGAGCTGGTGCTTTTGGCGAATTTGAGCTTACTAATGATATGAGTATGTATACAAAAGCCGGACTTTTTAATGGTGTAGGTAAAAAGACAAGAGTAGCGATTCGCTTTTCTCAAGTAGCAGGTGAATCAGGGTATATCGATACGTATCGTGATGTCAGAGGTTTTGCAGTCAAGTTTTATACGGAAGAAGGGAATTATGATATTGTAGGCAATAATACGCCGGTATTTTTTGTCAATGATGCTTTGAAATTTCCAGATTTTATCCATTCTCAAAAACGTGATCCAAAAACACATTTACGCGATCCTTATATGCAATGGGATTTTTGGGCTCACTCACCAGAATCTGTACACCAAGTAACAATTTTGATGGCTGATCGAGGAATTCCAGCAAGTTATCGTACGATGCATGGTTACGGCAGCCACACGTTTAAATGGGTCAATAATCAAGGAGAAGCTTTTTGGGTGAAGTATCACTTTAGAACAAACCAAGGGGTGAAAAATTTAACGGATGATGTTGCTGCACAGATTGCATCTGAAAATACGGATTATTTAACAGATGAATTATTTCAAGCGATTGAAACCGGTGACTTTCCTTCATGGACACTTTGTGTGCAAATTATTCCTTATGAAGAAGGTTTAAACTATAAATATGATTTATTTGATGTAACCAAAGTTGTTTCACAAAAGGATTATCCGTTGATCGAAGTGGGTAAGATGACATTGAATGAAAACCCTCAAAATTATTTTACAGATGTTGAGGAAATTGCTTTTTCACCAGCTAACTTGGTGCCTGGGGTAGAAGTGTCACCTGATAAGTTATTGCAAGGAAGATTATTTGCCTATAAAGATGCAGCGCGCTATCGCTTAGGCGTTAATTATGATCAATTGCCTGTCAATAAACCAATTAATGAGGTTAATAATTATGAACGAGATGGTTTTATGCAAGGAAATAATCCAGGTGGGGCAGTTAATTATGAACCGAATAGTCAAGGTGGACCAGTCCAAGACGAATCTGCAGCGATTACGCCATTTGATGTAGAAGGACAGGCAGCAACTTATGAATATGGTGAAGACCATTATTCTCAAGCAGGTGATCTTTATCGTTTGATTCCAGAAGATGAAAAAGAACGCTTAGTTCAAACAATCAAAAACAATTTAGGTCAAGTGGATAATCGAGAAATTCAAGTTCTTGAAATCAAACAATTCTATCAAGCGGATAAAGATTATGGCTCCAGAATCGCTGAAGCTTTAAATATACCAATAGAAGAAATTCAATAGTTTTAGGTATGTCTTTTAGAAAAATAGAATAGAGTAATATAACTCTATGGAATGTTCAAGATCATTTCATAGAGTTTTTTCTTTTTCGAGTACAGACTTTTTGCAAAAAAAATTATTGAACTTTTTTCACGACTAGTGTACTATTTAACTAGAACACTAGTGAAGGTTAAAATCAATTGGAGGTAGAGTCATGGATTTCCATACAGATCGGCCGATTTATTTACAAATTATGGACTTTATCATTCAGCAGATCGTTTCTGGAAAGCTTGAGCCGGGAGATAAAGTTAAAGCTGTAAGAGAGATGGCGGTCGAGTTAGCTACAAATCCAAATACCGTTCAACGTGCGTTGCAAGAATTAGAGCGTGAGGATATTTTATTTTCTAAACGTGGATTAGGTCGTTTCGTAACAGAAGATACTGAAAAAATTGCTCAATTACAAAACCAGGCAGTTGGCCAAGTAATCGAAAATTTTTTAGCAGAAATGAAAAAATTTGGTTGGGCAGATGAACAAGCTAAACAGTTATTGGGAGAGTATATTGAAAGGAAGAAATAACCATGAAGGAATTAGTTAAGATTGAACAATTGAGTTATCGTAAGGGAAGGAAACAAATTTTTAATCAGTTGAATTTTTCTGTTTCATCAGGAAAAATCATTGCACTGATTGGGGAGAATGGCTCTGGAAAAACAACGATCATGCGCTTGCTTTCTGGTTTAGCTTTGAATTGGAAAGGTCAGATTTTAATTGATAACTGTGTCGTTGGGACAAAAACGAAGTCTTTTGTGGCTTATTTAGAAGATCAGAATAATTTTCAATCTAACGTGCAAATAGAAGAGGTCATTTCATTTTATGCACGTTTTTACTCAGATTTTGATAAGCGAAGAGCTTACGAATTATTGCGATTTATGAATTTGAGTGAGTCAGAAAAAATAGGGAACTTGTCAAAAGGAAATACAGAAAAATTTGCTTTAAGTATGACGTTGGCTAGAAAAGCAAAATTATATTTATTAGATGAACCATTGAGCGGAGTAGATTTATTATCAAGAGAAAAAATCATACAATCATTGTTGCAGTGGTTTGACGAAGAAAGTACCATCATTATCACTACGCATCAGTTAAGAGAAATTGAAAATATTATTGATGAAGTAATGTTTTTACGTGATGGTCAGATCATACTTCATGAATCTTTAGAAACAATCAAAGAAGTAAAACATAAAGACTTAGAAGATTTGTATCGAGAGGTGTACGAAATATGATTAAGCTATTTCGGTTATTTTTCTCAAAGACACTTATTTTAGTTTATAGTGTTACGTGTCTTTTGACAATCTTCTTAGGGCTTGTAAATGTATATAACGTCAAGCAACAATCGACTGATTTTAGTGCAGCATTTTTAGCTTTTTCGATCATGATTTTTTTGCTGCTCTTTTTTGTACTAGAATCTAATCGCATTTATCAATTTTTTCGGGAAACTGACTATCGATTACTGCCAATTAGTACAGGAAAACTGTATTTTTATAACGTTATTTTCAGTACGATCGTGGGATTTGTTTTTTTCATAGGAAATGCGTTTATTGGAGTGGTGGTAAATTATACGATAATTAATATACCATTTGATCTATGCACAACGTGGATCGAGGGAGTGGCTGCAATTGTTGATATAGTCGTTTTATTTTTAGTGGTACAATTTTTAATTTTTATTTACTCTGCGAGTAAGCAGTTTATCCAAAAGAGATTTCGTTGGATAGTTGAAATCTTATTATTTATAGTCTTTATGATTTTAATGGATCATTTTTCAGGATTTGACTTGGGCATCTTAAAAGGGCTTGTGCGGAATACTTTTGGTCTGAAGCAAGAAATCTATTTTCGAGTAATGTTGCAATTAGTAACGGCTTGTCTTTATTTTAACCTAAGCATCTGGCTAATTAATCGGTATGTGGAAGCGGGGGATAAATAAATGTGGCAGTTATGGAATGAATATAGGAAAGAGAGCCGTTTGTTTTGGATGTTTAGTAGTTTTTCATTTCTACTTCTCAGTGGTTTTATGATTTATAAAGTAGGATTTCAACAAATGCATTTTCAAGGAATTGCTCAATTTGTATTGATTATGGTGTTTTTCTTTCTATTCGCTCATTTTATCTGGGAAATGTATCGACAAATCAAAGTTTGGAAAAAAAGTCAGTATCGTTTACTACCAATCAGTGAAGCAAAATTTTATTTTAGTAATATTCTCTTTAGCTGGATTACAACCATATTCTTCATGTTTTGTTACTATTTGTGTCTTGTCGGGTTAGTTTTTATTTTGGATAAACAAGCAGATATGGCAAATTTTCAAGAGTATTGGAAACATCTTTTGATTGCCAGTTATTTTTTCTTTTCTACATCAATTTATGTCCAGTTTGTCTATTTATTAAGCAGTCTGATTAGCATGAATGCGCCTGTTAGATTGCAAAGAGTATCAAAATATGTACTCTTTCTATTTTTGTTTGCGGCAGAAGTCATCGTCAGCGATCAACTATTAAATGGTTACAAAAAAATCGCATTTATTGATAGTCATCAGTTTAAAATTACTGTAGGGTATGTTCCGTTGTATTTAGAAGATCTAATTTTTGATGGATTTTTACTTGTGATTAGCTGTGTGGTTAGTATTTTTATTTTGAAGAAATATATTGAAGCAGAAAGAAGGTAAATCATGGAAAATAAACAAGTATTAGAAGTAAAAAATATTTCAAAAAGTGTCGGCAAAAAAACAATTATTAAAGATGCTTCATTTAATGTTAAAAGTGGGAAAGTAACTGGTTTATTAGGACCTAATGGAGCAGGGAAAACAACGATTATTCGGATGTTAGTAGGGCTAATGAGTCATGATGCAGGATCGATTCAAATCGACGGTCAATCACTTTCTACAAACTTTAAAGAAGCAATGGCTCACGTCGGTGCAATTGTTGAAAATCCTGAATTTTATAACTATATGACGGGGATGGAAAATTTAAAACAGTATGTTAGGATGTCACCCAAACCAATTACAGATGATGAATTAATTCAGGTGATTCACAGTGTTCATCTTGAAAATAACATTGATCAAAAGGTCAAAACTTACTCTTTAGGCATGCGTCAAAGATTGGGTGTAGCGCAAGCTATATTACATCAACCAGATTTGCTGCTTTTGGATGAACCGATGAATGGCTTGGATCCAAAAGGCATGCGCGAGTTTCGGGAAATGATCCAGGCGTTGAAAAATCAAGGGGTCGGTGTGCTGATTTCAAGCCATCAATTAAGTGATATGGAATTGTTATGCGATGATTTAGTGATCGTTCAAAAAGGAGAAATTACCTATGTTGGACCGATGAATAACCAAGAAGATGAAAACAAACTGATTTTATTGTTAGAAACTGATCAGCAACAAGCTGCCCTAAGCTTCTTAAAAGAGCAAGAATATAGCGTGAATGTCGATGGAAACTATTTAAAGATCGAATTACTAGAAGATACTAGAACAGTTTTAGTCAAACAATTGGTAGATAAAGGTATTGGAATCAAAGAGTTAAAAGTACACGTGGATTCTCTAGAGGAGAATTTCCTACGTTGGACAGAAGATGGAGGATTATAACATGAGCGTGTTGATAAAAAATGAATGGTTAAAACTGATCAAGAAAAAATCTTCTTGGATCATGTGGATCATGTTAGTAGTAATGACCTTTGCGATCACATTGTTAGTAAGATCAACGGCCAAGTCTCCAAGTGGAGATATTATGATGAAAGCAAATGATTTATTTGCGAGTTTGACTGAAATGACTTCATTTCTCAATTTATTCGTAGTAGTAGTTGCGGCTTCGATCGTTGCAGAAGAATTTAGTCGGGGAACAATCAAGTTTTTACTGATCCGACCCTTTACCAGAAGCCAAATTTTATTTTCAAAGTTTGTTGCTTGTTTGATTTATAGTGTACTTGGAACAGTGATTTTGTATATTAGCAGCCTTGTTTCCGCAAATTTATTGTTAAGCGCTCAGTCTCCTTTAGCTGTTGTGAAAGGTTATCATGGTTGGAATGCTTTAACTGTTGCTGGTGCATATGCTGGAGCTAATCTGTTATTGATTTTATTGTATATCACAATTACATTATTTATCTCAGCTGCAGTACGTTCACAGAGTTTAGCTGTGGGTGTTGGGCTAGGTGTTTTATTTGGAAGTAGCATTATTAATTCATTTTTGAATGTTGTAATCTCAAAGCATCAATGGCTGAAATGGAATCCGTTCAATATGCTGAATATCAAAAATACAGTCATGGAAAATACTGACGCTGTGAGCAATTATCCGGGTTACTTGAATTTTTGGCAAATGGCTGGTGGGATTTTGGTGTATAGTATGATTATCTATCTTGTGATGCAGCTATTATTTAAAAAGCGGGATGTTTCGTTAAGCTGATTCTTAATAGCCATATTCTAATGTTAATGAGAAAATATAGAGGGAATATAAAATAACGATGGAGACTAGAACTTTGTTTTATCAAGGTTTTGGTCTTCTTTGTTTTAGAAAGAGGAATAATTTATTAGAGGACATGGGCGTTCTCGTTTTTTATCTAATAAATTGCTGATAAAATCAATATTTATGCATGTGAAAGCTTGTTTAAACTCTTAAAAATGATTATGATTAAAAAGATATTTTATACTTAATTATGATTAGGAGTGTTTTGATGGAACAAAAGCAAATGCGATGGTTTACCGTTGGTCTGATTGCCTTTAACATGGTTTGGGGCTTAGGTAATGTCGTGAATAACTATGCACAACAAGGAATCTCAGTTGTAACATCATGGGTTTTGATTTTGGTCTTATATTTTATTCCCTACGCATTGATCGTAGGACAACTTGGTTCAACATTTAAAGATAGCAGCGGCGGAGTTAGTTCGTGGGTTCAAAATACGAGTACAAAGCGTTTGGCATATTATGCTGCATGGACGTATTGGGTCGTACATATCCCGTATTTAGCTCAAAAGCCTCAATTAGTTCTGATTGCTTTTGGCTGGGCAATCCAAGGCAATGGTGATATTGTAAATAATTTCTCAGTTGTAGGAATTACCTTGATATCTTTAGCTATTTTCTTGATTTTCTTATTACTATCTACTAAGGGATTGATGACCCTAAAAGTCATTGGTGGAATGGCAGGAACTGCGATTTTTGCCATGTCCATGTTGTTTATCTTATTAGCAATTGGTGCGCCAATGATGAATTCGACTGTTGAATTCGCTACACCTCATATGGACAAGCTTAGTACGTATATCCCTAAATTTGATTTTAGCTACTTTACGACGGTTTCCATGTTGGTGTTTGCTGTTGGTGGAGCTGAAAAAATTTCGCCATATGTAAACTCAATGAGAAATCCAGCTAAAGAATTTCCCAAAGGAATGATTTTCTTAGCTGCAATGGTGGGTGTTTCCGCTGTATTGGGTTCATTTGCAATGGGGATGTTATTTGCAAGTAATAATATTCCAGAAGATTTAATGGCCAATGGTGCTTATACTGCCTTCCAATTGTTAGGTGAGTATTATGGTGTTGGTAACTTACTGATGATCATTTATGCGATCACAAACGGTATCGGACAAATTTCAGCTTTAGCCTTCTCAATCGATGCACCCCTACAAATTCTTTTAGCGGATGCAGATCCAGATTACGTTCCAGCAGCATTACGTAAGAGAAGTAAAAAAGGAACGTTAGTTAATGGTTATTTGTTAACAGGTATTTTAGTTAGTATCATCATCGTATTACCGATGTTTGGTATCGACAATATCAAAGAACTCGTGAAATGGTTGACTAACCTAAATTCTGTTGTGATGCCAATGCGTTATCTATGGGTATTCTTTGCATATATGATGTTGAATAAAGCGTATAAAAATTATTCATCGGAATACAAATTTATTAAAAATCCTAAAATTGCCTTTGGCTTTGGACTATGGTGTTTCTTATTCACAGCATTCGCTTGTATTTTAGGAATGGTGCCAAAAGTTGATTTTGCAGCAGATCCTAAAGCATGGTTCTTCCAATTAGCTTCTAATATTATCACACCAGTTGTGTTGATTCTATTAGGTATGATTCTACCTGCTTTAGCTCGTCGTGATAAAAAGAAAGCACAAATAAATTAAGAAGAAGAGAGGGCAATACTCAGTAAGTGAGTATTTTCCTCTTTTTTTATTTATTTTTAAAAGATTAGAACGATCTTTATTCACGAATTTTGAGGATAATAAGGCTATAATGAAACGCTTGGTTTATTTAAACTATTGCAAGTTTAATGGTTCTTATTTGACTTATTTTTCTTTTAATTTCATATATTTGTAAAAAAATGAGAACATTCTTTCCTTTTTATCGGTATAATGAAATAGAAGCCTGTTCTTTTTTAAAAAAAAATGATACGATTTATTCAGGAAAAAAATTGAGGAAGTGAGAACGATTAGTAAGCGACAACGTCAATCAGAAAAAGAAGAAAGATCAACCTACCTTTGTAAAGATGTTGATCCCGATTATCTTGGCCGTGAGATTTACGCCGATAATGTAGATACCCCTTATTCATTTTATTTAGTTCGAAAGTTAAATCTAGCAAAAGATTATCAAAATTTAGCGGAAGGCGAAGCTTTTTTTGATGCAATCTGTGATAGCTGGGATGCAACAGAAGAATTTGAAGAATTAGTAGTTAAAAAGATTTATATGTATGTTGAAACTGAAATCATGTATTATACATTACTGATGGGAAGTTTTGAACCAACTAGAAGAGAACTTCGTATGAACTTAAAGCAATGGTTTGAACAAATCGCTCTTGAAAAGAATGAACGATCTTTAGTCTATAAAGGCGAGCCAACATTGAACTCTGGAGAAGTACAGGGGATGATGAAGCAAATGCTTGAAACGTCGAATGAGATTTTTCGTCTACGCAAAATGATTACGGATTTAACGGATACGATCAATCAAGGTAAAATTGAGATGTATACGGCTAAAAGTGATCCGATCATTTCAAGAAGTATTCAAACGATTCATCTTAAAAGAGCGCAGCCATTAGTGGTTGAAGAGAATAAATCTGAAAAGAAACAATACTCTGACCTAGATGAATCTGTTGATGTTGAAGTCGAACTTGTTGATAAGTCAGCCATTGCGGAAACTGATTCCTCAGAATTTGTAGAACTAAAGGAAGTTGTAGGAGAAGAAGCAGAAAAAAAGTCGGAGAAAGAATTGGCGGAAAAACCAGTTCAAGAAGATTTCCCAGTAGAAGAAGAACCTATAACTTCGTCAATCCAAAAGCCAGAAAATAATGAACAAGCAAAAACAGAACGTACTTCAATGAAATTGAAACGTAAGCAAGTGAAGGTAGAAAAAATTAAGGACACAATTGAGCCTAAGGTAAAAAAAGAAACAACGCAAGAGATACCAAAGTCTCACCCATTAGATCTTGATTTGTTAGTATTCAAAAAAGGAAAAACACAAAAAGCAACTCCGAGTAATTGGCCGCGCTTTTCTAAACAACTAAAAGCAAGTAAAGCTCTGGAAGCACCGTCAAAAATACCAAATTTTTCAAAGAGTGAAATGGAAAACTTGGAAGACGAAATCTACTTGTGTTTCATGAACAAACGTATGCGTTTAGGGACGAAGAAAAATGCAGCCCAAAAGAAAAGAATTTTACGCTCTGAATTACTCGCTCAGATCAGTCAAGCTGAGTATTTAAACTATTCATGGGGACAAGTATTGAGACAGCGCAAGGAAGATGTCTTGATTTGCGGACGTTTAAGCTGTGGAGGGTTAGTCTCTTCTTTAGATGAATTTCTACAAGAAATGCGGGGAATAGCGTATAGCCGTTCTTTATTTGGTAAAAAAGTCCGCTGCTCAGTTGATCTTTTACGTCGTTTGGAAGGCTACATCTTAATGGATCAATATATGAAAAACCTAAGTATGATGCCGATTGAAAAGTAGTTAGTAGGCTAGAGTATAGTGAATTGAATTTTAATAGACTAGGGTAAAACTGTATAAGTTTTGCTCTAGTCTATTTTTTGTATAGGTAAATTATGTACCTCAACCAAAGTGTTGTTGATTGGTTAAATATGATTTCTAATGTATGATTAGAGTAAGTATATCATTGAAAAAAATATTTGAAAGATACATATAGCCTATAATAGTTAATCATAGTGGAGGTAAATAGCATGAAGAAAATGTTTAAGAAAAAAACTGCAGATGAAAAAAAATCTAACCTAAATAAAGTAACGAAAAGTGAACAGCTTAAAGAAATTGTAAATGTGGATAGTAAAGCGGATGAAAAAGAATTTGAATCATTTTTCTCTGAAGTAATAAAAAAATTTCCTGAAAAAACATCCTCAATTATTCTTAATAGTTACGGGAAATCAAAAGAGCGTGCGGAAAAAGTTCTGGATAAAAGTAAAAGTCAATTTGATAGTGTTTTTGATGAATTTTTGGAAGGTGTGGACGAAGATACGCGGAAAAAATGTCATAAAACGGTTCATGCTGCATCCTTAACAGCGGCTATTGTAGGTTGCTCGCCTATTCCTTTTTCAGACGCCTTTCTACTTGTTCCGATTCAATTAACTATGATGGCTCGTTTACATAAAATATTTGGACAATCGTGGTCTGAAAGTATGGGTAAGAGTTTAGGGAAGGAAATTGTCGTTGTCGGTCTTGGGAAAAGTGCGGTTGGAAACATACTAAAGTTTATTCCTGCAGTTGGAACTGTTGCTGGTGCTGCTATTAATGCTACGGTTGCAAGCACAATTACAGAAACACTAGGTTGGATAACGGTAAAAATGTTAAATGATGGTGAAGATATCTTTGAACAAACGATGACATTTAAAGGACAATTTAAAACGCTGTTTAATGCGGTACAAAATTCTAATAAAAAATCGAAATAAATTTGTGAATAAAGTAAGGATGATCTTGGATTTAGAATCGAAACAGTAAAATAATAAAGGCATTTTTTAGAGACAATCTATAGCCCCTATAGCATCAGTAGTTGATGAGTATGATGAAGCAATCGAATTTTACATTCAGAAACTCAATGTTACGTTGACAGAAGATACGTATCAACTAAGATAAAAGATGGCTTTATGTATAATAGGAATAATGAGTTCGATTTTGACAATATACGTTAAAATCGAACTCATTTACTTTGAAGTCAACAAAACATAAATTAGGACTATACCAAGTTGATTTTTAGGTGTTATAATGAAATTTCCGAAAAATTTCATTGGAGGGGATATTCATGAAAAAGATTATTTTAATTGGCTCAAGTGGAGCTGGGAAGTCGACATTATCACTTAAACTAGGCGAAAAATTAGATATTGAAGTTTTTCATTTAGATAAACTACTTTGGAAGCCTAACTGGGAAATGACAGATAGAGAGTACCAAAATGAAATACAAAATAATCTAATCATGAAGCCTTCATGGATTATTGACGGAAATTACGGCGGAACACTGGATATTAGAATGAAAGCGGCAGATACTATAATATTTTTAGATAGAAATAGATTCGTTTGTATTTATCAGATTTTAAAAAGAGTAAAAAAATATAACGGGATAACCAGACCTGATATGCAAAATAATTGTCCAGAGAAGTTTGATTTAAGCTTTTTAAAGTGGGTTTGGAATTTTCCTAACAGACAAAGAATTGATATTCTAAGAATATTACAAACTGTACCAAAAACTAAGAAAGTAATAGTTTTAAAAAATAAAAAACAGATTCAACTTTTTTTAGATGAGCTATAAAAAGTTAGTTGATTTAGTATCTACTAATATTAATGATTATCGGAATGTCAACTGGTGGGAATGATATCGTCGCTTTTGGATTCATAAGTCTACTTGCATTTCCTATAGAAATTGTAGCAACTATTTTTTTATTACTGCCAATGATATAAAAAAAGCATGCCCAACGATGAGACAAGATTAATAGATGCTCGTGAAAAGTATGTAGCTGCCAAGAAAAGTAACTAAAAATTTAAGACAATTGAATGTAATAATCTGATACGACTATTCAAATTAGTCATGTTGATAAAGAAACAAAAACTGTTTTGAAGGAATTTCGATTGCTCAGAGTATTAGATTGCCAAAAAATATAAACCATAGAAAACAAGTGCGTGAGACAAAACGAAAGATCCGTTTTGTTTCGCGCTCTAAATTTGAATAAATGGCGAGAAAAAAGTTGTTACTACGTTGCACTTCGATCATATCAAATTCTAAGTGCTAAAGCACTAAAACAAGTAGAAAAATGAATTAAATGTCCAACACATTCAGTATAATAACACCACAAAAAAACACCTAAATCATCCTCACCCCAAAACCTTTCAAACTAACACTAAAAAAAAAGTTGATTTTGTAGTATAATTTTCAAGGATAGAGGAAAGGCGGGGAAGTCCATGAAAAATAAGCAGACATACGCAGTAGTTGATTTAGAAACAACTGGGACCGATCCATTGGTTGACCGGATTATTCAATTCGGCTGTGTATTGATCCAAGAAGGAAAAATCATTTCCCGTTTTGCGACTGATATCAATCCTAATCAGGCTATCTCCAAGCAGATCCAGCAGCTTACCGGTATTAGTAATTCTCGTGTACAAAAAGCACCTTATTTTGAGGATGTAGCACTTACGATTTATAATTTGCTAGCAGATACCGTTTTTGTTGCACATAATATCTATTTTGATTATTCCTTTTTAACCCAAGAATTGCTTCGCTGCGGCACGCCTAAATTGAAGATTCCCGGAATTGACACAGTTGAATTAGCTCAGATATTTTTACCGACAGAAAAAAGTTTTCGTTTAGGCGACTTATCTGAAAGTTTAGGTTTGATTCATGATAATCCTCATCAAGCAGATAGTGATGCGCAGGTAACGGCCGAACTTTTGTTATTGATCGAAGCGAAAATGCGCCGTTTGCCGTTGATTACGATGGAAGCAATCGATCGTTTAAGTCAGCAGACAGGAATGGATACGAGTTCTTATATCCATCATATATACGAAGAAATGAAGCAGGATATTCAGCCATTAGCAGTAGAACAGCATGTCGTATCTGGCATTGCTTTGAGAAGAAAAGAAGTTCCGCTTTATGAAGAAAAGTTATATGGAAAACCGAGTTTTCCGCAAAAGAAAAAAGCCAAAGAAAAAATTTTTGCAGATAAAATCAGCTATCGTTCAGAGCAAAGCCGGATGATGAATTTAGTTTATGATCATTTTACGAAGGATGAAAATAAAAATTTATTTATTGAAGCTGCGACAGGAACAGGAAAAACGCTAGGATATTTATTTCCACTAAGCTATTTAGCAACACCAGATAATCCAGTCATTATCAGTACTGTCTCGATCGTTTTGCAAAATCAATTAACAGAAAAAGATATTCCCTTAGCAAATCAGCTTTGCCCTAAACCAATTCAAGCTGTAATCATTAAGAGTCATCGTCATTATATCGATTTACAACGATTTAAAGCGACACTGAAAAATCCGATACAGCAAAAACAATATGCATTGTATCAAATGGGCGTTTTGGTTTGGCTTGTGGAAACAGAGACAGGGGATCTTGATGAACTTCAATTAACGAATTTTAACCACATCTTTTGGCGTGATGTTGCCCATAGAGGAATCGATTTTTTATCTGATCAAGATTCCTTGTATCAAGAAGATTTTGTGCGTTTTCTCTATAAAAAAGTCAAACAAAGCAATGTATTGATCGTCAATCATGCATTTTTGGCACAAGAAACACTTAGAGAAGTGCCACTTTTACCTAAAAGTTCGTATCTGATCATTGATGAAGCACATCATCTACCCGATATAGCTGGGAAGATTGCAAATCGTCAATTTAATTATGCTGCTTTTAAAAAGCAGGCAAATCTTTATCTAGAAGAAGATCAGCTATTTGATCAAGTGAATCAAATTTTTAAATCAGAAACACAAGAACAACGTTTGTTACGGATTTATTCTAAAGCACTGAATGATTTAGTAGAAGAATTTAGTGATTTGTTTTATGAAATAAGTCAACTCTTTAAAAACGATAAGCAACCGAATTTGGAAGCGACGTTATTGACTAAGCCAATTTTTGATCATTTATCATTGAATGGAGAGACTTCGATTCAAAAGATTGAAATCCTTTTAACTGAAATGCAGGAAATCCAAAATAGATTACGGCAGTCAATTGTTGATGAGTTGGAAAAGTATACAGCATCAGAGCGGATTATATTTGTTAGTCTATTGCAATTCTTTGAGCGGATTGAATTTCTATATGAATGTTTTGATATTTATGTTAATGAATGGCATCCTCGCTGGATCAAAGAATACAGTACCACGCCTCAAGGATACGGGTTACTTGCAATCAATGATTTAGAGGCGAGTATTTTGCCTGAGACGATTTGGTATGATCGCTATCAGCGGATTTTATACACGGGTGGAACGTTGAAGTTCGGGAACGATAAGAAGTATTTGCCTAATAAATTAGGCTTGTCGGATGCTTTGTTTAAAACGTTACCTGATCCTTATGACTATGAACAAAATGCTCGCTTGTACATTCCAACAGAAGCTATTGCGATCAGTCAGGCAAATGCTGCAGAATTTTCGGCTTACATTGCGTCTGTGATTCAAGAATTGTCACAAGAACAAGATCGTTCCATCTTGGTTTTATTCACATCACATGAGATATTATCCAGTGTTTATTACCGTTTACATCCGCAATATTTAAATGAAGGAAGAGAGCTTTTAGCTCAAGGAATCAGTGGGAGTCGAGAAAAAATTTTAAAACGTTTCGCTCATTCAAAAAATAGTATCTTATTAGGTGCTGATAGCTTTTGGGAAGGTGTCGATTTGCCTGGAGAAGCATTATCGCTGTTGATCGTGACACGTCTACCATTTGAAAATCCAAAGCGACCTTTTGTCAAAGCACGTTATGACTACCTTGAAGAAAAAGGAATCAACCCCTTTACTCACGAGGCTTTGCCTAAAGCTGCATTACGTTTGCGTCAAGCATTGGGGCGTTTAATTCGTTCTGATGGGGATAAAGGCGCTCTAGTTGTTTTGGACAGGCGTTTGGTGACAGCTAAGTATGGTAAGCGTATGTTAAAAGCTTTGCCGAAAGATTTAGTGGTGAAAGAAGAATCAATAGTAGAAATAACGTCAGAGCTAAAAGAATTTTTAAATAAATAAATTTGGCTACTATCTATTAAATCAAACTGATTTTCTGCTATAATGGTAGCCAGTAAGTTTGGAAAGGGCGAGAAAATTGCAAGAACAAGAAGATCAAAATGAAGCAAGAAAAACCAAGATCCTAGTAAGTGTAATTGCGGTTTTATTAGTGATCATTGTCATGATTACTATTTCCTATATTCGCTCAACTCATCCAAGAACACAAGCGAAAAAAGAAGCTACGGCAATCGCAAAAAAATATGCACACCTAGAAACAGTCGATAACTTTTATTGGTTTACCAGAAAAGATACATACTTTAGTGTGACTGGGAAAGATGATAAAGGCGAAAACTTAGCTGTGATCATTCCGAAATCAGGTGATAAAGTGACTGTTTTAAATCAAAAAGATGGGGTGGAAGAAGGGCACATCCGCCAGATCATGGAAACAGACTATAAAGAAAAACGTATTCAAAAAATCAGCTTAGGATTATACAAGGATAAACCCACTTGGGAAGTTGTTACCAAAAATGAGGATGGATCATTAAATTATTATCTATTGTCATTTGAAAAAGCAGAAGAAATCATGATTATTAAAAATGTCTGACGAGACGTTTTTGCAAGTTTCTTAGGAATAAAACAAACAATTACAATAATAGATAGTTATTTAATGAAGCAGGGATAAATGTTGAACGAAGGTAGACCACATCTTATCTACTTCTAAAATGGAAGAGCTTCATGATTAAAACATCTGATAAAAAATGAATGGAGCGATAATATGGAGATATCGAATCGAGCACAAAAATTAGAACCTTCTGTTACGTTAGCCGCGTCAGCTAAAGCCAATGCGCTAAAAGCTGCAGGTAAAGATGTTTTAAGTTTAACTGTAGGAGAACCAGATTTTACTACACCTAAAAATATTCAACAAGCTGCAATTCAAGCAATCGAAAGTGGTAAAGCGAGCTATTATACACCTTCTGCTGGCATAAAAGAAATACGTGAGGCTGTTGTAAACTATATCGAATCCTACTATCACCTGAGTTATGAGGCAAAAAATGTGATTGTAACGGATGGCGCTAAATTCGCGTTGTATCTATTGTTTCAAGCGATATTAAATCCAAATGATGAAGTGATCATTCCAGTACCTTACTGGGTAAGTTACGGGGAACAAGTTAAATTAGCCGAGGGCGTGCCCATCTTTATCTCGTGTGCTCAGGAAAAAGAGTTTAAAGTAACTGTGGAGCAATTAGAAAAAGCAAGAACAGATAAAACGAAATTATTGATTTTAAATTCACCTTCTAATCCAACGGGAATGATTTATTCTGAAACAGAATTACGTAAAATCGGTGAGTGGGCTGTGCTTCATGATATCTTAATCGTATCGGATGATATATATGGCAGACTGGTTTATAATGGAGCCACCTTTACACCAATTGCTACTTTGTCTAAAGCTATACAGAAACAAACAATCATTATCAATGGTGTTTCTAAAAGTTATGCGATGACAGGCTGGCGTATTGGGTATGCGGTTGGCGATGAAACAATTATTTCAGCGATGAATGATATTGCATCGCAATCAACAAGTAATCCTACGGCTGTCAGCCAATATGCAGCAATCGAAGCATTGAGTGGTGAACAAGAAACAGTTGAAATCATGAGACAAGCATTTGAAGCGCGTTTAAATGAGATTTATCCGTTATTTGCTGCATTACCTGGATTTAAATTGGAAAAACCGCATGGTGCGTTTTATCTGTTTCCAAATATCAAAGAAACGTTGACGATGTGTGGCTATACAGATGTCACCAACTGGGTAGATGATTTATTAGCGGAAGCGCAAGTAGCACTTGTTACAGGCGCTGGATTTGGAGCGCCGGAACATGTTCGAATCAGCTATGCAACAGATTTAGATACATTAAAAGAAGCTGTAAAACGTATCAAAGCATTTATTGAGAAGAAATCAATTAAATAAAACACTTAATTCGGGATAGGTAAAAGAATAAATGAATGGAGAGACGATCGTGGAACAAATTCAAATTATTGATTCAAAGAATCATGTAGGGGAAACAGTAAAAATAGGGGCTTGGATCGCTAACAAACGTTCAAGTGGAAAAATTGCGTTTCTACAGTTACGTGATGGAACAGCTTATTTTCAAGGAATTGTAGTAAAAAGTGAAGTCCCAGAAGAAGTCTTTCAATTAGCGAAAAGCTTAACTCAAGAAACTTCAGTTTGGATCACTGGTGAAATCAGAGAAGATAGCCGTTCAAAATTTGGTTATGAAATCGGTGTAACAGGAATCGAAGTCATTGGTGAAAGCCATGAGTATCCAATTACACCAAAAGAGCACGGAACAGACTTTTTGATGGATCATCGTCACTTATGGTTACGTTCGTCTCGTCAGCATGCAATCATGCAAATTCGTAACGAAATCATTCGCGCAACATATGAATTTTTCAATAACAACAACTTTGTTAAAATCGACCCACCAATCCTAACTGCAAGTACAGCAGAAGGGACAACTGATTTATTTGAAACAAATTATTTTGATCAAAAAGCTTATTTATCTCAAAGTGGTCAATTATACATGGAAGCTGCGGCTTTAGCATTTGGGAAAGTATTCTCATTTGGCCCAACCTTTAGAGCGGAAAAATCAAAAACACGTCGTCATTTGATTGAATTTTGGATGATCGAACCTGAAATGGCCTTTATGCACCAAGAAGAAAGTTTAGAAGTGCAAGAACAATACGTAGCGTTTCTTGTTCAAAGCGTATTAGACAATTGTGATCATGCGTTAGATGTGTTAGAACGTGATCGAGAAGTCTTGAAAAAATATACGCAATTACCATTCCCACGTATCTCTTATGATGAAGCTGTAGAGTTATTGAAGAAAAATGGCTTTGATGATATTGAATGGGGCGATGATTTTGGTTCACCACATGAAACATTTATTGCCAACTCATTTGACCGTCCAGTCTTTATTTTAAACTATCCAAAAGCAATCAAAGCTTTCTACATGAAACCACATCCTACTCGTGATGATGTTGTAATTTGTGCAGATATGATTGCGCCAGAAGGTTACGGTGAAATTATCGGGGGTTCTGAAAGAGCCATCGATCATGATTACTTATTAGAACAAATTCGTAACCACAATCTAGATGAAAAAGAATATTCTTGGTATTTAGATTTACGTCGTTATGGTTCTGTTCCACATTCAGGCTTTGGGCTAGGTTTAGAGCGTACTGTTACATGGTTAGCTGGAATTGAGCATGTTCGTGAAGCAAGTCCGTTCCCACGTTTATTAAACCGTATTTACCCATAGAAATTGTTAATCAGTTAGTCGTTGAACGAAGCTTAGACTTTGTTTCAGCGACTAATTTTTATAGAAAATGAAACGTTCAAATAAAATTACAATAAGAAAAAAGAAAAAGTAAGGTAATTTGTTTAGAATTCCACTATTTTGTGGTAAAATTGACAGAAAGTAGAATAAAGGAATGACTCGAATGGAAAACCCAACTCAAATTAAAAGAAAACATTTTCGTTTTCCAGCTTATGACGATGACTTAGGCGTGAAATTAGTTTCTGAAAATAAACGAACATTGTTTCAAGAAGATCCAATGCTCTCTAAAACAACATCACAACCACAACAAAGTGCACCAGTAATCGATCCGATAAGTGTTCAGCCAGTGTTGCACAAACAACCAACACAAACCAACAACCAACATGTTTCACATAGTCAAGAACAAGTAGCAGAATTAGCCCGTCATAAATCTAATTTACCGAATTATATGATGACGCATAATAAACCAACTTCTCCAAAGCAAAAAAACAATCTGTTTGGCAATATGCCTAAAAGAAGTTCTTATGGTTTTGGTTCACAGCCATCTTCTAGTAAAAATAAAGCGGCGTTTTCAAAAGATTTTACATATGATACCCGTTCCTATTTTGTTCCGAAATATATTCCAGCTTCTGTCATTCCAGAAGAAAAAGCTCCTGCTTTGACAGAAGAAGAATTAGCTGAAGCGATGAAAAAGGATCAAAATTCGTATTTACTTTTTGACGATGAACCGGCAGCATTTCAAGTGAAAGGGAATGAAGACCCAACGGTTCAAAAGTTCAATATCCCTAAAGGATCACCTGAAATTCCTGTGACAAGACGTCAATATCAACAAATCAAACCTGATATGGAGCGTTTTGGTAAAGAAGAAGATATTAGCCATACATTACCGCGTTCTAGAAAAGAGCTTAAGACGGCAAAACAGAATGCGAAAAGTCAGACAGCTTATGGTCAAAAAGTAGCAGAAGCTGAGCAAGAAAAAAAACGTGGGATCTTAGATAAATCTCTAAGTGGAATTATTGAAGATTCAAGCATGGAGCTAGAAAATAGCAAGTATTTTAAGTAAAAAATTTCTGAGACAAAGCCAAATTGGTTTTGTCTCAGCTTTTTACTGTGATGTAAGTATCAGGCACAGGGACCAAAAGGTAATTTAATCTTCCAGCCAGTAAAGAGGTAGAATTAGTATGGCACACAATGATAGTTGATGAATGAGTATATAATCAGTGATGAAGAAAATAAATAACGGTTAAAGTCTGTTATACAAGTTAAAACTAGTGGATTCGCTGTTTTTTTAGTTGATTATTTCATATTTTTATACGATAATGGGTTTCGTACTGTTGAAAAGTGTTTAAAAAAGCTACGTTTTATATAGATTTTAAGAGAAGAGGATTAGAATGAGCAATTTAGAGAATAAGTTACATCATTTTGTTGGGATAAAAGGTTCTGGGATGAGTTCATTAGCGTTAGTTTTATTTGAAAAAGGGTATCAGGTGCAAGGTTCAGATGTGGAAGAATACTTCTTTACACAACGTGATTTAGAAAAATCTGGTATTACAATTTTACCTTTCAATGCTGACAATATTACGAAAGATATGATTATTATTGCAGGAAATGCATTTCCAGATACACATGAAGAATTAGTTCGTGCCAAAGAATTGGGTGCGGAAATCATTCGATATCATGATTTCATTAGCCGTTTTATCCAACCGTATACAAGCATCGCAGTAACTGGCTCTCATGGGAAAACAAGTACAACAGGATTACTTTCTCATATCTTAACAGGAATTGCGCCAACCAGTTACCTGATTGGTGATGGTACAGGACATGGCGACCCTAATGCTGAGTTTTTTGCTTTTGAGGCTTGTGAATATCGCCGTCATTTTCTTGCTTATTCTCCAGATTATGCAATCATGACGAATATCGATTTTGATCATCCTGATTACTTTAAGAGTATAGAAGACGTATTCTCTGCGTTCCAGAAAATGGCAAAACAAGTTAAAAAAGGAATTTTTGCATATGGGGATGATAAATATTTGCGTATGCTAGAAACGGATGTACCGATTTACTATTATGGTTTAGCAGAGGATGATGATATTCAGGCTAAGAATATCAAAAGAACAACGCAAGGTTCTTCTTTTGATGTTTACCACCATGATGCATTTGTTGGTCATTTTGTTTTACCTGCATTTGGTCAACATAATATCATGAATGCCTTAGGTGTGATTGCAGTAGCCTATTTTGAAAAATTAGATATGAACAAAGTGGCAGAAGAAATGTTGACGTTTGAAGGTGTGAAACGTCGTTTTACTGAGAAAAAAGTTTCTGATATGATCATTGTTGATGATTATGCTCACCATCCAACAGAAATCATTGCAACAATCGATGGTGCACGTCAAAAATATCCAGACAAAGAGATCATTGCTGTCTTTCAACCACATACATTCACTCGTACAATTGCGTTGATGGATGAGTTTGCAGAGGCATTGGATTTGGCGGATGCTGTTTATCTTTGTGATATCTTTGGTTCGGCAAGGGAACAACAAGGCAATGTTAAAATCGAGGATTTAGGCAATAAAATCCAAAAAGGCGGCCAAGTTATCAAAGAAGAGAATGTTTCACCCCTTTTAGATCATGAAAATGCTGTAATGGTCTTTATGGGTGCTGGTGATGTTCAAAAATTTGAGCAAGCATATGAAACTTTATTAAGTAATACAACAAGAAGTGTTTTATAAAATAAAAAATAACATTGAAGAAGCCTCAACAATGCATTTTTATGATTTGTTGAAGCTTCTTCTTTTTAACTTGCCTTTTGTCGTCATTTTGGTACAATTATCTTATCATTAGTGGAGGTGTACTAATTTGAATATCGGAAAACCGAGAAAATTAGGCAAAACCATCGAAGATATTGAGGAAGGCGATTCGCTGTCTTTAACCGAATCAATCGAAGATAAAGATTTACTTCTTTATTTGGGCTTAACAAACGATGCCAATCCCTTATATATCCAACATGATTATGCCCAAAAAACAGAATATGGTAAGCCAATCGTTCCATCGATCATGCTCATGGGAATCATCACGAGTGCAATTTCAAAGCATTTACCAGGACCAGGATCCCATGTTGTCAATTTTTCTGTGAACTTTGTGGAGCCAGTTTTTCATTATGAGACATTGACGTTTCAGTTTGAAGTGATCAAGGTAGATAAGATGAAAGATGTTGTGACGATTTCGATTGAAGCTGTCAATGAAGAAGAAGATCGAGTGCTTGACGCGGTCGTAATGGTACAACCACCCCAAGTAACATTAGCAGATTTAGTGGAGAAAGAAGGAGATATAGATGAATAATGGAGCAGTAGCCAATGTTGGCTTAAATAAGTTTTATTCAAAAATTTACGCATTTTTAGCAATGGGAATTGGTGTTAGTGCACTAGTATCATACCTGATCTTAACCGTTTACCCAGTTGTTTTAGTTACGTTGTTAAACTCATCAGCCTTGTTTTTTGGATTATGGATTTTACAAATTGGTTTAGTTTTATTCCTAGGACTAAAAGCACAAAAGAATCCTAGTTTAGCAGTTAGCGGATTTTTAATTTATTCCATCTTAAATGGTGTAACAATATCTGCGACATTACTAATGTATGCTCAAGCAACTGTTGTGAGTGCTTTTGTGAGTGCTGCTGCAACGTTTGGTGCAATGTCTTTAGTTGGAATGTTTACGAAGAAAGACTTATCAGCAATGGGACATGCAGCGTATAGCGCATTGATCGGAATTATTATTGCAATGGTCATCAATTTCTTTTTCCTACGCAGTAGCGCAGTTTCATTTTTCATTTCTATTTTGATGGTATTGATCTTTGCTGGAATTACAGCGTATGATAATCAAAAAATTCGTCAAGTTTACAATGAAACAGGCGGACAAGCAGGAACAGGGATTGCGGTATTCTTTGCGTTACAATTATACCTTGATTTCATTAACTTGTTCTTAGCGTTCTTACGCATATTTGGTAAAAATAATTAATCAGTTGATTAACATTAGAGCATCCAGAGAAATCTGGGTGCTTTTTTGTTGTGAAAATACATTGTTTATACATTAATATGCATATTTTTTGCTTATTTAAGTATAAAAATCCTTTTTGTGGTAATTTTGTGATATAAAATCCATTGACTATCCTTCTACTTTGATTTATACTTTTATAAAATTAAAGAAATAAAACGCTTTGCTTCACGTAAGTTAATCATGTACAGGATGGTGTTATTGATGGGAAAGTATGAAAACGTACCGAAGGGATTTAAGTTCTATGGAACACATGTTGGGATAAAGAAAAAAAGAAAAGATTTTGGATTGATTGTAGCGGATGAAGTTTGTCATGCTGCGGCAGTTTTTACAAAAAACACATTTTGTGGTGAATGCATACCTATCGGGAAGGATCATGTAAAAAACGCTGAATTGCAAGCAGTTGTAGTGACAAGTGGTATCGCCAATGTTGCAACTGGACAAACGGGAAGAGAAAATGAATACAAGATTTTAGCGCGATTATCTGACAAATTGACGATTTCAAAGGAAAATATTCTGCCTTCTTCAACAGGCGTGATAGGGCCGCAATTGCCAATCGATATTATTGAAGAATATTTAGAAAAAGAAACAATTCATTTAAAAGAGAATTATGAAGATTTTGCCCATGCAATTTTAACAACCGATCAGCGAATCAAGGTTCGTAGTCTAAAAGTCGGGGATGCAACGATTTTAGGAATCGTCAAAGGTTCAGGGATGATCGAACCGAATATGGCGACGATGTTAGCGTATATTTTGACTGATGCAAAAGTGGAGAAACAAGAAATTTATTCTATGTTGAAAATAGCAGTCGATCACTCTTTCAATACAATTAGTATTGATACGGATACAAGCACTAGTGACACAGTCGCATTTTTAGCCAGTAGTCATCATGAAGTTGAGAAAACCGAATTGCAAAAAGCCTTGAATGAAATTTGTAAAGAATTAGCGTTAGATGTTGTAAGAGATGCAGAAGGTGCTACAAAAACGATGTTTGTTACCGTTAAAAATGCTGAAAGTAAAGAACAAGCTAAAAATGCTGGCAAATCAATCATCAACTCACCTTTAGTAAAAACGGCTTTATTTGGACATGATCCTAATTGGGGACGAATCGCAATGGCTCTTGGGAAAACAGAAGGGTTGATTTTTGACCAGAATAAAGTAGAAATTTATTATGGACAGTATCCGATTTTTTCAAATAATAATGAAGAAAAGCAACACATTAACAAAATTGCAACATACATCGAACAAAATGAAGATATTCATTTAACGGTTGATCTACATCAAGGAACAGAAAATTTTGAAGTGATTGGTTGCGATTTAAGTTATGAGTATGTCAAAATAAATAGTGATTATTCGACTTGAGTCTTTTTCTTTGCAGTTAGTCTCTTGAAAAAATGATTGGACGAACCCACCTTATTTCTAAATGTAAAAGTTTTGCTTTCTCCTCTTTTATTTTACGAATGTATGTTCTATAATAAGAACATGATAGGTGGGATCGAACATGCAGAATACGCCAAGAATCGCAGTCCGAAGATTAGTGGAGTTTATTTTACGCAGAGGGAGTATTGACGCTAGACACAGTAGTGAACATACAGCTTTGGAAGGCGCTAAGATCCATCGGAAGCTTCAAAAAACAGCCGGTGAAAATTACCAAAAAGAAATAAAACTTGCTATAAACATAGAATTAAACAAGCAAACTTACATAATTGAAGGTCGTGCAGACGGCATTTTTATTGATGAAAAAAAACGAACTGTAATCGATGAAATTAAAACTTCAGAACCCGCGTTTTCAGAATTATTAGAAGAACAAATAGACATGTTTTGGTATCAAGTGATGTGCTATGGGCATATTTATTGCCAGCAGGAAGAGTTGGATGAAATCACATTACAATTGACCTACTATCAAACAACAACCGAAGAAATCACCCGGCAAGAAAAAGAATTTACTAAAGAAGAGCTAAAAGAATTCTTTGACGAGCTGACACAAAAATATGAACAATGGCTGATTTTTAAAGCTAATTGGCGTAAAATTCGGAATCAATCGTTGCAAAAATTACCTTTTCCATATGGCGATTATCGAGCAGGTCAAAGAGAGTTGGCTGTTGCAGTATATAAAACGATTTTAAGCGATCAAAAACTTTTTGTTGAAGCGCCAACTGGAACGGGAAAAACGATTTCGACTTTATTTCCAACGCTAAAAGCAATTGGGGAAGAACAAGCCGAAAGAGCTTTTTATTTAACGGCTAAAACAATTACGCGACAAGTAGCCGAAGATGCTGTGGAAGCAATGAAACAAAAGGACATGCAGCTAAAGAGTGTCACCTTAACAGCAAAAGATAAAATATGTTTCTTAACAGAACGGAATTGCACACCAGAAGCATGTCCTTTTGCTAATGGCTATTATGATCGGTTGAATGAAGGCTTATGGGATTTGTTAAACAATGAAAATCAATTTACACGTGAGATCATTGAACACTACGCTCGTAAACATACCTTATGTCCGTTTGAACTATCTCTAGATGTTAGTTTATGGTGTGATTTAGTGATTTGCGATTATAACTATTTATTTGACCCTGTTGTTTATTTAAGACGTTTTTTTGAGGAACAATCAGAAGTGAAAGAAAATATTTTTTTAGTAGATGAAGTCCACAATTTAGTGAATCGTTCACGGGAAATGTATTCGGCGGTTTTGTCTAAAAGTAAGATTTTGGCGCTGAAACAAGTACTGGATAAAAAACAAACCAAGCTGATTAGAGCACTTAACAAAATCGAAAAAGAATTTGAAAGAATCAAACAAGTCTGTGATGAAGAAGGAAAAGAATTTTTACATCAAAATGCGCCGATCGACTCTCTTGTGAAAGTAGCTTATTCACTAGCCGAGAAGATCAAAGAATGGCTTCCAGAAAATCAAGATCATCCTGAGTTGAATCATGTCTTGTCTGTGTATTTTGAGGTATTGAATTATACTAAGATCAGTGAAGGGTATGATGATCATTATTGTACATACGTAAATTGTCAAAATTACGACATCATCGTCAAGCAATTTTGTATCGACCCAAACTATCTTTTGCAGCAAAAGTTAAACAAAGGGAAAGCCAGTGTCTTATTTTCAGCAAGTTTAACGCCGTTGGATTATTATCAAGAAATTTTAGGTGGCGGAGAGGAAAGTTTACGTTATCGAATTCCAAGTCCTTTTCCAAAAGAAAACCAATTATTAGTGATTGAAAAGTATATCCAGACGACTTATAAAGAACGTGTGAATAGCTATGAAAAAATCATTGAAAGTCTGACCAACATGATTCAAGCAAAAAAAGGGAATTATTTTGTTTTCTTTCCGTCCTATTCTTACATGGATATAATTTATGAAATGTTCCGAGAAAAAAATCCTCATGTCAAATCCAAGATTCAAGCTAGCATGATGAATGAAGCGGAACGCGAAGCTTTTTTAGCTGATTTTGTGGTAGAACCGACAGAAACATTGGTTGGCTTTTGTGTCTTAGGAGGGATTTTTTCAGAAGGCATCGATTTAAAAGGTAGTCGTTTGATTGGTACGGCAATTGTTGGCGTGGGATTACCGCAAATCAATCATGAGCAAGAGCTGATCAAAGGCTATTATGATCTGGAAAAAAATCAAGGATTTCAATTTGCTTATCAAATTCCTGGCATGAATAAAGTTTTACAGGCGGCTGGTAGAGTGATTAGGGATACAGAGGATAAGGGCATCGTTTTACTTTTGGATCAGCGTTTCTCAACAGCCGCTGTTCAACGTTTTTTTCCACCTCATTGGAATCAGGTTCAAACTTCTTATTCGCATGAACAAACTAAGCAGCTCATACAGGAATTTTGGCAGTTGGATTAAGCAGTTGATGATAGGAAAAAATAGCTCTTACTGGTATACTAAAACAAGAATTGATATGTAAAAGTGACTCTTTATTTTTAGTGAGTATCATGACTATAAAAAAGCCGACGATCTGAATATCGGCTCTTTTTTGAGCAAAAATTCGTCAGTTTAATTGAATAAAATTATCATAGGGAGATTAAAAATGAAAACAATCCTAGTGTTACATACAGGCGGCACGATATCGATGTCAAAAGAGGCAGATGGAAATGTCACAACAAACAATATGAATCCACTGCTAGACCAAGAAGAATTATTAGCAGGGAAAGTAAATTTAATCGTAGAGCCGATTTTTAATATCCCTTCTCCTCACATGACTTTAGAACGAATGTTGGAATTAAAGGAGCGTATCCAAAAAGCGTATACTGAAGAGATCGATGGCGTCGTAATCACTCATGGAACAGATACATTAGAAGAAACAGCGTATTTTTTAGATATAACATTAGAAAATAAAATTCCTGTTGTATTGACAGGTGCCATGCGTTCAAGTAACGAAATCGGGACAGATGGGTTATATAATTTTATTAGTGCAGTTTGGACGGCTTGTTCAGATGAATCGTTTGGCAAAGGCGTACTGGTTGTGATGAATGATGAAATTCATACAGCTCGTTATGTGACAAAAACCCATACCACAAACGTTGCAACGTTTCGCACACCGACTTTTGGACCGATTGGTATGATTGCTAAGGAACGAACTTTTTTTGCCAGTGAAGTACGCCCACAAGAAATTTGTGATATTGAAGAAGTCACAGGAGAGGTTTATGTAATCAAAGCCTATGCTGGGATGGATGGTAGTTTATTTGATTTAGTGGATAATGACAAAACAGATGGTATTGTGATAGAAGCTTTGGGTGCAGGGAATCTTCCACCTGAGACATTACCTTCACTAGAGCGGCTCTTAGCTAGAAATATCCCAATCGTTTTAGTTTCTCGCTGTTCGAATGGAATTGCTGAAGATATTTATGACTATGAAGGTGGTGGCGTTAATCTAAAGAAAATGGGCATTGTTTTTTCTAGAGGGTTAAATGGACCAAAAGCTCGTATTCGCTTGATTGTTGGTTTAAATAGTGGAAAAGACTCGCAATCCTTATTTGATTTCTTAAGTGAATAGCGAAAAAAGCATAACAAGCTGAGAAACAAAAATGTTTCAGTTTGTTATGCTTTTTATTAACGGAAATTCGTAAATTGTAATTCTACAGGTAAATCTAAATTTCTAAGCAATGTAATTACTTTTTGTAAATCATCACGGCTTTTGCCGGTCACTCTGATTTGGTCTTCTTGAATTTGTGATTTGACTTTAATACCGGAATTTTTGATTGCGACATTGATTTTTTTAGCATTATCACGATCTATTCCACTAATCAAATCACCATATTGACGGGCAGCGCCACCAAGTGCTTTTTCGCTTGTTGAGAAGTGGATATTTTTAATAGGGACCTCACGTTTCACTAACTTACTGAACAAGACATCTTTTACTTGCTCGATTTTATAGTCATCTTCTGCAACTACCACTAACTTATTATTTTCTAACTTTATATCTGCGATCGATCCTTTGAAGTCAAAACGATTTTTGATTTCTTTCAGTGCGATTTGGATCGAATTTTTGACTTCTTCCATATTTATCTCAGATGTTACATCAAAACTAGCTTCTTTTGCTGCCATTGGATAATCTCCTCTCATTATTTCTTACTTTTATAGTACCATTAAATAAGGAAGAAACAAGTAAAAAATGCAAAGATCAGTTGGAGAGTTGAGGAAGGATGGATAAGACTAAAATAATCCTCATTATCATCTTTTTTTCTTTTCTTTTTTTGAGCAAACTGTTATCCTAATTCGAGGGATTTTATCTAAGAAAGTAAACATAGAAGCTAGATTAAGGACTGAAGGATTTTTATATGAGGGGAAGGTCTTGGATGAGAAAATGGGTTATTCCATATAAACAAAGTGAAACATTGAAGAAGTTTGCTGTTATTTTTGTTACTGGGATTTTAGTAGCGATCAGCTTGAACTTTTTTTTGATACCAGCCAAAGTTTTTTCTGCTGGAATGAATGGTGTTGCCCAAATTATTGCAACGTTATTACACACACATCTTGGGATTACGATTGATACAGGTCTTTTTATTTTGCTATTAAATATTCCAATTTTTGTGTTAGGATTTATGAAACTTGGAAAAGAATCAACGATATACAGTTTTTTAAATGTAGCGTGGGTTTCACTGACAACTATTTTGATTCCAATCGAAGTGATCACAACGAATCCGTTGATGAATGCGATTGCTGGTGGCGTGCTGATTGGGATTGGTGCAGGCTTATCGCTTAAAATGGGCTTTACAACGGGTGGAATGGACGTTATTTCATTAGTTCTATCGAAGACGACTGGGAAAACTGTCGGCAATTATATGTTTATGTTGAATGGAATCATTGTGGCAATAGCTGGTTTTGTTTTTGATTGGGAAAGTGCGTTATATACGATTATTTCGATTTATTGTATGACTCAAGTGGTTGATACGATCCATACTAGTCATCAAAAAGTTACTGCGATGATTGTAACAGTTCAGCCTGAAGTTGTGACTCAGGCAATTTCAAAACAGATGATTCGTGGGATGACCTTGCTACCATCGATGGGCGGATATTCTGGCGTTGAAGGACGAATGATCATGATGGTGATCACACGTTACGAACTGTATGATTTGGAGCAAATCGTTTATGAAGTTGATGAAAATGCTTTTATGAATATTATTCCTACGCATTCTGTATTAGGACGATTTGCAAATGAAGATGAACAACGGATCTTTAAAAGTACGGGGAGTTTCCCTGAATTAAAGAAAAATAAGAAAAAGTAAAGAACCTATCTGAGTTGTGAGAACTGATTTCTTGCAATTCAGATGTTTTTTTATTTTTTGAAAGTGTTAGAAAGCTTGATTGATACAAAACGGGGAATGTTTAAATTTGGACTTTGATGGATGATTGATAATTAAAAATACTGGTTTAAAATCAATAACTTAAAATATATTTCGGATTTATGGGATGAAATCTGCAATAGTTTTTGTTTAAAAAAATAACTTTTTGATATAAAATTAGTTTTGAACAAAAATATCAAGGAGTGATAAAGTGAAAAAGAAAAAGTTAATAAGGGTTGCTTTAGTGATAGTTGGTTTATTACTTGGTGGAGTAACAACAACGGTGAACGCTGAGAAACAAACGAAGCGTATTTATGAATCAGATTATGCATATGTACCAAGTCCTGCTCTGAGAAATGCTTTTGCGGGAGCTACTATTCATCATTTAGAGGAAATGGGAGAAGAAAATAGAGCGAACGATGCTCAAGAACTTTTGGATAATTATGGTTTAATTAAGAAAAGTGATATGAAATATTTGGATGTCGTGGAAACAGAGTTCTTTGACGAAGATACATCCTTAGAAGGGGCACAATATGTTGAAAATGCCAAAGGAGTTTATATAGAATTTGGAAATATTTCTGATTTTCGCCCGTTGTCAAATTTAACTAAAGTAGAAGAACTTGAAATAGGAGTTGGGGGTTCAATACCAGATTTATCAGATTTTTCTAAATTAACTAAAGTTAAAAGGATAAACATACAACTTTATGCTAATAAAAGCGTTATGGGAGAAAAAGGTAGCGGAATTACTAACAACTTGGCATTGCTTGATATTTCAGCGCTGAATAACATGCCAAATCTTGAAAATGTACGGATAGAGACTAGAGGTAAGTTGCAACCAATTGTTTTGAAGAAAGGTATGACTAGCTATCAGATGATCGATCCAGTTACTTTATCTAAACAATTCGAAGGAGCAGAAATTCAGTATTTTGCTGGAAGCGTGGAAGATGGAGTTTTAAAATGGACGGACATTGAAAATCCTAATGAAGAAGAGGGTTATGAAGGTGAAGAGTTTCTTGAATTTAGTTGGGAAATCAAGAAAGGTAATTTTTCTTACAAAGGTGACGCAGAAATCCCAATTATCTGGAAATAGACAAATAAACGGAAGTAAGCACAAAGAATACGGGTTTTATAATTTTGTGTTAGTTTGACTTCGATTAAAAAATTTCATAATAATTTTTAAAAGAGTGAAGGTATTATTAAATAGCCCTTCATTCTTTTTTTGGACAAAATGCAGTAAGTGTCTGCACTTTTGTGAAACTATGGACAAAAGTTTTCTGAAAAAGTCAGTTTTAGTAGAAAAGTACTAAAAAGTCTGCTAAAATATAACTGTTGGTTAAGGATAGCCTTAACAAATAAAGTTTTTTTAAAACTTAGGAGGAATTTTATTATGCCATTAGTATCAGGAACAGAATTTCTTAAAGCAGCTCGCAAAGGCGGCTACGGTGTCGGAGGATTCAACACAAACAACCTAGAATGGACAAAAGCGATTCTTGAAGCTGCAGAAGCTAAAAAAGCGCCAGTTTTGATCCAAACTTCTATGGGTGCAGCTAAATACATGGGCGGATACCAAGTATGTTACGATTTAGTAAAAGACTTGATCGATTCAATGGGCATCACTGTACCAGTAGCTCTTCACTTAGACCACGGTGAATATGAAGATGCATTAGAATGTATCGAAATCGGCTACACTTCAGTTATGTTTGACGGATCTCACTTACCATTTGAAGAAAACATCGAAAAAGCAAAAGATGTTGTTGCTAAAGCACACGCTAAAGGCGTTTCTGTAGAATGTGAAGTTGGTTCGATCGGCGGCGAAGAAGACGGAATCATCGGTTCTGGCGAATTAGCTGACGTTCAAGAATGTGTACAAATGGTTGCTACAGGTATTGATTACCTAGCATGCGGAATCGGAAACATCCACGGTTCATACCCAGACAACTGGACTGGATTAGCATTTGACCACTTACAAGAAATCGCTGACGCTGTTGGTGACATTCCATTAGTATTACACGGTGGATCAGGTATTCCTTTAGAACAAGTTCAAAAAGCAATCTCAATGGGCGTTTCTAAAATCAACGTTAACACTGAGTGTCAAGAAGTATTTGCAGCAGCAACTCGTAAATACATCGAAGAAGGCAAAGATCTTGAAGGTAAAGGATTTGACCCTCGTAAATTATTAGCACCAGGAACAAAAGCTGTTACTGAATTAGTAGAACAACGTATCGAATGGTTCGGTTCTGCTAACAAAGCATAATTAATTTTATAATTAATACTAACTGAAACTACAGTAAATCTGTTGTTTCAGTTTTTTTGTTTCTAAAAAGATCGTTTGCATCTATATTTTCGTTCAAAAATGTTAAAAAATAAGTTGAAATCATGTAAATGAAGAAAAATAACCTAATGCGAATAACTGTTGGCTTTTTTATTGTTCCTTAATGTGTTAGAATAGTTTGGGTATATTACAAAAAAATAAAACTATTTGTTTTACATAGATAGGTGAGAATAATAAATGAAAAAAATCGTAATCAATGGCAATCGTCCATTAACTGGAGAAGTATCGATCAGCGGAGCAAAAAACAGTGCAGTAGCTTTGATTCCAGCAGCTATTTTGGCTGATTCGCCCGTAACATTAGATGGTGTACCTGATATTCAAGATGTACATTCATTAATTGAAATTTTAGAAATTATGGGTGCTAAAACAACATTTACCGACAATACACTCGTTATCGATCCAACAGAAATCGTTTCCGTTCCGATGCCTAAAGGCAAAATCAATAGTCTTCGTGCTTCCTATTACTTTATGGGCTCATTACTAGGTAAATTTGGTGAAGGAGTCGTTGGACTTCCAGGTGGCTGTTACCTTGGACCGCGTCCAATCGATCTGCATATCAAAGGATTTGAAGCACTTGGTGCTCAAGTAACAAACGAACATGGGGCCATGTATTTAAGAACAGAAGACAGACTTCATGGAACGAGAATCTTTATGGATATGGTTTCGATTGGCGCTACGATCAATGTGATGTTAGCGGCTGTTAAAGCAGAAGGCAAGACAATCATTGAGAATGCAGCTCGCGAGCCAGAAATTATCGATGTTGCAACTTTATTGAATAATATGGGAGCAAACATTCGTGGTGCAGGTACAGATATTATTAGAATCGAAGGCGTTGAAAAATTACACGGCTGCCGTCATTCGATCATTCCTGACCGAATTGAAGCAGGAACTTATTTAGCCTTAGCTGCAGCAATGGGTGAAGGCGTAAAAGTTCGTAATGTGATTTATGAACATCTAGAAAGTTTTATTGCTAAATTACAAGAAATGGGCGTAAAAATGACGATCGAAGAAGATATGATCGAAGTACACCCCTCTCATGATTTAAAAATGACAACAGTTAAAACCTATCCTTATCCAGGTTTTGCGACAGATTTGCAGCAACCGATCACTCCTTTGATGTTAAAAGCCAAAGGTACAGGTGAAGTTATTGATAGCATTTATGCACAACGGACTAAACATATCCCAGAACTTGTGCGAATGGGTGCAGATGCATCGATCGAAGGAAATATGATTGTCATTAATGGCCCGACACAATTACATGGTGCAGAAGTTGTGGCTTCAGATCTTAGAGCTGGTGCTTGTTTGGTAATCGCTGGGTTGATGGCAACTGGCACAACAACAATTTATAATGTTGAATACATTTTACGTGGCTATGACCACATTATTGAAAAATTAACTGCACTTGGTGCGGATATCCAAATGATTGAAACAGAAGAGGAAATCGAGGTGGCTAAATGAGTGACTATTTAACAATGGCGGAGCTTGAGAATAGTACATTAAAAGATATTTATTCCTATGCTAAAGAGTTCAAGATCCCTTATTATAGTCAAATGAATAAAAAAGAGTTATCTTTAGCTGTTATTAGAGCACAAGCTGAGAAACAAGGTTTTTTCTTTATGGAAGGGATTTTGGATATTGTTTCTCAAGACGGCTATGGTTTTTTACGACCAATCAATTATGGACCTAGTGCAGAAGATATCTATATTTCATCTTCTCAAATTCGCCGATTTGGTTTACGTAATGGCGACAAAGTAGCCGGGAAAGCCAGACCTCCAAAAGAATCAGAACGTTATTATGGCTTGATGCATGTTGAAAGTGTCAACGGCAAAGATCCAGAAGAAGCAAAAGAACGTCCACATTTCCCAGCATTAACACCGCTGTACCCCGAAAAACAAATCAAATTAGAAACAACGCCAGGTAGATTATCGACACGCATGATCGATATTTTTTCTCCTGTTGGTTTTGGACAACGAGGACTAATCGTGGCTCCTCCAAAAGCAGGTAAGACAAGCGTGTTGAAAGAAATTGCTAACGGTATTTCAGAAAATTACCCAGATGTAGAATTGATTTTACTGTTGATCGATGAACGTCCAGAAGAAGTGACAGACCTAGAGCGTAGTGTTAAAGGCGATGTAGTTTCTTCAACTTTCGATCAACAACCACAAAATCATACACGTGTTTCTGAATTAGTCTTGGAGCGTGCAATGCGTTTAGTTGAAGATAAACGAGATGTTGTTATTTTGATGGATAGTATTACGCGTTTAGCTCGCGCTTACAACTTAGTAATTCCAGCAAGTGGTCGTACATTAAGTGGTGGGATCGATCCTGCGGCTTTTTATAAACCTAAGCGCTTCTTTGGTGCTGCTAGAAATATTGAAGAGGGTGGAAGTTTGACGATTCTTGCCACAGCATTAGTGGATACAGGAAGTCGAATGGATGACGTTATTTTCGAAGAATTCAAAGGAACTGGGAATATGGAGCTGCATTTATCTCGTGACTTGGCAGACCGCCGTATTTTCCCTGCAATCGATATCAAAAAATCTGGTACACGTAAAGAAGATTTGCTAATGTCGGCTGAGCAGTTAGAAGAAACTTGGAAGTTGCGTAATCATATGACAGGTGATTCTTTAGAATATACAGAGCAATTCGTTAAGTTTTTACGTAAAACAAAAAATAATCAGAAGTTCTTTGAAGATTTCCATGATGTTTCGTTTGGCAGACAAGCGAAAAAAAATACTAAAAGATAATTGCATCGATAAACGAATCATGCTATTATAGTACTGTTGTATACCGACAAATAAACTCTGATGCAGCAAATGGATCAGGGCAAAGGAGCGAAAAGACTATGAAACAAGATATCCATCCAGAATATCACCCAGTTATTTTTATGGACTCAACTACAGGCTTTAAATTTTTATCAGGTTCTACTAAGCACTCTGATGAAACAGCTGAGTGGGAAGACGGAAACACTTACCCAGTGATTCGTGTCGAAGTAACATCTGATTCTCATCCATTCTATACTGGTCGTCAAAAATTTACACAAGCAGACGGACGTGTGGACCGTTTCAACAAAAAGTATGGTATCAAAGATACCAACGCAAACCCAGAAGGTTAATTCAAACAGCAATGGTTATAAGACCCAACTCATTTATGAGCTGGGTCTTATTTTTTTTACTATTTGAAAACGGCTATAGTCTAGTGTTTAAGAAATACTGGTTTTTTACTTAAGTGAAGGGGTTATTAGTATGAATTATTCTTTTATTTTTGTAAACTTTAATGAAGTATTAAGTAACTATTGAGGAGGAGTCGTTATGACGTGGTATAAAATGACAGCGGAGCAAGTGTTAACAGCATTACAATCTAGTCTAAATGGGCTCGACAGATCTGTAAGAAAAGCGAAACAAGAAGAAGGAAGTAACACTCTTTCTAAAGAAAAAGAAGCGAGCAAACTGAAAAAGTTTTTTCATCATTTTCATGATTTGCTCATCTATGTATTGCTTGTATCTGCAGTATTAAAAGGAGTCAGTGGTGATTTTATTGATATGGCGATTATTTTACTGGTGGTTATCATCAATGCAGTTATCGGTTATGTACAAGAAGCAAAAGCTACTGACTCTTTAGATAGTCTTACCTCTATGATGAGCTCGGAAGCGGTTATTTTAATAGAAGGGGAAAAAGAAACAGTCAAAGCTGAATCTTTAGTTACAGGAGATATTGTCTATTTAAGCCCAGGAGATATCGTTCCAGCCGATCTTCGCGTGATTGACGCATATAACTTAGTGATCGATGAAGCTATTTTAACAGGTGAATCAACTCCTGTTGAGAAAAGTAATCGCACTCTTGAAGAAGAGGAAGATTTGGGTGACCATATAAATATGGCTTATTCCGGGACATTGGTCAATAGTGGGACGGGTAAAGGAATCGTTATTCAAATCGGCGATCAAACAGAGATCGGTAAGATCAATCAGCACTTGAAGAACGTAGGGACGAATGAAACACCATTGATCAAAAAGATGAAGCTATTGAATAAACAAATTTTTCTGTTTTTAATGGCGTTGATCCTCTTTCTTGTTGTGTTCAGTTTGTTTTTCCGTGAGTTATCGGCAAGTGAATTACTTTCGTCTATGATTGCTTTAGCAGTTTCAGCTGTGCCAGAGGGGTTACCAGCTGTTTTATCTATTATTTTATCAGTGGGGGTGACACGAATGGCACGCCAGCATGCGATCATCAAGAAAATGCCGGCTGTTGAAACATTAGGTAGCATGGGAGTTATCTGTTCTGATAAAACAGGAACGCTAACCAAAAACGAAATGGCAGTTGTCGCACTCGTTACTGCGAAAGAAACAATTGATACAACTTTAGAAGAAGTAGAAGTAGCTTCTATTCGGCAGGTGGAAAAAGATGAATCTGTAAGAAAAATGGCAGAAATTGCTTCTTATTGTAACGATACCAAAATCACTTATAAAAACGGTGTAAGGGAAGTGATTGGTAATCCAACAGAAGGTGCTTTGCTAGACTGGGCTAATCATACTGCACTTGTTGAAGAAGAACACGATATTAGCAAAATTCCATTCGATTCATCATACAAGTACATGGCTACACTAGTCGAGATTCAAGATAAACGTTATATTTATTTGAAAGGTGCGCCAGATGTTCTATTGAATATGGTGGACTATCAGTTAGCTGATGAAAGTACCGAAACGTTTGAAGAAGGATATTGGCAGCAAAAAATTAGCCAACAAGCTACCAAAGGACAACGGATTTTAGCAGCAGCTTTTAAAGAAGTAACGAAAGCTCAAACAACCCTTGCTCATGAAGATCTACAAAGTGGGATGATTATTGCTGGATTATTCGGCATTATCGATCCGCCAAAAAAAGAAGCGATCGAAGCAGTTCGAAACAGTCGCAAAGCGGGAATTTCAGTAAAAATGATTACAGGAGATCATAAAGATACTGCGGTGGCAATAGCGAAAGAAATTGGCCTTGAAAATTATAATAATGCCTTAGTAGGAAAAGATATTGAACAGCTTAGTGACGATGAACTAGCAGATATTGTTTTAACCAATGATGTCTATGCTAGAACAACGCCTGAGCATAAATTGCGCTTAGTTCACGCAATTCAAAAAAATGGGCAAATCGTCGGGATGACAGGGGATGGAGTTAATGATGCACCAGCACTGAAACAAGCAGATATCGGTATCGCTATGGGAATCAAAGGGACTGAAGTGACCAAAGCTGCAGCAGATATGGTTTTAGCAGATGATAATTTTGCAACTATCACCTTAGCAATCAAAGAAGGTAGGCGCGTTTATGAAAACTTGAAAAAAACAATTTACTTTTCTTTGCCGACGGCTTTTGCACAAGGGTTATTAGTAGTTGTGTCCTTATTATTAGATAGACCGCTACCGTTGACCTCTGTACAGATTTTATGGCTGAATATGGTGACCACGATTACGTTATCCTTTGCATTAGGTTTTGAGCCATTGGCAAAAAATGGAATGGAGCAACCTCCACGTAATCCTAGGGAAAATATTTTAGATAGATATGCTGTTTTCCGTATCGTTTACGTGTCTCTTTTATTAGCCGCTTTAGGTTTTCTCGTTAATGTATTCTTAGAAGGACGTAATGCGTCTGAAGCTGTTATGCAGACGACATTGATTACGACGATTGTGTTTGGTCAAGTTTTTTATATGATCAATTGCCGGGAAATTTACCAGTTTTCGATTAATAAAAGTATACTTTCAAATAAAGTTTTATGGTTGTCACTACTGATTTTATTTATTTTACAAGCATTGTTGATAGTTACACCAATCATGCATCTAGCATTAGGAACAGCCGTTATTGGTTGGCCTTATATAAAATTGGCGTTACTTTCAGGAATTTTTGTATTCATAGTCGTAGAGTTTGAAAAACAAATAACACGAAAGTTGAAAAGGTTATAGTATTTAATAAAAAAATGACGAGGTATTCCGTTCTGTTTATTCGAAATGGAATACCTCGTTTTTTATCGAATCAAAAAAGATTCACGTTGCTAAAAGAGAAACGCATTTATTTCATTAAGTGCAACTTGACAAAAATATTGTAAACTTAAACAAAAGTAGTTTAAAATGAGCGTTGAAGAAAAAAATAGCGTCAAAGATGATAGAATAGTATTAGTTCACTGTGTTGGAAAATCGATTTCAAACGGAAGAGAGATGAAAGTATTGAAAATCAGCAATCAAAAATTTGGAGAAAATGCTATTTTGTATTCGCTTACGAACGATAATGGTTTGACAATGAATGTCACAGACTTAGGCGCCAGAATCGTTGATTTGATCGTACCAGTTAATGAAGAAAAGCGTAATATTGTGTTAGGTTTTGAGACTGGGGAAGAATATCTGGCTAAAGATATGTATTTTGGGGCAACGATCGGACGTGTTGCTGGAAGAATCAAGCATGGTTCGTTCTCAATTAATGACCAAAACTATCAATTACCCGTTTCTCCCGAAAATGGCCATACGTTGCATGGTGGGGCTGAAAGTTTTGAGGCAAAGATTTGGGAAGTTGAAATAGAAGAAAAAAGTAACCATATTTCTGTGGCATTTTCTTATGTGAGTTCAGATGGAGAAAATGGTTTTCCAGGAGAGTTAAAAGCTCATGTAACGTACACATTAACAAACGAAAATGAATGGATCATCGATTATCAAGCTGAAACAGATCAACCAACGTTATATAATCCAACAAATCATGTCTATTTTAATTTGACAGGTGATGTTACACAATCAGTTGGTGAGCACGGGTTATTTGTGGATGCAGACCGATTTGCAGTGGTAGATAGTTATACAACTGTTACGGGTGAATTACGCTCAGTTAAGGAGACTCCTTTCGATTTTAGAAAATCAAAGAGCATGAATCAAGTTTTTGAAACTAGTTATGATCAAAACACTTTGGTCAATGGGTTGGATCATCCATTTATGTTGAATCAAACTGGTTTTAATAAACCACAGGCAATTATTACGGCACCAAAAAAAGATCTTTCCGTTGAGATGTATACTGATCAACCAGCTGTAGTCATTTTCACAGCGCAGTTTGGTGAAACTGGCCCCGAGGTTCGAGGTAAGAAATTAGTCAATCATGGTGGACTCACGTTAGAGACTCAGGTTAGTCCTGGAGCCATTGAATTTGAAGACTTTGGGGATATTATTTTGTATCCAGAAAACGCATATAAAAGTCGCACAATTTTTAAAATTAATTGAATCAAAATATAGGATCATAGAAAAGACAATTGAGTGTGCAAAGATGAAGAAAAAATTTTTAGGCAGTATCGAAGCAGGCGACACAAAATTTGTATGTGGTTTTGGGAATGATGATCTATACATTATTGAAAAAGTAAGTTTTCCTAAAAAAAGTGAAGACAATGGCGTTAGTAATTGCGCCAGATGTGATGATTTTTGGTGGTGGCGTGATGAAACGGTGTCATATGCTAGAAAAAATTTGTCGTGAATTTGAAAAATTGTTCTAATGGTTTTGTGAAAACACCACCATTAGAACAATATATTGTGATGCCAAAATTAGAAGATGATCCAGGGACGATTGGTTGACTGGCATAAGCTAAAAAAGAAATGGAAAACAACTAAACAATAAGCAATCAAGAAATGCATGTTATATTGTTTTATATTGTTTACTTCTAGATAAATATATGGTTTATTTTAAACGTTCGTCATGCATCAACTGAATTTGTATCCCAAATGGATCTTCTAAAATTCCATACGCACCACTAAAAATATTTTGATTCAGCGGTACGATGATTTTAACTCGATCATCTGACGTTAGATTAGAATAAAAAGTTTGAATTTCAGCTAAATCGGCACTTTGAATACACAAAGAAAAATTATTGCCGACTGTATAGAGCTGGCTAGAATCCATTGCATCTTCAGCAATCATGATTTTAGTCTGACCGATTCTTAAAACTGAATGGGAAATCAACTGTTTATTTTCCTCTGTTAATTGAAAGGTCTCGTCTCTTTTTGCCATATCCTCATACGTTACGACGAGTAATTCTTCAGCACCTAGATGCTTTTTATAAAAAGTTAAAGCCTCCCAAGCACGTCCATTCATGGATAAAAATACCGCAATTTCTAAAGTCATATCAATTCCTCATTTCTTTTATTTTCTTTCCACTTTTAGTATACTTTTTAAAGGTATCAAAACATGATACTTTTAGGAGGGGTTATGAAAAAAGCAGAACGAATAAATGATATGATTCTTTTTTTAGCTGATAAAAATAGTTTCAATTTAAAAGAACTGATAGAACGATATAGTATTTCAAAAAGCACCGCATTAAGAGATATACAGTCTCTTGAAGAAATTGGTTTGCCGATTTATTCGGAACTTGGAAGATATGGCAAGTATCAGCTATTAGATACCCGTATAGTGGCTCCTGGGTTGTTTACGAAAGGTGAAATTTATGCTCTTTATTTTGCTTTGTTAACACTAAAAGGCTATCGATCTACTCCTTTTAACATGGAAAGTAGCACCCTTGAATTAAAATATAGTCAGGTTTTACCAGAGAAATTACAGCAAGAGCTTTTGTTAATGCGCAGAATCATCATGCTTGAACAAGTCAACCATAGTAACGCGAGTCAGTATTTAAAAGAAATCGTTGAAGGAATCCTTCATGAAAAAGTTTTTAACGTTCAGTATGCAAAAAAACAAGAAATCGTGTCGATCAAGGCTCAATTTGTACAGCTTTCATCTAAGTTTGGTCAATGGTATGCTAGAATTTGGAATAATGAAACACAACAAATTCGTGTCATTCGTTGCGATAAAATCATGTCACTTGAAGAAGAAAACACCCAAGCGGCGTTATCACTTGAAACACTGCTAGAAAAAGCCGAAACCTTTTATCAAAGCGAAAAAAAACTGTCATTTTCAATCAAAGTTAATGAAAAAGGCAAAGATATTTTCTCTAAGGAAAATTACCCCTCAATGTCAATCCAAGTATCTGAGGGAAATTATCTCATTAATGGTTATTATCATAAGACAGAAGAGGAATTTATTACGGATTATTTCCTTCGTTTTGGAACAGCCATTATACAAATAGAGCCAATTCAACTTAAGGAAAGTCTATTAAAAAAAGCGTCATCTCTTGCTGAATATTTGTATCAGTTATAACGTTTTGTAAAGTGACAAATGACATAAAAGATGTTAAAATGAAATTCACTTACAAAAAGTAAGTGTATTGGTAGATAACTTATTTTAAAAAAATGGAAAAGGAGGAGTAAAAATGCATTATCTATTTGAAAAAGGTGCTTCGTATGGGAAAAAATTATTATTACTTCACGGAACTGGCGGTGATGAAACGTCATTAGTGGAGATTGCTCGCTATTTAGATGAAGAAGCAACAGTATTGTCTTTTCGTGGGACAATTCAAGAATCGGGGATGAATCGATTTTTTAAACGCAATGGATTAAATCAGTTTGACTTAGTTAGTCTGGAAGAAGAAAGTGACCGACTCATTCAGATGATCTTATCAGTTAGTGAGAAAAAAGGGATCCAGTTAGAAGAATGGGTCATTGTTGGTTATTCAAATGGGGCAAATATTGCAGCTCATATCTTATTAGAGCGCCATTTTGCTATTAAACAAGCAATTTTACTTCATCCAATGTCCTTAGGTGTTGATAGCCAGAATTTTCCACTTTCAGATAAAAAAATCTGGCTATCCGTGAGTGAAAATGATCCCATCGTATCTAAGGAAGCGTCAGATCAATTGATTCAACAATTAAAAAATAGGCAGGCGACGGTTACCATTATGCCCACTAATTCAGGTCATCAAATAACCATGGATGAAATCAATCAAGCAAAACGGTGGTTGAGTGAGCTCTAAAGTATTCAGTGATAAAAAACAAAGCGAATCGTTTGTAGCATGTCAAAAATGATGCTATGCTAGTTATGTAATATAAATTAACTAGGAGGTTTTTCACATGGCAGATTTAAATGGACGCGTAAATGATGCAAAAGACAAAGTTGAAGGAACAGCTAAAGAAGTTCAAGGTAAAGTAACAGATGATAAAGGCAAAGAACTTGAAGGCAAAGCGCAATCAGCTTTTGGCGATGTAAAAGACAAAGCTCGTGATGCCGGTGATGATATCAAAGATGGCGCTGAAAAACTTGGCGACAAAATCAAAGAAGGTTTTGAAGATATCAAAGAAAAATTCCATAAACATGATGATAAATAAATGAACTATAAAAAAACAGCAGATGCGGAAAAGTGCATCTGCTGTTTTTTTAATTCTTTAATAACTCTTTCAACACGGGCATATCATGAACTTCATATTTTTCTTTAAATACATTGATTTCATTTTCGCTGAATTTTTCAGGGTCTAAGACCAGTTCCTCAACAGGTAAAGGTCGGGTATTTCGGATTTTCACATCAATTACAACTGGACGTGTGCTTTTTCTAGCCGCTTCAAAAGCTGGTTCCAATTGGCTATATTCTGTAATGGTAAAACCTTGGGCGCCAAGCGCTTCGCCAGCTTTTCCAAAGTCAGCTCCTTCTAAATATACTCCAAATTTCTTTTGCTCACTATCTTCTTGTTCAGCTTCAATAAAACCAAAAGAGTCATTTGAAAACACAACATTGATAATAGGTAGTTTGTATTTTACTTGGGTGATGATATCTTGCATGACCATGGCAAACGCACCGTCACCGCTTAAGGTGAATACTTGGCGATAAGGGTAACTAAGTTGGGCAGCAATTCCACCTGGTACACCATTGCCCATCGTAGCAAACCATCCAGACGTTGTAAATTTTTGTTTGCCGTTCATATCTAAAAGACGAATCGCATGAATTGTTGTGTTCCCGACATCTGTTACAAAAATTGCATCTTCATCTGCTATTCTACGAATTTCTTTAAAAACAGGTTCTACGCGAAGTGGTTTATCAGTTTTATCATCGAAACTTCTTAACCATGCAATCCAATTTTCTTTATTTTTTTGATTGGCTTTTAGCCATCTATCTACTGGCCGAGAACTGCCTAAATCAACCATTCGCTTCAATGATTCTTTGGCATCTCCTAAGATTGCGACATCTGTTTTATGTCTACGTCCTAACTTTGTCGAATCAATATCGATTTGAACGAATTTAGCATCAGGGTTAAAGAAATACGCTGCAAAAGGAAAGTCACTGCCGGCAAATATGATCAAATCCGTTTCTGCTAAGGCTTCATTGGCAGGTTTGGTTGCGACACGAGCGGCAAAACCAAGAAAGTTTTCATAAGCATCTGGAACAATTCCTTTTCCTAGAACAGCTGAAATAACGGGCATTGAAAAGTGTTCAGAGAACGTTCTGATTTCTGGCCAAGCATTACGTGTCCCTTGGCCAATATAAAGAATAGGCTTTTCGGCTGCTTCGATTAGAGGAATCGCTTTTTTAAGGTCATCATAATTTGGCATGAGCAATCCCTGTTGATGGTTCTTAGCGGTCGAAACATCTAATAGAGGGATTTCTTTTGTGCCGAAATCAACGGGAATTGTTACAACTGCAACCCCTTTGTTTTTATAGGCTGCTTTGATCGCTTCATCTACGACATGTGGTAAACTTTCTGGTGTCATAACTGTTCGGTTATAGACACTTACGTCAGCAAACATTGGGTTTTCGTTTAATTCTTGGAAGGAGTTGTAGTTCATCGAATTTGTAGCGACTTGTCCCAAGAGTGCCAAGACTGGGACGTGATCCATTTGTGCATCATATAATCCATTGATCAAATGTGTAGCCCCAGGACCTGCTGAGCCAAAAGCCACCCCTATTTTTCCAGTTAATTTAGCATCTGCGGCTGCAGCTAAAGCACCGACTTCTTCATGACGAACTTGAATATAAGTGATTTTTTCTTTTTCTTTGTACAAAGCATTCATGGTGGAATTAAAAGATCCGCCAGGAATGCCATAAATATGATCGATATCCCAACTTTCCAATACTTTGATCATAGCAACGGCAGCATTGATTGTTTCTGTCATTTGGCTCACTCCATTTCTAAAAGTACCTTCTATATCAAGTATACTCTTTCTCCATTTTTGTACCAACTGAAAGCATTTTTTACTTTAGGCGTGGTCATAAAATCATTGATATGATAAAGTTAAGCTAAGAAAAGTATTTTGGAAAGATGAGGTGTTTGTAATTACTAATTGGCTGTTATCTTTAGAAGCTTGGCAGCAAGCATTGGTAGGGACAGGGTTCACTTATTTTATGACAGCATTGGGGGCTGGACTGGTTTTCTTCTTCAAAGAAATCAAAAAAGATGTTCTAAATATGATGCTCGGTTTTGCATCTGGTGTGATGATCGCTGCAAGTTTTTGGTCTTTGTTAGATCCAGCAATCAAACAGGCAGAAGAAAATGGCAACATAGCTTGGCTTGTTGTTAGTTTTGGTTTTGGTTTGGGAGGATTGTTTTTGTATATTGCAGATAAAACGTTGCCACACATGCATTTTGGGCCAAATCATGAAAAAGAAGGTTTGCCAAGTCATTTAAAACGGACGATTTTGTTGGTTTTTTCTATTACTTTACATAATATTCCTGAAGGTTTAGCAGTAGGAGTGGCGTTTGGTGCAGCAAATTCAGCTGATGATCCGCCAAAAGCAGTATTAGCAGCGATTTCTGTAGCTTTAGGGATTGGAATACAAAATTTCCCAGAAGGAGCAGCTGTGTCGATTCCATTAAGACAAGAAAATCTAAGCCGAAAGAAAGCATTTCTCTACGGGCAAGCTTCAGGGATCGTTGAACCGATTGCTGGGATCATTGGAGCAGTTCTAGTGACAAAAGTTACATTGCTTTTGCCATATGCGTTAGCATTTGCAGCAGGTGCGATGATTTATGTAGTTGTGGAAGAATTGATTCCAGAAGCACAGCAGACAGTGACCAGTAAACGACATTTTGCTGTTTTTGGTGTGATGCTTGGCTTTATTATCATGATGATTTTAGATGTTGCTTTAGGATAACTAAAAGACCAAACCTGCATTATACGGAGGTTTGGTCTTTGTTTCAATTTTTTATAAAATACGTTCAAAAGGATCTAAACTAATACCTTTTTCCAACACAATCTTCGCATATTCCTGTGCGGAAAATAAAGAATGGTCTTTATAGTTTCCACATTCCTTAGCGGAAACCGCAGGAACAAAATCTGTTTCAACAATAAAGTTCAATACTTTCACTAAAGCATCACGAATTTCTTTTGGTGAATGCTCGTTCCACATAATCATGTAAAAACCAGTACGACAACCCATAGGGGAAATATCGATGATTCCTTCTAAGTGATCACGTAAATTTACTGCTAATAAATGTTCTAATGTATGAACAGCAGCTGTAGGTAATTCGTCTTCATTTGGCTGTAAGAAACGAAGATCATATTTTTCAATCAAGGCTTCACCATTTTTTTCAGTACCCGCTAAACGAACATAAGGGGCTTTAACTGTATTATGATCTAATTCAAAACTTTCAACACGTGCCATATTATTCACTCCTTCACATTAAGTAAATGTCGCTTTTAACTATAACAAAATACCTTAAAAAGTCAATAGATTCTAATAGAACAGTGATCGAGGAGTTACGAATTTTGTTTTGCAAAAATCTTGGCCAATTTTTGCAATAACAAAGGGGCATCTTCTTGATCCATCACCACTTCGATCCATTGTAATCGTTCAGTATCTTTTCTAGCAGACTTCATCACTTCAGCTAATTCAGCTTCTGTAGTCGCCTTGTAAGTTGCCACAGTTTGACTAGTTCCGCCAAAGACTAGCGGCAGATTTTGATAATCCCACATGGGAATATCGTTGTATTGCTCGGTAGCACCATGGATTTCGCGTTCAACCGTATAACCGTTATTATTGATCACAAAAACGATGGGTGTCAGTTTTTCTCGAATTGCAGTCCCTAATTCTTGAACAGTCAATTGCAACGAACCATCTCCGATAAACAACAGGTGACGACTATCTTTATTTGCGATTTGACTACCTAAAGTAGAAGGGAAAGTATAACCAATCGATCCCCATAATGGCTGTCCGATAAAGTGCATGTCTTTTTTTAGCGGAACATTTGTTAGCCCAAAGAAAGAAGTTCCTTGTTCGCCAACCACAGTATCTCCTTGCAATAGAAAAGTTTCTACCATTTTCCAGAACCGTTTTTGAGTCAGTTGTTCATCTTTGAATTCTACTTTGGATATACGTTTTACTGGAAGTAAGTCTCCTGTGAATCTAGAAAATGATAGCGTTGATAAAGCAGAAACGAAACGATCTAACTGAATTGCTTCGTGTTTTTCACCATAAAATAAGACCTCTGTTGCGCCAATCGAGATGATTTGTTTGTCTGTAAAACCAAAACTAAAACCAGATGTTGCTGAGTCCGTCAATTTTGCGCCTAAAAGTAAAACAAGATCTGCATTATCAACACGACTTTTCAGAGGCTCTTCAGTAGGTGATCCTGAATATGTTCCCATATAGTGAGAATCTTCTTCATCAAATGCGCCTTTTCCTAGGGGTAATGTCGTAATTGGCAAATTAAATTTTTGGATGAACTCGTTTAATTGATGTTCTATATGGTAACTTAAAATTTCATGTCCAGCAATGATAACTGGATTTTCTGCTTGTTGTAGAGCTTTTTCAACTTTGCTTAAAATAGTTGCTTCAGCTTCTGTTAATCTTTCTGTCATTTTTTGTAAAGGTTTATTCGGTTTGTTTGTTTTTGTTTCAGCTATATCAATTGGTAAATTAATATAAACTGGACGTTTTTCTGTCATTGCAATAGTCAATACTCGGTCGATTTCTGAGGTGGCATTTTCTATAGTCAAATGAGCGATTGCAGCTGTTACTTCTTCATGCATTTTTTCAAAGCGCAGGAAATCACCATCGCCTAAAGTGTGATGAACAAGTTTTTTATTGTTTTGAACAGTTGTTGTCGGTGAACCAATAATTTCAACAACAGGTACATTTTCCGCATAACTACCTGCTAAACCATTGACAGCACTTAATTCTCCCACACCAAATGTCGTCACAAAAGCTGAAATTCCTTTAGTTCGCGCATACCCATCAGCCATATATGCAGCATTTAACTCATTGGCATTACCGATCCATTTTAGGTCTTCTCGCGCTGTGATATGGTCTAAAAATTGCAAATTATAATCTCCAGGAACCCCAAATACTTCATCGATTCCTAATTCCTTTAAACGATCCAATAAATAATCTGATATGGTGTACATTGAGCATCCTCCTAATTTAAAAGTGTAACGGGCACGTTCAGTTCTAACAGGAAAATAGGAAACATTGACGTTGTCACTTTTTGCCTCGTTCCATTTCCGTTTTTTCCAAAAGATCTTCAATCCTTGAAGCTAGATAACGTTTGGCATAATAGTTTGTCCAATCTTGATAGAAAAATAGAACTAAGTTTTTTTACCTCAATCATCTTTTCCCAAAAGATTTAACAAGACAATGCCAACAAAAAATAAGCCGCAGAGCCAGTATAAAACTGCAAAAAAATTTAGTCGACTATGATGCTCGAATCATAAGAACGTCATTAAAAAATGATTTGAAATGTTATGAAACAAATTTTTCTTTTTCTTTTATGACAAAATTAAAGCAAAATCATTTTACTTCCTATGTAGTAAAAGACAATATTATGGTAAAATAGAAAAAGCAACTTTCTTCAGGAATTTGAGAGGAGATCAATAAGTATGAAAAGTAATTATAATGTTGCCGTGGTAGGCGCAACTGGTGCTGTGGGCACTAAAATGATCGAAATGTTGGAAGAAACATCATTACCAATAAATCAGGTTAAACTTTTAGCTTCAAAACGTTCAGCGGGAAAAGAAGTAACGTTTAAAGGACAAACTCTTATAATTGAAGAGTTAGTGCCTGAGTCATTTACAGATATAGATATTGCTTTATTCAGTGCTGGCGGAAATATTTCAAAACAATATGCTCCAGAAGCAGTTAAACGTGGAGCTGTTGTAGTAGACAATACTAGTCATTACAGAATGGACCCAGAAGTCCCTTTAGTTGTCCCAGAAGTCAATCCTGATGCGTTAAAGCGTCATAAAGGGATCATTGCTAACCCAAATTGCTCGACGATTCAAATGATGGTAGCTCTTGAACCAATCAGACAAGCTTATGGTTTGGACCGTTTGATCGTATCAACTTATCAAGCTGTGAGCGGAGCAGGAATCAATGCGATGGAAGAGCTGAAATCACAAGCGTTAGCGTATATCAACGGCACGCCTGCTGACAAATTAGAAGCTGATATTTTACCATCGGGTGGCGACAAAAAACATTATCCGATCGCATTTAACGCCTTACCCCAGATTGATGTCTTTGCAGATGCTGATTATACGTATGAAGAATGGAAGATGATCAATGAGACGAAAAAAATCATGGAAGATGACAGTATTAAAGTTGTAGCCACGTGTGTTCGTATTCCTGTATTGTCTGGTCATTCTGAATCAATTTATATTGAGGTCAAAGAAGATGGTTCTGACGTGAGCAAAATCAAACAATTAATCGCTGATGCTCCAGGTGCAGTTTTGCAAGATGATCCAAGTCAACAACTTTATCCGCAAGCTTTAACGAGTATCGATCGCAAAGAAACATTTGTAGGGAGAATTCGTCAAGATATCGATATTGACAAGGGGTATCATATGTGGGTTGTTTCTGATAATTTATTAAAGGGTGCTGCTTGGAATTCAGTTCAAATTGCGGAAACACTGCATGAGATGGATTTAGTGAGGGTTTAAATAGTATCTGGATTTTTTTGAAATATAAAATATGAAGGACGGGAAAAATCCTTAGATCTGTTTTTCGGTCAAGAGTGTACAAGTTATTTTGCCATGTGTTATCTAGCTTCAAGAGCTAGCCTCTCGGAGAAAAGATAAATAATGAATGAGGTAAAAAGCACCTCAGTCATTATTTCCTATTTTCTTGCCGAGTCTGACTGAGCTCTTTTAGCTTTTAACGTTACCTAGCTTCGCGGGTTAGTCACTATGCTCTGCTTCGATCTCATCAATTCCGATGAGCTAAAGCTCTAAGGATTAAAGGTTTCGGGAAAAAGATAAAATCTGCCTGTGACAAAAAGCGTCACAAACGTATTTTCCTATTTTCCAGTCGAGCCTAAATGAGCCCGCTACGCTTTTAAAATTAGGAGGTAGTAAGTATGAATTTAGAAAATGCAACGATAATTACAGCAATGGTCACACCTTTTGATGAAAGCGGCGCAATCGATTTTGCTAAGCTGCCTCAGTTGGTTGAACATTTGCTTGATCATCATACAGAAGGAATTATTTTAGCCGGAACGACAGGTGAATCGCCAACATTGACTCATGATGAAGAAATTGAGTTGTTCAATGAAGTGATTCGCTTAGTTAATGGAAGAGTGCCGATTATTTGTGGTGTGGGAACCAATGATACACGTGATTCTGTTGAATTTGTAAAAGAATTATCAGCTATTAGAGGAATCGATGCAGGGTTAGCAGTCGTACCTTATTACAATAAACCAAATCAAGAAGGTCTGTATCAACATTTTAAGGCAATTGCTGAGGCGAGTGACTTGCCAATTATTCTATATAATGTTCCAGGAAGAACCGTAGCAAGCCTTGATGTCGAAACAACTTTGCGCTTATCTGAGTTAGAAAATGTGATTGCAATTAAAGAATGTTTCGGCTTAGATGCATTGACTGAGTTGATAGAAAAGGCACCAAAAGACTTTTTAGTGTATACTGGAGAAGACTCCTTAGCTTTTTCAATAAAAGCGATAGGTGGACAAGGGGTGATTTCGGTCGCAAGCCATGTGTTCGGTACTGAAATGTACGATATGTTCCAGGCATTAGATCGTGGAGAAGTCAAAACGGCTGCAAGCATTCAGCGGCAGTTGTTACCTAAGATGAATGCTTTGTTTTCGGTTCCTTCACCAGCACCTGTAAAGGCAGTGTTGAACGAAATGGGCATTTCCGTTGGGGATTTACGTTTACCTCTTGTATCTTGTACAACTGAAGAAAAAGCGAAAATTTTAAGCATACTGGATCTTTGATTCAGTATGAGAATATAGAGAGGTGAAGTTAGTGAGTACAATAAAAATCGTTCCCTTAGGCGGCGTTCGTGAAAATGGTAAAAATATGTACATCGCAGAAGTGGAAGATGAAATTTTTGTACTGGATTGTGGATTAAAATATCCAGAAAATGAGCTATTAGGAATTGATGTGGTAATTCCCGATTTTACGTATTTGGTGGAAAATATTGACCGTGTTGCTGGGATTTTCTTAACACATGGTCATGCCGATGCAATTGGAGCATTACCGTATCTTTTATCTAAAGTTCATGTACCAGTATTCGGTACCGAATTAACAATCGAGTTAGCAAAATTAAACGTAGGAGATCACGCAGATTCAAAAGAATTTAATGATTTTCATGTAGTGGATGCACATACAGAAATCGATTTTGCACATGCTACGATCAGTTTTTTCCGTACTACACATACGATTCCAGATTCTATCGGAATCAATTTGAAAACTAAAGAAGGCAATATCGTTTACACAGGAGATTTCAAATTTGATCAAAGCGCAATTCCAATGTATCAGACAGATTTTGGTCGTTTGGCTGAAATCGGTAATGAAGGTGTCTTGGCTTTATTGAGTGATTCTTCGAACGCTGAAAACCCAGCTCAAGTTGTTTCTGAACTACAGATAGCGGATGAAGTTTTTGATACGATTCGTTACTGGGAAGGTCGAATTATCGTGGCTTGTGTTGCTAGTAATTTACAGCGCGTCCAACAAATTTTAGATGCAGCTCATCGATCTGACCGTAAAATCGTTTTAACAGGTCAAGATTTCCAAAGAATTATTAATACTGCTATCAAATTAGACAAACTAAAATTACCGAGTGAAGATTTGATCGTTAGTGTGAAAGACATGAAAAAATATCAAGCGGATCAATTAGTGATTTTAGAAACAGGAACAATGGGTGAGCCGATCAAGTCACTACAAAAAATGGCCAATGGCACACATCGTGTTATCAAAATCAAAGAAGGTGATTTAGTGTATATCACGACAACGCCTACAACTGCGATGGAGACAGCCGTAGCAAAAACAGAAGATATCGTATACCGCGCTGGTGGTGTGGTGAAACAAATCTCAGATAATTTACGTGTTTCTGGTCACGCAAGTCCAAATGATTTGCAATTGATGTTGAACTTGATGAAACCTAAACACTTTATTCCAATTCAAGGTGAATATCGTCAATTAGCAGCACATGCTGATTTGGCACATGAATTGGGTATTCCATACAAAAATATTTTCATTACTGGTCGAGGAGATATCCTTGAATATAGCAAACAGAAAATGAACGTTGCCGGTAGCACAACGGCTGATAATATCATGATCGATGGAATTGGTGTTGGCGATATCGGTAATATCGTGCTTCGTGATCGTAGAATCTTATCTGAAGATGGTATTTTCGTAGCCGTTGTAACAATCAATCGTCGTGAAAAACGTATTGTTTCACCTGCTAAAATCACATCAAGAGGTTTTGTTTATGTCAAAACAAGCAAAGATTTGATGAAAGAAAGTAGCAGTATCGTAACGGAAATCGTTGAAAAACATCTTGAAAGTAGCGATTTTGAGTGGAGCAAATTAAAACAAGATATTCGGGAACAATTGAGCCGTTACTTGTTTGAACAAACAAAACGCCGTCCAGTGATTCTTCCTGTAATTATGGAAGCAACACAACGAAAAGGACGCAAATCAGCGAATTAAACAAAAAATCACTTAGTCAGTTATCTAAATGGCTGAGTGATTTTTTGTTTAATTTAATGAAGTGATTATTTTTTTACAGATAAGTTTTTTTTCGATACAATAAAGAGGTGATGTTCATGCGCCACTACTGAAGTTTAGCAAGCCCAGTGCACTTTTATTTTTAGGAGGGAAGCAAATGGAAAAGAAACAAGAAACACGCTGGATCAAATTTCTTGGTGGAAAAAATTTATTATTCACGCTAGTTGCGTTATTGTTATTAGGCGCAGTGATTTTTATTTTTCATCAGGTTGGCTTTATATTTGGACCGATTGGGGTTGTTTTCAAAACGATTATTGGACCAACGATTTTAGCATTGATTTTATATTATTTATTTAATCCAGTCGTCAATTGGTTGGAAAAACACAAAGTGAAACGAGTTTATGGCGTTTCAGCTATTTTTATTATTTTGATTACATTGATCGTTGTCGGTATTATTTTAGTTGTTCCGATTTTGCAAAAACAAGTAGAAGGTTTGATAGAAAGTTTCCCACAGTATATGGATGATTTGAACAAGATGGTGACGGATTTCTTCCATAATTCAGCATTGGAGAAACCTTTAGCGAATGCTTTAGACGCAATACAGCGATGGTTTGATAATATCTCAGATGGAATCGGTAGTTACTTTAGCAAAGCTGTGGAAGGAGCTTCAACGGTCTTCTCTACGCTTACTGGTTTTGCTCTGGTGATGGTAACGGCTCCGATCATTACTTTTTTCCTATTAAAAGATGATCAGAAGTTTTTCTCCTTTGTTTTAAAAATTATACCACCACGTTTTAGAGGTGATGCCAAAGAAATCGGGGCAACAATGAGCAGCCAAGTTGGTGCGTATTTAAAAGGACAAATTTTAGTGTCGATTGCAATCGGTATTTTAACATTTATCGGATTTTGGCTGATTAAAGTGCCTTATTCTGGAACGTTATCGATCATTGTAGGGATCACAGCGGTTATTCCGTATATTGGGCCTGTGATTGCCTTTGTACCAGCAGCTATCGTTGCATTGATGGTGTCATTTGGTATGTTTATTAAGATGAGTCTGGTTTGGATGCTCGTTCAAATGCTTAACGGACATTTGATTGCACCACAAGTGATGGGGAAACGATTAGTTGTACATCCATTAACAATCGTGATCGTTTTATTAGTAATGGGCGATTTGTTAGGGATGTTCGGATTAATTTTTGGTATTCCAATTTATGCAATTGCCAAAGTTCTGGTGACGTATATTTTCCGTAAATTTAAACAACGATATAATCAATTTTATGGAGATAGTGGTGAATATGAAGACACCGAGTTTTCTAAAGAAGAGTATTTAGATGAATAAATAAAATCACGGTTGAACGAAGGATTCTGGCAGATAAATCGCTAGAATATTGGAGTTCAGCCGTTTTGTTTGATAAAAAACTATGCGTATAACAAAAAAAGAAATTCATATCTTTTGTAATACTTTTTTGTAGGCGTTACAATTTAGTTAACAGCAAAACAACTAGTCTTAAAGGAGGGAAGCATATGAAACGATTGCTGAAAATTATTTTTGCATTCATTATACTCCTATTGTTTGTCGGAACATTAGGGTTACTTAGTCAGTTAATCGACATTCCTTGGTTGTCTTATGAAGTAAACGAGTTACTCTACAATTATCCTTGGCTATTCACGTTCTTTGAATGGATTTTACTTATTTTAGGTGGTCTTTTATTTATCAGTTTGATTGTTGTTCTTTCTGTTTCTGGAAGAAGGAAACGTTTGGTTGTGAAAGAAGGCAAGAACCGAATCGAAATACCAAAAAGTACTGTAGAACAAATTGTGCAAGATGCCTATAGCACGATTATTCATCCAGATAAAACTAAAATGACCGTTAAAATCAAAGGCAAGGAAAAAGTAGCTGTTAAACTAAGAGTAGACGTCAGAAGCAAAGAACGTTTCCAACCCTTAGGAGAAGAAATAAAAGACACAATACAAAATGCACTAAACACAGCTTTAGAATCAATCGACAGCCAAGTAATAGTGCATTTAAGAGAAAAAGAACCAACAGAATCTACAACTTTCGGCAAAAAACAATCACGGGTGATTTAGGAGGGAGACGTCATGGATCAAGAAAAAAAAGAACGTTGGATGAAGCAACTCAAACCTTATCGTTTCCGGATTATTTGGACATTTTTGTTTTTACTACTAGCCATTCTTTTATTGCTGATTGGTTTTGGTAAAACATTGGTCTTGCTGATTTTTGCAGCAGTCGGATATATTATAGGGAAAATGCGAGATGAAGATTTGGATATTTATTCCTTGATAGATTCAGTTAGGTCTATGATGGGAATTTAAAATTATATTGAAGGAGTGAATGCAAATGGCAGAAACAGTAGAAAACAACACAGGTGGACTAAAAGCAAAATTAACGTTTGGTGATGTCGTAATCAAAAAAATCGTTGGTGTCGTTATTTCCGATATTGATGGAATTTTAGGTTTGAGTGGCAACCTTTTTACCGATTTTGCAGACCGTTTTAGAGATAATGAAGATGTCACTAAGGGCGTTGGAGTTGAAGTAGGAACTAAACAAGTAGCTGTTGATGTATCCGTGATTTGCAAATACGATGTTAATATTTCATCAGTTTTTGATCAAACGGTTGAAAAAGTCAAAGAAGCGATAGCACATATGACTGGTTTAGAACTTGTCGAATTTAATATGAGCGTAGATGATGTTATGACCAAGGAGCAATATTTGGAAAAATACCGTGGTAAAGACAGCGATGAAACTAAGGGAAATAATTAATTTGTTCTAATTTAGTAGTGAATGTTCATTCGATTTAAGACAACAAATAAGGGAAGCAAAACGAACGATGTTTTGTTTTCCCTTTTTTTGTTGTTCTAAGAAAGTTTATATCTTATCGAGGGGTACATTTTCAATCTTTAACAAGAACTTCTTGATGCTAAGTCCATCATGCTCAGAACTACCTAGGTAACCTGTTAATTTGCCATTTTTACCTATCACTCGATGACAGGGAACAATAATAGGAAATGGATTTTTACTATTTGCCTGACCGATTGCTCGAACGGCTTTCGGTGAATCGACTGCTTGAGCGATCTCTAAATAACTGCGTGTTTCACCGAAAGGAATTTGAGAAAGTGCCCTCCAGACTTGTCTTTGAAATTGAGTACCGCGGTTAATCGATAACGGAACAGTAAAATACGTACGTTGACCAGCAAAATATTCGGTGAGTTCTTTAGCAGCAAGCTCAGTAAAAGGGTTCGTTTTATGGTTAGCCAGTTCAAAAAAAGAAACAGCGCTTAGACCTTCATCATCAGCATCTAACCAAATTGAGCCAAAAGGAACATTTATTTTCATTTTTTTCTCCTTAATCAGTGTGGTTACTTTATTATACTCTATCCAGAAGTATGGTACTATATTTTTATATACTGAAATCAGGGGGCAATACAATGGAAGAAGTCGTCATCTTTCACACGAATGATTTGCATTCACATTTAGAAAATTGGCCCAAGATCAGAAGATATTTGATAGGTCAAAAAGAAAAATATATGAAATCTAGAAAAACTGTTTTAACTGTCGATTTAGGAGATTTTATTGATCGATGGCACCCTTTGACCGAAGCAACAGATGGTCAAGCGAATATTGAACTGATGAACGAGATTGGCTATGATGCAGCAACGATTGGAAATAATGAAGGGATTGGAAATTCTAAAGAGCAGTTAAACCATTTATATGATCACCGAAATTTTGATGTTTTATTAGGAAATTTATTTGACTTAGAAACGAAAGAAGCACCTGTTTGGGCGAGTCCTTATAAAATTATTGAAACAAATGAAAAAACGAAAATCGGTTTGATTGCTTTAACTGCACCTTTTCCTTTGACTTATAATCCAAATGGTTGGGATATTCGTCCAACAAAAGAAATGCTACCACAATTAATCAGAGATGTTCAACCGCAGTGCGATATTTTAGTCCTAATGAGCCATTTAGGCATCGATGAAGATATTAAAATTGCAAATGAATTTCCAGAAATCGATGTTTTGCTAGGTTCCCACACACATCATTTATTTAAAGAGGGTGAAAAAATCAACGGCACACAACTTTCTGCTGCAGGTAAGTTTGGCTATTATATAGGAGAAGTTCATCTAACGATCGAGAATGGAAAAATTATCCATAGCGAAGCCAAAGCAGTGCCGACAGCAAAGCTACCTATTTTATCCAAAGACCAAAGTGAAATAGAGAACTATATGACGTTAGGTCATCAGTTATTGAAAGCTAAGAAAATCGCGGCAATTTCTCATCCTTTATTAGTGAATTTAAATGCTGAACAGCCTTTGATCGTAACGACTTTAAAAGCTTTGGAAGAAACAGGGCAGACAGATGCTGCAATTTTAAACAATGGTTTATTTTTATCAGACATTCCAAAAGGAATCGTTGATGCAGATCAGCTTCATCAATCTTTGCCACATCCAATGCATTTGATTCGTGTGACTTTGTCTGGTGCTGAACTGATTCGGATGGTCAGAGAAATGGAAAAAAATCGGCACTATTTACGGAAGTTCCCAATCACAGGAATGGGCTTTCGTGGTAAAGTATTTGGAGAATTATATTATGATGGGATCCGATACGATAAACAGAAAAAACAAGTCTTATGGCAAAATGAGCCCGTTGATCTTGGACATAAGTATACATTTACAACTGTTGATCATTTCATGTTCATTCCCTTTTTTCCGACAATTGAGCTTGTGGGAGAAGTTGAATTTATCTTTCCAGAATTTATCCGAACAGTTTTAGGCAACTACTTGAACGAGCACTACCCAATCCCATAAAAACAAGGTATAATAAAATCAAGGCGGTGAGATAATGACAGAAAAAGTAAAAAAACCATACAAATCAACGAAACCAGTTAAACATAAAGAAGAACCAGCAGCGACTTTAACAGAAGAAATCACAGCTGTCCTTGAAGAGATAAAAGAAGAACCTGTCAAAGAGAAGAAAAAAGGCGAAATCGTAACGCTTGTTGACGATGTACATGTCACGATCGGCGACCGTCAATATCTTTTAGTAAAAAATCATCGGGAAGCTTTTGATGGAGAACGATTAGGAGAACGTTTTAGTGATGTTCTTTCAAGATATGATTACATTGTGGGAGACTGGGGCTACGATCAACTGCGTTTGAAAGGCTTTTTTAATGAGTCCAACCGTAAAGCCGCTCCTGAACAAAGAATCGATACACTAGAAGATTATTTATATGAGTACTGTAATTTTGGCTGTGCTTATTTTGTGATCGAGAGAGTTGGCGGAAAACGCGAAAAACAACAAACTCGACGTAAGAAACCAACAAAAAAATCAGTCCATCAAAATCAAGCCCATACAGAAGAAAAACGTGTGCCTGTAACGAATAAAATGAAGCCCGTGATCAAAAATCGCAAAGAAAATGAACCTAAAAAAGCAGTTATTGGAAAGAAAGAGAATGCGGCTAATAAAGGCCGTTCATTTACAATTCGCCAACGTGAGGAGTAATTATTTGTGAAGAAGCATTATAAAGGATATTTAATTGATTTAGACGGTACGATCTATTTAGGGAAAGAAGCTATTCCAGCAGGAAAGCGATTTGTGGAACAGCTGCAGGAATTGAAATTGCCTTTTCTTTTTGTGACCAATAATACGACAAAAACGCCTGAGGCAGTTTCTGATCGACTAGCTCAGGAATTTGATATTCACGTATCGCCTAAAACGGTCTATACAGCAAGTCTTGCAACAATCGATTACATGAAAGAACAAGGCAAAGGAAACCGAGTCTATGTGATTGGAGAATCCGGACTTGTTGATTTGATTTTATCTGCAGGTTTTGAGTGGGATGAAGAAAAGCCGGATTACGTGGTTGTTGGACTAGACACAGATATAAATTATGAAAAATTTGCAACGGCTGCTTTGTGTATCCGCAATGGCGCAACGTTTATTGGGACAAACCCAGATAAGAGCATCCCGACAGAACGCGGCTTGTTGCCAGGAGCAGGTTCATTTATTTCTTTAGTTCAAACCGCAACGCAAACAGATCCGATCATGATTGGTAAACCGAATGCGGTCATTATGAATGAAGCGTTAAAAGTCATGAAAATGAATAAAGAAGATGTCATTATGGTTGGCGACAATTATGAAACAGATATTCAGTCTGGTCTTCAAAATGGAATTGATAGTTTACTTGTTTTATCTGGATTTACAGCAAAATCAGCTGTACCGAATTTGCCAGAACAACCGACGTATATTGTTGATTCTTTGGATGAATGGGCTTTTTGATATGAAAGAAAAAAGTTGGATCTGGCGCGAACGTGCCGGAATCGTTTGTCTGATTTTGACCATCATTTCTTTAAGCATTACGATCACCATTAATTTTCGTCTATTATATGTTTTTGATATTGATTCGTTGAAGATTCTAGATTATGTAGATATGGACAAGCCAACATTGTTAAAAAACTTTGATCAATTGATGGCCTATTTAAATAATCCATTCATTCACACGCTACAATTACCTGATTTTCCATCATCAAAAAGCGGTGCATTCCATTTTTATGAAGTAAAACGACTTTTTCTACTCTGTTATAGCGTATTACTTGTAACCGTGATTCCAAGTATTTTCTTTGTTTTTCGCTTGGTCAAGGTAAAACGAGTGTGGCGATTGATTCGTCCTTTTCAATGGGGTATTATTATTCCAGTATTTTTTGGGGTATTGATGGCAATTGGTTTTGACCAATTTTTTGTAGCATTTCATGGTGTATTTTTTAATAATGACGATTGGTTATTTGATCCAGCTACTGACCCTATCATAAATGTATTGCCTGAAGCATTTTTTATGCATAGTTTTATTCTGTTTTTTGTTTTATTAGAACTATTCTTTTTAATTGGAATTGTTGCTGGAAAACGCGAACTAAAAAAAATCTAATTATAAGCCATCAGAAGTAGACTCGTTGAGTTCTTTCTGATGGCTTCTTTTGTAAGTATTTGACATATTAAGAAGGTACCTTTATAATATAAGACAGGTACCTGAATTATATTATCTTATGGGGGAATCGATCATGGAAGAGCAAACATTGATGGAACAGTTTCTAAGTTTACAAGCAATGATGCAAAGGTATTTTATGAAACGTCGCAGAGAGCACGGTCCTTTTGGCAATCCACATAGAGGGCAGGGGCGAGTCTTGAATTTGTTAAAAATAAAACCAGAAACAACTCAAAAAGAATTGTCTTACTTACTGGATATGCGTCCGCAATCTTTAGGAGAACTATTAGGTAAGTTAGAGAAAAATGGTTATATCAGTCGTGAACCTTTAGAAAGCGACCGACGTGTGATGGTGATTCGCTTAACAGAAGCAGGAATGGTAGCAGCAGATAATAGTAAGCAAGAAGAAGAAACAATTTTTGATGTATTGTCTGAATCAGAACAAGAATCATTTAAAGGTATTATGAATAAATTACTCGAAGCTTTGGAAGCAGAAATTCCAGAAGAAGAGCGTGATTTTAGAGGTCACCATAGACGTGGTAGACATGGAGGCCATGGATTTGGTGGTGGTCCTGGTAAAATGGATGCATCTTTTGATCCTCGCAATATGTTTGGTTCACCTGATTTTCCACACAGAGGTAAATTTGGATTTGATCCGTTCAAACGCAATACTGAAGACGACGATGGTTTTAATGATTTTTAATAAATGGTGATTAGATACGTCAAAACAAGCTTTCTTAAACAGGAAAGCTTGTTTTTTATTTCTAGTATTTATCTAGTTTTAAAAACTAGATTGAATGTTTTTCAAAAGAATGTTAAAATGTTTTAGTAAATAGAAGGAGGGATCTTGTGAATGAAATAAAATCCTCTTTAGAAGTTTGGGGAAAAGAATTGGTGGATGTCCACTTGCCGAGATGGCACGAATTACCCGAATTAGAGTTATATATGGATCAAGTAATCACACTTGTTGAACGATACTTGTCACCTGTTATTTTAAAGAAAAAGCATACCTTGCTAACTTCATCGATGGTCAATAATTATGTGAAATTAGGACTGATTCCAGCACCGAATAAAAAACGTTACAATCAAAAGCATTTAGCTTTCTTAATAGCTATTACCCTTTTAAAGCAAGTTTTAACTATACCAGAAATCAAACAAGGTATTGTTTATCAAGGTGCAGCAGTTGGGATTCGTGAAGCCTATAATCTTTTTTGCGATGAGCAAGAAGCAGCCTTAGCAGTGGTTGTTGCTCAAGCGTTAGGGAATGAACCAGTCGCAGCATTCGATCAACCAATACCTGTAGAATTTTTAATTGTAAAAGGTGCAACGTTATCTTTTGCGACCAAATTATTTACTGAAAAGGTCATTGAATTAGCACAAAAAAACTTAGAAGAAGATGGAGAACAAGCGGATGAATAAAGAAAAAATTGCATTATTAGTAGATTCAGGGACAGATGTGCCTAAGGAATTAGTCGAACAATATGGAATGTATATGATTCCGTTGCAAATTATTTATAAAGATCGTATTTACACAGATAAAGTAGATATCACACCAGAGGAAGTTTATGAGCGTTTATCTGTGGAAATTCCAAGTACATCATTGCCAGATGGTGAAACAATCACGAAAATTTTTGAAAAAATCAAAGCAGATGGGTATGAAAAAGTTTTAGCTGTTACGATTTCCAGTGGATTGAGTGGAACATTCAATGTGGTTCGCTTGATTGCAGAAGAATTTGAAGGATTGGAAACGTTAGTTTTAGATACAAAAAATATCGGAATCGGAAGCGGCCTTCAAGCGATTGAAGCAGCTAAGTTGATTGAAGCAGACCTTCCGTGGGATGAAATCAAAACGAAATTAACGAACAATGTAGCTAAAGCGAAAGTCTTTTTCAATGTTGCAACGCTAGAATATTTGCAAAAAGGTGGCCGAATTGGATTGGTTGCTTCAATTTTAGGAAATGCACTAAAACTAAATCCAATCATTTCTTGTAACGGCGAAGGTGTTTATCATACTGTAGCTAAAGCGCGCGGTAGAAAGAAGAGCTTAGATAAAACGTTTGAATTAGTAAAAGCGTTTGTTGGTGATCATAAGAAATTCGTTTTAGCGGTTGCCCAAGGGCAAGCGGTAGAAGAAGCAGAACGTTTTTATGAAAAATTGAATGAACAGTTTCCTCAAGCTGAGAAAATTTATTTTGGAACGATCAGCCCAGCGTTAGTTGTTCATACAGGACCAGGACTTTTAGGGATCGGAATCCAACTTTTAGACTAAATTTAAATACCAACAAAGGAGCGTTTATTAGATGCTTTTTGTTGGTATTTTTTTTATTTACCTCTTATGATTAGAGATATCAATTATATTGAGATATTACTCATTGAACTTTCTCTCAATTTTAGTTGAAACAATCACGAAAATTTTCATGATTGTGGTAATCTGTTTAAGAATAAAGTGAAAGGAGGGAAATCTATGAAAAAAGCAATTGCAGAATGTCTAGGAACATTTATCCTAGTTTTCTTTGGTACAGCAACCGCTGTTTTAGGAGGCGGGATTGAAGGAATTGGTACAACAGGAATCGCTTTGGCTTTTGGTTTGACGATCATTGCAGCAGCTTACAGCATTGGTACGATCTCTGGTGCTCATTTAAATCCAGCAGTTTCATTGGGTATGTGGGTCAATAAACGAATCTCAACTATGGATTTGGTTTATTATATCGTTGGTCAAATCATTGGTGGTTTGATTGCTTCTTTTGCATTATTATCAATTTTGAATGCATCTGGAAGAGAAACAACAAACTTAGGTCAAAATGGTTTTGGTGACTTTAGTGCAGTTGGTGCTTTAACCGTGGAAATTATTTTAACATTTATTTTTGTTTTGGTTATCATGACTGTCACAAGTGCTAAAAAAGGCAATGCGAAATTGGCCGGAATCGTGATTGGTTTGACATTAACAATGATTCACCTAGTGGGAATTCCGCTAACTGGTACATCTGTCAACCCAGCGAGAAGCTTAGGTCCAGCAATTTTTGCTGGAGGAGAAGCATTATCTCAAGTTTGGGTATTTATTGTAGCGCCGCTTATCGGTGGTGTACTTGCTGCTTTAGTTAGCAAATACTTACTTGATACTGAAGAGTAAAAATGAAAGGTGCTTGGTAGAATCATTCTATCAAGCCCTTTTTTATATACAAATGCTAACTGAATATAAAAGAAGAAAAATCTAAAAAAATAAACCCTCTAATGTTTGTTCGGCTGTTGAGCGAAGCAAGCATTAAAGGGTTTTTATTTAGAAAAAGGTGATTTTCTTGTTTGTTGTATCAACTGTTGCTTGATCACCGATTGGAATCGTAAAAATAGGTTGCGTGTGACCAAAATTCATATCATAAATCACAGGAATCTCTCGTAATAAAGGATACTTTGATAAAATCGCTAAAAGCCGTTCTTCTGTCATGTCTGTTTCTTTAGGAAAACGCCCAATCAGCAAGGCTTGTGGGTGCTTTACTACTTGAAGTAAGGCAGCTAGTCCACGAGCAAAATCATGGTAATCATTTTCTTCAGCATTTTCAACAAATAAAATCGATCGTTCGAGATCTGGTAAAAAACGAGTACCAAAAAGCAATTGGAAAGTACCTAAATTACCACCGTAACAAGTACCCGTCACAGGTTCAGAATGGCTGTAAACTTTCCAATCATTGGCAAATAATGTCCTTTTGGGATCAGGTAAATACCATTCGTCTTGGCTCCATGATTCAGAGGCAGATACGTCAAACGCTTTCTCATCAGTCGTTGCGTGCAAAAAGGTTTCAGTTTGATAATCTTGCAGTTCATCCATTTGAAAACTAGAAAAATGCGGGCCAACATACGTCAATAACTTCGTTTTAGCTGTGATCGCATTACACAATGCGGTGATATCACTATAACCGCAAAAAACTTTTGGGTGACGTTTGATTAGTTCAAAATCAAGATAAGGCAATAATTCATTACTATTGAACCCACCGATCGCTGTTAAAATTCCTTTGACATTGTCATCTGAAAAAGCGGCATGTAAATCTTTGACACGACTCATGATTGAAGAAGAGCCAAGAACATCTTGTTCATTTGTGTGTTCAGCAAAAGTAACTTTGAATCCTAAATCCGTCAATTTTTTCTCAGCGGACGTAATCCCCAAATCACTCAAACGTGCAAAACTAGTAGATGGCGCGATGACTCGGATTTCATCACCTGCTTGTAATCGTGGTGCTTTCATTTTTATCGCTTCCTTTTAAAAAACTTATTCTTAATTATAGCCAGAAAACCTTTGTTTTTGCAAGATATAGATAAGAAAGAGTAAGGACTCTTTTGTCAAAGATGAAACAGTGGACAAAATAAGGTATAATGAGGGAGAATATGTTTAGATTACGAAAAGACAAAAGAAAAAAGAGGTGCCTCTTATATGAAAAAAATATTAGTTGTAGATGATGAAAAGCCGATTTCAGAGATTGTGAAATACAATCTTACTAAAGAAGGATATGAAGTATTCACTGCCTATGATGGTGAAGAAGCTGTTGAAAAAGTCAAAGAAGTAGAGCCAGATTTAATTATCTTAGATTTGATGTTGCCAAAAATGGATGGTCTGGAAGTTGCCAGAGAAGTTCGTAAAACTTATGATATGCCAATCATTATGGTAACTGCTAAAGATTCAGAGATCGATAAGGTTTTAGGATTAGAATTAGGAGCAGATGATTATGTGACAAAACCATTCTCTAACCGAGAACTTGTGGCCCGTGTCAAAGCAAATTTACGTCGTGGTGCAACAAGTGCAAAAGAAGCAGAATCAACTACTCAATCGGAACTTACGATCGGAGATTTAACGATCCATCCAGATGCCTATATGGTATCAAAACGTGGAGGAAAAATTGAGCTGACTCATCGTGAGTTTGAATTGCTTTATTATTTAGCTAAACATATCGGTCAAGTAATGACTCGTGAACATTTACTTCAAACTGTTTGGGGTTATGATTATTTTGGTGATGTTCGAACAGTGGATGTGACCGTGCGCCGTTTAAGAGAGAAGATCGAAGACAGTCCAAGTCATCCGACTTATTTAGTCACACGTCGTGGTGTTGGTTATTATCTTCGAAACCCTGAACAGGAGTAGTGATTTATGAAGAAAAAAGTTCACTTTTTTCAATCGGTAAATTTTAAGATTGCATTATCATTTATTTTGTTATTATTGATTGCGATCCAAATTATCGGCGGATATTTCATCCGTGAACTGGAATCGACAACAATTAACGATTATAAACAAAATGTTGATCGGCAGGTAAACCAATTAGCCAGCACTCTTAGTCCCAAGCTCGGCGAAAAAGATCGTGATCGAACAGAAATCGATGCCAATTTGAAAAAAACATTAAGTGATTTTTCAGCTTCTGAGACGATTGAAGCCCGTGTGGTAGATGATAAAGGAATCGTAAGGGCAACCAGCGATTTAAATCGACAAGGAATTGTTGGCAAGAAAAATGATTATCGAGACTTGAATGACTTCAGTGCCAAAAAATATTCAGCCATTGATAATGATAAACGTGTATACATTAATGTTCAGCCTATCCAATCCCCGACTGGCGACACAGTCATCGGGGTTCTTTACGTTAAAAGTAATACGGAAAACAAATATCAGGAGATCACTGATACGGCTCGGATCTTTTTTACTGCCTCAATAATAGCAGGTGCGATCTCGATCATCGTTACAATTTTGATTGCAAGATCGATTACTCAACCAATTGGAGAAATGCGAGAACAAGCTTTACGAATTGCTAAAGGCGATTACACTGGCAAAGTTAAAGTTTATGATAAAGATGAATTAGGGCAATTGGCAGAAACGTTCAATCAGCTTTCTGAACGGATCGAAGAAGCACAAGAAACGATGGAAGCTGAGCGTAATCGTTTAGATAGTGTACTGGCCCACATGACAGATGGGGTTATTGCAACAGATCGACGAGGCAAAGTTATTACAATCAATGAAATGGCCCTGTCTTTATTGAATGTGAAAGACGAAGACGTAATTGGTTCTTCTTTACTGGAACTATTAGACATTGAAACAGATTATACATTGCGAAAATTGTTAGAAGAGCCAGAAGAGATTTTAATTGATCGTTCCGCATCGTCAATGGAAGAAGATCAAATGATTATTCGTGTTGATTTTGCAATGATCCGTCGAGAATCTGGATTTATTACGGGACTTGTCTGTGTATTACATGATGTAACAGAACAAGAGAAAAATGAACGTGAACGTCGAGAATTTGTTTCGAATGTCTCTCATGAGCTACGTACGCCATTAACGAGTATGCGTAGTTATATTGAAGCTTTAAGTGAAGGGGCATGGGAAAATCCTGAAATTGCGCCTAACTTTTTGAAAGTAACACTGGAAGAAACGGATCGAATGATTCGTATGATCAATGATTTATTAAATCTTTCAAGAATGGATTCCGGCAATGGTGAATTACAGTTGGAATATGTCAATTTCAATGAATTGATCAATTTTGTTTTAGATCGGTTTGATATGATGGTTGAATCAAATGATAAAAAGTATACGATTCATCGCGAATTCACAAAACGTGATTTGTGGGTGGAATTAGATACGGATAAAGTGATGCAAGTGTTAGATAATATTTTGAATAATGCAATCAAATACTCACCAGATGGCGGAGAAATTACGTGCCGTCTACTTGAAACCCATAATAATGTTGTTTTCAGTGTAACCGATCAAGGATTGGGTATCCCTAAAAAAGATGTTAACAAGGTCTTCGAGCGTTTCTATCGTGTTGACAAAGCACGTGCTAGAGAACAAGGTGGGACGGGTCTGGGGCTTGCTATTTCAAGAGAAGTAGTGAAAGCACACAATGGCGCGATTTGGGTGGAAAGTCAGGAAGGTCAAGGTTCTACTTTTTATATCTCCCTGCCTTATGAACCATATGAGGAGGACTGGTGGGAATGAAAATAACAGAAAAAATCGTAAGATTCGGCTTGATTTTCTTAGTACTACTCAGTTTGTATTTTTCAGTTAGCATTTGGCTTAGTTCCTCAAAAAAAGAACAGCCTATCAAAAATGACTCTCAACTTACGACAGCAGTTGTAAATGAACGAGTGGATACGGATGTATTTTTACCGTTACGTTTAATTCGTATGCAGGATGGAAAGTCGGAAATGAATACGAGTGAGAATCTGATCACAAATATTCAAAATGAAATAAAGCATAGTTCTTTTGGGAACTTGATGCAAACCGTGGTAGGAGATTCAGAACAGTTTGAAAAAAACTTGTCAATGGAACAAGGATTTGAACTACTATACGAAGGGCCATTTTTGTTAAGTGAATATATTTCTGTTTATAATTTAGGGTTGAAATCAGCGGATATCAGCATCGATGATAGTTACTTTACGTGTATTCAAGTGGATTTAACTCATAATAAGATTCGTTTTTTGGATTTTAACCGTAAAGATGTCTATGAAGCATCAATTACAATCGATACTGAAAAAGTATTAACCTTAATGAACAAAGTTGGTATACAATATAGCCAAATTTCAGAGCAACAAGCTGTTGCTGGGAAGCATTATTATTTATCAGAAGATCTTAAAATGAAAAAATATAGCTACATTTTAGCATCTCAGCCTGTAACAAAATTCCGTAATGCTTTTTTCGCTAATGTTGAAGATATTCAAACAAACGAAGATAGCAAAGACTTGTCCTATACAAGTGGGAGTGAACGATTAACAGCTGATGAAAAATTGGGAACGATCCACTTTAATGGAGAATTAGTGTCTAGAACAGCAAAAGACAATATCTACTCAGATAGTTTCAAATATATAAAAAAATTAGGAACGAATATGGGGAATATCCGTTACTTTGACCGGACGGATGCTGAAATCAATTATCGAACATTTGTAGAAGGATTCCCCGTCTTTAGTGAAAATGATAAAGGTCAAGTTCGGATCACGATCGGTAATGATAAAGCTGAAAAATCAACAGTAGTAATTGAGACCAGTGTTGATACGATCCAAGTACCGATTCCATCAGAGGAAGAAGTTGTCTTGAAGAGTACTGAAAGTTTACTGGAGCAATTGATTGCAAATGGTGCTAACTCAGAAAAAATCAATTCAATGGTAATTGGCTATACTTGGCATAAAATCGAAGAAATAACACAAGTTGTTGATCTGACTCCAGAGTGGTACATCCGCTATGATAACAAATGGTATCCAGAGCGCGAATTATTGGAAAAACTGGCCAATTTGGAGGTGGAATAATGGACTTCAAACGAATTGAGTGGATTTTTTTCCTAGCCTTTTTGGGCTTGAATATGTTTCTTTTCGGCATTTATCAAAAAGGGATAAAAGAAGAGAGCAGTGTTTCTTTTTCTGATCAAACAGACAGTATTGAAAAACGTTTAGACAAAGATGGAATCACCTTTAAAGGTACTCTTTCTGGAGAAAAAAAAGAGGGCTATTATTTAAGCGGTGAACAAACGAACTTTTATGAAGCAATTCAAAGTGAGCGGGAAAATAGAGACCGTAATTTTTTTAAGAATGGCATTGAAATGATCGATAATTCACTAACGGTTTACCCTCAGATGAATTATACTCAAATGAGCTATTTTGTTGATGAAAAGAATATTGGGAAGTCCTTAGAAGCTTTTTTGAATGATAAAGACAGTGTCTTATTCGGTAGTCAATACCGTTATTTACCTGACTTTTCTACTTTAAATGGAGAATTTCCGGAAATAATTGTATCTCAAAGCTATAAAGGAATCCCTTTTAAAGATGATACCGCACAAATTTCTCTGAAATTGGAAAAATCAGATGAAACAGATGGTTTACACAAAATCTACAAGTATACACAAACTCATATTCAAGCCATGGAAGAATTACGAGATAAGATGGATTTGTCTTCTGAACGTGATGCTATTGAAACGTTGTATATCAATAACAAAATTCCGAGTAATGCTAAGATTTCATTTAGAGAGTTAGCATATACAAGGATTTATAAAATTCGTGAGAAAAATGTGTATGTTCCTGTGTGGTTTGTCGGTGTCAAGTCTAGTGGTAGTAATTTGCAAATTGAGCAAGTGAATGCCATGAGCAATACAATCATCACAAATAATACTGTACCAAAGGTGGAAAATCAGTAGAGATGGTTGTATAATAAGTAGCTGTAGACTAATGAAGGGAAGCGAATAGAAAAATGAGCCAAGAAAAAGCTTTTAACATCAGCATTCTTGCAAGCGGCAGCACTGGTAATTCGCTTTTTATTGAGACTGAGAACAAAAAGTTGCTTATTGATGCAGGATTAAGTGGAAAAAAAATCACATCATTACTAGCGGAAGTGGACCGTAAACCAGAGGATTTGGATGCTATCTTAGTGACACATGAGCATCGCGATCATATTCATGGGGTTGGCGTTCTAGCTAGAAAATATAAATTAGATGTTTATGCGAATGAAAAAACGTGGGCAGCAATGGATCCGTTGATCGGAAATGTGGCACTTGAACAAAAACATATCTTTGATATGGGGAAGTTCTTGACCTTTGGTGATATGGATATTGAGAGTTTTGGTGTATCTCATGATGCCGCTGCGCCACAGTTTTATCGTTTTTATAAAGACAATCGTTCCTTTGTGATGTTGACAGATACAGGTTACTGTAGTGACCATATTCGTGGGACGATCAAAGATGCTGATGCGTACCTGATTGAAAGTAATCATGAATTAGAAATTTTGCGGATGGGTCCATACCCCTGGAGTTTAAAACAACGAATTCTAGGAGATAAAGGTCATTTATCTAATGATGACGGTGCTTTGGCAATGGCTGATGTAATCGGAGATCATACGAAACGGATATATTTAGGCCATTTGAGCAAGGAAAATAATACCAAAGAGCATGCCAGAATGGCGATGGAGTCGATTTTAGCTGAAAAGGGATTGGGCGTTAATTTTGATTTTAATGTCTACGATACAGATCCGGAATCGGCATCAGAACTATTTGCGATTTGATAATTTAAGAGTAAGCCAACGATGTTTCAAGTTTTGGCTTACTCTTTTTGTTATTCAACGAATATATTATAGATATTTTAATATATGCTGGCTTGTCTTGTTTTTTTGTAATAGGTGCAGTATAGTTAATTATATTTTGGAATGTTAAAAAAAGCATCCGTAAAACATATGATTACTGGTGTTATTTTTAGCAGTAGGAGGAATTCCATGTTTCAGTTTTTACCTCATTCAGTTTTACAAATGGGCACTATTTTTCTGTCAATCGTGATTGAAGCATTACCTTTTGTTATGCTTGGTTGCGTGATATCAGGAGCATTACATGTATTTTTAACACCAGAAAGAGTAAAAAAAATACTGCCGAAAAATAAATTTTTGTCAATTATCGTTGGCAGTTTATTAGGGTTCTTTTTCCCATCTTGTGAATGTGGCATCGTACCGATTGTTCATCAATTTGTTAAAAAGGATGTGCCCACATACACAGCATTTGCATTTATGATCACAGCCCCAATCATTAATCCAATTGTTCTTTTTTCTACGTACATTGCTTTTAGCAATTCTATTAAATTTGTTATCTGGCGTGTTGTAGGAAGTATGCTTGTTGCATTAGTCGTTGGTGTTTGGCTGGCTTATTTTAATTCTGAACCTATTTTACAGCAAGCGGAACTTGATCATGTATGTACCTTAGAAGAACATAGACATCAGCATCACGAAAATGAAGCATCTTGGCATAAATGTTGGTCTGTTTTGACGCACGGGATCGATGAATTTTTTGATTCAGGTCGTTATTTGATTTTTGGTTCTTTATTAGCTGCTGCAATGCAGACTTATTTACCAACAGGCGCTATATTACAACTAGGTCATACTAAGATTCTAGCTATTTTAGTCATGCTTGTTTTAGCAGCGACATTGTCTTTGTGTTCTGAAGCAGATGCATTTATCGGTTCGTCATTATTAAGTCTATTTGGTAGCGGACCTATAGTCGGGTTTCTCGTTTTTGGACCAATGGTAGACATTAAAAATTTATTGATGATGAAACGCTATTTTAAAACGTCGTTTATGTTGAAATTTGTAGGAATTGTTACGGTCGTTGTCAGTCTGTACGCATTAGCAATCTAAGGAGGGAAAGAGCAGATGATTCGATTTTTGATTTTAATTGGGTATACAATATTAATGATGTATTTGCAGGTATCAGGTAGATTAAATCAATATATTAATGTCCATTATAGCTATTTAGCGATCTTATCAATGGCGCTTTCTTTTGTTTTAGCAATCGTTCAATTGATTCTTTGGAATAAAGAAGAGGATAAGAAGACAGAAGATCATCATAATCATGCAGGTCATGATCATGGATTGAATAAACCGTATCAACGTGGAATTGCGTATCTTTTATTATCTTTACCATTGATCGTAGGATTTATGTTTCCTACAATTAGTTTGGACACTTCGATTGTTGAAGCGAAAGGGTTTAATTTTCCTTTGAGTAAAGAATCTGTTGGAGATCCAGATGTAGAGACACAATTTTTAAAACCTGATACTAGTATTTATTTTGATAAAACAGACTATAATGAACAAATGAAACAAGCGTTAACGAAATATGTCAAAGATAATCACGTAACTATCACCGATGAAAATTATTTAGAAGTGATGGAATTGATTTACAATTACCCAAGTGAATTTATCGGTAAGACGATTTCTTATAAAGGATTTGTCTTTAATTCTAAACAAAAAGAACAGCTAGATACCTTTGTTTTCCGATTTGGTATTATTCATTGCGTAGCAGATTCTGGAGTATTCGGATTGTTGACGAATATGCCTGAAAATCAGACATTTAATAATAATGACTGGGTAGAGTTGACAGGAACGATTCATTCTGAATATTATGCTCCGTTTAAACGAGAAATTCCAACTATAGAGGTTACAAAAGTAAAACAAGTAGATGAACCGAAAAATCAGTATGTTTATCGTTCATTTTAAGTAAAAAAGTACCAGCCAGAAATTGGCTGGTACTTTTTTACTTATTTTTTCCAGATAAGTTTAAACTCGAGTTCACCAGTAGCATCTATTTGTTCATTGAGTAGTTGAAATCCTTGTTTTTTATAAAAATTTACGGCAATTTGATTTTTTGCATAGACAGAAAGGCTTAATGTATCATGGGCTTGTTTTGCTGTATTCAAAAATTGTTGACCAATTCCTTGTTTACGATGACTGCTCGTGATAAAAATTCCGGCAATATAAGAGTCATTCATCCCCATAAAACCGATTATTTGGTTATTTTCGCGATACACATAAAGTTCAGATTTAGGCAACTGTGCTCTTACAAAATCTAGATTTTGGTTCCAGTAACTTTCTGGAATAAACGGATGTGCCTCACAATTAGCTTTGAACCAGATTTTAACTATTTCTTCTAATTCAATTGGTGTTAAGTGGCTGATTTTATTTATCATTCTTTTGTTCCTTTCTTATTTTGAATATGAAAGAACATTGACTGCACTCATTAACTCATCTCGGTATTTCTTATTTAACTAGTGGATTTATTTCTCTTCTTTTTTTCTAATCAAACTCACAATATCACGTTTTTCTCTAAAGTTCCTGATATTGTGATTCAAAACTTCGGATAAAACTAAACCTAACGCAATAGCACCTGCTATCATAATTGCTTGTACCGCTGAATAAACGGCTGTTTCATAGTTTCCAATCACTAAGTTTCGAACGGCTTGATAAGCTAGTCCTCCTGGAACTAAAGGCACCATGCCTGGAATGTTAAAAATAGTGACAGGTAGCTTTAACTTTCTTGAACAGATAAAACTAACAGCAGCTACACTTAAGGCTCCAAGCAAGGAACCTAAGGCAGCATTAGCGCCTAATTGAACGGCAAACCAATAGAACATCCAGCCGGACGCTCCGGATAGTCCACAAGCAATCAATGAACGTCTAGGTACATTTGTAATGATAGCATAAGCTGCTGATGCTAAAAAACTAAAAGAAAACTGAATTAGTAAATTGGTCATTTGAAAACCTCCGAATTTTAAACTGAATTACTTAACCCGATGAATGTCCTTTTTAATAGAACAATTGAAAAACAAATGCAATGGCAAAACCGATCATGGAAGAAGTCATCATTGCTTCAGTTCCTCTAGAAACGCCTGAAAGATAATGTCCTGCTAATAAGTCGCGTAAGGCATTTGTGATCTGAACACCTGGGACAAGCGGCATCACACAACCAATAATGATCATATCCTGATTAACACCTAATCCTATCTTACTACTCAAAAGAGCAGCGCAACCAATAAAGAAGGCCGCTAAAAATTCAGAAAGAAACTTGATACGTAAAACTTTTAAACTGGCATAATAAAGAATATAACCGAGTCCTCCGATTAAACAAGTTAAAAGTAAATCGGACCAAACACCGCCAAATAAAATCATAATCGTTCCGCTGACAACGGCAGCACTGATAAACCGCAGCCATAGAGGAAAGAATTTTCGTTCTTGTTCTAACGTTTTTAGTTGTTCTAGAAGTTCATCTAATGTATAAAGTCCAGTCACATATTCTCTGGAAAGCTGATTGATTCTGGACACTTTTTCTAAATTGATCGAACGATTTAAGATTTGAACCATCCGAATCGTTGATGTGCCATCAAGTCCCACGAAAAGCCCAGTTTGTGTGACATAGCTGACCAAACGATAATCTCCTGAAGCTAAAGCAATTCGGCTCATGGTATCTTCTACTCGATACATTTCCGCATCACTTTCCAGCATGATTTTCCCAGCTAGTAAACAAGTCTCTAAGACTTTTTCGATATCTATCGTTGCCATTTCGTTTCCTCACTTTTAAGTTCTGTCATCTTATCTATGATTAGTATAGTTGATTATGGCAAGAAAAAATAGCACGGAACAATAAAAAGAAAAATAACTATCAAGCAGTCTGCACAATCTATAGACATTTGCGTCAATTACAAGAATATTTAGACATTAGAATATCTCTTTGACACTTCTTATCGTATAATAAGAAAAAGTACAGAATGATTGGGATGAAAAAGATGATTTTATTGGGTTCTTTGGTGAATGGCTTAGCCATTATTTTGGGTAGTTTACTTGGTGCTGTTTTACGAAATATTTCCGAACAAATGAAAGATACCGTAACAAAAGGTATTGGATTAGGGGTTTTAGTATTAGGGATTCAAATGGCTTTTAAAACATCCTCTTTTATTGTAATTCTGATCAGTTTATGTTTAGGCGCAATGTTAGGAGAAGCGATAGGGATTGAAGATAAGATGAATGAGTTTGGTTTAAAGTTAGAAAAGCGTTATGCAAAACCAGACAGCAACTTTGCTGATGGATTTGTGACTGCATCGTTGATTTTTCTTATTGGATCAATGGGAATCATTGGCGCAATCGAAAGTGGTGTGGCGAATAATCATCAAACGTTATTTACAAAAGCTGTAATGGACGGCTTTATGTCGATCATGTTGACAGCTACATTGGGTGTTGGCGTTCTTTTTTCTGCAGTGCCTGTTTTTCTTTATCAAGGAATTATTGCTTTGTTTGCTAGTGTCTTAATGCGCTATATACCTAAAGAGTTACTGGATTTATTAATGGGGGAAATCAGTGCAATCGGTGGTTTGATGATTTTTGCAATCGGCTTGAATATTATGGACATCACTAAAATCAGAGTGTCGAATTATTTGCCAGGCATTCTTATTTTGATTGGAATCGTTACGGTACAATTTTATTTGTAATCAATAAAAATACTCCAGAAAATTGAATGAAATAGTGACAGACAGTTGTCATCATTTGTATGTTAAACTCATCTTATAAATGTTGAAGGAGTGAATTAAATGACCATTCAATTAACGGAAAAAATAATAAAAGGTAAGAAAATTCGCACGAATAATCATCGTTTAGATGAAATTATCGCTTTATGGAACAAAGTCCCAGAAATGCATTTAGATGGAGAGTTTTTCGCTGTCTATTCGAACTATGAAAGCAATTATCAAGGAGATTATGATTTGTTGGTAGGGAGCGAACAAGCTGATTTTACTGAAAGTTCAGTCATTCATACCGGTGAGTATGTAGAGGTTTCAGTAGCAGAGGCAAGCCCTAAAGGCGTGGGAGAAGCTTGGCAGAAAATTTGGAAAGACGAAGCATTGGAAAAAAGACGTACCTATTTATCAGATGTAGAACATTACAAAGCAGATGGGACGATCGTAATTTACCTTTCTGTTTAGATAGGAAAAAATAGTTGGCGCAAACGTTATTTTAGACCTGTAGAAAAGCTAATCAAGCTTTTCTACAGGCTTATTTTTTTAGTCAAAACAGGCTGGATACCGGTTGTGTTTTTTGTATATTTATTTAATAATGGTGTATAAATTTATAAAAAACCATTGACTTGTATAATGAGAAAATTTATAATATGAAAAACAACACTCGTTTGATAAAAAATAAAAAGAAAAGAAGTGAAGCTGATGAAGGTATCAATTGTTGGGGCTACAGGGTATAGTGGGTTAGAACTGTTACGTTATCTTAGACAGCATCCATTTGTTGAAGTCGTTTCGATCCATAGTCATTCAATGAATAAAAAATCATTAGAGGACATTAACCCTCATTTGAAGCAACTTATTTCTTTGCCTTTAGAAAAAATCGATCCAAATGAAATTATGGAAAAAAGTGATCTAGTCTTTTTAGCAACACCTTCTGGTATTTCAAAAGAGTTGGCACTGCCTTTCATTGAAGCGGACTTTCCGGTGATCGATCTATCAGGAGACTTTCGTTTAAAAGAAATTGGAGAATACGAAAATTGGTATGGATCGAGTGGAGCTCCGATGGATATGATTCAAAAATTTGATTATGGTTTAGCCGAATATCGGGAAAATCCTGAATCAAAATGGGTCGCTAATCCTGGTTGCTATGCAACCGCAGCAGAGTTATCTTTGGCACCATTATTAAAAGCGGATAAATTGGTTTTAGATTCTATCGTCATCGACGCTAAATCAGGTGTTTCTGGTGCAGGAAAAGGCTTGTCGCAAATAACACATTTTACTGAAACACATGATAATATGACGTTGTATAAAATGAACAGTCATCAGCATATTCCAGAAATTATTCAGCAGTTAAAAAAATGGGAATCGCAACTTTTAGCAATCCAATTCTCGACCTCTTTGATTCCAGTGACTCGAGGTATTTTCTTAACTGCATACGCTAAATTACAAGAACCGATTTCTGACGAGAGATTAGTTCAATTATATCAAGCACATTTTGAAAAGAGTCCTTTTATCCGGGTTCAAGAGGTAGGTCATTATCCTGTACTAAAACAAGTGATTGGCTCGAATTACTGCGATATTGGGCTATCTTATAATCCAAAAATGAATATGGTCACGATCGTAACTGTTCTCGATAATTTAGGCAAAGGTGCCGCTGGACAAGCGATTCAAAATTTGAATATTTTTACTGGATTTGATGAACGATGTGGTCTGGATCAGTTACCGATTTATCCATAGAAATGTATTATTAAGTAAAAATGAAGAGTTAAAACGTAGAGGAGCGGTAAGTATGAAGAAGGTCATTGTTATAAAAATGGGTGGAGTAGCCAGCGATAACTTAACAACATCATTTTTTGAACAAGTCGATTGCTGGCAAAAAAATGGGAAAAAAATTGTGATTGTTCATGGTGGTGGACATTATATTACTGAAATGATGCAGCGTTTGAATGTACCTGTAGTGATAAAAGATGGATTGCGGGTAACGACAGAAGAGGCATTGGATATTGCACAAATGGTGTTGATCGGGCAAGTACAACCAATGATCACTACTCATTTTCAACAAGAGGGATTTTCAGTTGTTGGTTTAAATGCATCTTGCGGTCAAATCATTACAGGAACGTTCCTTGATAAAAATACATTAGGTTCAGTTGGACAAGTCAAACAAGTAGATACGGAATTGTTAGAACATCTACTTGAAACGAAGCATATTCCTATTATTGCTCCTTTAGGTTTAACCAAAGAAGGAGAATGGTTGAACATTAATGCTGATCATGTAGCTTGTAAAGTAGCAGAGGAATTGCAGGCTGAAAAATTGTATTTGCTAACAGATGTTCCAGGCGTAAAAAAAGAAAATCAATGGCTGAAAGAACTTTCTACCAATGAAATTCCCATGCTTAAAACAGCTAAAATCATCAAAGGTGGAATGTTGCCTAAATTAGAAAGTGCTGTAACCGCCATCAAAGGTGGTGTAAAAGAAGTACATATCACAAATCAAATTCAACATGCCGGAACCATTATCAAATCTAAGGAGGTCTTTGCATGAGTTACCTATTTCCGAATTACCAAAGAAAAAAATTAGAGTTGATCAAAGGTTCTAAAAATACGCTAATCGATCAAACCGGAAAAAGGTATCTTGATTTTACAAGCGGTATTGGGGTAATGAATTTAGGATATAATGATCCTGAGCTGAATCAGGTGTTGTTAGAACAATCTAGTCTGTTATGGCATACACCTAATTTGTACGAAAATGACTTACAAGAACAAGTAGCTGAGAAGTTAGCAAATGGAAAAGACTATGTTAGTTATTTTTGTAACAGTGGCGCAGAAGCGAATGAAGCTGCAATCAAATTAGCTCGCAAAGCAACTGGTAAAAGTAAAATCATTACCTTCACAAATTCTTTCCATGGTCGAACATACGGTGCGATGAGCGCGACAGGACAAGATAGTATTCATGCAGGATTTGAGCCCTTGGTTCCTGATTTTATTTATCTCCCTTTTAATGAACTAGAGCCAGTAAAAATGGAAATCGATCAACAAACCGCAGCAGTCATGCTAGAATTGATTCAAGGTGAGGGCGGTGTATTACCGGCAGATGTATCGTGGATTCAAGCTGTACAGTCTCTTTGTAAAGAGCATGGGGCTTTGTTGATCATCGATGAAATTCAAACAGGAATCGGTCGAACAGGTACCTTTTATGCTTATGAACAATATCAAATCGAACCAGATATTTTCACATTGGCAAAAGGGTTAGGTAACGGCATTCCTGTTGGGGCAATGCTTGGTAAACGGAGTTTAGCAAATTTTTTTGGTCCAGGCAGTCACGGTTCAACTTTTGGCGGTAACAAATTAGCAATGAGTGTTGCTTGTAAAGTTGTCGAGCGCATCAATCAACCAGCATTTTTACAGGATGCTCAGAAAAAAAGTGGACAGCTATTTTCTGGTCTAAATCAAATAGCAGAAAAAAGTAAAATGATCACTGGGATTCGTGGGAAAGGATTAATGATCGGTATCGAGTTAGCTGATCAACATACCTTGAGCGTTGTATTGGAGCAATTAGAAGTCGAAGGGTTGCTAGCATTAAAGGCTGGTCAAACAGTTTTACGTCTTTTACCACCATTAACGATCACAGAAAAAGAAATTGATCAAGGTTTAGTGATCATTGAAAAAGTCTTAAACAATCTGGAGTCACAAATAGGCTTTTCAGAAAAGGGAGAGTGATAAACAATGAATTCCATGTATGGTAAAAGTATTTTGAATTTAACTGAGGTAAGTAAAGAAGAATTTTTATCAATTATTGAGCTAGCTGTGGCAATAAAAGCAAATCCAGAAGCATATCGAGGCGTATTAGCTGGAAAAATCTTAGCGATGATTTTTGAAAAAAACAGTACTAGAACGCGGGTTTCGTTTGAAGCTGGAATCATTCAACTTGGTGGTCAAGCGATTGTTTTAGATTCAAAAAGTACACAAATGGGCCGGGGAGAACCTGTCAAAGATACAGCAAATGTGATGTCCAGTTATGTGGATGCTATCATGATACGTACTTATTCTGATCAAATGGTTGCTGAACTAGCGGCGCAAGCATCCATTCCGATTATAAATGGACTTACGGATGATCACCATCCATGCCAAATTCTAGCAGATTTTCAAACGATTTATGAGCAAAAAGGCAAACTGGAAGGAATCAAGTTAGCCTATATCGGTGATGGCAATAATATGGCCCATTCGTTTTTGATTGGTGGAAGTTTAGTTGGGATGGACGTGAGCATCGCAACACCAAAGGGGTATGAACCAAAAGCGGAATTTGTTGAACTTGCTAAAAAGAATGCCAAAAAAAGTGGAAGTAAAATTGAAATTGTAAATACTCCTGATCATGCAGCAAAAAATGCCGATGTCATCGTAACAGATGTCTGGGCAAGTATGGGCGATGAATCTGAACAAAAAGAACGAGAAGAAGTTTTTAAGACGTTTCAAGTTAATAACCGACTAGTCGTTCAAGCGAAAAAAGATTACCTCTTCCTGCATTGTCTACCTGCTCATAGAGGAGAAGAGGTATCAGTTGATATTATTGATGGAGCACACTCTGCTATTTATCAAGAAGCGGCCAATCGTCTTCATGCTCAAAAAGCACTGATGGTCAAAGTTATGGCAAACTTATAAAAAAATGATAAGCGCGGGTAAAAAGGAATAATTTCTGATCCCGCCATTTATCTGGATTTGATGTGATTAGAAAGTGACTCACAGAGTTATTTCCTAGTCACATCATTTTATTTTTTTAAACGTATACATGATCCATTGATCCGTAGTAGATTGACTTGTCATCGAGAAGCCGAACTGAGACATATACTTTTGAAAATTAGTTGATTTTTTTAATTTTGGCAAAAAGTAATTGATTTTTGCAGATTCACAAGCAAAAATGACAGCACCATCTTGTTTGAGTACCCGATAAATTTCATGTAAGGCTTGCTCTAAGTCATCCCAGTGAAAATGCGTTTGAAACGCCGTTACAAGATCAAATGTTTCAGAATCAAAAGTAAGGTCATGGATATCCATTTTTTCAAAATGAAGCATTTTATCTGAATAATTTTTCTTAGCTTGTGAAATGGCCTCTTCAGAAAGATCAATACCTGTCACGGATCGAGTATTTCTTTGTTCCAAAAGATAAGCACTGGAAATACCGTTACCAACGTCAATATCTAAAATAGTCGAGTGATCCGTCAACTCGATTTTAGTTATTGCCCATTTTACTAAAGGTAGATAAACACTATTCCAAAGGCGCATCATCAAAATCCCTAAAAGTCCTGTTGGCTTTTTCGATTGTTTTAATAAAAGCCGAAATGAGCAAATCAATAACACAATCAATACAATACTAATTCCAATAAGCACAAAAAAACTACTTTATTTCATATTCATCCCTTTAAAAGAGTATACAATAAAAAAACAAGCGTTAGGAAAAAATAGATTAAAATGATGACAAAATCAATGCAAAAACCAAGTTATCCGCTCCATAAGCCATCAATTCTGTTAAAATTAAAGGAAATCTTTAATATATGACAGAAAATGTTAAGTTTTGTTTGTAGTTTTGGCTTGTTTTTAGTAGAATGAAACTGTATGAATAGAATAAAAGTGAGGTGTAGATAAATGGGTTTTACAGATGAAACTGTACGTTTTGATTTTGATGACAGTCGTAAGAAGGAAGTAAGTGAGACTCTAGCTACTGTATACAAGGCTTTAGAGGAAAAAGGATATAATCCGATTAATCAGATTGTGGGCTATTTACTTTCTGGAGACCCGGCCTACATTCCTCGTTATCAGGACGCTCGAAATTTGATTCGTCGTCACGAACGGGATGAGATCATGGAAGAGCTGGTTAAATATTACTTATCTGATCATGGAATCACTATTCGATGAGAGTAATGGGACTTGATGTCGGCTCTAAGACAGTAGGGATTGCAGTTAGTGATCCATTTGGCTGGACGGCACAAGGTGTAGAAATTATTCGCATCAATGAAGAGCAGGAAGAATTCGGCTTTGAACGCTTAGCAGAATTAGTCAAAGAATACGAAGTGACTAGATTTGTTGTCGGCTTGCCCAAAAATATGAACAATTCGATCGGCCCAAGAGCAGAAGCATCAATGGCATACGGAAAGAAAATCGAAGACATGTTCCAAATACCGGTTACTTATCAAGATGAGCGTTTAACAACTGTTCAAGCAGAGCGCATGCTAGTGGAGCAAGCAAATACCTCAAGAGCTAAAAGAAAAAAAGTAATCGATAAAGTAGCTGCTGTCATGATTTTACAAAATTATCTAGATGGCGCTAGCAATAAAATTTAAACGACTTGTTTAAAAAACAAGTGTAAGATAAAAGGAGAGCAAAACAAATGGCAGAAGAACATAACCATGATCATGATCACGAAGGACATGAACACATCACTTTAGTTGATGAACAAGGCAACGAAACATTATATGAGATTTTATTGACAGTTGACGGACAAGAAGAATTTGGTAAAAACTACGTACTTCTATACCCAGCTGGTGTTCCAGAAGAAGAAGATGTTGAATTACAAGCATATGCTTACATCGAAAACAACGAAGGAACAGAAGGCGAATTACAACAAATCGAAACAGACGCTGAATGGGACATGATTGAAGAAGTTTTCAATACTTTCATGGCGGAAGAAGAAGAATAGAGTTAAAAGAGTAGCTGAACCCTTGATGCATAAGGGTTCAGCTTTTTTATTTGTTTTAATGAAACGGCATTTTTTAAAAATTTAAGTGTTCATTCTTTTGATACTTGCGACAAGTGAATATAGTGGCCATAGTCATTTTTATTGACGCATGTTGCAATCTGTATTGAACTACTTTCAATACTTACGCAAGCTTCCAGTAATAAACTAACATGGATGCGTTTTGTGACTTGAACAGAGTAACTTTTACTTTTTAGACTAAATTGCAGTTATTTTTCATCGGATTTTTTTGGTATCAATCTATTGCCTAATTAAACATTACTTTTAACTTTTCAAGGTCGCATCTTCTTTTATCTAAGAGAACAACAGACTATTTTCTTTTTTTATTAAAAGTACTATACTGAATCAACTTCCACTTTCTCCTTTTGATAATACATCGAAAGAATCAACCCAATCCCAATGAAATTAGCCAAATAAGCTGTACCACCCTGACTAATAAAAGGCAATGGAATCCCAGTCAACGGAAGTAAACCAATATTCGATCCAATATTTTCAAGAATATGAAATAAAAAATACATAATCACACCAGTGGTAATATAGGCATAAAATTCACGCTTCGCATTTAACGTACAAATCAACATTTGATAAATTAAATAAAAGAACAATAGAATCAATGCGCAAGTCCCAACAAAACCATAAGCTTCTCCAATGACAGTGAAAATCATATCGGATTCACGAACAGGAACATAGACTTGCAAATTTGTTAATCCTTTTCCTAACATTTCACCGGACCCAATTGCGGTCAAACCACGGGCTTGCTGAAATGAAATTGAATCCGCATATTCAAAAGGATTGAGCCACGCATGAATTCGATTAAATTGATAAGGTTTAAAATGCAGGAATGAAAGAATTTTTTGCCCTTGTTCAGTCAAGACTAGCAAAATACCACTAACACCAAGTACACCAATTATACTGAAACCAACGGTTAAAATTTTCCAAGAACAGCCAGAAACAAGTACGATACCAAGAAAAATCGAGATGAAAACTAAACTTGTACCGAAATCTTTTTGATAAAACATCAAAGCTAAAACAGGTAAACTGACAATAACTAATTCACCCAACAAATGAAAATCTTCTTTTGACGTTGAAGGGGTTGTGGCGCGTTGTCTTCTTCTTGTAACGATATAAGCTAACATCAAAATATAGCCAAGCTTCATGAATTCTGATGGTTGAAATGAGATAGGCCCTAGCCTAAGCCAACGTTTCGTTCCTGTAGCGGCTGCCATAACAGGATCATGAAACTTTATAAGCAATCCCATTAGAATCAAGGATAGGCCGTATAAAGCGGGTGTTAATTTCCATAGATATTTGATAGGGATAAACATAGTACCGAACATTGTTCCGATTCCTAAAATAGTCCATAAAAGCTGTTTTTTTAATAACGGAGCAATCGATTCAACCATTGGATCAGCATGAAACGCACCATACTGAGCAACAAATCCGACGAGTATCAATAAAAAAACAGGTAACAAGAGGGCGTAATTCACTGGTTCGCTTTTTGCTGTTAATGATTTTCTCATACAACGCCTCCTTGTCGTCTAATTGTTTCTCTAAGTTCTGTTCCACGTGCATTCAAGGCAACACCAAGCGTGATGCTTAAAATCAGTAAACTAGACCCACCGTAACTGATAAAAGGAAATGTCAAACCGGTCATAGGGATATAACCTAACAGGCTACCAACGTTTACAGAAACTTGAAGGAAAAGCAACATTCCACATCCGATGTAAAGGTAAGAGTAGTAAAGGTATTTTGATTTTATTGCTAATAAAAACAAACGAGCAACAATAAAAAATACGGCGAATAAAATACCCAAAGAAAAAATCAATCCTAACTCTTCTATACAGATAGCAAAAATAAAATCCGTATCAGCTGCTGGAAGAAATCCTTTTTTCTGAATACTATTTCCTAAACCTAAGCCCCAAAAACCGCCATTATGCATGGCATAATAAGCATTAGAGGTTTGAAATCCCTTGCCAGTTGGATCAATAAAAGGATTTTGCATTACTTCAAAACGTGTTACTAAATAGCTGAATTTTTGAGGCATCCAATCAGTGGGAATCGACAATAAAAGAACCGTCCCTAACCGTTTTATTGCAACAAAGCCAACTAAAGCAAGTGATGTAAACAAAGGAGAAAGACCACTAAATAAAAACAATACTAAAACAAGAATAAAAATCATTGAAGCACCAGCTATATTTGGCTGTAAAGCAACAAAAAACATAAAGAAAATCGAAACCAGTAACGAGCGTTTGTGGTTTTTAAACGTAAATGGAACTAAGGTATCATTTTTAGACAAGTTAGAAGATAAGTACAATACAAGGACTAAAGGAACTAACTCAGACGGCTGAAATAAAAGAACGCCTAAATTGATCCATCGTTTTGCACCACCAACGCTTGTTCCGATAAAAGGCAACGCAACAATTGAGAGAAATGTTAATGCCAATAGGAAATACATCATCTTGGGTTTGCGAAGAACGCTCAAATTGACTCGATATACAAAACTCATGCAAAACAAACTAAAAAGAAAATACATTGATTGTTTGATTGCTTTACTTGCGGTCCCTAATTCACTGTCCAGCAATTGATAGGAACTTGAGCTATAGACCATCAGAATACCTACAACACATAAGATTAAATAAGGGATCAAAATATAAAAATCGACATAATGCAGTTTGGATAATCTTTTAGGCCAGCTCATCGTGAGGCTCCATCATTCAAAAAGTCTTGAATGGCCAGTGTATTTTGTTTTTCATCTACTTCCAGGACACTACCAGCATCGGTATAGTCGTTAAAGGCCCAGCTCCCTTTTACTGGCACAGATAACGTTTCTAGATTTTTTACTTTTCCTGTGAGAAAATCTTTTGCTAAATCTACAAGGAGATCACTTGGAATGTTTGTGTCTAAGTAACCGACCGCTTCACCAGCAATTTTTGGTAACTGCATAAAAGCAACTGCATCCTTAGATTGCTTAGCTAGAGCATCCATGACTTGCTGTTGTCTTCTGACACGTCCAAAATCTCCCTCTTCATCCATTCTAAAACGAGCATACTGCAGTAAAGTATTACCGTCCATGATTTGTTTGCCTTTTTTGATATCAACATTGTCTAAGTTGATGTCTTTTTCCGCATCAATTTCAATTCCTTTGGGGTAAAGTTCATTGATCAATCGGATAAAGTTATTAAAATCAGCGGATATATAATAATTGATTGGTAAACCAAAAGAATCATTAAGAACTTTGCGGGTTAATTCTGCTCCGCCATAAGCATAGGCAGCGTTGATTTTTTCTAAACCATGACCTGGTATGGATACATAAGAGTCCCTCATGATCGAAATTAATTTTGGCTGTTTCGTTTCGCTATTATAATGAGCGACCATCAATGTATCTGCACGTCCGCCATCTTCATCATCTTCACGCCCATCGTCACCTATTAGCATGATTGTGATCTCTTTCGTATTTGTTTGTTGATCACCGGAAAAATTATTATTCTTAGTCTTATTTACTTGAGAGAGAGCCATTTTCTTTCCGTTATGAAAGGTGATTGCAGTATAACTCCCGATTCCAGTCAGAAGTAAGATAATACTAAGAAGTATACAAATTAAGAATTTCATTCCTGTTTTCATTTTTTATTCCTCGCTAATCATTTTAATTGATCGTCAAATAAAGTTCGGCTTTAGGAATTGTTTTAGATGGGGATAAAGAGTTCTTTTTGCCGTGAATAATAAGTGACAGACAGTCAAAGCCTAATTTCGTCAACCTGTAAACCGTCACCTCCAAAATCAAAAATACTGTCACCATTATTTATCAAAACAAAAAAACTTCGCTTAAATAACTCAGCGAAGGGGGATTGATTTCAGCACAAAGAGAGCTTATTATCATTCTCATCGTTGAGTTTTAGCACTATGAAACGTAAAAAGCAGAGCTTTTAGCTACTTTGTGAAAAGCCTTAATTCGACAATTCCTGTCCTACCCATTACTGTCTTTCGACATTTTTGAGCAGTAGCCTGTGTTTCCATAGGAGCCTCACCTAACAAGTTATTTAGATCGCCCTAAATATAGTGAATATCTTCATTAATGTCAACTACTTAAGTATTAAATTTTTTATAATAAAAAGTGAGAAAATAGAATAATCCGTGTTGTTTTATCATTTGGCAGATAGGAAATCAAATGCGAGAGGGGCTACTTTAATTTGTCAAAGGCAAGCGCAAATTTGATGCATTTTAAGTTAATAGCCTGACAATTTCGTTTTCTTTACTCTTTCTTAAACTTATTAAAAATAAAATAGAAGTGTCAGAGCCAAGTAAAGAATCATAAAATGCTAGATGAGTGTGCATCAGAGTTAAATTTTCTGTAAGATAGAATAAGTGAAAGAATGCGCTTTTTAGCTTCTCTCATGATGAAAAACCCGACGATTGTGAAAGGATTAGAACCATTTGTACAAGGAATAATTGTGGATTTTGGTGTCCAAATACAGGCGATTTTAAGTGTTTTGAGTGGTGAGTACACACTATCAGAATTGTTACCTTTTCAGATGCCGGCAGATATGGAGAAGGTTGAACAAGAAGAAGATATGCCGCTTGATATGCTTTGCTATAAAGACAAGTTAGACCACGTTTATGACTTTGATTATGGCATGGATTTTGAAAAACGAATCGAAGATGAACGTGTGAAATATCTAAAATAGCATGTTTTTGAACAGTGACGAAACCTAAAACGTTTCGTTACTGTTTTATTTTTCGTCAATCAAATCATTAAACAAATAAAAATATGCGTGCTATAATGAAAAAAGTGATACAAGTCATGTAACTGTATTATAAAAAAAGATTTTTTTATTGTTTAATAACGAATGTTTCTTTTTGTATTAACGTTTTTTTGAAAAAGAAACATGATTATAAAAGGAGTGTAACACATGGCGGAAAAAAGCAGAAATGGCGCTAAAGTGATTGTAGAGAGTTTGAAAAACCATCAAGTTGATTATGTTTTTGGGATTCCAGGAGCAAAGATCGATGGACTATTTAATGCATTAGTGGATGACGGACCTGAATTGATCGTAACGCGTCATGAACAAAACGCTGCTTTTATGGCAGCAGCTGTTGGACGTTTGACCGGAAATCCGGGTGTGGTAGTTGCAACAAGTGGTCCGGGTGCAAGCAACTTAGCAACAGGTTTAGTCACTGCCACCGCAGAGGGCGATCCTGTACTAGCCATTGGCGGTCAAGTGAAACGCAGAGATTTACTAAAATTAACGCACCAAAGCATGAACAATGCTGCTTTATTTGAACCCATCACTAAATATAGTGTAGAAATTCAAGACCCAGAGACTATTTCTGAAGTTCTTGCAAATGCCTATCGTTTGGCTAAATCATCAAAAAAAGGCGCTAGTTTCATTAGTATTCCTCAAGATGTGGTGGACGGATCAGTCGAATCTGCTAGTATCAAACCTTTGAGTGATCCAAAGATCGGTTCTGCTTCATCTTGTGATATTCAATACCTTTCTAAACTGATTCAAGCAGCAGAATTACCAGTCTTGCTAGTTGGTATGAGAGCATCTACTGAAAAAGAAGCAAAAGCGATTCGTGAAATTGTTGAGAAAACAAATATCCCAGTTGTTGAAACATTTCAAGCGGCAGGTGTGATTTCTAGAAAACTGGAAGATCATTTTTTTGGTCGGGTTGGTTTATTCCGTAATCAACCAGGAGATATGTTGTTGAAGCGAAGTGACTTAGTCATCGCCGTCGGCTACGATCCAATCGAGTATGAAGCTAGAAATTGGAATGCGGAAGGGGATTCTAAAATCATTGTAATCGATGATACGCCAGCTGAGATTGATCTATATTTCCAGCCGGAACGTGAACTGATCGGTGATATTGCAGAAACGTTAACCGTACTTTTACCTAGTATTGAGGCGAAAATACTATCTGAAAAAGCAATGGATTACTTAGATTTATTGCACGAAAAGCTAATAGAACGGGATGACTTAAAAGAGCGGACAGAAAACGGTCTGGTCCATCCGCTAGAAGTTATTGAGACACTGCAAAATCTTGTGACTGATGAGATGACTGTTACAGTTGACGTAGGTAGCCATTATATTTGGATGGCGCGTCATTTTAGAAGTTATGAACCGAGACATTTGCTTTTTAGTAATGGCATGCAAACGTTAGGAGTAGCACTTCCCTGGGCGATTTCAGCTGCGCTTGTTCGTCCGAATACACAAATAATATCAGTATCAGGAGATGGAGGATTCTTGTTTTCTGCACAAGATCTTGAAACGGCGGTCCGCAAGAAATTGAATATAATTCATTTAATTTGGAATGATGGTCGCTATAACATGGTGGAATTTCAAGAGCAGCTAAAATATCATCGAATTTCCGGTGTGGATTTTGGACCGGTTGATTTTGTGAAATATGCTGAAGCTTTTGGGGCAAAAGGATTGCGTGCGGAGACCGTGGAAGAATTAAGAGCAGCAATTTTGACTGGGATTCAAACGGAAGGTCCTGTCGTGATCGATATTCCTATTGATTATCAAGACAACGAAAAACTTGGCGAAACGATTTTACCAGATCAGTTTTATTAGAAAGGTGATAACGATGACAAAAGAAGCAATCTTATACCAGCACGGGACATTAGGTGCTTTAATGGCCGGCTTAATGGATGGTACTGAAACAATTGCTAATATTTTGAAAAAAGGCGATTTTGGGATTGGGACTTTATCCGGTCTTGATGGAGAATTGATTATTTTAGGTGGAAAAGCTTATCAAGGAAGAGAAGATGGTGCGCTGATTGCACTAAATGAGGATCAAGAAACACCTTATGCTGCAGTGACAACCTTTAAGCCGACAATTACATTTCAAGTCGAACAGCTTACGGATAATCTAAAAATCAATACATTGATCCGTGAACAGTTAAAGAGTGAAAATTTGTTTCATGCAATTAAAATTCACGGGAAGTTTAAAAAAGTGCATATTCGAGCAATGCCGAAACAGGAAAAACCATATAAACGGTTAGTGGAAGTATCCAAAGAACAGCCTGAATTTATTAAAGAAGACGTTACTGGTACTATAGTTGGTTTCTTCACTCCTGAACTTTTTCAAGGAGTTGCAGCTGCAGATTTTCATTTGCATTTTATTGATGATGATCAAACATTTGGTGGACATCTGATGGATTTTGAATTGGAAACAGGAACGGTTGAAATTGAACCGATGGACTCTTTATTGCAACATTTCCCTAAAAATGATGAGACGTTTATCCATACTGAAATAGATTATGCAGATTTGAATAAAGAAATTAAAGAAGCAGAATAAAAAAAGCCTAAGACAGTTTGTAACGACCCCAAAAAGTTAGACCTGAAAATCTAACTTTTTGGGGTCACTACAGTTCCTTAAGTCTGTCTTAGGTTTTTCACTATTTAGAAGCAATTCTTTTTGCCTTCTCTGTATTTGCAAAATGGAGTTTTGCATATTTACTTAATAACGCCATGCCGCCTTTGGCTAAAATCTTAGCAGCGACTTTATCAGAAGCGGTTCCTGCACCGGAAGGCACTTTCATACCTAATTCTTCCGATTCATTATCTAGTTCTTCTAAAAAGGCTGCACGACTAATGATTGAAGCCGCGGCCACAGCAACGTGATATTGCTCGCCTTTCGTGATGAAGTATAACTTCTCACTGACTTGATTTTGTTCGTTGCGCACATATTTCTTGTAATTTGCTTCAGGTGTAAATTGATCGATCAAGATTGCCTCAGGTTTGATTGGTGCGATTTCACTTAACAGTAAATGAATGGCCTGATTGTGTAACGCTACTTTCATGTGGACTGCGTTGTACTTAGGTTGGATTTGGTTGTATTTTTCTGGTTCTACAATCAATAGTTTATAAGGTATCAATTCTTTGATCACATCTGATAACTGTCTGATTTGAGGGTCAGTTAGCTCTTTAGAATCTCTTACGCCAAGCGCTTTTAACTTTGTGACCATTGTTTTATCGACATAAGCAGCACAAACTGTGACAGGCCCAAAATAACTTCCATTGCCGACTTCATCACTACCTAAAACAGAAAGTTGACTAAAATTAGCTGGAAGTGAAGTGGTCTTTTTTGCTGAAGACTTGTTTGAGGTTTTACTTTGAGCTGGCTTGCCCCACTTAGCGGCAGCAGTTTCAGCATCTGGTCCTTGAAAGACAACTTTTCCAGAAGTGTAAGCTGTGATCGTTGTATTGCCAACTTTCGCCACAAACTCAGAATAAGGAATAGTTCTATTTAAATAATTTCTTTCGTAAAATGACTTCATTTTCTTCATAGTATCTTTGGTAACTTTGATTACTTGTGTTTGAGACATCATAGTGCTCCTTTCAGCTTTTCTTATCTATAGTAAAACAAATGAATAGAAAAGTGAAGCATGATTCTTTATTGAAAACGTAAAAAATAATTGAGAATAATGGCGTTATAATAACGAAAATTTGAGTTTTCAGAAAATCTGTGTTAGAATACATTATAAGTAATGATACTAGTTTGAGTGAGCGGATTTCTGCTCACTCTTTTTAATGGAGTAACACAAAGGGAAAGCACAATGAAATGCTGATGCAATCGACTTTTCATTGTCTAGCTGTATGAATCTGACTTTCTGTGAGTAACAGAAAAAAATTGTGATAAAGAACATCACACTGTTTTTCTTTAAACTCACTCAATTCAAAGCGATTCACTCCGCTTTTCTAATAAAACTAGTACGTTACATAAATCTCGAAGGAGGCGAAAATTTTGAGTAGTGTTGTGGAAACTGTTACCGAGTTAGTCACACCAATCTTAGAAAAACAAAATTTTGAACTTGTAGAAGTAGAGTTTGTCAAGGAAGGAAGAGACTGGTTTCTCCGTGTCTTTATTGATAAAGAAGGCGGTATTGATATCTTAGACTGTGCACTTGTTAGTGAACAGCTAGATGAAAAGCTTGATGCTATGGATCCTGATCCGATTCCTCAAGCATACTTTCTGGAAGTATCCTCTCCGGGAGCTGAACGTCCGTTGAAGAAAGAAAGCGACTATGAAAACGCAGTTGGAGAATACATTCATGTTTCACTTTATCAAACGATTGATGGTGAAAAGCAATTTGAAGGTATCTTAAAAACAGTAGATAAAGATCAGTTGACCTTGACAGTCAAAATCAAAACAAGAGTCAAAGATTATACATTTGAACGAAAAAACATTGCAAAAGCTCGTTTAGCAATTCAGTTTTAACTAAGTGAAGACATCAAATAGAACATTCTAGTTTTTACTTATCACGAGATGCAAAATCAACCCATAAAAGGTTGATCAGCTCCGTTCATCTTTCATTTAGACAGTAGGAGGAAATGATAAAAAAATGAGCAAAGAAATGTTAAATGCATTAGATGCATTAGAAGCTGAAAAAGGTATTTCTAAAGAGATTGTGATTGATGCACTGGAAGCAGCATTGGTTTCCGCATACAAAAGACATTATGGGCAGGCCCAAAACGTTGAAGTAGAATTCGATGGTAAAAAAGGCAACATCCATGTTTATGCTGTTAAAGAAGTAACCGAAGAAGTCTTTGATTCACAACTAGAAGTATCATTAAAAGAAGCAATGGAAGTTAATAAAGCATACGAAATGGGTGACAAAATCCGTTTTGAAGTAACACCAAAAGACTTTGGACGAATTGCTGCACAAACAGCGAAACAAGTTATCTTACAACGTGTTCGTGAAGCCGAAAGAAATATTATCTATAACGAATTCAGTGCGTATGAAAATGATATCATGCAAGGGATCGTTGAAAGACAAGATCGTCGTTACATTTATGTAAACCTAGGAAAAATCGAAGCTGTTTTATCTAAGCAAGATCAAATGCCTAATGAATTTTATCAACCGCATGATCGTATCAAAGTATACGTTTCAAGAGTTGAGAACACGTCAAAAGGCCCGCAAGTCTTTGTTAGCCGCAGCCATCCAGATTTATTGAAGCGATTATTTGAACAAGAAATCCCAGAAGTGTATGATGGAATAGTAGAGATTGTCAGCATTGCACGTGAAGCTGGAGACCGTTCAAAAGTTTCTGTTCGCTCAACGGATTCAAATATTGATCCAGTAGGAACATGCGTAGGGCCAAAAGGGCAACGTGTACAAGCAATCGTGAATGAATTAAAAGGCGAAAATATGGATATCGTTGAATGGAGCGAAGACCCAGCAGTTTTCATCAGCAACGCATTGAATCCAGCACAAGTAGTTGATGTTATTTTCGATCCAAACAACAATAAAGCTTGTACAGTAGTCGTTCCAGATTATCAGTTATCACTTGCAATCGGCAAAAGAGGTCAAAATGCTCGTTTAGCAGCAAAATTGACTGGATTTAAAATTGATATCAAACCTGAATCTGAAATGGACGCTTATTATGCAGAACAAGCGGAAAATCAAGCAACATCTGAAGAAGAAACACATGATGCAGAAATCGTGGCATCTGATATGACTGCTGATGATTACGAAAATATTGAGTTTGAAGATAAAACAGTAGAAGACGAAGAACAAGTCTAACGATTTGGAGGGAACGGAATGAAAAAAAGAAAAGTCCCGATGCGTAAATCTGTTGTTTCAGGTGAAATGAAACCAAAAAAAGAATTAGTTCGAATCACGCGTTCCAAAGAAGGCGAAGTTGCAATCGATCCTACAGGGAAGATGCCAGGACGAGGGGCTTACGTTTCGCTTGAGCCTAAAGAAGTGCAAGAGGCCTGGGATAAGCATATTTTAGACCGTGTGTTGGAAACGACATTGACAGATGATTTTTATCAAGAATTATTAGATTATGTTGAACATCAAAAAGCACGTAAAGAGTTGTTCGGCAATGGATAAAGAAAAAATACTGAATTTATTAGGTTTGGCTATGAGAGCTGGAAAACTAGTGACCGGTGAAGAATTGACTATCGGTGATATCCGTAGCAATAAGGCGAAATTCGTTTTTGTTGCCTCTGACGCTAGTGATAATACAAGAAAAAAAATCAAGGACAAATGTTCTTATTACAATGTTCCTTGCAGTGAGTCGTTTTTACATTCAGAATTAAGTCACGCGATCGGTAGAACGCGTATGGTGATTGGTATCAATGATCAGGGCTTTGCGACTAAGTTCAAGGAACTAATCAAAGGTTAGGAAGGTGATTGCATGGGGAAAAAAAGAATTTATGAATTAGCAAAAGAAATGAATCAATCGAGTAAAGATGTTGTCGAAAAAGCGCATGCATTAGGTATGGATGTGAAAAATCACATGGGCGCAATTTCTTCTGAGGAAGAATCAAAACTTCGTAGTTCATTTGGAGGGAACAAGCCTGCAAGTACACAACAAAAATCAGCACCGAAACCACAAGTAGCACAAAGTGGTCAAGGGCAAACAAAACCAGCAAATCCAAAACCAGCTAACCAAAATGGAAATAGACCAAACCAAACTCAACAAAGACCGCAACAACAAAACGGACAACAAAATCGTCCGCAGCAAAATAATCAAAATCGTCCAGCGCAACAAGGACAACAAAATAACCAAAATCGCAACAACCAAAATCGTAACATGCAAGGAAGCAGCCAAAATATGACTCAAAACCGTTCAAACCAAGGACAACAAAATCGTCCGCAACAAAACAACCAAAATCAAAACCGTCCAGCACAAGCAGGACAACAAAATAATCAAAACCGTAACAATACTCAAAATCGTAATTCACAAGGTAATACGCCAAGTACAAATCAAAATCGTAACACACAAAGCAATACTCAAAATACAAATCAAAATCGTCCAGCTGCACAAGCAGGACAGCAAAACCGTCCACAACAAGGGCAAGCTAGTAATAACTCACAAGGAAATCAAAATCGTAACAATACGAATTCTGGAAACCGTAATAATAGTTTCGGTGGAGGCGGTGGTCAAAATCGTAACCGTAATGGCTACAATAATCAAAACCGCAACAGATTCAACAAAAAAGGTAAAAAAGGCAAATACCAAGAATCAACAAAACCAGCAGTACCAGCGCGTAAATTCCGTGAATTACCAGATGTATTAGAATATACAGAAGGAATGAACGTTGCGGATATCGCGAAGAAAATTCACCGCGAGCCAGCTGAAATCATCAAAAAACTATTTATGATGGGTGTAATGGTCAATCAAAACCAATCCCTAGATAAAGAAACAATTGAATTATTAGCAGTGGATTATGGCATGGAGCCGCAGGAAAAAATTCAAGTCGATGTTGCTGATATTGATAAATTCTTCGAACCAGAAGCATTAGTTGAAGAAAATCTTGTAACACGTCCGCCAGTTGTAACGATTATGGGTCACGTTGACCATGGTAAAACGACTTTGCTAGATACGTTGCGTAATTCACGCGTAACTTCTGGTGAAGCAGGCGGTATCACTCAACATATCGGTGCCTACCAAATCGATATCGATGGAAAACCAATTACTTTCTTAGATACACCAGGACATGCTGCGTTTACAAGTATGCGTGCTCGTGGAGCTGGTATCACAGATATTACGATTTTAGTCGTTGCAGCAGATGATGGTGTTATGCCGCAAACTGTCGAAGCAATCAACCATGCAAAAGCAGCGGAAGTGCCAATTATTGTAGCAGTCAATAAAGTGGATAAACCAGGAGCTAATCCTGATCACGTAAAACAAGAATTAAGTGAACATGGTTTGATCCCGGAAGAATGGGGCGGAGATACGATCTTCGTAAACATCTCAGCGAAATTCAACCAAAACATTGACGAGTTACTAGAAAATATTCTTTTGATCGCCGAAGTTGAAGACTTGAAAGCTGATCCAACGCAACGTGCAATCGGTACAGTGATCGAAGCTCGTTTAGATAAAGGTAAAGGACCTGTTGCTACATTACTTGTTCAACAAGGTTCATTACGTGTTGGAGACCCAATCGTTGTTGGGAATACATTTGGCCGTGTCCGTGTTATGACTAATGATATCGGCCGTCGTGATAAAGCTGTAGGTCCAGCAACACCAGTTGAAATCACAGGATTGAATGATGTTCCGCAAGCTGGTGATCGTTTCGTAGTCTTTGAAGATGAAAAAACAGCTCGTCAAGCAGGTGAAGAACGTGGCAAACGTGCACAACTTGAACAACGTTCATCAAATAATCGTGTAACATTAGACAACTTGTTTGAAAGCCTAAAAGAAGGCGAATTGAAAGACGTTAACGTGATTATCAAAGCAGATGTACAAGGGACGGCTGAAGCTCTTGCAGCAAGCTTACAAAAAATCGAAGTTGCTGGTGTTCGTGTGAAAATCGTTCACTCGGCTGTTGGTGCAATCAATGAAAGTGACGTGACACTTGCTGCAGCAAGTAATGCGATCATCATTGGCTTTAACGTTCGCCCAACACCTCAAGCAAAACAACAATCAGATCAAGAAGAAGTGGACATTCGTTTACACCGTATCATCTACAAAGCAATCGAAGAAATTGAAACAGCGATGAAAGGGATGCTTGATCCTGAATTCGAGGAGAAAATCACTGGTCAAATGACTGTTCGTGAGCTTTATAAAGTATCTAAAGTTGGAACGATTGCTGGTTGTTATGTCACAGAAGGTTCTATCCGTCGTGATAGTGGCGTTCGTGTGATTCGTGACGGAATCGTTATCTTTGAAGGCAAACTTTCTAGCTTGAAACGTTTCAAAGACGATGCTAAAGAAGTTAAACTTGGCTTTGAATGTGGTGCAATGGTTGAAAACTTCAATGATCTTAAAGTTGATGATGTGATCGAAGGCTTTGTAATGGAAGAAATTAAACAATAATAAAAAGAGAGAAGGAGAAACAGTATGGCAAATTATCGTGACCGCCGAGTGGGTCAAGAAATCATGCGTGAAATCAATGATATATTGAGAAAACGTGTCAGAGACCCACGTGTGCAAGATATTACAATTACCGATGTTCGAGTAACTGGCGATCTGCAACAAGCGACGATTTATTACAGTTTGTTATCTGATCTAGCTTCTGATCAACAAAAAGCGCAACAAGGATTAGATAAAGCCAAAGGATTGATCCGCAAAGAATTAGGACAACGTTTGACATTGTATAAAACGCCGGAACTAATTTTTGAGAAAGATGAATCTGTTCAATATGGGAATCATATTGATGAGCTGATTCGTAAATTAAATCAAGGTGAATAGAATAAAAGCGTAAAACGTAACGGTTATGTAGTTATGTTTTACGCTTTTTTTTTGTAACAAAGAGTTTGTCTAAAAAAATCATATAATGGAATTTAGTAACCAAAAATGAACAAAATAAGCCAATAACAAGGATAATGTTTAAGGTTTGATATATACAAAAAAGCTATAAAATTGTCGTAATATTTCCTTTTTATTGTAGAAATATTTTTAGTTTATAAGTTTAAAACAATCATTTTTGTTACTTATTGTCCTTTTTATGACCTTTTTTTTGTTGTAAAAATAGTAAAATTAATTTTAGATAAAGTTAATTATTTTATCTTTTTGGGTTGTCATTATGACCTAATGATTATTAATAACGATTAATTTGTAAATAGAAAGTGAGGGGGAGCTGATAGGTTTGACAGATAAAAAAGAGAGCTCTTTTAATGGTATGCCGCTTTAGAGAAACAATCAATAAGGATCATCACTCAACTAATTTGAAAGGGGAGATTTAGTATGAAAAAATTAATTTTATCATCATTGCTCATTGCAGCATTTTCTAGTAGTGTTTTTGTTTTAGGTGATCAGGAGGTTTTTGGGGAAGAAAAAAATAGTCGAAAGACAGATATCAATACATTAGAAGATATTGAATTAACCGATTACTTTACGCTTCATGGTGATGCCGAATTGATTGATAGCAATACAGTAAGACTGACTAAAGCTAAATCAAATCAGTTTGGAGCAATCACGCTGAACTCAAAACTGACTTTTGGAGATAACAATATGAACCTCATTTTTGATGTTGACTATGGTACTGCTTCAAAAGGAGGGAATGGGATTGGAGCGGCCTTTCACGAAGGGGAAATTGGAGAAATTGGCAAAACTGGAGTTAATGGTAGCGGTTTAGGTATTTTAGGGTTGAAAAATGGACTTGGTTTTGAAGTCAATACATACCTTGATCCAGCTATTCCAGAGCATGGTGGGCTTATTTCACCTATTGTTGGTCCGCATGTAGGTTTTGTTGAGACAGATAAAGGGGATTATTTAGTAGGGAATAGCATGAAAAATATCCCCTTACCTACTGAAACTGAAAATTTTGGTTTCTTTACTCAAAGTTTTGGCGGTGGATTGATTACTTTAAGGCACAATTATGGGGGCGCAGTATTCTCAGTGGGCCCAAATGTTTACGAAGGTCAGGAATCGACATTTACCTTAGCCGCAACAACGGGTAAAATTGGTAACGAGCAAATAGTAAAATTAAAAGGCTTAGTAGCTAGACTCAGTATACCGGAATTGAAAGCAAACAACATCGAAATTCAACAAGACGAAAAATTTGATCCATTTGATGCAAGGATCGGTTTAGAAGCCTCGGATCAAAGCATAGGAGATTTAACCAATAAGATCAAAGTGGTTTCCAATAACGTAAGTAGTGCTATTCCTGGTACCTATAAAGTGACTTATGAAGTGAAGAACAGTCGTAATGAAGTAGCTAGAAAAACAATCAAAGTTAAAGTCAATATTAATGACACTTGGCCAAATGGTAAAACAGCGGGCTGGAAAATGTTTTCAGGACAAGATATTCAACTGTCGAAGGATCCACAAGCTGCTTTAGTGGGAGATTATACTTTCTATTCTGATAGTCATGCTAGTTTATATAAACATTTTACAGGAATCGACGCTCTAGAAAAAGGGGCCGAATATCGTGCTACGGTCTATATCAAACCACAAAATGGAAAACCAGAAAGCAATCGTGTGAAATTATCTCTGAAAGAGGATCCATCAGGAAAAGAAAGCAGAGAGATTATTAATAACTTTCTTTCGAAAGATCAATTGTCTGAAAAAGGTTACTATAAAATAAGCCAAACATTCAAAGTTGGCGAAAATGAAACAAATCCTTTAATCGTTGTCGAAAACTTTAGTGCTGGATATATTGGTTCGATTAATATATCTAAAATTGTTAAGTGAAACCGTTTAGTTGATTAATTAAAGTATTAAAGTAACCTTTCTGATATTCTCTATGCTAATAGAAGCAAAAAAAGCTGAATGGGATCCGTCCTTTTTGGCTTTTTTGTATCTTTTTGAACGATTCCCGGGTCTTTTATGGTGCCATTTTGTAACAGTATTGACTTTTGTAACTATATTGAAAGAAACTGTAATATTTTTATCGATCAAATAGATAAAATTTATGCTATTATTTATAGTACAAGTCTTACTAAAGACACTGTTGAAGAAAATGGAGGGTTAATAGTGAAGAAAAAGAATTTGTCATTATTAATAGTTAGTATGGTTACAGTTGCAGGAACAATAGTACCGATTAGTTCATTAGCTGAGACAACTGATAAAAAAATAGAACAACAAGATAAAGAAATTTCAGCATTAAAAGAAAAACAAAAAGGTGTAGCAGCTCAAATCACCACATTAGAAGAAGAAATTTCTTCGATTTTTGATGAAGGTATTTCTCTGAATAAACAAAAAACAGAATTAACGAAAGAATCTGAACAATTAAAAAAAGATATTGCTGCACTAGATGTGCGAATCAATAAAAGAACAGAAGCGATTCAAAAACAAGGCAGAAATGTTCAAGTGAATGGACAAGGGACTCAAATTTTGGATATGATTTTAAATTCAGAATCAATCACAGATGCAGTCGGCCGGGTGCAAGCAATTTCTTCAATTATGACAGCAAATAATGATTTAGTTAAACAACAAAAAGAAGATAAAGCCCTTATTGAAAGTAAAAAATCAACTATTCAAACGAATTTAGCGAATGTTGAAAAGGCAACCGTTCAACTTGAAAAAGAAAAAGAAAACCTGGTTGCTAAACAAGCTGATTTAAATGTTCTAAAAGCTGAGGTAGAAGCTGAAACATCTGGTGCTGAAAGCTCAAAAAGCAAATTATTAAAAGAACAACAAGAAGCACTAAAAACGCAGCTTGCAAATGAAGCGAAAAATAAAGAAGCCAAAAAGGTTGAGACTGCTAAAGCTGATAATTCAAAAGCAACAGAAACAACAACTACTCAAAGTGAAAGTACTACAGAGACAACTACAGCACCATCTAATCCTGGTGGGACGAATGAGTCGACTAGTAATCCAAATGAGGGAAACACCTCAGGCAATCAAGAAAGTACTGGACCATCAGAAAAACCTGTTGCCCCTGTAACACCACCAGTTACTTCTGGTGATGCGACGTTCCAAGCGTTAAATTCTTTACGAGCAGCTCACGGTTTGAGTCCAGTTAGTTGGGACGCAGGACTTGCTGCTGCAGCTAGTAGCCGTGCAGCGAGCATGCAAGATTTCCAAGTACCATCTGATCATTGGAACAGAGGAGACGAAGTAATTGCATTTATGTTTGCTCCAGGAAACTCTGTCATCATGGCTTGGTACAATGAGACGAACATGACATCTCCATCTGGAACAGGTCACCGAGATTGGGAATTAAATCCTGGAATGACCCGTGTTGGATTTGGATATGCTGGTGGCGTAATTGTAGGTCATTCTGCTTAAAAATACGATTGAATTAAGTTCATTTTGTATTAACATAGTCGCGTGAAGTAAAACAACGTAATTTGTTTTGCTTCACGTTTTTTGTTGCTTCTACTTTAGAGCTATTAAAACTAGTTTTGAAAAAATGAATATTTTTTGTCTTCTATGCTATAATATATGAGTTAATAATCTAATGGAGGAAAACAATGGACGGTATTTTACCTTTATGGAAAGAAGCGGGCATGACTAGTCATGACTGTGTTTTTAAACTGAGGAAAATTTTACATACAAAAAAAATTGGTCATGGTGGTACACTTGACCCAGATGTTTCTGGTGTTTTACCTATTTGTATCGGCAAAGGGACGAAAGTGATTGAATATATGGTTGATTCTGGCAAGACCTATGAAGGACAAATCACGCTAGGTTTTTCTACATCAACGGAAGATGCCAGTGGAGAAACTGTTGAACGTGTTACGCTCTCTAAACCTTTTTCAACAGAAGAAATTGATGCTGCAATTCAAACGATGACAGGCGAGATCACTCAAATTCCGCCAATGTTTTCGGCAGTCAAAGTCAACGGCAAACGCCTCTATGAGTATGCTAGAAATGGGGAAGAAGTCGAACGTCCAGTGAGAAAAGCAATGATTTATTCTTTTGAACGAACGAATGAACCAGAATTTGATAGAGAAAAAGGAACACAAAGCTGGCGCTTCAAAGTAGTTTGCGGTAAAGGGACCTATGTTAGAACGTTGTCTGTAGATACAGGTCTTGTTTTAGGGGTTCCAGCGCACATGTCTGATTTAACTCGCACAGCAAGTGGCGGTTTGACTGCTGAGCAAAGTTTGACGTTGGCGCAAGTTGCAGCACTAATGGAACAAAATACGATTTCTGAAACGTTATTACCGATCGAAACAGCTATTGAGCATTTTCCGCGAATCGATTTATCCGCTGCACTTTATCAAAAAGTAAAAAATGGTGTTCGCTTGACTCCAGCTGAGTTATCTTTAAACGAAATGCCCGAAGATTTAGTCGCACTATTTTATCAAGACCAAGTTGTGAGTTTATATATGGCACATCCGACAAAGCAGAACATATTAAAACCTAGTAAGGTACTAAGAAATAATTAATAGAAAGAAGTTTTATCATGCAAATCATTCCAATACGACATCCATACACCTTAGACCAAATTCCGGCTGATGAGGTCGTTATGGTATTAGGCTTTTTTGATGGGGTTCACCGTGGGCATCAAAAAGTAATTGAAACAGCAAAAAAAATTGCACAAGAAAAAGGCTTAAAGCTGGCAGTAATGACGTTTAACCAGCATCCATCTATCGTTTTCCAAAAGGTTCTACCTGAGAATATGAAATATTTGAATAGCTTAGAACAAAAAGAGCGATTGATGGAAAAACAAGGGGTAGATATTCTATATGTGATTGAATTTACTTCTGCTTTTGCTCATTTAGCCCCGCAAGAATTTGTGGATCAATATATTGTAGGCCTTCACGCAAAAGTGGCAGTGTCTGGTTTTGATTATACTTATGGTCCTAAAGATATCGCAGATGTTGCTCATTTACCGGGATATGCTAAAGATCGCTTTGAGATTGTTACTGTGGGTAAAGAAGAGTTAGATGGTGCTAAAATCAGTTCAACACGGATTCGTGAGCTAATGGAACATGGGAATATGGAAGGTGTTACTGAATTGTTAGGTTATGTCTATGAAACAGACGGGACAGTTGTTCACGGGGATGCTAGAGGTCGGTTATTGGGATTTCCGACTGCCAATATCAAAGTAAAAAGCACAGTGCGTTTACCTAGAATAGGTGTTTATGCTGTGAAAATTCAAGTAGGCAACAATTGGCATATTGGTATGGGCTCAATCGGACATAATGACACGTTTGGTGACGGTCGCGATCTTACCGTAGAAGTGTATATTTTAGATTTTCATCAAGATATTTATGGTGAGCAAGTTACTGTTTGTTGGAATCATTATTTACGTGATCAAGTTAAATTTGATGGCGCAGAAAGTTTGATTGTACAGTTAAAACAAGACGAGCAAGATACTGCTGATTATTTTTCGAATAAGAACTGTTGATAGGTTTGATAGACTGAATAAGTTGCGACGCTTAGATCGCAACTTATTCAGTTTTTTTGTTTATCAATTGTTTTTAAGTATACGGAATAGCACTATAATTATTATAGGATGGTTTGTATTTTATAATCTGTCATAATGAATGATAAGCAAAAATATTTGCTTACTAATTTTTAGGAGGGTGAAATCCATGAAAAAAATCGTTTTAGGTACAACTATCTTGCTGTGTTCAGTAGCTTTAGTAGGATGCGGGAAAAATACGGAAAAAAATAAATCTGAAACACCGACGTCCTCCGAAGTGAAAAAAAGTAGTAGTTCTTTAGAATCTAGTAAAAATAAAGAGGACAAAACTTCTGATTCTAAAGAGACTGATAAAAAAACATCAGAATCTACTACAAAAAAGAAAAAGTGATAGATGAACCTTCATTGAACTAAAAACAGTAGAATGATGTAATGGTTCTTAATTTATTTTTTGAGTTGTTTGTTGTGGTTGGTTTCGCCAGTTTTTTAAGCGAAAAGAAGCTGAGTGATAACTTTTTGGAGTTATGTCTCAGCTTCTTTGAATTAATAAAATGAAGTATTTGTAAAAGAAGATAATGCTTGTTTTAATTGAGTGTTCATGTATTTATTCTTAAGATAATAAACGGACATTACTCTTGTAGGCAGGCTATTATGGCTTATCGAGGCGATATCTAAATGATCTAAGTGACACTCAAGATACTGAGGAACGATTGAAAAAGTATTCGTGTTACTTACCATATAAAGGATTAATTCAGTTGTGTCGACTTGAATGTCATACTCTTGAGACCTCGAAGGAAGATTAGTATCCATCCAATCATAAATCGTTTTTGTCTCAAGGAATCTCTTATTGAAAAATACAAATGGATAGTTCTCAAGTAGATCCAGGGTGATGGTTGGGTGTTCGAGAATAGGATGCTCTTTGCGCATGATAATTTTGTACTCATTGGAGTAAATGTCTATTTTAGTTATCGTTGTAGGTACATTCTTTATAGCTGGACCAATGCCAATATCGGTTTCCAATGTTTCAAGGGACTTGAAAATATTGTCTGAAACAATCGTATTTACTCTCAACTGTTTATATTCACGGAACAAAGCAGAAAGTGTATCATTCAATTTGAATTCGAGATCATTTAAAAAGAGTGAAACATTGATCGTTGTAATGTTAGATTCAGCTGTATCAGATAAATCGTTGATTTCTTCACCAATATAGTACATTTCTTGTTTGATACGCCAACAATGTGTTTCCAATATTTTTCCAGCTGGAGTAGGTTGACATTCGGAACCATTTCTATAAAATAGCGAAGTGCCGATTTCATCTTCGAGATTTCTTATTTGTTTACTTAGTGCAGCTTGTGAGATGCCTAGTATATCGCTGGCTCTAGTAAATTGTTTTTGTTCGCAGAGGGCCAAAAAGTAATTTAAATGAGTTAATTCCATGATTTCGCGCTCCTTTCAATGGGAAATTAAAAGATAAATTGAAGTTGCTTTATTAGATAGTCATGTGTCTTAGAACGTGTAAAACTTGAGGCATAACCAATGGAAATATTTCTAAAAGGCCCATCGATGATTTCAACAGAATTAACATTCAAGTAATTAGGAAGTGAATCTGTTAAGGAGTATGGTAAAAGCGCTACACCAAAGTCTTGATCGACTAAGTTTAAAATGGATATTGTTGAAGGTAGTTCATAATGATGATTGTATTTAAGTTTAGGATGAGCTGTTTCTATCCAAGAATCAATTACTATTTTTTCATAAATTTGATTGGAATAATTTATTAGTGGGATTTGAAGTAAATGCTCCGCTGAGACTTCATCTAAGTCAGAAAATTTGTTGTTATTACTGATAAAAAGCACATATGATTCAGATAAAATTAAGTCACTCATTATCTTAGGATTTGTTTCAGAGAGGATTCCGATTGCTATATCAATTTCTCCTTTTTCCAAAACTTCTTCTAGATTGTTATAATAGCAATAATCGATTGATACAGAAGGATAGTTCGTGTGAAAGTCAGTTAATAATTTCGCCATTAGATAATCAGTGTCAGCCAAATTAGTTCCAATTCTGATAAGTGCAGTTTCGCCACTATGAACAAGCTGATTAATTTCATCAATAGCCATTTCAAACTCGTGAAAAATATTTTCCCCTCTTTTTTTTAAAACCATCCCTTCAGGTGTTAACGTATTATTACCGTAATCTCTGGTTATTAATTGTGCATTCAATTCCTGCTCTAATTCTCGAATATGAGTGCTTAAATAAGGTTGAGAGATGCCTAATTCTTCTGAAGTTTTTGTGAAGCTTTTATTTTTACATAATGCTAAAAAATAATCTAAATGTTTTAGTTTCATTTGCTCATCCCCTTCATTCGAATAAAAAAACTCGTCTCTTACAAGATAAAATAATTTTTTCTGAAATAGTTGTTTTTTTTTAAAACTAAATAAAAAATTAATAGTACATTAAATGAAAAAGGAAAAGGCCCCTTCAATTGGTTATAGCAAACCAATTGAAAGAGCTTCTATCAGTACATTCTAACTGATAAAAAATGATGAACTTTTTTGCTTATGCACTGTAAATAAGTTATTTACTCATTCATTATAGACTTGAAGACAAAGTTAAACTATTTCATTTTACTTATAGTGGTATTCCTTTTTAGGTATTCAGGTATAAAAATCTTCGAGACCATAAATCCCACCTCGCAGGAAAGACGAAGTGGGATTTATCAGAGTTTACTTTGTAAAAAGGAGTATGGATTTATGCATAAACGAAGTTGGGAAGTTCGTTTATACAACTATCATAAATAAAAACATAAAAAAAGACTATTCAGTTTTATTTATAAGTATATTCTTTTTTCTTAATGATTTCGCATAAATCTAAAGACCTACTAAAACTACATTCAAAAAAAGTTATAGCTGTATAATTTTTTTAGTCTATAAAATACTAGTATAAATCATTAGAATAACAGTGTAATTCTTCTTGTTAGGTGAGGCTCCTATACAAACACAGGCTACTGCCCAAAAATGTCGAGAGACGCCAATGGGTAGAACAGGAATTGTCGAACGAAGGCTTTTCTTAAGGTAGCTAAAAGCAGATGCTTTTTACGTTGTACAGTGCCAAAACTCAACGATTACGAAGACTCACGGAAAAGCGGGCTGAGTTTTCAGTGCGCTCTTTTTGTGTGGAAAGGATGTGGTTAAGGTGCCAGAAGATAGTTCGATCAAGCAGAAATCAACGAAAAGAAAAGAGGATAATCCAGATGCAAAAAGAAATGAAGAACATGATCCATGAAAAAGCTTATCAAAAATTAGCAAATCTATCTATTGATAAAGTCTTAGAAAGTTTTTCCTCTTCGTGGGATGGGTTGAAAGCCAGAGAAGTCCAGCGTTCAAAAGAACAGTTTGGCGTCAATAAAATCACGGATGATAAAAAGAAATCAATTGTCTATACTGTAATAAAATCTTATGTCACACCATTTACTGTGGTATTAATGATTCTGGCAACCATTTCGTTTTTTACCGAATATGTCTATGCGGAGCCAAGTGAAAAAGATATTGCCGGCGTTTTGATCATGCTTGTTATGGTTTTATTGAGTGGCACTATGACATTAGTCCAATCGGTGAAGTCCAGTAACGCTGTCAACAAACTACAAAATATGATCCAAATCACTGCAACAGTCACTAGAGAAAATAAAGAAATGGAAATTCCTATGGATCAAGTAGTTTGTGGGGATTTAGTGAAACTTTCAGCTGGAGATATGATTCCAGCAGACCTTCGTTTAATTCATGCAAAAGACTTATTTGTATCACAATCAGCTATGACGGGTGAAAGTTTCCCAGTTGAAAAAAAAGTTAAAAATTTTGTTTCAACCAATAATAACCAAACAGATTATGAAAATCTACTATTTTTAGGAAGTAATGTAGTTAGTGGTAGCGGAGTAGGTGTAGTCGTTCGTGTGGGTGACAATACATTATTTGGAAAAATTGCCCAAGATGTAGCGGATGATGAGAAAAAAACCAGCTTTGAATTAGGTGTGAATAAAACGACTTGGTTGTTGATTCGTTTTATGATGGTCATTACACCAGCAGTTTTTTTGATCAATGGCATCACAAAAGGCAATTGGAGTGAAGCGTTGATGTTTGCGATTGCGACAGCAGTTGGTCTTACGCCAGAAATGTTACCAATGATTGTTACGACTAATTTAGTTAAAGGCTCTAGAGATATGGCAAAAGAGGGCACGATCATGAAAAATGTCAATGCCATTCAAAACTTTGGTGCCATGGATATTTTATGTACAGATAAGACGGGGACATTAACCCAAGATAAGGTGATTTTAGAATATCATTACAATACGTCATGTCAAGAAGATCGAGAAGTGTTGCAATCAGCCTTTTTAAATAGTTATTTTCAAACGGGTCTTCGTAATTTGATCGATAAAGCAATCATTGAAGCGACATCAAAAGAATTATCCATTGACGAAGAGGACTACTTTAAAATCGATGAAATTCCGTTTGACTTTAACCGTAGAAGAATGAGTGTGGTGATTAAAAATAGAAGATCAAATCAAAGCTTCTTGATCACTAAAGGAGCAGTTGAAGAGATGCTGCAAGCATGTACGCATATCAATCAGCACGGAGAGATTGTTCCGATAACACCCAAAATAAAAAAACAAGTATTAAAAACAGTAAACGAATTAAATGAAGATGGTTTGCGCGTGTTAGCAATTGCGGATAAGGAAGTCAATAATCAATTAGATGACTATTCAGTTGAAGACGAAAGAGAACTGATTTTACAAGGATATCTAGCGTTCTTAGATCCACCTAAAGAAACCGCATCTGCAGCCATTAAAGCATTGAAAAATAACGGAGTTTCAGTGAAAATCTTAACAGGCGATAATGAGTTAGTTACCCGTTCAGTCTGTAAAGAAGTCGGTCTTGGTGCTGAAAAAATGATCAATGGTTCAGCTCTTGCTAAACTTTCTGATACCGAATTAGAACAAACAGTTAATGAATACAATATTTTCACAAAAGTAACCCCTGATCAAAAAACAAAAATTGTTAAAGCACTGAAAAAAAATGAACAAACAGTTGGGTTTATGGGAGATGGGATCAATGATGCTGGAGCGATGAAGGTGTCAGATGTGGGCATTTCTGTCGATACAGCTGTCGACATTGCCAAAGAATCGGCAGATGTCATTTTATTACAAAAAGACTTGATGGTTTTAGAAAAAGGAATCATTTCTGGCCGCAGAGTTTTTAGTAATACAATGAAGTATATCAAAATGACTGCAAGTTCAAATTTTGGTAATGTATTTTCTGTTATTCCTGCAAGTATCTTTTTACCATTTCTACCAGTAGCGCCGATTCAATCACTCTTTTTGAATTTGATTTACGATACATCATGCATGTCTGTTCCTTGGGATAATGTGGATGCAGAGTATGTAGAAAAGCCTAAAAAATGGGAAGCAAAATCGATTGGTTCATTCATGAGATGGTTTGGACCAACAAGTTCTATTTTTGATATCGTAACGTATTTATTTATGTACTTTATTATTTGCCCTGCAATTTTAGGTGGTGGGTTCTTCTCATTAACAGCGGATAAAAAACTACTATTTATCGCTATTTTTCATGCTGGCTGGTTTATCGAGTCGCTATGGTCACAAATGTTGGTACTTCATGTCTTGAGGACGCCGAAGATACCATTCCTTCAAAGTAGAGCCTCTGGCATCTTGACACTGGTTACTTCGATTGGGATTTTAATTGGGACTATTTTACCATTTACAAATTTAGGTGCTAGTATCGGGTTTGCTCCATTACCAGGTAACTACTTCTTCTATCTGATTCCAACAATCGTTGCTTATTTACTTTTAGTAACTATGATCAAAAAGATTTATATGAGGAAATATCAAGAGTTACTGTAGTCAAAAAGTTTTTTGTAACTATAATACAATAAGACACCTTTGCTTCTTTAGCAGGATCAAGGTGTCTTTTTTTTATACGTGTTTATCAATAGTGTTACTTGAATAGGGAAGCAGAATTTATTGAATCAAATTAGAACATTTTATGTTGGGATATGGTAAGATAAGAGACGTCTTCTATATAATAGCAAGTAGAATAGAAGTCTTCTAAATTGGAGGAATAAAAAAATTGGAAAACGATAATACTAAGATTTCAGCTTACATACATATCCCATTTTGTGAACACATCTGTTTTTACTGTGACTTTAATAAAGTCTTTTTGGAAGGACAACCAGTTGATGAATATATTCAAAGTCTTTTAAAGGAAATTCGTTTGACCAAAGATCAATATCCTAGCAAGACAACGGAAACGATTTACATAGGAGGTGGAACGCCAACCTCTTTATCGGCTAAGCAACTGGATGTATTGCTAAAAGGCGTGCGGGAGTTACTACCAATCGATAAGACAAATGAATTTACAATAGAAGCAAATCCTGGTGATTTAACACAAGAAAAGCTGCATGTGATGAAAGAATATGGCATAAATCGTTTGTCTATGGGGGTTCAGACATTTGATAATAAATTGCTTAAAAAAATCGGACGTAAGCATACTGCAGAAGATGTTTATGAAACGATGAAACTTTTGGAAAAAGAAGATTTTCTAAATGTGAGTATTGATCTAATTTATGCATTGCCGGGCCAAACGCTAGAAGGATTTAGAGATACCTTGAAACGAGCGATTGAACTTGATTTACCTCACTATTCATTATATTCTTTGATTTTGGAAAATAAAACGATGTTTATGAACTGGGTTCGACAAGGTCGCTTGCAGTTGCCAGATCAAGATGTTGAAGCGCAAATGTTTGAAGAAACGATTATTGCGATGGAAAAGGCAGGGCGACATCAATATGAAGTAAGTAATTTTGCTTTAAAGGGACAAGAAAGCCAGCATAATTTAGTTTACTGGAACAATGATCACTATTATGGATTCGGAGCAGGTGCCAGCGGTTATTTAGGACATACAAGGTATCGTAACCATGGCCCGATTCAACATTATCTAAAACCATTAAAAGAAAATCAGCTGCCCACAGTTGAAACAGAGATTTTGACATTGAATAATCAAATGGAAGAAGAACTTTTTTTGGGTTTACGAAAAATGTCAGGTGTTTCAAAAGAGCGTTTTAAAGAAAAATTTGGTTTATCATTGGATCAGGTTTACAAAGAAACGATTCCTAATCTGGTTCAAAAAGGATTATTATTGGAAAATGCCAGTTATATCCAACTTACCGAACAGGGACTTTTTGTAGGGAATGATGTATTTGAAGAATTTCTTATTGAGAAAGAGTGAACTTAAAAAAACGATTGTTGGGATGGATTCTATAGAGTGAGGCGAGAGTTTGAACGACTCTCGTCTTTTTTTTAGCACTCAGTCATAAAGAGTGCTAAAAAAGATTGTTTTTCTCTTGACAATTTTAAAGGAACTTGATATATTAATAATTGTATTAGCACTTGAATGACATGAGTGCTAATGAAGGGTGGTAACTATGATAACTGAAAGACAAAAGAATATTTTGCGACTTATCATCCAAGAATACACGAATACAGGAACACCTGTGGGATCAAAGAAGTTGATGGAAGATGGAATTAAGTCAAGCTCTGCAACGATTCGTAATGATATGAAGGCTTTAGAAGAACACGGTTTACTATTGAAGACACATTCGTCTTCTGGCCGAATTCCTTCAATGGATGGTTATCGCTATTACGTGGATCATTTACTAAGTCCAACACAAGTTGCACATGATGAATTAGAAACAATTCGTCATTCCTTTGGAAAAGAGTTTCATGAGATCAATGACATCATTGAACAATCCGCTGAAATCCTTTCTGACCTGACTAGTTACACAGCTTTTTCGTTAGGTCCTGAGGTGAAAGAACGGAAACTAACAGGTTTTCGGATCGTTCCTTTAAATGACCGACAAATCATAGCGGTTATCGTAACAGATAAAGGAAATGTAGAAAGCCAAGTGTTTGCAATACCTGCTTCCGTTTCCAGCCAAGATCTAGAGAAAATGACGCAAATCATAAACGACAAGTTGGTGGGACAACCATTATTAACGGTTTATCATCGCTTGAGAACAGAAATTCCAATGATTTTACACCGTTATTTTCAAACACCAGACGGCATGATGAATTTATTCGATGCAATGTTAGGTCATGCATTTGAAGAGAAAGTATTTGTCAGTGGCCGCATGAATGTATTAGATTTTGGTGTGAAACAAGATATCGATCAATTAAAATCAGTTTATTCATTTATGCAAAATACAGATGCTATCACGCATTTGTTAACAGCTGAAGCGGACTCCCCAATTGCGATTCGTATCGGCTCAGAAATAGGAAATAATCTATTGGATAATATGAGTATGATTACCGCGACATATGAAGTAACAGGGCACGGTAAAGGAACTATTGCTTTATTAGGACCGACAAGTATGCCATATTCAAAAATGTTTGGTTTAGTGGATGTTTTCCGCAATGAATTAGCGTCAAAACTTGGTGCTTATTATCGTTTTCTAGATGAGTAAGTAAAAAGTTGAAAATATAGAATTCTAATAATTCTACGGAAATGAGAAGGGAAGTTGCCAGAGTGAGTAATAAAGAAGAGACAAACGAAGAAATTCATGAAGAACACGAAGAACATATGGAAGCAATTGACGATTCTGGTGTTTCTGAAACAGAAGCTGAGATGACAGAATTAGAAAAAGCTCAAGCTGAATTGTCCGAAATGGAAGACAAATTTTTAAGAGCACGTGCTGAAATTGCCAATATGAGCAATCGCTTCAAAAATGAGCGCGAGTTGCTTATACGCTATCGATCACAAGATTTAGGCAAAAAAATATTGCCGTCACTTGATAACCTTGAACGTGCGATGGCAATCGAAGTTGATGATGAACAAGGTACAAGTTTGAAAAAAGGTATTTCAATGGTTCTTGAAAGTTTACAAGCTGCATTAAAAGACGAAGGAATCGAAGAAATCCCAACAATGGGCGAAGTATTTGATCCTAATCTACATCAAGCAGTTCAAACGATTCCAGCAAGTGACGAAACACCTGCAGATACAATCGTTGAAGTCTTACAAAAAGGTTATAAGTTACATGATCGTGTTTTACGAGCAAGCATGGTTATTGTTGCTCAGTAGCAGCATAAAATATGTTTGTATAATATAAATTGAAAAAAATTAAAATAGAAGATAGGAGATCATTAATTATGAGTAAAATTATTGGTATTGACTTAGGAACAACAAACTCAGCAGTTGCAGTATTAGAAGGCGGAGAAGCAAAAATTATTGCAAATCCAGAAGGAAACCGTACAACACCTTCAGTAGTATCATTTAAAAATGGTGAAATTCAAGTTGGTGAAGTGGCAAAACGTCAAGCAGTAACTAATCCACATACAATTGCCTCAATCAAACGTCATATGGGCGAAGCAGGTTATAAAGTAGAAGCAGATGGCAAATCTTATACACCACAAGAAATTTCTGCAATGATCTTACAATATTTAAAAGGCTTCGCAGAAGACTATTTAGGTGAAAAAGTGGATAAAGCAGTTATTACTGTTCCTGCTTACTTCAATGATGCACAACGTCAAGCAACAAAAGACGCTGGTAAAATCGCTGGTTTAGAAGTAGAACGTATTGTTAACGAGCCAACAGCTGCGGCATTAGCTTATGGTTTAGATAAAACAGATAAAGATGAAAAAGTCTTAGTATTTGACCTTGGTGGTGGTACATTTGACGTATCAATCCTTGAATTAGGGGATGGCGTATTCGACGTATTATCAACTGCCGGAGATAACGAACTAGGTGGAGATGACTTTGATAATAAAATCATCGACTACATGGTAGCGGAATTCAAAAAAGAAAATGGTGTTGATTTATCTAAAGATAAAATGGCTGTTCAACGTTTGAAAGACGCTGCTGAAAAAGCCAAAAAAGATTTATCAGGTGTTACTTCAACACAAATCAGCTTACCATTTATCACAGCAGGAGACGCTGGTCCATTACACTTAGAAATGAACTTAACTCGTGCTAAATTTGATGAATTAACAAGTGATTTAGTAGAACGTACAAAAACACCTGTACGTCAAGCTTTGAAAGATGCTGGTTTGAACCCATCTGAAATCGATGAAGTAATCTTGGTTGGTGGATCTACACGTATCCCAGCTGTTGTAGAAGCTGTTCGTAAAGAAACAAACAAAGAACCAAACAAATCAGTTAACCCTGATGAAGTAGTCGCAATGGGTGCTGCAATTCAAGGTGGGGTTATCACAGGTGATGTGAAAGACGTTGTGTTATTAGACGTAACACCATTATCATTAGGTATCGAAACTATGGGTGGCGTATTTACTAAGTTGATCGATCGTAATACTACGATTCCAACAAGTAAATCTCAAACATTCTCAACAGCCGCTGATAATCAACCAGCTGTAGATATTCATGTATTACAAGGTGAACGTCCAATGGCTGCTGATAATAAAACATTAGGTCGTTTCCAATTAACAGATATTCCAGCCGCTCCTCGTGGTGTGCCTCAAATCGAAGTAAGTTTTGATATCGATAAAAATGGTATCGTAAACGTACGTGCCAAAGATTTAGGAACTCAAAAAGAGCAAACTATCACAATCAAATCTTCATCAGGTTTATCAGATGATGAAATCGAACGTATGGTTAAAGATGCCGAATCTAATGCTGAAGCGGATAAAGCACGTAAAGAAGAAGTTGACTTACGTAATGACGTTGATGCATTGTTATTCACTGTTGATAAAACATTGAAAGAATTAGAAGGCAAAGTAGACGCAGACGAAGTGAAAAAAGCTGAAGATGCTCGTGACGAGTTAAAAGCAGCTGTTGAAGCGAATGATATCGAACAAATGAAAGAAAAACGTGATTCATTAAACGAAATCGTTCAAAACTTAACGGTAAAACTTTATGAACAAGCAGCGCAACAACAAGCGCAAGAAAATCCTGAAGCTGCACAAGGTGGAGCAGATGATGTTGTAGATGCTGACTTTGAAGAAGTAGAAGGCGACGATAAATAATCGTTAACAAGCTGGCAAAGACCAAAGTCATCGCTTTGGTCTTTGCCTATCTTTATTTGTAGAGAAAATTAGAGAGCAAATCAGGGGGAAGCTATTTTTCTTTTGTTTGATTTGTGGTATGATTACAACGATGTTTTTATACAAATAAGTTGGCGTCGATCCTATTTTAGAATAAATGGAATAATAGTTGGAGGGGAACTAATGGCTACGAAAAGAGATTATTATGAAGTGCTAGGCCTTGCTAAAGGTGCTTCAGATGACGAAATAAAAAAAGCTTACCGTAAGCTTTCCAAGCAATATCATCCGGATATCAATAAAGAAGCAGATGCTGAAGATAAATTTAAAGAAGTTTCTGAGGCGTATGAAGTATTGAGTGATCCTCAAAAGAAAGCAGCGTATGATCAATATGGTCATGCTGGAACTGATCCAAACTACGGCGGTGCCGGTGGTTTCGGTGGTTTTGGCGGCGGCGGATTTAGTGGAGGTAGCGGCTTTGGTGGATTTGAAGATATTTTCGATTCATTCTTTGGCGGTGGCTCTCGTAGTGTTGATCCGACTGCACCAAGACAGGGATCTGATTTACAGTATACAGTTAACCTGAAATTTGAAGAAGCGATTTTTGGTGTTGAAAAAGAAATTAAGTACAATCGCGAAGATAATTGCGAAACTTGTGGAGGCAATGGCGCAAAACCAGGTACTCATCCAGAGACTTGTCACAAGTGTCACGGTTCTGGTTCAATCAATGTTGAACGTCAAACACCACTTGGTCGTGTGATGAGCCGACAAACATGTGATGTTTGTCATGGTACTGGTAAAGAAATCAAAGATCCATGTCCAACATGTCATGGAACTGGACATGAGAAAAAAGCGCATAAAGTCAAGGTCAATGTTCCAGCTGGAGTAGAAGACGGACAACAAATGCGTTTGGCAAATCAAGGGGAAGCTGGAATGAACGGTGGACCATATGGTGATTTATATGTTGTATTCAGCGTAGAAGACAGCAATATTTTTGACCGTGAAGGATCTGAAATTTACTACGATTTACCATTAAGTTTTGTGCAAGCTGCACTCGGTGACGAAGTCAAAGTACCGACTGTTCACGGCGATGTAAAATTAAAAATACCTGCTGGTACTCAAACGGAAACAAACTTCCGTTTACGCGGTAAGGGTGCACCACGCCTACGCGGCGGCGCAAATGGTGACCAGCATGTAAAAGTTAAGATCATTACACCAAAAAACTTGAATGATGAGCAAAAAGAAGCATTACGTACATTTGCTAAAGCTGGCGGTCAGACCGTAAGTGAACAGCAAGAAGAAGGTTTTTTTGATAAGATGAAAGACGCTTTTGGCGGTAAGAAAAAGAAATAAAGTGAAAAAGCTTTTCAGACTGTACTATATCCGTACAAGCTGAGAAGCTTTTTTATGCTATCTATGGTTATTGATAAAGTTCAAGCAAATTTTCGATACGTCGTTTCAATTCGTTCCTAACATGAGGTGGCGTAAGACATTCACACTGATTACCAAAACCTAAAAGTAAATTATAGCCAAACTCATCTTCCATAAAAGGAAATTCAACAATCAATCTATCAGAATCATTAGAAGGAGAAAAACGTAATTGTCCAAATTTATCAATCAACTGTTCTTTGATCTTGTGCGTTACTTTGAGAGTAGTGATTGTAAAATTTTTACCGTAGAATGGTTCATTTCCCAAAGGTTTTGCTTTAAATTCTCGTGGAATAAAAGTCGAGGATGACAAGTCTAAATCAAGCATTCTAGAAATTTTGAAGGTTCTAAAATCAGCTTTTTCTAAGCAATAGGCTTGTAAATACCAACTGATTTCCTTCAAAACAAGACGATAAGGCTCAACAGTTCGTTTGGTTTTTCTTCCTTGATTATCTTCGTAACCAAACTCAAGTATGCGGTGTTGGTCCATAGCAGATTTGATGAGTTCTAAAAAAGGTTGCAGTGTATGATTACGGGTCCAAGGAGTTAAATCGATTGTAATTTGGTTGGTTTTAAATTCAATTTCTTCTAAAAAATCCTCTGGGGCAAGTGTTTTTATTTTTTGAAATAGTTGATTTGTTTGAATTGGAGAAACGTTTTGGGATAAACTCTCTAACGCAATCAGTAAAGACGTAATATCTGAAGAGGTAAAAAAATTTTTATCTATTTTGTAATTGTCCATAATTTGGATACCGCCATTTACGCCGGGGCAAGAGGTTACTGGTATTCCAGCCTCACTAAGAGAATTAATATCTCTGTAAATAGTTCGGACTGAAACTTCTAACATTTTAGCTAACTGAGGGGCACTGATCTGTTTTTTTTCTAATAAGATCATCGTGATTGCTAGTAGACGTTCTGTTTTCATAGAACTATATCCTTCCTTTGTTTATTTATCGAGAATCGTTTACCTTATTATAACGAAAAATCTGCTCTTAGGTGATGTAATAGATCTTTAAATGTTTGTACACCAGTGAATAATCAAGATTTATTGACTTTCGTTATGTAGATTTATATAATATGAATGTTGCTTTAAGCTAAAAAGGCTATGACGCGAATGAATCAATAGAAAATTAAATGTGTTTAAAATAACAGTGTAGGCTGTTTTTTTATTATCCAAGAGTAACCAACAAGTAAAGAAAGGAAGTCTGATATGAACAAAGCACTTTTTAGACAACCGCATCCTCTGGTCATTTCTAGCTATTATATAGTGATGTTATTGATCGTAATGAGTACGACAAATCCAGTGATTATCAGTATTTTTTTCTTTGGAAGCTTATTTTTTCAGTTGATTTATTTGAAAGGAAAGCAAAAAAAGTCAGTGATTTATCCTTTGATCTTTTTAGCTCTTATAACTATGACGAATCCTTTATTTGTTCATAGAGGAGCAACGATATTATTTTTTTTATTGAATAAACCGATTACTAAAGAAGCATTTATCTATGGTTTTTTTATGGGTATGATGATTGCGACAGTAATCTATTTATTTCAAAATTTCCAGGTGGCAGTAGACTCGGAGCAATTTTTTTATCTTTTCGGGAAACGATTTCCTAAAGCGACATTGATTTTAACGCTAATTTTTCGTTTTATACCGCTACTTAGGCAGTATTATCAAGAGTTAAATCAAGTACAAAAAACGGTTCAAGGAGCACAAAAACAAAGTTTTAAAGAAAGAGCTTCTTACGGGATGGATTTATTTGGGAATTTATTTTCCTGGTCCTTAGAAAATGCAATGGATACGGCAGACTCTATGAAGGCACGTGGGTATGGGATGATGATCAGAAGCAATCGACTGAGCTATCGTTGGAGAAAAATGGATACGTTATTTTTGATCATGATTATTCTATCAAGTGCTTTTTTTATTTTAGGAATGATGGACGGGCATTATCAATTTAATTATTATCCTTATCAAGAAAATGTCTATTTACTAGTACAACAACACTGGTTAAATTACTTGTTTCTTTTTGTTTTAGCATTGTTACCGTTGATTAATCAAGTAGGGGAGACGATCGTATGGACTATCTTGAAATCAAAAATCTGAGTTTTCAATATGCTGGAAGTGATCAACCTATATTGAGAGAATTGACATTATCAATTGATCGAGGTGCTTTTATTTTGGTCTGCGGCGCTTCAGGCAGTGGTAAATCAACGTTATTAAAACTGTTAAAACCACAACTTACACCTGCTGGAAAACAGACGGGCAATATCTATCTAAATAATAATAAAATGACTGATCTTCCAGAACTTTTTACAACCAGTAAAATCGGCTATGTCATGCAGAATCCTGAAAACCAGATTGTGACAGGTGGTGTTTGGCAGGAACTGGCCTTTGGTTTGGAAAATATAGGTATATCTGCTTCTGAAATTAAAAGCCGAATTGCTGAAATGGCTAACTTTCTAGGTATTCAAGCATTACTGGAATCTAAAACAAGCGAATTATCTGGTGGGCAAAAGCAACTGCTTAATCTAGCTTCTGTTTTGGTGATGAAACCGGATGTTTTGCTTTTAGATGAACCGACAACCCAACTTGACCCGATCGCTTCACAAAATTTTGTTGATATACTTGTAAGGCTAAATCGAGAAATGGGCTTAACGATCTTATTAGCTGAACATGGATTGGAATCAGTCTTTTCTCAGGTGGATAAAGTTGTTCTTCTTGATGAAGGTCAACTGATTTTTGCAGATGAGCCAAGACGTATATCCAATGAAATTAAGAGCAATAAACCTGAGCTTAGTCGATTTATCGTTAGTTTGCCTAGTGCTGCACAAATTTATCTGGAGAGTGGGATACAGGATAAATGTCCTGTCGACGTCCTCGAAGGCAAGCGATTTTTAGCTCGCCATTTTCCTGCTATTGTTTCATCACAGGAAGAACTCGCAGAGCTGGTTGCTCAGAACCTAGCAAGTAAAAGTATTCAATTAAATAATTGCTGGTTTCGCTATGAAAAAAATGGACGGGATATTTTAGCAGGTGTCGATTTTGAGGTGTATGAAGGAGAAATTTTTTCTTTGGTTGGAGGGAATGGAACTGGGAAAACCACATTGTTGAAAGTTATTGCCGGAATCTACAAATGTTACCGAGGGAAAATCACTATTTTTAATCAACCAATCAAAAAAAATCAGAAAGCTGTAGCTTATTTACCCCAAGATCCTCAAACACTTTTTATCAAAGATTCAGTGGAAGAGGACTATAAAAATTATTTAGACAACATAAAAATGGATGAACAGGAACAAGTAAAAAAGATAAACACTGTTGCAAATTTGTTCGAATTAAACACAATCCTATCACAACATCCTTTAGATTTAAGCGGTGGAGAATGTCAGCGAGCGGCATTAGGTAAATTACTTTTAACTGACTCAAAAATTTTGTTACTGGATGAACCGACAAAAGGAATTGATAACTACGGGAAAAAGCAACTAATTAAGGTATTAAAAGAGCTAGCAAGACAAGGTAAAACAATTTTAGCCGTAACACATGATTTGGATTTTGCTGCAGAATTATCTGACCGTTGCGGACTATTTTTCCAAAATAATGTATTGACAACGGCAGCACCAAAAGTATTTTTCAGTGATCATACATTTTATACAACTGCGGCTAGTCGAATTTCTCGCGAGACCTTTCGTACTTTAGTTACAACCCAACAAGTGATTGATGCGTGTAGAGCAGTAGAGGGTGTGACAGATGATCAAAAATAACACCAAACGATTTTTTTTCAGAGCGTTGCTTGTACTGCTATTATGTATGATAGGTGTTTCATTATTTCAAGCCAGTCAATATCAAATAATTTCTATGTTATTAGCGATAGGTGCTTGTTTTCCAATTTATTATCGCTATGAAAAAAAACAGTTAAATAGTAAAGAATTAGTTTTGATTGCGTTATTAACAGCGATTGCAGTTTTAGGTAGGTTTTTGTTTTACATGATTCCAGCGATTACACCGATGACGGCGATTATTATTATTTCAGGTATTTGTTTAGGATCTGAGGTAGGATTTTTAGTAGGTTCGTTGTCAGCTATTACATCAAATATGTTATTTGGTCAAGGTCCGTGGACACCATTTCAAATGTTTTCTTGGGGATTAATCGGTTTTCTTGCTGGCTTACCTTTGATACAGAAGATACTTAGAAAAAGCTATTGGTTTTTAGCGCTTTATGGAATTTTAGCAGGACTTTTCTTTTCCTTTTTCATGGACGTATGGACAGTTTTTTCGATCGATCGCTATTTTTCTTGGCAACGATATCTAGCATTACTAGTGACTGCCATACCTTATACAATTTCCTATTGCTTTGCAAATGCTTTCTTTTCGTGTTTGCTTTTTAGGTCAATTCAAAAGAAGCTTCAACGTATTTTAATCAAATATGATATAAAATAATTCAAATAAAGGTGGAATTAAAAATGAAAAAAATTATAAAAGCAACTATGGTCGTTATGGTGCTCTTCTTATTAGGTGCTTGCGGCAAAGCAACAGACAAAAAAGATACAACTAAATCAAGTGAAGATTTGCTTAAAGTCACGATTATTTTGAAGGAAGACGATAAGGAGTTCGACAAAAAAGAAGTAAACGTTAAAAAAGATGAGTCGTTGCAAACAGTCATGGAAACAAACTATAAAATAGAAATGTCGAAAGATTTTGTCAGTGGTATCGACGGTCATCTACAAGATGCAAAAGCAAGTAAATATTGGATGTACGACGTAAATGGCAAACAACCAGATGTTGGAGCTGTGGAATATTTTCTAAAAGATGGAGATACGGTTACTTGGACACTGAATAAATTATAAAATAAAGAAGCTTCTAAAAAGATTTAACAAACCCTGACAATCAGTTGTCAGGGTTTGTTTGTTAGAATGAATTTGTCAGTCAGACAAATGAAAAATAAGGAGCTATTATTTTATGACACTAACAGAAGCATTTAAAAAAATAATGAGTGAACAAACAGAGATCGCTTTAGCAACAAGTGTTGAGAAAATACCGAATGTAAGAATCGTCAACTTTTTTTATGATGAAGACAAAAAATGTCTCTTCTTTTCAACCTTTAAAGGAAATGAAAAAATCACTGAGTTTCAAGCAAATCCCAATGTTGCGTTTACAACAATTCCGACCCTTGATACTAATCATGTTCGTGTACATTATGCAAAAGTGAAAACAAGTGATTTGACCGTTTATGAGGTAGCAGACCAATGGATTCAAAAAATTCCTAGTTATAAAGATAATATCGAACAAGCTGGCTCTATGTTGGCATTATACGAAATTCACTTCACTCAAGCCATCGTGATTCTAGGAATGGACAGTCGGGAAACGATTAACTTATAAGAATGAAAAGGAGGGAATACTATGAAGTATTGGATCGGTGTTGCATCTAAGGATCATGTAGAACTTGGTGTAGCAGGTGGTTTTTGCCAATTATGTCACGGAAAGTCAGCTCCTCTGAATAGAATGAAGGCAGGTGATTGGCTGATTTATTATGCACCTAAGCAAAGTTTGAAAACCAAAGAGCCTTGCCAAGAGTTCATTGCGTTGGGACAAATTTTACCAGGAGAAGCCTATCCATTTGAAATGGCTCCAGGCTTTATTCCAATTAGAAAAGACATTACCTTTTTGGAAAATATTCAATCCGTTCCACTACAAGCTGTTGCAGACTTTCCATTGTGGCAGGAGTATCGATCACGCTTGAGATTTGGTCATTTTCAAATTCCAGAGGAGTTGTTCAACTTCATCGCTTCTGGAATGAAAAAAGGATAAATAAAAAATCAGGACAGAGAAAATAGTCTCGTCCTGATTTTGCTTTACAATATTAAATAATTATTCGTAACGTAATGCTTCGATTGGATCAAGTTTCGCAGCTTTTCTTGCTGGATAAACACCAAAGAAAATCCCAATAGCACTTGAAAATAAAAGTACAGCTACAATTGAGCTTAACGTAAACTGTGCTGTGATATCCAAAGCACTAGCAACAGTAACTGCCAAGATTGCACCTAATGTTAATCCAATCAGTCCACCAATCAAGCACAGAATAACCGATTCTGTCAGAAACTGAAATAAGATATTACTATCTGTTGCGCCTAATGCTTTTCTTGTTCCAATTTCTCTAGTTCGTTCCGTTACCGAAACAAGCATGATATTCATCACACCAATACCTCCAACAAGCAGAGCAATTGCCGCAACAGCTACAATAAAGTTGATAAATAAACCTAAAACATTATTCACTTGATCAAGTGCTTGCAAGAAGTTCGTTGCAGTATAGACTTTTTCACCGACTGTATTGTGACGAACAGAGAGGATATTTACGATTTGTTTCGAAACTGCATCGATATCATCTTTGGATTTGACAATTACAGTTAAACTAGTGATTTTAGTGGCATCAGGATTTAAATTATCCGCTGTAGTTAGTGGAATGGAGACATAACCCATCATTTCCTCTTCGTCAAAAGAGCCAACCATTTTTTCTACGGTACTTTTGGTTACGCCGATGATTCGGGCACTGATTTGTCCTTTTTGTCCGCGTAAGTTAATTTTTTCACCCACAACGTTTTCTCGTCCGTTGAAAAAATAGCGAGCGGTGTCAGCGCTAATTACAGCTACTTTGCTGCCTTCAGAGTATTCGGTTGTATTGAAATAACGACCATAGACGATGTCTTTATCCATTGTTTGATTGGTATATTGTAAATCAGGCGTTCCTGCCATGATCAATGTTGCTTTTGATTTTTCATTTGCAGCTCCGACTGCTTGAATTGAAACAACAGGAGAGAGATGGTCGATTTGCGGGATGCCATCTTTTAATGCTTTGATGTCTTTACTGGTGATTTTTTGACTATCGGTTGCGTCTCGACTAGTAGAAACAGAAATCGTAGAAGCACCCAAATCGCTGAATGTGCCTGTGATTTGACTAGTCGCACCATTACCCACAGCTAATATAGCGATCACAGCTGCAATTCCGATAATAATTCCCAGCATAGTCAAAAACGAACGCATTTTATTCGCTAGAATACTATCGATCGCCATTTTGAAACTTTCAATAATTCCCATGAAAATGGCTCCTTTCTATAGTGTTTTTCGATCTAATACTGGTTGATCATCAATGATTTCACCATCTCTAAATGACACGATTCGCTTCGTGTATTGCGCTACATCCGGTTCATGTGTAACCATGACAACAGTTGTACCAGTATCATTTAAATCTTGGAAAATCTTCATGATTTCCAGTGTTGTTTTTGAATCTAAATTACCTGTCGGTTCATCAGCCATTAAAACGGCTGGATCATTTACGATAGCTCGAGCGATGGCTACACGTTGTTTTTGTCCGCCAGAAATAGCATTTGGTCTATGAGCTATACGATCTGCCAAACCCACTTTTCTCAAAGCTTCTAATGCGCGCTCTTTGCGCTCTTTTGCCGAAATACCAGAATAAACCATCGGTAGGGCAACATTGTCTAGTAGGGACATCCGCGGCATCAAATTAAAGGATTGAAAAACAAAACCAATTTCTTTATTTCTAACGTGAGCACTTTCGTTACTCGTCAAATTGGTAACGTCTTGTCCATTCAAGTGATAGGTTCCTTCGTCAAAACGATCTAATAAACCAAGAATATTCATCATGGTTGATTTACCAGAACCGCTAGGGCCCATAATAGAAGTGAATTCTCCTTCTGCAATATGCAGGGAAACGTGTTTTAAAGCTTCTAGTTCTTCTCCGCCGGTACGGTAGATTTTTACTACATCTTTTAAATCGATCAATCATTTCACCTTCTATTCTTTGGTTACTTCAGTATTGTTTTTGATATCAGAACTTGGAGAAAGAATCACCTTTTCTCCTTCTTTTAGTCCGCTTTTGACTTCGATCAATTTATCTGATTGAATGCCGATTTCAATTTTTGTTTCTTTGGCACGGCCATTTTTAACCTCGAATACAATCGGTTCATTTTTATCATTATAGGTTAAAGCTTCGATCGGTAAGGCTAGGACATTTTCAACGGTATTTGTTGTGATATCGACATCTACATCAAAACCTGCGAACAGTTTTTCTGGTGCTTGATCAAAGGTTACAACGGCACCTAAACTTGCACTTGTTCCTGTTGCTGATTGAGTACTTTGAGCAGCAGGATCTTTTTCAGCGACTTTTCCTGAAAACGTTTCATTACCGCTTGTGATTTCCGCTTTTTGATCAACAGCTACAGCAGAAGCCTCTGAGTTAGATAATGCTAGTTGAACTTTTAAGGTAGAAAGATCATCTAGCTGAATCGATGGTTTTCCTTGCTGAGCATTTGTATCGGCTTGTTTGGATTTAATGTTGACCTGAGTGACCGTGCCATTGAATCCGGCAGTTAATTGTAAGCCGTTATCATATGTTGCTAAAACTTTGTCTTTTTCTACTTTATCACCGGTCTTGACAAACACATCGACAACATTGCCGGTTCCCATAAGTGTTTGTGTTTGATTGGGAATTAACGTACCGGTTGTAGAAAGTTTTTCAACGATCGTTTCGTTTTTTACTTCACCAGTTCGAACAGTAATAGCTTTTGATTTTCCTGAATTTCCTTGAACGATCAAGAAAATAGCAATCATAACAACTAAAACTGCAAGAATACCGAAAATTGTTTTTTTCTTCATAAATTTCAGCTCTTTTCTACTAATTTTATGACATGGTGTCATTCATATAAGTTTACTCTCTTTTTCATGAAAAGTCTAAGATTAATTTTCAATTTTTAAAATATTCTTAAATAAACGACTATCCCTATATGTTTTCAATTGATAATCTGAAGTACATGTTGTTTTTTGCGTTATAATATAGAAAAAAGAATGGTAAAAAGGAGCTTAGTTTATGAAAAAATTTATCTACGCAATCAGTGATATTCACGGGGAATACGAGTTGTTTGAAAAATTGATCCAATACTTTGATCCGAAGATGCATCAATTAGTATTGATCGGTGACTTAAATGATCGTGGCCCCAAAACAAAAGAGAGCTTTTTACTTGGAAAAGAATTGGTTGAGAAATATAAAGCCGTTTACCTTAGAGGAAATCATGAAGAATATTTTCTGCAGTTTCTAAATAAACCAGAGGACTGGTTTACTAGTTACATTCGTAACGGTGGTAAAGAAACGATGGAAAGTTTGCTTCATAAAGGAGCAACAGAAGAATATTCCCCAACTGAGATCAGCATGATGATTCGCAGCAGATATAAAGAGTTGATTGAATTTTTGACTGAGCGGCCACTTTACTTTGAATGGGAAGAGTATATTTTTGTTCATGCTGGAGTAGACTTAACTAAAAAAGACTGGCATGAAACGAGTCCGCATGATTTTATCTGGATCAGAGAGGCGTTTCATCAAGGAAAAAATCATACAGGTAAAAAAATTGTGTTTGGTCATACCATTACTCCAATGCTTCATGGAGATATGGAGACAACTGACTTGTGGCTGTCCGATAATAAAATTGGGATTGATGGGGGCGCTGTGTTTGGTGGTTCAGTTCATGGTGTGATTTTCGATCAAAATGGAATCGTGCAAGACATTGAATATCAAAATTTAAATGGACCTTGGCAGCCTGATTTTTAAACAACTGTTTCTATTTGAACCGAGTAAAGTCTTTTTTAAGCTTTTTGCTCGTCCTATATTTCAACAAGAAAATATGCTAAAATGAAACAGTATGTTAATGAAGAGAGGTATGTAAATATGGCAGAAGCTTATAACCAAGAAGTAGTTGATTTACTTCAGAAAGAATTGACAGAATATCGTCCCAAACAAATCACAACAGTGCTGACTTTATTAAGTGAAGGCAACACTGTTCCTTTTATTGCCCGTTATCGTAAAGAAATGACGAACAGTTTAGATGAAGTGCAAATTCGTGAAATTGAAGAACGGTACACCTACTTAGGTAATTTAGAGAAACGCAAAGAAGAAGTACTTCGTTTAATCGAAGAGCAAGGAAAACTGACAGATGAGTTAGCTAAATCCATTCAAAAAGCGACAAAAATGCAGCAAGTAGAAGATCTATATCGCCCTTACAAGCAAAAACGTCGTACCAAAGCAACAATTGCCAAAGAAAAAGGACTAGAACCTTTAGCAGACTGGTTAATGAGCTTTCCAGTTCAGGCAGATGTAACGGCTGAGGCTGATAAATATGTGGATGCTGAAAAAGAAGTTGATTCAGCGGAAGCAGCATTGCTTGGTGCGCATGAAATCATTGCTGAACGAGTATCCGATGAGCCTAAATTCCGTACTTGGATTCGTGATTTTACCTTTAAACATGGGCAATACGTAAGTACAGTTAAAGACGAAGAGAAAGACGAGAAATCAGTTTATGAAATGTATTATGATTTTTCTGAACCTGTTAGTAAAATGGTTTCTCATAGGGTCTTAGCAACAAATCGTGGTGAAAAAGAAGATATCTTGAAAGTTACTCTTTTGGTAGAGGAAGAAAAAATCAATTCTTATTTAGAACGACAATTGATTGGAAATAATAAACAATCTCCAACAGCGGCTTATGTTGAAACAGCGTATTTAGATAGTTACAAACGATTTATTGGTCCAGCCATCGAACGTGAGATTCGTAATGAATTGACTGAAAAAGCCGATGAACAAGCAATCAATATTTTTGGTGAGAACTTACGTAATCTATTGCTTCAACCACCATTGAAAGGCAAAGTCGTTTTAGGGTTTGATCCAGCTTACCGAACAGGATGCAAAATGGCGATTGTCGATGCCACAGGTAAAGTATTAGCGATCCAAGTGATTTATCCTCACAAACCAGCTTCAGGAGAAAAACGTGCAGCAGCAGGTCCTGCTTTTAATCAGTTGATTGAAAAGTATCAAGTTGAAATGGTGGCGATCGGTAATGGAACAGCTAGCCGTGAATCTGAGCTATTTGTTGCTGAACAATTAAAACAAATCAAACGGGACGTTTTCTATGTGATCGTTAACGAAGCAGGAGCGTCTGTCTATTCTGCGAGTGATGTAGCGAGAACTGAATTTCCAGATCTACAAGTAGAAGAAAGAAGTGCGGTCAGTATTGCTCGCCGTTTGCAAGATCCTTTAGCAGAACTTGTAAAAATCGATCCGAAAGCGGTCGGCGTCGGTCAATATCAACATGATGTTTCCCAAAAACGTTTAGCAGAACAATTGGATTTTGTTGTAGAAACAGCTGTTAACCAAGTCGGCGTAAATGTAAACACAGCTAGCCCACAATTATTACAACATATTTCTGGTTTAAACAAAACGACTGCTCAAAACTTAATGGCCTATCGAGATGAAAATGGCGCCTTTACGGCTCGTAATCAAGTTAAAAAAGTTCCTCGTTTAGGTCCAAAAGCTTATGAACAAGCGATTGGGTTCTTGCGAATTCCAAATGGGAAAAACATATTGGATAATACAGGGATTCATCCAGAAAGTTATGATGTTGCTAAGGCAATTTTAGAAAAAGCCAGCGTTAAATTAGCAGAACTTGGAACTCCAGAAGCTGCCCAAAGCATTAAAGGATTGTCATTAGATCAATTAGAATCTGAATTAGCTGTTGGGAGTGAAACCTTGAAAGATATCATCCAAGCATTAGTCCAGCCAGGAAGAGACATGCGTGATGAAATGCCTGCTCCTCTTTTAAGAAAAGATGTCTTATCCATGGAAGACCTTAAATCTGGAATGGAGTTGCAAGGTACAGTTCGAAATGTTATCGATTTTGGTGCTTTCGTTGATATTGGTGTAAAACAAGATGGCTTAGTCCACATTTCAAAACTTAGTACAAAATTTGTTAAACATCCTACAGATGTCGTTGCTGTAGGAGACGTTGTGACCGTTTGGGTAGAAGATGTAGACATGAAGAAAGGGCGCATTAGTCTAACGATGTTGCCGCAAGCTGAAAGGAAAGATTGATTTTGAGCAGTTTTTCGAAAGAAGGAAAACCAACAAAGCCAGTATTTACCGATGAACAGTTACAAAAGTTAGTAGAAGAAATTTCGTTGGCTTTTTTTGAAAAAAAGTTTAGGCATAAAGCTTTTTTCAATCGACGGTTGAAAACCACAGGTGGGCGGTATCATTTAAATTCTCACGATATTGATTTTAACCCGAAAGTTATTGAACTTTATGGCGAAGACGAATTAATCAAAGTCATCAAACATGAATTATGTCATTATCATCTTCATATTGACGGCAAGGGCTATCAGCATAAAGATTCTGACTTTAAGACATTGTTAAAAAAAACGGGTGGAAGTCGTTATGTTCGACCTTTAGTAGAGCAAAAGCCGCAATCTTATCATCAATATCAATGCGAAAAATGTCAAACATTGATTTTAAGAAAACGTAGAGTCAATACCCAAAAATTTGTTTGCGGCAAATGTCGAGGGAAACTTGTAGAAGTTTAGACAAAAGTGTTTAGCTCTGAGAAAGAAGAGCTAAACACTTTTGTGCTACCCTCTTTGTATTATTGACGGAAAAGGAAAGTAGGGAACAAGATGATTCGCCAATGGAATGAAGTAATCAACTATTTAGCTGCACAAGAAAAAATAACAGGAAGCTATGATTTAGCAATTTTGGCTGGAAATAGTCTTCCTTATCTTGCCGATGAACTGATACACTTATATAAACAAAAAAAAGTATCTGCGGTTTTACTTGTAGGTGGTATCGGTCACGCTACGCCTTTTTTACGAAATAATTTTAAAAATATGGGAATTGACGTCTCGGATGCTAGTGAAACTGAAATGTATTTAGAGTATTATAAAATGAAATATGATATAGCTCCAGAGTTATTCTTAACAGAAATGCACTCAACCAATTCTGGTGAAAATGCACTCTTTTCTTTAGAGGTTGTAAAAAAAGCTAGAATAGCGCAAAAGAAGGTCTTATTACTGGAAGATCCGATTTTACAAAGAAGAATCAAGGCGACCTTTGAAAAACATTGGCAAGAAACGAACACAATGTTTACAAATTATGTACCAATCGTGCCTTATCTGAAATCTATAGATAAAACCATTCTTTTTGAAGATGATAGACTTAATGGTTTATGGACAAAAGAATATTTTCTGTCTTTAGTTTTAGGGGAGATTCCTCGATTGAGAAACGATGAATATGGTTACGGACCAAAAGGAAGTAATTACATCGGGGAAGTAGAAATTCCAAATAATGTCAGTAGGGCTTATGATGAGCTATGTCAAGTATATGCGTATAAGCAGCAGCGTTAACTTTTATTATGTACGTTTGCCTGTTAGATGAACCATTGACAAAAGGTAGGCCGTATTTTATCATATGTTAAGATACACTTATTTCATAAAATATAAAATGCGGTCATGGCGGAATGGCAGACGCGCCAGCTTGAGGGGCTGGTGGGGGCAACCCCGTGGAAGTTCGAGTCTTCTTGGCCGCATAGTTCAACCCTAAACCTTGGTATATATAGGTTTAGGTTTTTTTTAATGTCTCCATAAAAGTTCTGATGAACGAAGCGATGCAATAATTTGTAGAAAAACTAGTGTATCTATTAAGGTAATTACTCTAGTTTTTCAAAAAGTCGATACAAGCTATTTTTTTCTGTAATTTCTCTTGAGGATGAGCATAATATTTTATAAATACATCAAAGGTATTCCCTAAACTATCTGCAATAGCTTGTAAAGTTGCACCATAGTTGGTATTTTCATTATTGTTATTAATATAGCATTAAAGTGGCGTATGTATACCTCAACGAATACAGTTGATAATGGGGAAAATTGGAATTTAATGTTATGGGAGATGGACAAGAATTAAATAAATAAAATCACCGATTTTTGATGACTATATTTATTAAGTCCTAGGAACCTGTTTTGGTGGTTTTAAGATAATAACTTGATCAATTTTAATGATTAAACTTGCAGATGCCAAATACGTATATGATAGCAGTGAGGTTAGCCAAATAGATATTGAGCATGCTGTTATTGAACTACAGCAAGCAATTAATAACTTAGTATAATAAGAAAAGGGTTTGTAAGTGTAAAAACTTGCAAACTCTTTTTAAATGGACAAACTTGGATAAAAATCATAATTTCAAATCTATCAATTTTATTGTACATTTAGTAAAATAAATAGTAATTAGAATTAAAGTTTAATTATGATAAGTACACTTTTTTAGTAAATGGAAAAAGTAGGTGGAAAATGAAAAAGAAACTATTAGTAGTTATAGGTATTATTGTAATAATTACCATTGGGATTGGAGGGAAAGTGATGTTAGACAATAAGAAACAAGAGGATAAAATGATTAAGATTGTGAATAGTCAAGAAGCAAAAGAAGTATTTGAGAATGGTTTAAAAGTACTAGACCCGAAAGCACTCACAGAAGAAGGAATTATTAAATCGTATGAAATTGATGAAGAAAGTATCAAACATAATCCTATGGGTGGAATTAACGGTACTTTAATCATTGATGCAGATAAAGAGTTATATGTAAGGTTTCATTTAGACAAAAACAATAATGGGCAGTTTAAAAAATCTGTAATTTCAGGTAACTCTTCGAAATTAGGTGAGAAATTGAGAGGGGGAACAATTGATGACTAAAGCTTATTCTGATGAGGAACGTGTTGAAATTGCATCCAAAGAATACGAAGAATGGTTAATAAAAGATGAAGTCAGACTTGATAATAATGATTTAGTTGGAGTGATATCCATTGTAAATGATAAATCCACTGGAGAACAATCTTTTGTTATTACAGATAAGTATTGTCCTGCCTCTTCATCAATCGAACAAAGAAACCAAGTAAAAGAAGTTACGGTAATTTATCGTGGTTCTTCTTTTGAGTTATCATCAGATGCTGTCAAAGACTGGTTATTAAATGATATTCCCACTGGAATACAAGTGATTAATGGTGGTGGAGCAGTAGCAACGCCACAATTGCAGTCTTCGGCAGAAACCTTAAAAAATGCCATGGAACTATATCCAAATGCACAAGTATTTGTTTAGGGACACTCATTAGGTTCCATGAATGCGCAATACGCAGTTTCAGATTTATCTGATAAGGATAGTTTACGTATTGCAGGTGGATTTTTTTATGAAGGGCCAAATATCTATGGTGTTCTTTCCCCAAAACAACAAGCAACGGCAGATGCATTAACAAAACTAAACAAATTATTTAATTATGTTGATTCAAAAGACATTATAGCAATCGGTTATGGTTCGGGTAAACTATCAGTAGGAAATATTATTAGAATAAACTCCAAAAAAGTAGGACTTATTGACCAACATATGTGGGGTGGATGTGATTTTAATAAAGATGGAAGTATTAAGGCTCCAAAAGAAGGGAGTCTCCAACTGGCTAAATACATGGTAACTCAACAACTATCTGCAATAGATATGATGAGAAAGAGTCTTATGAAAAGCGGTGGTGGTCTTTCTAAATCTGAAGAGATTTTTCTTGATGCATCAGAAGCAATGGTAATCACCCAAGGGATGAAACAAACAATCAGTGGCGAAATTACAGAGCTCAAACAAATGTATACAGATGGTATCAAAAATGCAGGAGATTTGTGGAGAACAACAAAATCGAATGCTGAAAATACAGGTTCCCATTTATCTTATGGAGAGTGTATAGATGCATTAGCTAGGGGAAATGCAACAGAAAGTAGCATCGTAAGAGAACCAGTCCGTGTATATGAGGAGAAATTAGCGAAAGCTACAAAGATAAGCCGAAATTATGATGAATTAAATTAATACAGAAAATAAGGGAGTCAATTACGAAACAATTACAAACAGACCAAGAGTTAGCGAATCAGATAAGGAGCATGTAATGGACACAGAAGAAGAGCTATCTAAAAAATTGGATGCTTTAGAAACAGACTATAGAAAAGAAAAACAACAAATAAAAGAAACAATAGAGGATGTTCATCAGGAGAATCGGGTGTTCCGTAGCGAACTTGAAAGTTTAGCTGATTATGTAAGGTACATGGCAAAAAGTGAAGAAGCTAATGAACCTGAAGCATTGCAACAAGCTTACAGATTCCTTCAAGAAGCGCAAGAAGAAGGTCAAATGGTCATTAAGAAAACATTGAATAAATTAGATGATGAGCAAGAAGAACAAAGGCTTTCGTATCAAAAAAAAAGAATGTCCTATGAAGAGGATATGTTACTAGTAAGAAAAGAAAGGAATTCATAAATGTTAGATGCATTAAAAGAAAGTTTAGCAGATATCCGAAAAGAATTAGAAAAAAAGTTGATTCAAACATTTGTAGCTAATCAAAGCCATGCAACATCTGAAAATCGTAAACAAATGATGAATCAAATGGAAAAAGAAAAGATGATCGGGTTAAAAAGTACAAGTTCCAGTTATCTATCCAGTTTTAAAACATCAGCAAAAGGGCAATGGGTAAAGCAAGCAGAACAAACATTTAAACAAACCACTGAGCAATTTGATGACTTATAAAAGCATAATTTATCAGGTGAAAGGTGCAATTATATTGATGACTCTTTTTTTGTACTTCTATTTTTAACGGCTATAGGAGCCTGCCTAGTGAGTATTATTGACGAGGTGCAATTTAGGTAATGCACTCTAATTTAAAACGTCTAAAAATTAACTTGGTAGCTTTTAACAGTAATTTAGATAACAAACAGTTGGCAATGGAATATTGATTTATCTCAAATACCCATATTAAAGATTAAATAACGCAGAAAATACATAAGTGATAGGCGATAAAAATTTTTCAGAGAACATTGATTTTCATTTTATAAAAAAAGTTGAATTTAAAAATATCAGAATTTGTAAATGTATTAATAGGTATTGACGATTATAAAGCCTACAAAGAATTTGCAGAAAAATATAAAAATCGTAAAGTAGAGTTTGATGGAAATATTGCTTACATGTCTTTACACGGAAATAATAAAACTCGATATGATTTCTTAATAACGCCTGGTAACTATGACCCTAATGGTAATAGTGGAGCTAATTTTCAAATTAACAATAAGAATGTTACTTACGATTTACATTTAACAGGTGATAACATTCCAGACTCCATTTCAGAAGGTCTTAATATACACATAATTGCAACAATTGACAGTTACAATGAGAATGCTGATCTTTTGATGATAACGCCTATAGAAATAAAAATTAGATAAATTAAGAAAAATGAGTTTGGGGCAAAATCAGATTTTTTCTGACTATTGGCCCAAACTCAAAATTATAACTTATGTGTATTGTTTTTTTACATACTCATCCATGTCGGTTCCAAAGAATTTCCATCTGGATCTTGCACTTCAAGACCAAACATCATATCTTCTGGAATACCCATATCAACCTTATAAAAATCGCCACCATTTGCCTTAGCCGTTTCAGCAAATTTCTTCACAGCATCTGCACTTTCCAGACTAAACGCAACTAAAACACCACTAGTTGTTTTTGTATCTGCAATTTTTTTATCTTTGATAAATTTACTGTAAAAATCATGATTTAACAACATAACCCAAAAGTTATCATCCCAAACCATTGAGCTTGTTTCTTCGGTAGAAAATTCTTGGTTTTTTTTGAATCCCAATTTTTCGTAAAATTCTGTAGAACGTGCTACATCTGTGACTGGGAAATTTACAAATACCATTGTTGCCATAAAAATTCAACCTTCTCTCTTTTTGTTGTTTAGTGCAATTAGAGCATCTCATGAGCTGAATTTTTTGTCAAAAATAAAGAATTAAGTTAAGTCTGTTATTTAAATAAGGAAACCTCTCTTTATTTTACTATGAGACTTTAAATTATACATATTTTTATTGTAAAAAAAGTTGACTTTTTGTCAATAAAATAGAATGATAGAGAGGAACCAAAAAAATAGTAAAAATAGGAGAGAAAAATGAAGATTTGTCAGTCATGCCAACATGAAAACGAAGAAGCAGCACTGTTTTGTGAAAATTGTGGGGATAAGCTCAAAACACAGCCGATTACTCAAGCGGAAAATGATGATACATTTGAGTTAAAAACACCAGAAGTAGCTGAAAATAATACCTGTTCATGCGGTACAGTATTAGAGGAAGAAGACCAGTTCTGTACAACTTGTGGGGAATCTGTATCAAAAGATCCCACTTATCACCTAGAAGATGCTCAGGTAAGCAAAGTAAAACAACCAATGAAACAAAAACAAAAGATTTTAATTACGCTATCTGTTGCGCTTATGTGCCTAGTTTTTGGCACTTATTTTGCTGCGAAAAATTATTATAGTCAAGAGAACCAGCTTAAGAGAATGGTAGAAATCGTTAAAAATAAAGATGTCAATAAGATGGAACAATTGACGGTTTCAGTAGATCCTAATTATAATGTAACAAGAAAAGAAATAAAAAAGTATTTTGATTATTATGGACGTAACGAACACAAAGAAGCTTTTTCTCGACTGATTGAACAATTAGGCAACGTTGATAATCATACAGGAGTGTTATCGCTGATAAAAAATGGCAAGAAGTTTTTGCTGTTTGATCATTATCAATGGGCTTTAAAACCAGGCTACATAACGATTAAAGCGAATCAAAAAGATATGAAGTTATTCTTGAATAATCAAGAAAAAGAGACAACCGATAAAGCGCAGTTTCAAACTGTATGGGGGCCGTTAACTCCAGCAGAATATACAGTCAAAGGTGAGTTAGCTGGTGAAAAAAGCGAAACAACAATCGACTTGCTTCAACGTCAGAATTCTGGTGATAATCAAACGAATCAAGTAAATTTGGACTTTCGTAAAATCTCATTTAAACTTACTTCTAATATCTCTGAAGCCGATGTTTTTATTAATGATAAAAAAATAGGACAACTGTTGGCTGGCGAATACGAAGTAAAAAATCTGATTTGGCACCAAGAAATGACTGTTCAATTGAAACAAGCGCTAGAAGATAAAAGTGTTATTGAAACAAAACCTTATATAATAAACGATTCGTCTTTTGATGCAAGCGAATATGATCCAGAATCGTACTCTTCGATTATTAAACTGGATTTTGCTGGTATTCAAGGAGAGTCCAATATTGAATGGTTTTTAAACAGTTTTTATTCAACTGTTTCTGGCTATACAAGTACGTATTCAACTTATGATGAAACAACGAAACAAAAGTTTTCGAATCATTTTATTGATGGCAAAGACAATGCGGAGTATCAAGATTTCAATACGTTTATTCAATCAGTGCGTGATAGTAAAGTCAAAAGCTCGGTAACGGGTTCCCCAACTGTGGAGTCGGTTAAAATGACTGGGAAAAACATTTACGATGTTCAATACTTAATCAAATACAAAACGAATTATAAAGAGTATAAACAACCAGATGTCACGCAACTATTTCGTTACAAAAAAGCAACACTTATTTATAATGAAGAAGAAAAGCAGTTTGCTATCAAAAGTTTAGGCGGTAAAGAGAATTTTGAAGTGGTAGATAATGGTGGAATAGACTAAACGACTGAGCTTAATTAGTTTCATAAACTACCCTCATATTTTCCTGTTTTTTTATGGGAACCTGAACGAGCTCATTGCACTTTTAGAGGAGGAACCATCATCAATAATAAAAAAATGATTGTCAGCGCGGTACTTATTTTACTTTTGATTTTTAGCATTAGTTTAGCTGTTATTTTATTATTTAATCAGACCGACAATACAGTGGAGCAAAAAAGTTCGAGCAGTACACTCACAAAGGGGACTGAAGAAACAACGAATTCGATGAACAAAAATGAAAAACAATCTGCGAAGAATCAAGAAGAAGTGATCAATGACACGATTTCTTCAATGAGTATCGAGGAAAAAGTCGGGCAGTTATTCTTAGCTCGTGTACCGATAGAAGGACAATTAGAGAGTATTGAAGCATATCATTTAGGTGGTTACCTTCTATTTGGTCGTGACGTTGAGATGGAAACGTCAGATTCACTGAAGGAAAAAATAAAAAGCTATCAATCTAGCAGTAAATTACCGTTATTCATTGCATCAGATGAAGAAGGAGGGACAGTTTCTCGTTTGAGTAGAGGAACAGATTTAGTTCCAGCAGAATTTAAAGCACCACAGCAAGTATATCAAGAATCTGGATGGGAAGGGATTTGCTCAGATATTCAGGAAAAAGCCAAAGTCTTACATTCTTATGGGATTCAAGGTGGTTTATTCCCTGATGCAGATGTGTCAACTGATCCCGAAGCTTTTATCTATGACCGAACATTAGGACTTGATGCGCAACAAACAAGTGAATACGTGAAAATAACTGTGGAGGAGTTAAAAAAACAAAAAATTGCTTCAACGTTGAAACATTTTCCAGGTTATGGAAATAATCGAGATTCTCATGTAGAAATTGTTTACGATACTCGCAGTCTAGATGAGCTTAGAAATAATGATTTCTTGCCTTTTAAAGCAGGAATAGCAGCAGGAGCAGACAGTGTTCTAATTTCTCACAATATCATTACGAGTATTGACGAAGCAATGCCAGCATCGATCTCCCGACCAGTTCATGATATTTTGCGAAATGAATTAGGATTTCAAAACGTTATCATGACAGATGATATGGATATGGCGGGGCTGGCAGATTTTATTTCGCAAAAAGAAGCGGGACTGGCTGCATTAAAAGCAGGAAATGATTTAATTTTGTCTTCTTCTTTTCAAGAACAGATTCCATATGTTTTACAAGGAATCGAAGAAGGAGTATATACTGAAAAAGAGTTGAATCAATCGGTTTATCGAGTGTTAAAAATGAAAATGGATATAGGGTTAATAAATTGGTAGAGGTGTGGTTGTATGAACTATTGTATTCAGTGTGGCAAAGAAATAAAAAAAGAGGCAAATTTTTGTCCATTGTGTGGTAAGTGTCAAATTCAAGAATCAGCAGAAGCAACTTCTGTAGAAACTATTTTAAAAAAAGGAACACAACTTCAAACTAGTTTAAATGAACAATTGAAGAATAATCAAACTATGCAGCAGGTAACAACTGAAAGTAAAAACTATTTTAGTTGGCTGAATAATCAAATCAAAGGGGAAGAGAAAGGCAATGTAAAAAAGACCCAATTTTTTGGTGTAGTTAATTTCTTCTTGTTGATTATATTGAACGCTTTAGCAATAAGTCGCAGTATTTTAAGGATGAGTGACTATAGGAATGAAAGCCCAATAGCATTATTTATTGAAAGTTTGTTATTGATTGGTGTTTATTTTTTCCTGTTTATTCTGGTGTACTTTTTTGCATCAAACAAACTCGGCCGAGAAAAAGTATCGTTTTTAGATTCATTTCATACACTTTTTAGTCCGGTAAGTATAACGGTATATAGTAGTTTAATCGCTTTCCTGTTTTCTTTTTTACCGATTGACTCTTATATGATCGTGATGGGATTGTTTTGTTTGTCCGCATTATTGATCAGTTTATCTTTTACAGATCGGTTGTGGAAAAGAGAAGATATTCTTGGTCGATTTTGTCTTACTTTGGTGATCGTATCAATTTCATTTATTATTGTTTTTATCATCTTCAAATTAGTTGGTGGATCTAAAATAATTGATGTATTTATTGAAAATCTTAATTAGTTGAAACAAAAATGTATAGCTCCGAGAATCAAGTAGATACTGTGCAATATCAACTCATATTTCGTTGTGTTTTACAGCACTTCAATGAGTTTCAATTCTTAGAAGTTGATGTAATCCAAATGGAGTGTAGTCTACTTTTTGTCGGCTGTTTATTCTATTTAAAGCCCTTGAGAAAGCTGATTCTTAGCTTTCTCAAGGGCTTTTTTCTGCAATTTTTCAAATCAAATTTGGGTTCATTTTTTGATAATTCTCTAATTTATACGCTAAATTTTTTTCATAATTTTGATTAAAAAAACTAAGATATAAACGATCCAAAAGAAACATTAAGGACATCCGTGTTGAGAAGGACGAGATTTTATTGTAATGGTTTTCCAGAGAAGAAAAGAATAATGTTCCGTCCACTTTTTCATCTAGAAGCGTACTGTTTTTTGATGTAATTAATAAAATCTTACTATTATTTTTTTTCAAAGTTTCCACTATTTTTTTAACGCTAGAGCCACGTCCTTCATAAGAAATAATGATGGCTAAATGATCAGAAGTACTGTTAGCTGCTGATAGATTTTGCATATAATCATCAATCGGCACATTAATTCTTTTACCGATTTCTTGCATCTGAAATTGAAAATTCTGAGCAAAATAAATATTTGCAGACGAGGCGTAGATATCAATAAACGCTGATTTGTCGATTAATGAACTAGTAATCGCCATCATTTCAACAGTATTTACGTCAATCGTTGATTGGACAGTTTGCTCATAAACTGTTTTTAGCTTTTTAGTCATCGCATAATGATTATCTTCTGCAGAAATAGGATAATCCATATCAATAATCTGCTCAGAATTATGCTCATTTAAATAGTTTACCAATGCTAGTTTAAGATCGTTCAATCCATCAAGATCTAACTTATTAATCAAACGGTAAATCGTTGAAATAGAGACATAAGAATGATTAGCCAATTCTTTAGGTGAAAAATGAATCACTTTTTCTGGAGAATCAAGGATATAGTCGACAAGTGCTTTTTCACTTGTAGTCAATCTGTCTAAATTTTTTAATTTTAGGATTAAGTTCATCACGCAAACCACCTTTCAGTTAGGGTTGTATAACTGAATTATAACTGATTATGGCGTATTGTGTTAGAAATAAAAAATAGATTAGGAGCATGTCAGCTCTTAATCTATTTTTTTACATTATAAAAGTTCTGCTAATGCTTTGGCAATCCCATCTTCGTTATTTGTCAAAGTGATTTTATCCGCAGCTTTTTTTAATTCATCTACGGCATTTCCCATTGCAACACCGATTCCAGCATAGTTGATCAACGATAGATCGTTATGACCGTCACCAAATGAAATAATATGTTCTTGATTGATACCTAAAGGTTTTAATGTTTTTTCTAAGGCGTTAGCCTTGTCAATTCCTTTGTCAGTAAATTCAAAATACATCGGAGCAGAAAATATCCCGCTAACGGTCTGTTCAAAAGGCGCAAGAATTTGTTGCCAATGTTCTTGTAAATACTCTGGCTGAGCTGCTACAAGTATTTTATGCAGCGGAAAATCAACAAAAGATGCTAAATCTGTTTTTTCGCATAACTGGAAATTGCCACCGCGTGATTCATATTCGATAATGTTGAACAACCCATCTGAGAACTCCAAATCCAACATTCCATCAAAGACGTTATTGACATACATATATTCATTTTTAGCAATCATCGGTTTTACATCAAACTGCTTAAGATGTTCCAATATATTTTTACTACTTTCAACAGAAAGAGGTTGGCTGAACAATTCATTTTGTGTACGAACATCAAGTACATGTGCACCATTATACGATACAATCAAACCATTATATCGAGCCATCTCTAGTTCTTCAACATACTTCATCATACCAGGAGTAGGTCTTCCTGATGCTAGAATTACTTTTATGCCATTTTTTTGAGCGTTGATCAAAGCTTCTTTTGTCTGACTAGTCAGTTTTTTATCATCATTTAAAAGTGTTCCATCAATGTCTAAGACGATTGCTTTTATATCCATTCCGATTCCTCCATCTCGTATCTAAATTAAATGGTTAACTCTAAGTGATTTCCTTCCGGATCTGTAATGACAGATTCATAGTACCCATCACCAGTTGTACGGCAAGGACTTAATAAGGTATAGCCTTCTAGAACTAAGATATTTGTTAAGTTGTCGACATTATCCTTACTACCTAAAGAGAAAGCCAAATGAGCAAATCCTAAAATTTCTTCCTCATGATTACGGTGAGTGACGTCATCTCGTTGCATGATCTCAAGTCTAGCGCCATCAGTGAAAGTTAAAAAATAAGAATGGAAGCTTGTTTTTTTGTTATGGTAAAGCTCAGAAGAGGTAGCGTTGAAATAGGTTTCATAAAATTTGCGCATCTTTTCCAACTCTGTTACCCATAATCCAATATGTTCAATTTTCATAAAATACTCTCCTTACTAGATATAATTAATTCAAAAAAATTTATTTACATTGTTAGTATAATGCAAAAGTAGTATTGAAAAAGGGAAAACAGAGAGATTGAAAGAATCTTCTCAAAAATAATGCTCGTCAACCATTAAACGTGATAATTTTTATTCAATAACTAATGATTACGATGGATAAAATCAACGATCGAAAAAGTCTCCTTTAAAGCAGCAAGAATAGTAAATAATTGAAGAGCAAAACCAAATAGTTATGCTTTAGAAACAATCGACATGGAAAGTTCCATCACGTAATGATCATCAGACGGCTTATTCTTACTACTAGCTAAATATAGGAAGTGTGGTAAATGTTTGTTGACAAAGCAAAAAAGACCATGGTATAGTAAATGCAATAAAAAACGAAGTGAGGGATCCGTGAGTTGAAAAATTAAGTCAATTTGTTGAAGCTGCATTCAGACTGTAACTTGAGAATTCTCAAGGGAGCAGTGTGCAGATTTTCAGGATTGGCATTGATTTTTTCAGCGTACGGGTCTTTTTGTGTACTCGTAAACGTCTTGCCGATTCTGTGAAGAACTGAAGGAAGTAGTTATATTCCTTCCGCTTTAGTTAACGAGGTGAGATTATGTCAAAAATTGAAATGAAAAATATAACATTCGGGTATGACACCCAAGGGACTTTACTATTTGATCAAGCAAATCTAAATTTTGATACGCAATGGAAATTAGGGTTGATCGGCAGAAACGGTCGCGGGAAAACTACGCTACTGAAGATTTTACTGAATCAGCTAGAATACAGCGGTCAAGTTAACCATCAGCTAGAATTTTTATATTTCCCACAACCAATTAAAGAGAAACAGCAGTTAACCTATTACGTACTGCAAGAAATCAGCGATTTTGAACAATGGGAAATTGAGCGTGAATTAAATCTTCTTAAAGTTGATCCAGAAATTTTATGGCGCTCATTTGATACACTTTCTGGTGGTGAACAAACGAAAGTGCTTTTGGCACTATTATTCATTGATGAACATCATTTTCCATTAATCGATGAACCAACCAACCATTTAGATATTGTAGGACGCAAACAAGTAGCAGAATATTTAAAAAAGAAGCGTCAGGGATATATTGTTGTCAGTCACGATCGTTCATTTGTAGATGAAGTGGTCGATCATGTGTTGTCGATTGAAAAAAGTCAGTTAGAACTGTATCAAGGAAACTTTACAGTTTATGAAGAACAAAAGAAAATAAAAGATGAGTTTGAGTTTGCACAAAATGAAAAACTAAAAAAAGAAGTTAGTCGTTTGAAAAAAACAGCTGCTGAAAAAGCTGAATGGTCTCGTTCTAAAGAGCAAGATAAATATGGAAAAGCTTCAGAAAAGGGCAGCGGTGCAATCTATGATACTGGCTTCATTGGTGCAAGAGCAGCTCGGACAATGAAACGGGCGAAGACGATCGAACATCGAATGGAAACACAGTTATCAGAAAAAGAAAGTCTTTTAAAAGATATCGAATATATCGATCCACTGACAATGAACTATCAACCAGAACACCACAAGCGATTACTGACAGTTGAGAATTTGACTTTAAGTTACGATGAGCAAAGCTTGTTTCAAGAAATCTCTTTTGAACTAAACCAAGGGCAGCAAATTGCGTTAGCAGGACAAAATGGTTCTGGAAAATCATCGATCATTCGTTTTTTACTTGATCAATTTGATGGTGTAAGTAAAGGTGTAATCACAAGCCCAGATAAATTAAAAATCAGTTATGTTCGCCAAAACTATGAAGATAACAGAGGAACATTGCTTGATTTTTCTGAAGAGCAAAACCTCAATCACCAAGAATTTCTCAATAACTTACACAAATTAGGGATGGAAAGAGAAGTCTTTCAAAATCGTATCGAACAAATGAGCATGGGGCAACGAAAAAAAGTTGAGTTAGCAAAGTCTTTGGCACAGCCAGCGGAACTTTATATTTGGGATGAGCCGTTAAATTATCTAGATGTTTTTAACCAAGAGCAATTAGAAAAACTGATTTTATCGGTAAAGCCAACAATGTTGATTGTAGAACATGACCAAGCTTTCTTGGAAAAAGTTGCTACTCAAGTGATTACTTTAACTAAAAATAGCTAAAATTAATCTGTCAAACGACTTCGGTTTAGGAATCGTTGGACAGGTTTTTTGGACTTTCTTTTCATTGACAGAGTTAAGAATAAAGGGCATTCTGCAAAAAATCATTCGGTATGTTTTTGAAGGAGATTAAAAAAATGGTGAAAAGATATGATACCGAAGCCACGGTTCAAGATACTGTTAATGAATTGGACGGTTTATCTCGGGAGGCTATTTATCACCATTTTCAATCAAGAGAAGCTATTATTGACGGTGTGTTGAGAAAGTTGATTCAAATGTATCCTTTTAGGTAGTCTATTCTTTTACTGTTAGTTGTAGCTACTACGTTAGATAAATTGTTTGAACTGCATAAAAAACAAGCATCAGATGTTACTAAAGGAAAAGTTGTTTGGACACTATCGTATCGCTGAAGACTTAAAAAAAATTATGAACGAAAAGTAAAGATAAATGGATAATAAAGTACAAAGCGTTGTTTTAAGAACAGCAGATTTTTACTTTATTATTTTTATTACGTCCAAAGTACTTTCTAGTATTGTTATTCCTAATTATCTTTGCCATAATAATAGTAGGAGATATATAACTAAGTGATCAGGAAAATTGAGAAAGTGAGCTGGGGTTATGAATTGTTGGGAAATTTTAGCGCTAGAACCGACTTCAGATAAAACGAAAGTCAAACAAGCTTATGATGAAAAGGTCAAAATGATCAATGTGGAGAAAGACCCACTCGCGTTTAAAAAGTTAAAAGATGCCTATGATTCAGCGATTTTCTTATCTGGTGCGATCATTGAAAGCAATCGGCCAGTAGAACCTGATACTCCTTCAGTTGAAGTAAATGATAGTAACATTGGTACTACGACATTTAATTCAGAAGCTGAAACCAAAGCAAATCAAAATGATGTTGAACACTTCATAGTAAAAGAGTCAGCTGTTGAATTAAATAATAAACGGATGCCGTTAAAAGAAGTACAAAAGGCTCTACCTGAAAATGAAACAGAAGAACGGAAACAGACTACTTCTGTGCTGATTTTTAAACAAGAATTAGCAATGATTTACGAAAAAATGGACTTTTTTTCAGATGTCGAAAAATGGACACCTCTATTTTCTAATGAGTTAAAATGGACAAGTGATGAGTACAACGAAATAACAGAAATCATCCAAATATTTTTACAGTCAAATTATCGAGTGCTATCAAGACAGATCATTATTTATTTTGAAACCTTTTTTGACTTTGATTCACTAGCTAAAGAATATAAAATTGAAGATAATTTCCGATATACTTGGACAAAAATTAAACATGTGCCGCCTTTTTCATTTGATATTTATCAAGATATTCCAAAAGAAGAACGCATTGAGTATTTCACGAATCGTTATGAATTATTTCAAATAGTGGAAGGTGCTGTTGCAAACCAGAGTTCTTGGTTTGAACGATTGAATGTGTGTAAGACAATTACCACGAAAGATTACGATGTGATCAATTTGCAAATCTCGTATCTATTACTAAATGATTTTAGAATGGAACAAGAACAAACAGTCACTGAATTCAAAGTACTTATTGGTGAAGCCAATACTTTAAAAGCAAATAAAACCAGTGCTTTTTTTAATGCCTATTATGAATGGGTTAAACAAAAGGGTTCCACAAATGATGTGTTGATATACAATAACAGTGAGTTAACAATACCCGTAACAATCTTCAAATTACTAATAGGATATGTGTATTTCAGTCTAAGTCGCCACTCTCGTGTAAAGGAATGCTGGGGAGAACTAAGTAAAAAGAACCCTTCATTGTTTAGACCAAAAGAATTAGCTATGCTACAGTTAACAGAACCAATGCGCAGTTTGCCAAAGAAGAAAAAAAGTATGTGGCAGTATTTATGGGTTATTTTTCTATTAGTTATGGTTGTTTCTAAAATAAACGGAATTATTTCAAGAGATAACGAACGAAATTCTTATTCTTCAATTCCTGATCTTGAAAGCTCATTTAGTGGAGAAAATGATTCGGAGTATAGTGATATTTCAGCTGATCTTTTAGAATTGAAAGAAAGTGAAAATCTTTATGATCAGTTTATCTATTATTTTTATATTGATCGAGAAGATGAAGATCGAGCAAATTTTATAGACACAAACTTAGTTGGCCAAGCTAAAGAAAAAGCGCAAAGAGTGATGATTTCTGAATTACCCGAAACGTTGATTGATTCCAGATATGATTTTTATGCTTCACCAGATAATGTAGCAGGCTATGGTCCTGTGACTGCTCTCACTCTTTTAGACGAAGAGGAGCCGTTCATTATACTGCAAGAAGACAAAGATGAAAAAATCTCCAATGTTTTTGGAAATGGCTGGGAAGTACTACCTAAAGAGAAATTTGAAGCACTATGGGCAGATATTCAAGTTCGTCCAATGATGTCGCAAAAATTCTTTGTTGTATATTATTTATTGTCAGATGAACGTAATGAAAATATAAAAGACAATCCAGAATATGCAACAGAAAATGTGAAGAAATTGCTGGAAAGGAATCGTTCAATGCCGATAGCTCAAGAGTTTGAAGCTGGTACTTGGCAAATCAGTCAAGACGATGAAGATAAGCTATACACGATCATCAACGATAAAGATGACAAACATCGCTTTATTCTGTCTTACGATGATTATGGTCGTTTAGAGCATATTTTCGGAGATGAATGGGAAAAGATCGACGATTTCAAGAAAAAGACAATTTATGATAACGCTGAAGAAGAAAAAATTGGCGTTTATTGAATATTTACTAAAGAGAACTAAAAAAAGTTATGACTGAAAAAATTAAAATTCAGTTGTAACTTTTTTTGTGTGATCTAAAGTAAATATTTTTTTTAGAAATGAATCGTATAGTAAAAATTAAAAATAAAACAAATTTTGTGTATAATGAAGAGGTTATTGATTATCAAAATTTAATACAAGTAAAAAAGAAAGAAGTGTGAGCAGTGGAAAATATTCTTAGTTTGCTAGGCGTTCTGATCGTCATTGTCGGTTTTGCAATGAAATTAGACTCGATTTTGATTGTTATGATTGCCTTAGTTGTGACGGCCCTTGTCGGGGGAATTGGTTTAGAAGGGATGTTAGATATATTAGGTACAAGTTTCGTTAGTAACAGAGGAATGGCTATTTTTATTATTATTATGTTGGCTACCGGAACTTTGGAAAGAAATGGGTTAAAAGAATCAGCAGCGTCGTTGATTCGCCGCTTTAAAAAAGTTTCAGCGGGTTTGATCATCGATATTTATGGTGTTTTTCGGATGATTTTTGCCGCATTCAATGTCAGCTTCGGTGGTGTTGCTGGATTTGTTCGTCCAATTATTTTACCAATGTCAATTGGAGCTGTTGAATCTCAAAATTTAGAATTAAACAAAGAATATGAAGAAGAGCTTAAAGGAATGGCTTCAGCAATGGAAAATATTTGTTGGTTCTTTGGACAAGTATTATTTATCGGTGGTTCAGGTGGATTGTTAGTTCAATCAACGTTAAAAGAATTAGGCTATGAAGTGACATTAGTTCAATTGGCTGCAGTTGAAATTCCTGTAGCACTCGTTGCATTGGTTACAGCTAGTATTTACTTTTATACAAAAGACCGTCGCTTGATGAAAAAATATTATGGTGATAGTGAGCAGAAAGGAGACCAATCATGAGCTATTTTATGAGTTCAGAAGTGTTACTTGGTGAGAAATTATTAGAAATTTTATATATTTTGATGGGCTTGATTTTGATTTATACTGGTATCAAGAATTTATTTGATAAAAGTAACTCCCATCGTTATGGGACAGGTTACTTTTGGTGTGCCTTAGGGATCGTGATCGCTGGTGGCCGTTTTATGCCGTCTATGATAAGTGGAATCTTGATTTTTTCTATGACGATTCCAGCAATCTTGAAAAAAGTCAGTAAAGGACAAAGTAAGTTGCCTTCTAAAGAATATATGCAAGAAATGTCAGATAAGTTAGGGATGAAAATTTTTGTTCCAGCATTAAGTATTGGTGTATTTGCTATTATCTTTGCTTTATTTACAAAGCTAGGGGCATTGGTTGGAGTTGGAGTTGGTGTTTTAGTAGCAATTCTGATCTTGATGCTTTATTCTAAAAACAATAAACCAACAACATTTTTAGATGATGCGGCTGACATGCTTGGAACAGTGGGACCATTAAGCATGTTACCAATGCTTTTAGCGTCATTAGGAGCCGTTTTCACTAGTGCAGGTGTTGGAACAGTGATTTCTTCTGCAGTCGGAACGATCGTACCGCAAGGAAATGTTGTACTGGGCATTATTATCTATGCTTTTGGGATGATGCTATTTACAATCATCATGGGGAATGCGTTTGCCGCGATTACTGTGATGACAGTGGGAATTGGCGCTCCTTTTGTTTTAGCCTATGGTGCAAATCCAGCATTGATCGGTATGTTGGCATTGACTTGTGGGTATTGTGGTACATTATTAACACCAATGGCTGCCAATTTTAATGTCGTTCCAGTCGCAATGTTAGAGATGAAAGATAAATATGGTGTCATTAAAAACCAATGGTTTATCGCGATCTTTATGTTTGTATTCCAAGTTGTTTATATGATTTTATTTAAATAATCGGTTAGCTAGTTTTACAAAGAAACAGGTTAGCCAATTTATGAGTTGATTTCGTTTAGTACAACGACATGAGCTAGCGATTACACTATAGTTTAAATTAGGAGGAGACTTACAATGAAAGTTTTAGTCACAGGTTTTGATCCATTTGGTGGAGATTCTGTTAATCCAGCATATGAAGCAGTTAAAATGATTCCAGATGAGGTGGCAGGAGCCGAAGTCATCAAATTAGAAATACCGACAGTTTTTAAAGAAAGCGGTGAAGTATTAGAAGCTGCAATCAAAGAGCATAATCCTAATATTGTGATTTGTGTGGGACAAGCAGGTGGCCGGAGTGCTGTTTCATTTGAACGGGTAGCAATTAATTTAGCGGAAGCAAGAATTCCTGATAATAAAGGGAATCAACCGATTGGTTCAAAATTGGAAGAGGATGGAGAAACAGCATATTTTACAACATTACCAATCAAAGCAATGATGAAAAATGTGCAGGAGCATGGCTTACCAGCATACATCTCTTATACAGCAGGAACGTTTGTCTGCAATGATATCATGTACCGCCTGTTATATATGATCGATAAAGAATTTTCAGGCATTAAAGGCGGATTTATCCATGTACCATTTGAACCAACTCAAGTAGTCGACCGCCCAGTTGGTACTCCCTCAATGCCGATCAAAACGATTGCGGATTCACTGACTTACGCAATTGAAGCAGCAGTTACAACAGAAGTGGATATTGAGGAAAATACGGGAACGACACATTAGAATTATTGTTGAATAGATATGGAAGAGTTTGAGATAAAAGAGTTATTTTTGTCTCAAACTCTTCTGTTTTACTTATTAAATGGAACGAAAGACAAAAAGATTCAATCTGCTGATAATGATTCTCATTATCATTTTGTTGTGATATACTAACACAATAAGGAAAGGAGTGATTCAATGAAAAAAGTACAACTAAATGAATTTTCAATTAACTATGATATTGTACAAACGGAGCAATGTCCTGTGATGCTCGATGAACAACTATATATAGAAGACAAGAAATTGCCACGTTATTTTATTGGTGAAACAACCATGACATTTTTTGATTTCTACCATGCTGATAGCCCAGATTTTCAAGAAACTGATTATCGGTTATCAGAAAGATTTCTGCAAATTATCGGTAGATTTCCTCATACAAATCAGAAAAAAATTGCATTAAATGAGAGCGAGAGCTATAGTATTAAACAAGTACCTGTTTACGTCACGGCGAAAGATTATATTTTAGCTGAAAACAACTCTGAAAAATATGCAAAATTCAGAGAAAAAATGACAATGATTCAGTCATTGACTCCTATAATTGAAGATGAGGCAGAATTAGTTGTTGGCTACAAAAGAAAACGTCTATTATTAGATGGTACATACGGTTCCAGAGAATTACTTGAAAAAGGCCAGGAAAAAAATGTTCAGGCCATTCAAGAGAAATTAGAATATGTGAATGAGATGTATTATTTTGCACATTATAGTTATGCTGCAATGGTTCAATTTTTACCTGAATATGACATTACGACCTATGATCAGTTTCACAAAGCATATGGAAAGTTTGTCTACAGTTTTACGATTACTAAAAACGGTAAAACCATTCCACTTCTATGGCCGGATTACTTGTATCACAAGCCAGAAAATCATTTAGAGTTCGGACTTTTAGCAAATACTAGACAACCAAGGTATTTACAATTTGATGAGTGGGAAGCAAAAGAGCCAATAATGATTGAGATATTGGCCGATGGTTTTGAAGATGTTCGGTTTGAAACACACTTAAAACAGCCTATGAATGTTCAACCGAAATTATCTAAATCGGAATATACACTAGGTGAGACGATATGTCTGTCACTTGATTCAGGGTTAATTAAAGAGTTAGCCAAACAAGAAGCTAAATTTGAGTTATATAAAACCAAAAAGACTTCAGAAAACGGTTATTCATTAAACTATGAATTATTGGAAGAGCAATTGTTGATGCCAAGTGCACAATTTGAAAAAACAGGCCGTTATCAGTTAAAAATTACGAGTGACGTATATGGTCAGCTATTATTTTTATTTACAATAAAACAAGAAGGGTAATTACAAGAATGAAAAAGTTAAAAATACAGGATTTTATTTCTATCGGCATTTATACCGCTATTTATTTTTTAGTCGTAACGATTGCAATGGTCATTTTACGATTTACAGTTCCAGCCTTTAATTCAATTCTTATTCCGAGCGCTACAGCACTTTTTGCAGGGATTGTTTATCTATTGGTGATCCACCGCATTCCTCGTTTTGGAGCGATTACGATCATGGGTAGTGTGATGGGGCTATTCTTTTTAATTTCAGGTCATTTTCCGTTATCATTTTTACCTAATATCCTTTGTGCGGTAGCGGCTGACTGGATTCAGTATCACACAAAACTATCTGGAAAAATTCGAACAATGGTCAGTTACACTGTGTTTAGTTTTGGTTTGATGGGACCTGTACTACCATTGTGGTTTATGAAAAATGCTTATATTGATTCATTGGTGGCTCGTGGCAAAGATGCAGTTTACATCGATAAAGTATTTGCACCGATCACAACAACAACCTTTTATGTTTGTGTTGCAGCTGTCATTATCTGTAGTATTTTAGGCATAATGATTGGACAAAGGATTTATGAGAAGCACTTTGACAAAGCTAAAGGAAAAAATTATGGAAAAAACATACGTAACGTTTGATCCCAGAAGTAAACTTTGTACGATTTTATTTGCCAGCTTTTTATTGATGTTTCCATTACCATTTAAAGCAGAAATTTTATTTGTGACGCTCTTGTATGGATTATTTATTTTAAATGGTAGTCTAAAAAAAGGCACGATTTTTTATAGTATTTTTTGGTTGCTTGTTTTAGGAGATTATTTATTATTTCCTTATATCGATAATGGTTTTGCGGCGTTCTTTGATTTTTTATTTGTAGGGAATCGGCGGATGCTACCAACGATTATGGCGGCAGCTTTTGCTATGAATCGGACAAAAATTAGTGAATGGATTGCGGCTTTAAAAAAGTGCCATGTGCCTTTTGGTCTAATTATCCCCTTAACGGTGCTATTTCGATTCTTTCCTACACTTTTTCAAGATTTTAGAAGCATTCGCAATGCGATGAAATATCGTGGGATTGCTGTTTCTACGATTGATTTGTTCCTTCATCCATTTCAAACGATGGAGTACATTATTGTACCAATCTTGATGTCGGCAGAAAATACATCGTTAGATTTATCTTCGGCGGCATTAGTGCGTGGGTTAGGAAACCCCCAATCGCATACCAGTGTCTATGAGATTCGTTTAAAAGTTCAAGATTATTTATTGATTGGTACATTGATTCTTTGTGGCATTGTTGGGAGGTTGATTGAATGATTGATTTACATGATGTGACGTTTGCTTATGAAGATCAGGAAACGATCATCCAAGAAGTAGAATTACAAGTCAAATCGGGTGAGTTTATCGTTTTATGTGGTAAAAGTGGCTGCGGTAAATCGACGCTTTTAAGAATTCTAAATGGTTTGATTCCTGAATTATACACTGGAGAATTAACGGGAACAGGTTCTGTTTTAGACCAAGAGTTGTTAACAAAAGAATTTAATGCGTATGTGCGTGATATTGGGGTTGTGTTTCAAAATCCAAAGACACAATTTTTTACGAGTGATGTATATTCTGAGTTGGCATTTGCGATGGAAAATTATGGCATACCAAGAGAAGAAATGATCCGTCGAATCGATGAAATAACCAGTTTGTTCTCGTTAGAAGAATTTTTAGAACGAAGTATGTTTCATTTATCTGGTGGTCAAAAGCAATTGATTGCTTTTGCTTCTGCCAGTATGCTGAAGCATCGTTTATTTTTATTAGATGAACCGTCAAGTAATTTGGATGAAGCAACGATTGAGCAATTAAAAGCCTACTTGCAAGTATTGAAAAATCAAGGGATGACGATCATTGTATCTGAGCATCGTTTGTATTATTTGACGGATCTGGCAGATCGCTATTTAGTTATGGACAAAGGACATATCGTTAAAGGGTATACAAGTCAAGAAATGAGAACGAAATCCTCTTTAGAAATCAAGGGAATGGGGTTACGTTCTCTTGAACAAACATCTCTTAAAAAAGTTGTAGAACCAGATAAAACTGAAGGGAAACTGACGTTAACATGTGTGGGGCTAGAGTTTCATTATCGCAAACAATCATCTGTGCTGAAAATCCCTTCACTAACCTTGAATAGCTCTTATATTACTGGAATCATTGGGCATAATGGTGCAGGCAAATCAACGTTTTCAAAACTTTTATCTGGATTGATCAAACCAAAAGAAGGCGTGATTAAGTTAAACGAGCAAGTCATGAATCCAAAAGAGTTGATTAAGGAAAGTTTTGTTGTGATGCAAGATGTTAATTTACAATTGTTTTTTGAAACAGTTGAAAAAGAGATAAGCTTGAATGCTAAAAACACAAATGAGTTTGATAAAATTGTCGCTATGCTGAATTTAGAACCACTTTTATGTCGGCATCCGCAAACCTTATCAGGCGGCGAAAAACAGCGAGTTGCAATTGCAAGTGCCTTATTATCAGGGAAAAAAATTATCATATTTGACGAGCCAACAAGTGGGTTGGATTTGATGCATATGGAAGAGGTCAGTAACACGATACGTTGGTTGCACCATGAAAATATTTTAGTTTTAGTGATTACGCACGACAAAGAGTTTCTCAATCAAACCTGTCAGCGAATCCTTCATTTTGAAAAAGGAAATAGTATCGAAGATTACTTTATTGAACCAACTATAAAAGAATAATGGAGGCAAAGATATGTACATTGTAACCAATACGATCCAGACAGAAACGGACCATTCTCAAAAAATCATTCAACAATTCACCGCAGGGCATACCAAAGAAAGTATGGAAGCTGTGGAAGGATTCTTGAATTTCCAATTAATGCACCGTACATTGCCAGACAATCCCGAGGTTACTGAACTGGTTGTTTTAAGCCGCTGGACGTCAAAAGAGCATCAAAAAAATTGGGTGAAAAGCCAATCATTCAAAAAAATGCATCAAAAGAAAGAACCCAAACAAGAATCATCAAACGAAAAAAAACGTCCTGGTATTATTTCAAGTACAATCGCTGAATATGAAGTATTAACATAAGCATACAAAAAAAGATTTCTGTTAGAGCATACTGGCAGAAGTCTTTTTTTTGTCTCTTTTGATAATGTTTTCATGAAATGTCCACAAAATAGAAAATAGTTGAAAATATTACCGAAATCGTTTTCTTTTTAAGTAATCCAGAGTATATTAAGTGTGAACAGTGATGGAAGGAGAATTTAAAATGAAGAAGATACATGTCGTCGCTCATACCCATTGGGATCGTGAGTGGTACTTTAGTGATAATGAAGCGTTTATACAATTTTCTTATCATATGGACGAGGTGATTTATGCATTAGAAAAGAATGAATTAGATTACTATTACTTGGATGGTCAATTAAGCATTATTGATGATTACTTAAAAGTTTATCCTGAAAAAGAAACAAAAATCAAAGAATTAGTTGAAGCAAACAAATTATTTATCGGTCCTTGGTATACACAAATGGATGAATTTGTAGTGGCTGGTGAATCAGTCGTCAAAAATTTACAAATCGGAATCGATATGTCGAAACGATTAGGTGGACACACTTCACTGGGCTATCTTCCTGATTCATTTGGACAAGGTAAAGATATGCCGAAAATCTATAATGGTTTTGGTATCACAGATGCAGTATTTTGGCGGGGAATGCCTAATGAAGTCACAAAAAGTCGTGAGTTTTATTGGGCAGCCGAAGATGGTTCAAAAGTATTAACGATCAATATTCGCAATGGTTATTATGCAGGAGTAGCACTTGTTGAAGGTGAACTTTATCAAAAAAAAGCGATGCTGGAACTTGTATCTGAGGATAGTGCAACTGAGATAGTAACATTACCAGTTGGCGGAGATCAGCGCGCAGTGGATCGAGATTTAAAAGCAATCATTCAAGATGTAAATGAACAATTCGGTACAGAATACAAAATCGAAGAAAGCAATTATCCCCATATTTTTAATTTATTAAGAGAGAAAACAAATGAATTACCAACCGTTCAAGGTGAGTTTATGAGTGGTAGTGTTTCAAAAATCCACCGTTCAATTTATTCGTCAAGATATGACTTAAAAAAATTAAATGACACAATCGAAAATCGCTTGATTTTCCAATTAGAACCATTGATGTTGATGGCCGATGATTTAGGGATTCCATTTAAACGAGAACTACTAGACTATATTTGGAAATTGTTATTGAAAAACCATGCTCATGATAGTATTGGTGGATGTAATACGGATAAAACAAACGAAATGATTTTAGCTAGATACAAAGAAGCTGATCAATTATCCTATTCGACGATCGACTATTTAGTAAGAAAAATTTCTGAATCAATTCAAGGAATCAAAGAAAATGACTTGATTTTATTTAACACATTACCTTACACAAGAACCGATCCGTATGTGGTAGAAGTAAGTACGAAACATGAGAAAATAAGGTTGTTTGATGAAATGAACAATGAAGTAGATAGCCAAATCTTGTCTACAGAAAAGGTGTATGCTGGTGAAGTAAGACGCTCAGAAAGCGATTATGATGAAGCAAAATATTACTATATCCACAAAGTAAGTTTTAGAAAAGAAACCAGACCGCTTGGCTATACGATCGTAACCGTGAAGGAACAAACTGGATCAAATTCTAGCGTTATAGCATTGAATGTAGAAGATAAACATATTGAAAATGAGCTGTACAAAATATCCTTTTCAAAGGGTAAGTTTTCTATTTTAGTGAAGAATCAAGGCAAAACATATGAAAACTGTTTATATATGGAAGAGTCAGGGGACGAAGGGGATACGTATGATTATTCACCTGCCTATCATGATAAAGTCTACCAGCTAAACTTTGATACGACAGATATTACTGTTCAAACAGGAGCATTTTTATCTACGATGACCTTAAATGGTCAGTGGTCATTGCCAAAAGACCTACATGCTAGAAAAGTGGGCGAAATAAATGTTCAAATCGATTATACCTTTACATTGTCATTAAGCAAAGATTCTAAGCGAATCGATATGAACGTTAAACTTAATAACCAAGCCATGGATCACCGTATGCGCCTAGTTGTAAAAACACCAGTTAAAACTCAAGTCAGTTACGCAGACACCTTATTTGGAATTGTTGAAAGAAATAACCAAGACCCTCATATTCATGATTGGAAAAAACTTGGTTGGAAAGAAGAACCAACTGAAATTTATCCGATGATTCACTATTCTACTATTCATGACGACACTTCTAGTTGGTCAATAATGAGTAAAGGAATCAAAGAATACCAAGTAATTGATAGCAGTCTGTATATTACCTTGTTTAGAGGTGTAGGATTTTTAGGCAGACCAGAGTTATTAAGAAGACCAGGAGATGCTTCTGGGAATCAATATCGTTATATTCCAACTCCAGATAGTCAATTATTAGGAAACTTAGAAATGGCATTATCTTTGATCATAACGGATGATTTTGATCCAGCTATGATTCAAAAAGAATACCAAATATACTCAGTAACAAGTCCATATTATCAAGTTCAAACGCTGAATCGATTTACTAATCCAATTCAATATTTCCAAAGTAATAAAGTTGACCAATTGAATTCTTTAAAAGAATTTATCGATTTAAACAATTCAAAATTGGTATTTAGTGTATTGGAATTAAGTCGGGATGGTCAATGGGTCAATATTCGTTTGTATAATCCATCATTAACAGAGGCAGTCACAAATGAAAAAATAACTTTAGCAACTGAATCTACTGTTCGTTTTGTTGATTTAAATGGTGATTTACTTGAATCATTAGGTAAGTTAAAGGAAGTTTCATTAGGATCGTTTAAACCAGGAGAAATCAAAACTGTTTCAATACAAAGATAACAAGAGAAAGGTCGATTTAAGATGAAAATAAATATCGAGAAAATTCAAGAACCATTATTAAAAATCGCCAATAAAGTAGACAATAACAGTGTCTTACAAGCAATCAAAAATGCGTTTATCAGCAGTATTCCATTTACAGTGGTAGGATCATTTTCTAACTTGATCAAGATGCAAATCGATGCATTTTTTGGGGAAACAGAGATCGGTCAAACCGCCTCTGCAATTTTTGGAAATGTCTATCTAGGAACGCTTGGAATCGTTGCGTTATTGATTGTCTTTTCTACAGCTTATAATTATGCAAAAGAGTTGATGAAAAAACATCCAGAAGCCAATATCAATCCACTGTTGGCAACATTATTAGCCTTTGCTGCTTATTTTGTTATGGTCCCTAACAATGTGAATTTTGCAGATAGTTCTGCGGATATCGTTCAAGGCTATGCAAATAATTTCTTCAGTTATGAAGGGATGTTTACAGCGTTGATCGTTGGATTACTGGCAGTATTTCTTTATTCGATTTTGGCAAAACATAAAATTGCGATTAAACTTCCAGGAAATGTTCCGCCAAATGTCTTTGATTCTTTCTTTGCTTTGATTCCAATTTCGATTGTATTATTAGTTTGTTCTGTGATGAAAGTGGTAATCGAAGCGTTTGATTTTAATTCCTTTATGGATATGGTTAGCCAATTATTTGTGCAACCTTTGACTTCTGTAGGAACAGGATTACCTGCAATCATTGTTGTTATTTTATTAGAACAAATCTTATGGTTCCTAGGCTTACATGGATTTAATATCGTTTGGGGTGTCGTCTCAGCATTATGGTTGCCAATTTTCTTGGAAAACGTTGCAAAATTTGCAGAAACAAAAAGTTTTGCTGATATCTCCGTAGCACCAAATACGATGACAAACGTATATGCAATGATCGGTGGTTCTGGTGCGACGTTTGGATTGATTTTAGCTATCTTGATTTTTACACCGAAAACATACAGTGGACGCGAAGTAGCAAAACTTTCCTTTATTCCTGGATTATTCGGAATCAATGAGCCGATTATTTTTGGATTTCCAATCGTACTTAATCCATTGATGTTTATTCCATTTGTATTTGTACCAGTTTTTAATGCAATTGTCGCTTATATCGTGACAAAAATCGGCTGGGTCGTGCCACTTGTTGTGCTAAATTCAGGAAATGAACCAATCTTTATCAGTACTTGGATTTTAGGTGCATTCCATTTGAGTCCTGTGATTTTAACTGCTGTATTAGTTGTTTTAGATATATTCATTTATGCGCCATTTGTACGTATGAATATGAAATTTGATGAAAGCCAATTACTTAATGCACAAGATTAGTAAATACTCATAGATAACAAGAGGTAAACTGAGCTTGAAAATAGCTCAGTCTCTTGTTTTCTTTACTATAATGAAAGGTGTGATCAAATATGGAAAGTTACATTGAACTAATCATTCAAGCAAACCAAAAGAAGTTTACCGATGTAGAACGTGTGATTGCACAGTATTTTCTTGATGGAAATAAAGAGCTGGGCATTCAAGAGCTTGCTAAAAAACTTAGCGTGTCGAATTCATCGATCACCCGATTTTGTAAAAAAATTGGTTTAGCTAATTATAAAGAACTGATTTACTTATATAAATATTCCAGTAAAGGGGCAAAAAATCAAAATGATTCAAGTATTAGCTATGTGAATTTGAATTATTCTTTGTTGCTTAATGATATTATCGAGAAACTTGATAAAGAAGAAGTCAAAAAAGCAGCACTAATGATCGATGCTGGACGGATCATTCATTATTGGGGAACAGGTTATAATGCTTTTTGCGGAGAAGATTTTCAGTTTAAATTCTCGCGACTTGGAAAAATTGTCAACGTGATCAAAGACGAGCATTCGATTTCGATGATGGCACACGGAGTACAACAAGGTGATCTTGTTGTTGTATCTTCGATTTCTGGTGACAATGAAGCAATTCAAGAAGCAGTAAAAACTGTCTCTGAGAAAAATGCTAAAGTGATCGTAATCACAGCCAACGAAAAAAGTCCGTATAAAGAATTTTCTAATGCCTTTTGCTTAACAAGTTCTATGGGGAAAAAGGATATGGGCGGAATATCACCTCAGATTCCTGTACTGACAGTGATTGATATTTTATATACAGAAATTTTGGCGATGTATCATGAAGATACGATCAAGTCATGGATCAAATCAGAAGTGATCTTAAAAGGAAAGTAAAAGGAGAATTAGCATGGGTATAAACTATTCAAAGTCGGTAATCGAGCATATAAAAACAGAAGTAGCAAAACGATCTAGTAATCCTAGATGGAGTGAAGTATTCTCAAATTGTTTTGATAATACCTTAGAAACAACCGTAAGAACAACTGCTAAGGATACCTTTGTCATTACTGGTGATATTCCAGCGATGTGGTTGCGAGATTCATCTGCTCAAATCAAGCCTTATTTAGTCGTAGCAAATGAAGATGATACAATCAAACAACTTATTTGCGGATTAGTTGATCGCCAAGTAAAATGCATCTTGATCGATCCTTATGCCAATGCATTTAATGAAACTGAAAATGGTCATTGCTACCATCAAGATATAACAGAAATGAACGGCTGGGTTTGGGAACGAAAATATGAAGTGGATTCTTTATGTTATCCAATTGAATTAGCTTATTTATTATGGAAAAAAACAGGAGAAATAAAACATTTCACTAGTGATTTTAAACGTGCGGCTGAAACAATTATTGGTGTTTTTAAAACAGAACAACATCATGAAACGTCACCTTATCGTTTTGAGCGTTTTGATGAAAGACCAGAAGATACGCTTTCTAACAATGGGCTAGGTGAACCATTTGGATATACCGGCATGACGTGGTCTGGTTTTCGACCGAGTGATGACAGCTGTACATATAATTATTTAATTCCAGCCAACATGTTTGCTGTCGTTATTTTAGGGTATTTAGAAGAAATTTCTAAGGAGATTTACGGAGACGATTTACTAGCAAAAAAGGCTAATCAGCTGAAAAAAGAAATTGATCAAGGTATTTCTAAATGGGGAATCGTTGAGCATTTAGGGCGAAAAGTTTATGCTTATGAGGTAGATGGACTAGGAAATTATCTCTTGATGGATGATGCGAATGTACCTAGTTTATTAGCCGCACCTTATTTAGGGTACTGCGAAATTAATGATACTGTTTACCAAAATACCCGTGCTCTGATTTTATCTGAAAAAAACCCCTATTACTATGAAGGAACTGAGCTAAAAGGTGTGGGAAGTGAGCATACGCCTAAAGAGTATGTCTGGCCGATTGCATTATGTATCCAAGGATTAACGACGGGGAATCAATCTGAAAAAGCGGCACTTTTAGATACACTAGTTCAAACTGAGGCCGGAACAAACCATATGCATGAAGGAATCAATGTGAACGATTCAAATCAGTATACTCGTGAATGGTTTTCTTGGGCGAATATGATGTTTTGCACGTTGCTTTTAGATTATCTAAAAATTAGTGAATAGGAGAAAACCAATGAAAAAATTTCCAGAGTATTTTTTATGGGGAGCAGCAACATCTGCTCCGCAATCAGAAGGTTATAGTTCTTTAAATGGGAAATCTCCATCTACTTGGGATAAATGGTACGAAATGAATCCAGAGAAATTTCAAAAAAATCAAGGACCGGAGCATACATCAATGATGTATGAAACCTACGTTGAAGATATTAAAAGAATGAAAGAAATTCATATGAACTCCTTTAGGACTTCTATTGCATGGACTCGTTTATTGCCAGATGGTAAAACTATCAATCAAGAAGCAGTTGATTTTTATCGTAACTATTTCTCTGAATTGCGTTCAAATGGTGTAAAACCGATCATTAATCTATTTCATTTCGATATGCCATGGTGGCTGATGGAAAAAGGTGGCTGGGAAACACGAGAATCAGTGGATGCCTTTGCATTTTATGCGAATACTTGTTTTGAATTATTCGGTGATTTAGTGGAGCGGTGGACAACCTTTAACGAGCCAATGGTTCATGTGGAATGCGGTTATCTATATGGCTATCATTATCCTGCAATCATTGATTTGAAAAAAGCAGTTCAGGTTGGCTTCCATACATTGATGGCACACACAATGGCAGTTAAAGCCTTTAAAGATGGCCATTATTCAGGAGAAATTGGTATTATTTTAAATGTATCTCCATGCTATCCCAAGAGCCAATCGGAAGAAGACTTGAAGGCTGCAGAACTTGCAGATTTATTGAACACGAAAAGCTTTTTAGACCCAACCGTTTTAGGAAAGATTCCTGAAAAATTGATCGAATGTTTGATTGAAAATGAGTTGCTACCGAAAGTAAAAGAGCAAGATCTACAACTGATCCAATTAAACATAGTTGATTTTATTGGCATGAATTATTATCAACCGCGTCGTGTTCAAGCACCGATTAAAGTACACAAACCAGCGATTTCACCGGCTGATTTTTACGATCATTATGATTGGCCAGATAAAAAAATCAATCCCTATCGAGGATGGGAAATTTATCCTGAGGCATTGTATGACGTTGCCATGATGATAAAAAATCAATACAACAATATAGCTTGGTATGTGTCAGAAAATGGGATGGGGGTAGCTGAAGAAGACCGTTTTCTAGATGAAAACGGAATGATTCAAGATGATTACCGGATCGAATTTATGAAAGAACATTTGGATCAGTTGTATAAAGGAATCGAAGAAGGTAGTAATTGTTTCGGGTATCATTCTTGGACCTTCGTTGATTGTTGGTCTTGGTTGAATGGCTATAAAAATCGATATGGATTTTACCGTTTGGATTTAAATAATAATCAGCGTTCTTTGAAAAAAAGTGGACTTTGGTTTAAAGAACTGATTGATCAAAATGGATTAAGTTAAAATGTAATGAAATTGAATAAAGGATTTATTTATAGGTTTATATTAATTGAAAAATGGATGGATTAATATAGAAAAAACTAATACCAGAGGGCAAACTTATCAACGTATGAGTTTGCCCTCTGGTATTAGTATGTTTAGTTAGCTAAAAACAAAGCAATTATTTTACAACCAGCACATTACAAGGAGCATATTGTACAACATAACTCGTCGTAGTACCGAGCTGATTGGATTGAATCATCCCTTTACCAGTAGCTCCGATAATAATTAGATCAATTGATTGATTGGTAGGAACAACAGAAGAAATCATTTCTTTTGGATTGCCAATTTCAACAAGCGGTATCACATCGTCTAAACCTTGTTCAGTGGCATAATAAATATTTTTTAGCAGTTCTTTTTCAATCGCTTCCTTTTCTTCAGAGAGCACTTTCGAATACGCATAAGAACTATGACTGATTGCATTTTCGTCAACAACAGATAATAAATATAAGGTAGCATCTTTTTCTTTTGCAATAGCAACACCATATTGTAGCGCCAACTCAGCATTTTTAGATCCATCAACAGCAACTAAGATGTTTGAGTAGTTATTGATCATTTTAATCAGCACCTTTCTTTATCTATCTTTATTATATCATGTTCGTTAACAGAGGTTAAACAAATCGATGAAAGGAAAGAATAATCAACTTTAAAAAAAACGATAAGAAGTCAGAAAAAATCTGATTTCTTATCGTCGAATGATTGTTACAAACCAAGGAATGGTGCTGGATTAACAAAGCCACTCCATAATCCTGTTGAAATACTAAAATGTAAATGTACACCAGTAGAATTTCCAGTTGTTCCCATACCGCCTAGATTTTGCCCAGCGCTCACGCTTTGTCCTGCTGAAACACTTAAACTACTCATGTGTAAATAGTATGAATAGTAGCCATTATCATGCTTGATTACAACATGATTTCCAGCCATACCACTATAATTAGCACTGACGATTTCACCTGATCGAGCAGCCATGATTGGTGTGCCGCTGGCACCACCAAAATCAATGCCATCGTGGAAACTACCTGAGATTCCAGTAGGATCTTCACGGCCGCCGAATCCACTTGTAATAGTTAAATTTGCAACGGGAGCAGACCAACCACCGGAAGAGGCTGGAGGAGTCGGAGCTTGTTGAGTGTTGTCAACGGCATCGTTAGTGCCAGTATCAGGTGCAGTTACTAATTTTTCTTTTTCAGGTATTTGAGCAGAAGCTGCTTGTTTTGCTTTGGTTTGTTCTTCAGCCTGTTCTTTGGCTTGTTTTTCAGCAATTGCCTTAGCTTGTGCTTCTTTTTTCTTTTCTTCAGCAATTGCCTTTAATTGGGCTTCTTTTCTTTTTATAGCTTCTTCTTTTTGTTTAACAAACTTATCTTTTTCAGCCGTTTCACTTGCAAGATTTGCAGCAATCTCATTGATTTTTACATTCTGCTCAAGTTTTGCTTCAGCTAACGCGGCTTCTTTTTCTTCAAGCTCTTCGGTCTTTATCTCAAGTGATTTTAATGTTTCTGTTAGTGATATCTTTAATGTATCAAGTTCTTTTTTATCATCTTTTTGAGCGGTCAAAATATCGTTATTTGCAGTGACTAACGTATTAACAGCTATTGCTTTTGTAATGGCATCAGAAAAAGATTCAGCACTTAATAACACAGTCAGCATCGATTCTTGCTCATGATTAGTTTGAGTGGTTCTAGCTTGAGCTCGTAACTGTTCATTTCTTTTTTTGATTTTTGTTTCTAAATTTGCAATATCTGTATTCAATTTGTTCATTTCTTTTTCATGTTTTTGTTTTTCAGAGAGGACTGTTTGATATTCTGTTTCGATCGTTGTGATCTCAGTTTCTAAAGTAGCTAAATAGTCTTTGGCATCTTTTTCACTCTTTATGATATCTTCGATTTTCTTGGTTTGATTTTCGATTTTTTGATCGATATCATCAGCTAATACGCTCATTGGGGCAGCGTTTACTAATAACATAAATGAAATTGTAACCAGTAATTTTTTCTTCAAGTTGCGTTCCTCGCTTTATATTAATCATTTTAAACGGATAACTTTTCAAAAAAGTCATCGTTATTATTCTTCAATAACACAAGATAAAGTATACCATAGTCCTTCAAGAATAATCATGCTTAAAGAGTAAGATTAATAGAAAATGGTGAAATTTAAAATCCGGCAATAAAGGTATCATCTAATTGTAATATATGAAACTTACTATTAATAAGAAAGTATATTTGTAATAGTTAATAAAACCACTTCTAAATAAGAAAGTAACACTATTTTTCGTTATTTTCAGAATAAAATTCATCAAGTAAACCGACTAAATCATTTTTAGCTTGTTCGAATTTTTTCTTCATAGTTTTCTCAGATAAGGGTTTCTTTGTTCTCCGTACTTTTGTTAGTTCAGTATAATCAGCTATTTTTGATGGGAAGTTATTTTTATAAGCTATATCATTAGTGAGAACTTCTGACAATATAGTAAAAATTTGAGGAATCGATAGAACGTGACTACTTGTCTCGGTACGTTTTAACAGATCAAAGACTAAAAATAAAACGGATGCATTGATTTCTTTTTGACTGGATTCAAGTAATAATTCTTCAATCATTGGTAGAAAATTCGCCCTGTAACGGTCGTTTTTTTCAATTCTATAAGTTGTAGAATCTTCCGCTATCAGTGATGTATTTTTTTCTGAAAGTTCTAGATTATAACGTGTTTCAAATAAATCTGGAAACAATTCATTTGCTGCAGTTAGAATCTTCAAGTCTTGAGAGTAAGTAATTTTTTGTTTTTTTAATACGTGAACTAATCGTTCAAGCTGCTCTTTACTAAGGTCTTTTTGTAAATTTGCTTCTGTCAGTAATTTCTTTACATACTCTATGAACTCTCCGTAGCGAATCCAATCAGCTGTGGTATTACCTAGTATCGCTATTTTTTCTAATCGCTCTTTTTTTGGCAGGTTATTTCCTTTTTCCCAATTATTTACTGTACTTGCACTGGAATTTCCAACCAGATTAGAAAAAAGAGCCATTGAATAGTTGTGTTGCGTTCTAATTTTTCTGATTCTGTTTCCAGCTTCTTTTAAATCTATTTCCAAAATAATACCTCCTTAAATTAAATATACATTAGGCTTGTTTGTGAGCTAAAAATCTTTCTTCTACTATATCATTACTTTCGGAATAAATGTACCGTTTTTTTTTCATTTTATTCTTGTAATATCTCTTGTGGCATGGTATAGTTTTTGTACCGAAATTTATTCAATTTATCATTTTTTTGTATTCATTATTTTTATGTTGAATGTACTTGTATTTAGATGATTGCGATGTTTTTGATTGAAATTTTATATATTTAACATCAGAAAAAAACATACACTAGATACAATACATATATTTTTTTGATGCACTCAAAAAAGTAGAAGTGCCGAAAAATATTCATTTTAAAGGAGGATAAGTGTAAATGAAAAAAATAATTAGAGTTGAGGAGCAAAAAAATCATCTTTTGTATCAATTTTTAGAAAAACTCAATAGAGAGATTCCTCATCAAGAAAACAATCAAAGAATGGAAGAACATTGTGTGAACCAGTATAAGCTGTTGGTCAATATGTCTTTTAGCGCAAATATTTTGTATAAAGGGTTAGATTACGCATGTCATGTCTACAATCATGTTGCCAAGATTGAGTATACACGACTATGCAAGCTGATCATAAAACAAAATTTTGATAGAGACCTAACAGAGGCGTTATTAAAAAAATTAAAGAAAGCGCAAAACGAATTATTCCTGCATTCACCGCTCACTAAAGAGTCAGAGGGAATCGATATATTTTATGGATTTACTGGAGGAAATCGGAAAAAATACAAAGCGAATCGAAAAGCAATCAAACAAATGTACATTGAAATAAAGCAGGAATCTAAAAAAAATGTCTATAGATATATCAAGGATACGTACAGTAGAAAGTGCAATAGGATCAAAGAGAAAATAGCATATACCCGTTGGCTTTTAAAGAGTTACACGTGGCATTGAATAACCTGGCTTAACATTAATATACGCAAAGAATCCATGTTTTTATGAATCAAGAGACTTTATTTTTCCCAAAAGATATGTTGTGCTATGCTTTAAATGAGGATATTACTTGCTTCCATAAAGAATTGTTCAAAAGTAAGATTACTACACAAACAAATCTTAAATTGAGAAAGAAGGATTTCTAATGAATAGCAATGAAGAAACACACAAAAATCACCACTCTCATAAAATGGAAAATATGGATCATAGTTCAATGAATGCTGATGATCATGAGCAAATGTCTAGTATGGATCACACCATGCACATGGGGAATTTTAAACAAAAATTTTGGCTGTCATTGATTCTTGCGATCCCAATTATTTTTCTATCACCAATGATGGGAGTTGATTTACCTTTTCAATTTACTTTTAAAGGTTCAGATTGGTTAGTATTGATTCTGGCTTCTATTCTGTTTTTTTATGGTGGTGAACCATTTTTAAGTGGTGCCAAAATGGAACTGAAACAAAAAAGTCCAGCAATGATGACGCTGATTGCCATGGGGATTTCGGTATCTTATTTTTATAGTGTTTATGCATTTGTCATGAACAAATTAATGCCGCAAAATCACGTGATGGATTTTTTCTGGGAACTAGCTACTTTGATCGTTATCATGTTATTAGGTCATTGGATCGAGATGAATGCAATTTCCAATGCTAGTGATGCCTTAAAAAAAATGGCTGAGCTTTTGCCAGATAAAGTGAAGCGATTAAATAAAGATGGCAGTGAAGAAGAAGTATCGTTGCAAGCTGTCAAAGAAGTTGATCACTTGGTCGTTCGATCAGGAGATAAAATACCTGCAGACGGTATAATCATTAAAGGAAATACATCAGTTGATGAATCAATGGTTACAGGTGAATCGAAAACAGTCACAAAAAAGGAAAATGATAAAGTGATCGGAGGTTCTGTCAATGGGAGCGGAACTATCGAAATAAGTGTAACAGGTACTGGGGAGACAAGCTATCTTTCAAAAGTTATGGATATGGTCAAAAAGGCACAGACAGAAAAATCAAAATTAGAATCTCTATCTGATCGAGTTGCTAAATGGTTGTTTTACATAGCACTTGGAGCAGGTGTGCTAGCATTTGTTGTTTGGCTTAGTATCGATAAAGACTTGAGTATTGCATTTGAACGAATGGTAACCGTCTTTATTATTGCTTGTCCTCATGCATTAGGCTTAGCAATTCCTTTAGTTGTGGCACGATCTACCTCAATTGCTGCAAAACATGGTTTGTTATTAAAAAATCGAAATGCATTGGAGCAAGCTAACGATATGCAATATGTTATGTTAGACAAAACGGGCACCCTGACACAAGGAAAATTCACCGTAACAGGAATTGAAATGATCACGAATGAAATCACAAAAAAAGAAGCTTTAAAGGTGATAGGTGCTTTAGAAAACAATGCCAATCATCCTTTAGCAATCGGCATCATGAATTATCTAAAGGAAAAAGCTATTTCTCCTTACAAGGCAGAAAATCTCCAAAGTATTTCTGGCGTAGGGCTTAGCGGTAAGGTTAATAAACAAGCCGTTAAAATTGTGAATGAAAAGGAAGTAGAACGTTTGACTATTTCTTTTGACCGCTCATTGAAGCAACGCTATCAAGAGCAAGGAAATACTTTAAGCTACTTAATTATCGATGATCAATTGATTGCGATGATTGCATTAGGAGATGTGGTAAAACCAGAGGCAAAACAATTCATCGTTGATCTAAAAACACAAGGAATCATTCCCGTAATGTTGACAGGTGACAATAAAGTAGCCGCTGAATCAGTTGCTCGTTACTTAGGAATTGATGAATTTCAAGGAGAATTATTGCCAGAAGATAAAGAAAAAATCATTCAAACGTATGTTACTGAAGGAAAAAAAGTCATGATGGTTGGTGACGGAATTAATGATGCTCCAAGTTTAGTAAGAGCGACGATTGGCGTTGCAATAGGGGCAGGGACGGATGTTGCAATTGATTCAGCTGACGTAGTCTTGACCGATAGTGATCCAAAAGATATTCTTCGTTTTTTAGATTTGGCTAAGCAAACACGGCGTAAAATGATTCAAAATCTTTGGTGGGGAGCTGGCTATAACATTATTGCAATCCCACTTGCGGCGGGTATTTTAGCTCCGTGGGGAATTTTATTGAACCCAGCTGTTGGAGCAGTGTTAATGTCTTTAAGTACCGTAATTGTTGCAGCAAATGCTATGACATTACGTATTCACAATTAAAAAATAAAAAGTAATGAATAGTGCGTATATTTTATATGTATATTCGTTACTTTTTTTGTATTCGATCGATATAAAGAAAATTTATTTTTTAGAGTGGAGGCTAGAAATGGAATACAACGAGATTCTTGATTTTGAATCAAGCAAATTGCTCAAGCTTTTTAATTTATTAAAATCAACAGATAATAACAGTTCATTAGAGAAACTTTCAAATGAATTAGGTATCAATGCTAAAACGATAGTAAGATCTATAAAGAAAATCAATCGGTTATTTAAACGTTATCAATTAGATGAGCATTTAGCGATTTGTAGATGGTCAAAGGATTATTTCTACTTAAAAAGAGACAATGACATATATGTGGACTATTTCTTAGTTCAGTATATAAGTGGTTTGCCAGAGATTACATTTTTAAAAGCAATTATTGAGGAAGAAAATAGTCAGGCGAAAAAGTTAGCAGAAAACTTGTTGATCAGTGAATCAAGTATGAGAAGACGAGTGAAAAAGATCAATGAATGGTTAAAAAAATTTGATATTCATTTAAAACGCGGAACGTATGAACTTGTGGGAGAGGAAGAACAGATTCGGGCATTTATTTTACATTTTTACTGGTTTGTCTATCAAGGAACAGAAAATAAATTTTTATTACTAAAAAAAGAAAGGAGCCAACAGTTAACGAATAAACTAGTTCATTTTTTTAAGATGCAAATCAATGATTTACAGAAGGAATCGCTTTTTCGAATCATTCAAATTGCGATATGGCGCTATCAAAAAGGAAAAAAGGTATGGATTAAGGAAGAGTGGAAGCAATATATCGAGAATAGTTTTATTTTTTCTAAATTTGTAAAAAAAATCAAGAGAGATGAAGAGAGTATAAACTGGGATTTTGAAGAGTTATCTTATCTTTATTTAATTATTCAGGCACATTTTTTGCCATATTTTGGCTCAAGTATGCAGGCTTATCTTATTGAAGAGCATTATTTGAAGAAGACAACTTGTTTTTCAAATACATTAGATGCGACGAATAAATTGAAGCAAGTATTTTGGGATACCAAGTTTAGCCATTCAAAGGCAAGTGTTGTATCATTTTTAGGGTTTCATTTATATTATGAGTTGGTTTCAGGCTTTATTTTTGAAAAAAATCAAACAAGATCAACCTTGAAAGAAAATTACCCGGATTTTATGAGAAAACTTGCTGAAGGAATATGTGAATTGGGTGAAAAAAGTTCAATTTATCAGCGAATACCAAAAGATACATTGTATTATCGTTATTTTATGATATTAAGCTCACTTATTTCACCAGTGTATGGTGAAAAGAGAATTTTTGTATGTTTAATGACTGATTTGTCGCTTGAAAAAGAGACGGAGTTAGGAGAAAGAATCAGCAATTTTTTCAGTAATAAATTTAATCTAGTGGTTGTATACGCTAGAACGTCAAAATCAATTTCATATGCTGATATTATTTTGACCACCGTTATTTATCAAGCTTTAAACCAAAAATATACCCAGCCTGTCTTACTTATTGAACCAAATTTTTCGGAAGAGGCAATATTACAAATAGAAAAATTACTAAAAAGAGTTAGAAAATGAAGCCCTTTCACTATTATGTGTTAAAATATAATTGTGAATATAATTTTAGGAGGTTTTCCAGTGAAGAAGATTCAATTTGGAACAAGTGATTTACAAGCTGCTTCCGTTATTCTTGGGTGCATGAGAATGAATGGTGCAGAAAATCCGGCAGAAATTATTGAAACTGCTTATGAACAGGGCATTGATTTTTTTGATCATGCAGATATCTATGGCGGGGGCGAATGTGAAACGATTTTTGGGAAAGCCCTGAAAGAGACCGAAATTAAAAGAGAAGATATTATCATTCAGACAAAATGTGGGATTCGTAAGGGCATGTTCGATTTTTCTAAAGAGCATATTATTGCTTCTGTTGAAGGAAGTTTAAAACGTTTAGACGTAGAGTATGTGGATGCGTTACTACTTCATCGACCAGATACACTTGTTGAACCAGAAGAAGTGGCAGCTGCTTTTGATCAGTTAGAAGCACAAGGGAAAGTTAAATATTTTGGTGTAAGTAATCAAAAACCAATGCAAATTGAGCTATTGAAAAAAACAGTAAAACAACCATTATTAGCGAATCAATTACAGTTTGGTATCAAACATACCGGCATGATCGATCAAGGGATTCACGTAAATATGACAGACGAAGCAAGTGTAGACAGAGACGGTAGCATTTTAGATTATTCTCGTTTAAATGAGATGACTATCCAAGCGTGGTCTCCTTATCAATACGGATTCTTTGAGGGTGTTTTTATTGGTAATGAAAAATTTTCAGAATTAAATACAACTCTGGATAAAATTGCTGAGCGCCACAATTGTACTTCAACAGGACTAGCTACTGCATGGATTTTAAGACATCCTGCTAATATGCAAGTTATTGCAGGAAGTATGAATAAAGAGCGAATTAAAGAGATTGCGAAAGCTTCTGATATTGTATTAAGCAGAGAAGAATGGTATGAAATTTATCGTGCTGCTGGGAATATTTTACCGTAACTTGTAAATCAAAAAAATGTTACTTAAATGATTTTCATAAAAAAATTGTAAGAATAAGCAGTTTTTGGCTAAAAAAGTTACATTTTAGAAATCATTCGTTCATATAATATTCACAAATTTCTTGTACTATAAAGACATAGAAGAAAGACTTTAGTAACAAGAAATCAATTTCATTTGTGTGAACTCCTATGAACCCGCTCTGAGTGTGCAGAGCGGGTTTTCTTTTGTTTTCAATTAAGCTTTGCGAACTTTAGTTCCTTCCTACTGCAAAGTTGGCAGATTTTTGTTAAAATAGATAGGAAACCAGTTTGCTGAAGATGAGGAGAAAAAAGATGACAAAAAATAAATTATTATTAGTTGATGGAAATAGTGTAGCATTTCGAGCGTTTTTTGCTTTGCACAATTCCCTAGAACGTTTTAAAAATAAAAATGGGTTACATACAAATGCTGTTTATGCGTTTAACAATATGTTTGAAAACGTGATGACAAAAGAAAATCCAACCCATGTTTTAGTTGCATTTGATGCAGGAAAAACAACCTTTAGAACCGAATTTTATCCAGAGTATAAAGCAGGCCGTTCGAAAACACCGGGAGAATTTAAAGAACAAATGCCTTATATTCGTGAATTGTTAACTGGTTTAGGTGTGAAATATTATGAGTTAGATAATTATGAAGCAGATGATATCATCGGAACTCTGGCTACTAAAGTGCCAAAAGACGAATTTGATGTTGTTGTATTATCTGGAGATCGAGATTTAACACAACTAGCAACAGACTCTGTAAAAGTAGATATTACGATTAAAGGAGTTAGCGATTTAGAAACGTATACGCCGGAACATGTAGCCGAAAAATACGATGGGTTAACACCAAATCAAATCATTGATATGAAAGGTTTAGCTGGAGATACTTCTGATAATATCCCTGGTGTGACTAAAATAGGTGAGAAAACTGCAATTAAACTATTGAAAGAGTTTGGTTCAGTCGAAGGTGTTTATGAAAACATTGATAGCTTGAAACAAAGTAAAATGAAAGAGAATCTGATCAATGATAAAGAACAAGCCTTTATGTCCAAACGCTTAGCAACGATCAATGTAGATTCTCCAGTCGAGATCAATATCGATGAATTGAAATATGAAGGAAAAGACTTGGATAAATTAATTCCGTTTTACAAAGAAATGGAATTCAAACAAATGCTGAGCAAATTAAATGTTGAAGAAGAAGCAATTGAGTTAGACGATGTCCATTTTGATGTGGTGGATACATTCACTGAAGAGATGTTTACTGACGATATGGCATTGTATGTTGAGATGTTAGAAGATAATTACCATATTTCACCTATTGTTGGCGTTGCGTGGGGAACGAGGAATAAAGTGTATACGACGAATAGCTTAGAACTATTTGAAAGTAAACCTTTTGTTGATTGGCTATTGTCAGATAAATACAAAAAAACGGTATATGATGCCAAACGCACATATGTTGCACTAAATCGTTATGTTGGTAAACCTCAAGGAATTAAGTTTGATGTATTGTTAGCTGCCTATCTATTAGATACTAATGATAATAGTGCGGATATTGAAGGTGTGGCACAACATTATGGTTACACCGATATCCATTCTGATGAATCAGTTTATGGAAAAGGTGCGAAAAAAGGCTTACCGGAAGACGATGAAGCTTTCTTTAGCCATCTCGCTCGAAAAGTTAACGCAATTCATTTTTTATCTGAAAAGCTAGATGCTGAATTAGTTGAAAAAAATCAAGCTGATTTGTTTTATAAAATGGAATTACCTCTTTCAAAAATTTTAGGTGACATGGAAATTACAGGAATTCGTGTAGATGCAAATCGATTAAAAGAAATGCGCATTGAATTTTCAAATCGGTTACATGAAATTGAACAAAAAATTTATGCAGAAGCAGGCGAAGAGTTCAACTTAAATTCACCAAAACAATTAGGGGTGATTTTATTTGAAAAAATGGGTCTGCCAGTAATTAAAAAAACAAAAACAGGTTATTCAACTGCTGTTGATGTATTAGAACAATTGAAAGAACAAGCACCGATCGTTGAAGATATTTTAGTTTATCGTCAAATTGCAAAAATCCAGTCAACCTATGTTGAAGGATTATTAAAAGTAATCCAACCAGATGATAAAATTCACACACGTTACGTTCAAACCTTGACTCAAACAGGTCGTCTAAGCTCAGTTGATCCTAACTTGCAAAATATTCCGATTCGTTTAGAAGAAGGACGTAAAATCCGTGAAGCCTTTGTACCAAGAGAGAAAGACTGGTTAATTTTTTCGTCTGATTACTCACAAATTGAATTACGTGTTTTAGCTCATATTTCAGATGACCAGCATTTGAAAGAGGCTTTCATTGAAGGTCAGGATATTCATTCAAGTACAGCAATGCGTGTCTTTGGTATCGAAAAACCGGAAGATGTGACGCCGAACATGCGTCGACAAGCAAAAGCAGTAAACTTTGGAATTGTTTATGGTATCAGTGATTATGGTTTGTCTCAGAATCTTGGCATCACAAGAAAGCAAGCGCAAGAATATATCGATACTTATTTTGAAAAATATCCAGGTGTTAAAAAATATATGGAAGATATTGTTCGTGATGCGAAAGATAAAGGGTTTGTCGAAACACTATATAACCGCCGACGCTATTTGCCTGATATCAATTCACGTAATTTCAATTTACGTTCTTTTGCAGAACGTACGGCAATCAATACGCCGATCCAAGGAAGTGCTGCTGATATTTTGAAAATTGCGATGATCAATATGCAAGAACGATTAAAAGAAGAAAATATGCAGGCGACAATGTTACTTCAAGTTCATGATGAACTTGTCTTTGAAGTGCCTGAAAGTGAATTAGAAAAATTGAATGCATTAGTTAAAGATGTGATGGAAACAGCTGTTGCCCTACATGTACCGTTGTTGACTGACAGCAGTTGGGGAAAAACATGGTACGAAGCAAAATAATGAACTAAAATAATCGAAGAAAAGACTGGCTAAACGAAAAAGTTAAAAAAACTTTGATTCGTTCGTTTCGGTCTTTTTTTCTAAGGAGAGATAAACGTTGCCTGAATTACCAGAAGTTGAAACAGTCAGAAAAGGCTTAGAAAAGTTAGTTGTCGGAAAGACGATTAAAGAAGTTACCATTTTATGGCCAAGAATTATTGAATCACCAGAATCTGAATTATTTGCTCAGCAGTTGATCGGTCAAACAATTGAACAAATGGATCGCCGAGGGAAATTTTTGATTTTCAAATTAACGAATTACGATATGATTTCTCATCTAAGAATGGAAGGAAAATACGAAACTCATGATCCAGAAGATGAGCGGACCAAACACACCCATGTAATTTTTACCTTTACTGACGGGACTGAATTACGCTATCTTGATGTTCGAAAGTTTGGCCGTATGGTTTTAGTACCTAAGAATCAAGGGAGAAATTACAAAGGGATTTTATCATTAGGTCCCGAACCGATTCCTACTGAATTTAAGCTAGCAGAATTTCGTGTCGGTTTGAAGAAGCATCACAAAGCAATTAAACCGTTGTTATTGGATCAGCGTTTAGTGACAGGTTTAGGCAATATTTATGTGGATGAAGCATTATGGGAAGCGATGATTCATCCTGAACAACCAGCAGACACTTTAAAACCTAAGGAAGTTGAACGATTGTATTATGCGATCATTGATGTTCTCGGTCGTGCAGTGGAAGCTGGTGGAACTACGATTCGCAGTTACTTAAATGCTTTGGGAGAAGCTGGAACATTTCAAATTTCATTAAATGTCTATGGTCAGACGGATAAACCTTGTCCACGATGTACAATGCCAATCAAAAAAATCAAAGTTGCACAACGAGGTACGCATTTTTGTCCAAAGTGTCAAACCTTGAAAGCGAGGAATTGATTGATGGGCATGATATTAGGCTTGACTGGTGGTATTGCCACGGGGAAAAGTACAGTTGTTTCTATATTTAAAAGTATGAATTTTCCAATTATCGATGCGGATGTGATTGCTCGGGAAATTGTAGAAGTAGGAACTCCTGGATTAGAGCAAGTAGTAAACGCCTTCGGATCAGAAATAGTAACTGTCGAAGGTTCGTTAGATCGCAAAAAATTAGGCGAAATTATTTTTTCGGATGAAGAAAAAAGAAAAAAACTAAATAAAGTGCTCTCTCCTTTTTTAAAAGAAGCAATTTTAACTCAAATTGCCGACAAAAAAAATCAAGCACCTTTGGTTATTGTTGATATTCCTTTGTTATATGAAGGAGGCTATGATAAGTTTATGGACAAAGTAGCAGTAGTTTATGTTCCAGAGGAAGTGCAACTAGCTCGTTTAATGAAACGAGATCATTTAACAATAAACGAAGCCCAACAACGAATCGATAGTCAAATGTCTATTGAGAAGAAAAAACAAAAGGCAGATATCGTATTCGATAATGAAAAAAGTATACAAGAGACAGAAAAAATAGTGAAAAAATGGGTATTAGAAAAAAATATTGATAATATAACAGATTAGTTGTTTTCGTTATTTAGTGATAATGTATATATAATGAAGATGATAAATAAAAAACACGCTATAAACATTGTTTTGGCGTGTTTTATTTACTTTAAAACAAAATTTGGAATGGAAAGGCAGACATTTATATGTATAATTTAAAATAACGATAATATTTAAAAAAATATAGACAATTCTGCCAGATTTGTGTTATCTTTTGGAAACAAAAGGATTGTAAAAAATAAAAGATGGTGGAGAGTATAATGAAAAAAGAAGTAGTGGTAATTGGTTTAGGATATGTTGGTCTGCCAAGTGTCATAAATCATGTGAAGAATGGCCATAAAGTAATTGGATTTGATATTGACGAAGAAAAAGTTGATATGCTGAATAAAGGGATTAGTCATCTTGATACAGTATTAGACGAAACAGTGCGAATGATCAAAGAAAGAGGCGCCGAATTTACTTGTGATGCGCAACGCATCAAAGATAAAGATGTCTATATTATTGATGTGCCAACGCCAATCGATAAATATAAAACGCCTGATTTAAGTTATATCAAATCAGCAGTTGATTTAATTAAAAATAAAGTAAAAACAGGTTCATTAATTGTTTTAGAAAGTACAACCTATCCCGGAACGACAGAAGAATACCTCGTAGCTGAGTTTTCCAAGCTTGGTTATCATATCGGAACCGATCTTTTCATCGCTTACTCCCCGGAAAGAATCGATCCAGGCAATACACAATCTCTTAGTGCAAAAATCCCAAGAATCGTTGCAGGACACACGGACAAATGTTTATCAAAGGTTGAAGAATTTTTTGGAAGCCATGTGTCCACTGTACCTAATTTGAAAACAGCCGAATTAGCTAAAATATATGAAAATACATTCCGTTTGGTCAATATTGCTTTAGCAGATGAACTTCAAAAAATTTCGGATAATTTAGACATCGAAGTAGGAGAAGTATTGGAAGCAGCTGCAACAAAACCTTTTGGATTTATGAAATTCACACCAAATTTAGGTATTGGTGGACACTGTATTCCTGTAGATCCTTATTACCTGACATGGTTGATGGAATCACGAGGAATAGAAACACCGTTGATTCAGACGGCAGGAAAAATTAATGATTCGATGTTAGATTATTATCTAGAGAAAATTATTACTTACGCAAATAAAAAAAGTGACAAAAATCTTGATGAAATGAATGTTGCGATTTTAGGAGTAACATATAAGAAAAACGTTGCAGATACTAGAATGTCGTCGGTTATTACATTGATTAAAGAATTAGAAGAAATGAATGTGACAGTTGTTGCCTATGATGATATTATTTTATCAAATACTAATTCTCCAGTTGAAAGTATAACTAGTCTAGAGGGGGATTATTGTCAATTGAAAAAATTTGATATGGTCATTTATGCGGTTGACCATGAGCTTTACGAAAAGAATAAAGAAAATATTATTGATAATAGTCAGTTGTTCTATGATTTGACATTGGTTTAGAGATGATTAGATTAAAAATTTATGGAGAAAAAATTGTTTACATCTCGTTGTTTTTATTTTTTCTATCTTTGATCTATTTATTGAGAAAGTATACATCAAGCAATGAGTATTATTTAATAATGATCCTATATTCTGTCAATTTCGTTTATTTAGTTACAAAATTAAGTTTAGCTTTGATGTATACCCCCTGTATAAAAGATGTTAGAAACTATAAAGTTTCAGTTATTATTCCCAGTTTTAATGAAGATAAAAAATCTGTTGTAAAAGCAGTTATGACTTTATTAAAACAGACCTATCCAATTCATGAAATCATTTTTATTGATGATGGTAGTGATAGTGATGAAGCTTTTCTAGCAGTTAAAAATCTAAAAATAGATGAGCTGACTGGAGTGCATCGTGTTAATAAGAATGTAACATTGACTAGTTTACGTTTAGATAAGAATAGTGGGAAAAAGAAAGCGCAGGAAGTCGGCTTTATTCAAGCAACTGGGGATTTATTTCTTCTAGTTGATTCTGATGGAGAGATTACTGAAAATACGTTAGAGGAAATGGTTCGTCCATTCAGCAATTCTAAGGTAGGATCTGTTGTCGGAAAAATAGAAGTTCGTAATCTAACCGATAATTTTTGGACTAGACTGCAGGATATCATTTATTCCAATTCGTTTCAAATCGGTAGGGCATCACAGTCTCAAACCGGCAATGTAATTGTTTGTTCAGGAGCACTAAGCATGCATCGAGCTAATTTTGTAAAGCGAAATATGAGAACTTTTAGAAAAGAAACTTTTTTGGGGATTCCGTGTTCTGCTGGAGATGATCGCTTATTAACGGATATTTCGTTAGAACGCCGGTATAAAACTGTTTATCAATCAACTGCAGTTTGTTATACGGATGTGCCGAATTCATTAAAAAAATTTTTTAAACAGCAAGTTCGTTGGACTAAATCTGCTTTGATAATGACTTTATTTTCCTTTAGATATTGTTTTATTCGCCCTCTATCGATGGTTTGGCAAGTGTTAGAAACTTATTTATGGTTATATAATTTTATTGTAACGATTACTTTGCTTTGGCAACAAAAGCTTGGTATGGGCGTTGGAGTAACCTTTATAGCAGCTGTGTATTTCATCTTGGTTAGTTACTTATCAAATATTTTTTATACAAAGCGAGATTTAAAAACGTATTTAATGACGTTTGTCTATTCATTTGTTTATTCCGTTTTATTACTCGGAATTCGATGTTATTCTTTATTAACGATTTTTAAAACAGGTTGGACGACTCGTTAAACATAAAAAAAGAAGGTCGGAACAGAAGCTTGTGCTTATATTCCGATGTTATCAGAATTCTAGGTGACTGAGATATGACTCGCAGAGTTATGTCCCAGTCACTTCCTTTTTTTATTTTTATAAGATCATCCAGACGATTTTTTTGAATTAAATGATCCATAAATTCTTTGATAAGTCATCTCAGATAGATGGCTTCTTACGTTTTTCATGTTATAATATAAACAACAAACTATAAAATCAATAGTATAAGATAAAATGAGGTGAACACTATGCGTTGTCCAAGATGTCATCATAATAATTCTCGTGTAATTGATAGTCGTCAAGCTGATGATGGCCGTGCGATTCGTCGTCGTAGAGAATGTGAAAATTGCAATTACCGTTTTACAACGTTTGAACGAATTGAAGCAGCACCGTTGTTAGTCATCAAGAAAAATGGTGATCGTGAAGAATTTAATCGAGAGAAAATTTTACGTGGGTTGATCCGTTCAGCTGAAAAACGACCTGTTGCCATGGAACAAATGGAGCAAATCGTTGATAATGTTGAAAACCGTGTACGTAGCTTAGGTGAAAATGAAATTTCAACTACATTAGTTGGAGAATATGTTATGGAAGATTTAGTCAACTTAGATGAAATTGCTTATATCAGATTTGCTAGTGTCTACCGTCAATTTAAAGATATGAGTGTTTTCTTAAAAGAACTGCAAGGCATTGTAGATAAAGCAAAATCTTCAAATTCAGATACAACAAATGAATAAGGAGGTCTTTCCTTGAAAGACAATTGGAAAGAAGTCCATCCTAAAAGTATTTTTCAAGTAGCACTATCTTATCCATTATCCAATCAAGAACAAACCATACTGACTCTGTTGTACCAACCAATTATAGGTGCTGAGGCGTTTAGTTTGTATTTGACACTTTTATCAGAAGTTGAAGAGTCAGGTCTTAGTGCCTCACTTTTTCATGCTGATTTGATTACGATGATGGACATGAGCATCAAACAAATTCAAGCAGCTAGAATGAAATTAGAAGGAATTGGTTTATTAGGAACCTTTGTCAAAAATGATTCCGAACTGGGAACGCATTTTTTATATCGGTTGAACCATCCTGAAACAGCTGAACGATTTTTTAAAGATGAAGTATTGTCACTAACCTTGTTGAATAGTGTAGGACAAAGAAAGTTAGATAAATTATTTGAGCGTTTCAAACCAAAATTTGTTAACTTAACTGGTTTTGAAGATGTATCAGTTGGATTTAAAGATGCTTATCTATTCAAAGAAGAACAAATTGTTTCTCAAAGTAAGCTGCTAAGTCAAATGGAGCAATCTTTCAATGATCCAAGACCTGCTCAAAAACCAAGTGCGGTCAATGAAAGCTTTGATTGGTCCTATTTTGTTCAAGGGATTGAAAAACTTGGGATTAAATTGCCGGATAATAGTGTTGGGTTTAAAGAAGAAGTATTTATTTTTCATAATTTATTTGGAATCACAGAATTAGATATGATTGATTTTTGTTCTAAATCCTTCGATTATTATACAAGTAAGATCGATGTAAAGGACTTTGAACGAGCAGTTTATAGAACCTATGATCCTAATAAAAAGCAAAAGACAAGTGAGTTTCAAAAAAATGATTCAGTTGATCTATCTGCCGAAGATCAGCAAACCTATCGTTATAATTCATTAAAAATGAATGGTTTTTCAACCCAAGATATTCAGATGATTATGGATAGTGAGAAAAATTTTCCATTAAATTATTTAGAAGCATTAAAAAACGAGCGTGGTGGGTATACAACTCCGCAAGAGCGTTCTTTGGTCAAGTATCTTGTCAGCAAATCTGGTCTGCCGAACAGTGTAATCAATATTTTGATTAATTATGTTTATAACATACAAAAACAACCCACATTAAAGGCTGAATATGTGAATCGAATAGCCAATGAGTGGGCGCAAAGTGGTATTTTTTCGCCTGAGAAAGCTATAGATCATGTACGTGAAATAGCCAAAAAAGGCAAAGAGCAAAAACAAACAAGACAGCGATACGGACAAAATAATGGACCGATTCGTCAAGAAACATTACCGGATTGGGTGGATAATCCGGTAGAAGAGCAGAAACTATCGAAAGAAGAGCAAGCACGACTAGACAAAGAAATTCAGGATTTCTTGAGTAAAGGAGGCGGCAATTAATGGAAGATGTAGGAAAAGAAATGTCAAAAATTATTCAAAGCAGAGATATGAGTGAACGATATAATGAACTGGTTGAAGTGGTACTGAAAGATACTGATGTACAACAGTTTATCGAAGAAAACCGTGAGCGGTTGACAGACGAAGATATCCAAAAAAGTTATTCAAAACTTTACGAGTTTGTCCAAGAAAAACGTAAATATCAATTAAACGATCCAACTATGATTGCTCCTGGATATGAGCCTCAATTAACCTTGAATTTCCATTACATTGATGTTACCTATGTACCGACGGAAGCTTTGATTGCTAAGCAAAAAGAAGATGAAATTCGAAAACGCGTTCGAGCAATGGACATGCCTAAAGATGTACGAGAAGCTAGTTTAAGTCGATTCGATACGGCGTCACAGGGACGTGCTCAAGCAATGGCTGAAACAATGAAATTTTTAAATGAGTATACATCAAATGCTAAAGAATTTCATAAAGGGCTGTATCTTCAAGGTACATTTGGTGTAGGAAAATCATTTTTATTAGGTGCGATTGCCAATAGCTTAGCCGAACGTGGTTTTGTTACAACAATCGTGCACTTCCCAACTTTTACTGTCGAAATGAAACAAGCAATCGGTAAAGATATGGTGGGGCCAAAACTTGATGCTGTTAAGAAATCCCCTGTTTTAATGATCGATGATCTTGGTGCAGAATCAATGACTTCTTGGATTCGTGATGATGTATTAAGTGTTATTTTGCAATACCGTATGCAGGAACAATTAGTAACATTTTTTTCATCAAATCTGAATTTGAAAGATTTAGAGAAACATTTATCTGTGACCCAACGTGGAGAACAAGAACCTTTAAAGGCTCGTCGAATCATGGAGCGTATTCGTTACTTAGCACAAGAGATTACAATGTCTGGTAATGATCGACGAAATGGATAGAATTTGATTTTACCCTTGTTATTTATCCAAATTTTATGTGACAGAGACATAATTCAATGAATGTGTCTCTGTCTTTTTTTATTTTCTTTAAATAACGAATGATCGTATTGGACTATGATAGTTTGTATAGTTTATAATAAAGTATCAGTATTGGAGGACATATCGATGAAAAAAATCGTAATGACAATAGTAGCGGTGTTCACATTGATTTCTTTAGGGGCATGCACACAAAATAAAAAAGATTCATCAAAAGGAAGTGAAGAGACCTCGATGAGCAGTAAAAAAGATCAAACCACCAATGAAACATCGAACACTAAAGATCAAGAAAAATCTCAATCGGTATTCACAGCAGTTTTAGTTGAAGATGCTAAAAAAAATGATACAGTGGATCAATCGATCCGTGTGGTTTTAAAAGAAGTCGAAGCCGTTGAAGATCCAGAAAAAATTAGTGCTATGATGAAAAACGATGGTGTCATTTTGAATGTATCGAAGGAACAATTGGCCAATGGAATCACAGAAAATGATCTAAAAACAGGAGATAAGATTCAATTTACTTTAGTCGGATTACCTGCGATGACAATGTCGATCCCACCTCAAGTGGCTGGAAATTCAGTTGTCAAAGTTGAAAAAATTTAATAATTTTGAAATGTATGACCGCTATTATAAAGTACGTGAATAAGTGCTTTGTAACAGCGGTTATTTTATTTTTATAAATCAAAAATTATTTTTCATTAAAAAATTAAATAAAAAAACATTGACATTTGTTTTAAAACGATGGTATAGTTTCACCTGTAAGATAACTAAATAGATTTGTTAGGTGAGGCTCCTATACAAACACAGGCTACTGCCCAAAAACATCGAGAGATGCCAATGGGTAGAACAGGGATTGTCGATTACAAGGCTTTTCATAAGGTAGCTAAAAGCTCTGCTTTTTACGTTGTATAGTGCCAAAACTCAACGACTAGATCATGCAGGCTTTTTTTTGTGCGCTTATTTATGACCTTCCGCTGAGTTTTGGCGGAAGGTTTTTGCTTGCTCACCAAAGCTTCGTCACAGTGAAAAATGCTGTGAATGGCTATATTTCATTTCGATCTTATCAATTCCTAACTTGAGAATTGAAGGTCAGAATAGCTGAGAAACAGTAATTTGCGAACGAAGATAGTGCAGTTTCCATTCTTGTGAGTCACAACTAAACATACCAACAAATCTAAGAAAGGAGTATGCTATGAATTTTTAATCAACATTATCGCCAGTATTTTTGCAGGAATGGTCATTGGGGCTGAGCGGCAATGGCGAAAAAAACTGGCTGGAATGAGAACAATGACGTTAGTAACATTTGGTTCATGTCAATTCGTTTCATTATCCACGTTGATCCAAGACGATAGTAGTCCTACACGAATCGCGGCCCAAGTAGTTAGTGGGATTGGCTTTCTTGCTGGAGGGGTGATTTTACGTGAAGGATTTAGCGTGACTGGTATTAATACAGCGGCAACATTATGGTGTTCAGCTGCTGTTGGAAGTTTAATTGGAGCAGGATTTGTTATTCAAGGAATGATCTGTGCATTCGCTTTAATGTTAGTCAATATTTTATTAAGAAATTTATCATTTAAAATAGACGATTTAACTGTTCAAAGAGAGGAGGCACAAACAGATTCGATTCATTATCTATCAGTTATTGCCAGCAATACAAGTGAAGTCATGCTAAGAACAGAAATTATCCAGTTACTGGATAAATATTGCTTAACATTCACAAAATTTTCCTGTACTGATTTGGCAGGGAAAAAAGTAAGACTATTTTTAGAAATCGAAGCAACCAGAAATGGCACACTAGCAGTCAATACGATTATTTCAGAATTATCTCAACTATCAGAAGTCATTGAAATTAATCAAATGAGCAATTAAAAGAATGGAGGAATCAAAATGGTAAAACAGTGATGGTCAAAATCATTAATTGGAACAGTGAAGAATATTGGCAAGGAATCTTTTTAAGAAATAAGCTACTCAAAACTAGTGCGGGGAAAGAATGGATCAAAGAATTACCTGTCAATGAAAAACAGGATATTCATATGGTTGCGCTGGTTGAAGGGGAAGTTGTGGGGACTTTACTTCTTTCTAAAAGAAGCCAAACAGTAGCTCAAATCAAACAAGTTGCGATTGATGATCGGTATCAAGGATTTGGCATAGGAAAACAATTACTTGAATTTGCAGAAAAAATGGCAGAACTGATGAATTTTCAAACCATATTTTTAACTGGTCGTAAGCAAGCTTGGGGATTTTATGATCATTTTGGGTATAAACGTATTGGCTATGCTTACTCAGATGGACAAGTGATCTTAAAAAAATTTGAGAAACGTATTTGTACAAAAAACAACACGCGAAGACTAGAATCATCAAACATATAACGCTAAAGGAGATGGAAACAAATGGATGACAGTAGTCAGATGATCAAGGACTTATGGATAGAGAAATCTGTTGAAGAAACTAAATATTATTGTCTATTTGTTTCTAGGGTAATTAAGTAAATTTCTCCGATAATAGATCCTCTTTTTCCATCAGTCCGATTCCTAAAATAGAGATAACATTATGAAGTTCTAGATGACTAACGTTTATACAAAGCTGTCTGTTATTTCATTGATCAGAGTTTTAGAAAGAAGGAGAACTATATGGATAAAAGAGCAGTATTGAACAAAAATAATAACCAATCATATGAATATTTCGCAAGAAACTCAGCTGAAAACATCTTAACATTTTTCAATTCTTCAAGAATGGGCTTAACTCACCAGCAAGCCGTTTTATCAAGGGAAGAATTTGGAGAGAATATCATTACACATGGGAAAAAAACGCCTTTATTTGTTGAAATAATCAAAGCTTATTTTACCCCATTTACGATTGTTTTGATTACGTTAGCTATTATTTCGTTTATAACGGACTATGTTATTGCACCGCCAGCTGACCGGGATCTTATCGGTGTGCTTATCATTGTAGCGATGGTCTTGATAAGTGGGACTATGACATTGATACAATCTGTTAAATCAAATCAAGCAGCAGAAAAATTGAATAACATGGTAAAAATTACGGCAACCGTTGTTCGCAGAAAAAAACAAGTAGAACTGCCAATCGAAGAAATCGTTTGTGGGGATATTGTAAAATTATCTGCAGGTGATATGATCCCAGCAGATATTCGCTTAACAAAAACAAAAGACCTCTTTATTTCGCAATCTGCAATGACAGGAGAAAGTTACCCTGTTGAAAAAAGAGCAGATTACAAGTTGAAAGTGAATAGTGTGGAAACGGAATACGAAAATATCGTTTTTATGGGCAGTAACGTAATCAGTGGGAGTGCAGAAGGAATCGTAGTTTCAGTAGGAGATGACACACTTTTTGGAAAAGTAGCACAAGATGTGTCTGATAAAAATCCTCAAACCAATTTTGAAGTTGGCATTAGCAAAACGTCTTGGTTGTTGATTCGATTTATGTTAGTAATGGCGCCAGCAGTATTTTTGATTAACGGATTAACAAAAGGTGATTGGTTTGAAGCATTTCTGTTTGGTTTGTCTGTAGCAGTTGGTTTAACACCAGAAATGTTGCCGATGATCGTGACGACAAATCTTGTAAAAGGTGCATCAAGTATGGCTAAAAAAGGAACAATTATCAAAAATTTAAATGCAATTCAAAATTTTGGTGCAATCGATGTTCTATGTACGGATAAGACAGGTACGCTGACCCAAGACAAAATTATTTTAGAATATCATTTAGATTGCGATGGAAAAGAAGATAGCCGGGTATTGCGTCATGCATTTTTTAATAGCTATTATCAAACTGGATTGAAAAATTTAATGGATGTAGCAATCATTGATGCGGCAAATGATGAATTATCGATCGATTCTTCTAAGTACAAAAAAGTAGATGAAATTCCCTTTGATTTTAAACGACGTCGCATGAGTGTGGTGATCGAAGATACATCGGGTAAAACTCAAATGATCACAAAAGGTGCCGTTGAAGAAATGCTGGAAATTTCAAGTTTTGTTGACTATCAAGGAACAGTTAGACCATTAACAAAAACGCTTAAAACTGAAATTTTGAAAACTGTTGAAGAGCTGAACGAAGATGGACTACGTGTATTGGCTGTTTCTCAAAAAACAAATCCAGCGACTGTTGATGAGTTCTCTGTTTCAGATGAAAATGAGATGGTCTTGATTGGTTATCTTGCATTCCTTGATCCACCAAAAGAAACCACCAAAGCCGCCTTAGAAGCGCTAAAAAAACATGGTGTCGGCGTCAAAGTATTGACTGGGGATAATGCTTTAGTAACAAAATCAGTATGTAAACAAGTTGGATTAGCCAATGAAGAACTGATCACAGGGAATGAAATCGCGAGAATGAATGATTTTGAGCTAAAAATGGTTGCGGAAAAATACAATATTTTTGTAAAATTGACACCACAACAAAAAACAAGAATCGTTCAAGTGTTAAGAGAAGCTGGACACACGGTTGGTTTTATGGGAGATGGTATTAATGATGCCCCTGCGATGAAAGAAGCTGATGTTGGTATCTCAGTAGATACAGCTGTTGATATTGCAAAAGAATCAGCAGATGTCATCTTATTAGAAAAAGACTTGATGGTTCTGGAACGCGGGTTATTAGCGGGCAGAACGACCTTTGGAAATATTATGAAGTACGTCAAAATGACAGCTAGTTCTAATTTTGGCAATATGTTTTCGGTTGTTGTTGCTAGTATCTTTTTACCATTTTTACCAATGTTACCGTTGCAATTACTATTTCTAAATTTGATTTATGATATTTCATGTATGTCGATTCCTTGGGATCATGTGGATGATGAATATTTGGAACAGCCCAAAAAATGGAATGCATCAAAAATCGGTTCGTTTATGAAATGGTTAGGGCCGACTAGTTCAGTCTTTGATATTACAACTTATTTGTTAATGTACTTTATTATCTGTCCTCAATTAGTGGGTGGGAACTATCACGATTTAGATCCCGCACAACAAGCGACCTTTATTGCAATTTTCCATGCTGGTTGGTTTATAGAATCACTTTGGTCACAAACGTTGGTGATCCACACATTAAGGACACCGAAGATTCCATTTATACAAAGCCGTGCATCATTTATTTTAACAACTATTACAACTTTAGGAATTGCTGTTGGAACGATTTTACCATTTACAAGTTTTGGTGAAAATTTAGGGCTAGCTGAACTGCCACTTCATTATTTTGCTTGGTTAGGTTTGACTATATTTGCATATTTGTTCTTAGTTATGATCGTAAAAAAATTCTATGTGAAACGCTTTGGAGAACTGCTATAATATTGATTAAAAGATTGAGTCCACGAAATAGTGGGCGTCAATCTTTTTTTATCTGAATAACCGTATATCTTTTGCTAAAATAGTAAGTTGCGTTATCATTGATATAGGTAAAAAAATAGTCAAAAAAACGATAGCTTTTATTTGACCTTCGCTGACCAAACGGGTATAATTGATTTATAAGGTCAAAATTAATCAGACTATAGACCTTATGAAAAATAGTACAAAAGACCTAATGTCTTTTTGATAAACTAACGGTACTATTTATATAGTAGAGATTTATGAGCTGGGACTTTGGAAAAAAGATAAAAATAGTTTGTGACCAAAAATATCACAGTTGATTTTTCTATTTTGCTTTCAAGGCTGAGCAAGCTCTTTACACTTCAACATTATCCAGCTACGCAGGCTAGCTCCTCAGAAAAAAGAGAAAAATAGAACGTGACCAAAAGAGTCACAGTCGATTTTTCCTATTTTTCAATAGAAGCTGGGCGAGTCTGCTACGCTTTTAAATTTAGGAGGTAATTCTATGAACATCGAAAAAATGACAACGACATTACAAGAGGCAATTGCAGAGGCGCAACAGGTAGCAGCGACTCGTCATCATCAGGAAATCGATATTGCTCATTTATGGAAGATTTTTTTGCAGCCGAATCATTTTGGACGTAATTTTTATACAGATGCAGGAGTTGATGTAGAAGCTTTTGAACGTGAAATTGATAAAGCTATCGATGAATATCCGAGTATTCAAGGCAGTAACATTCAGTATGGTCAAAGTATGAGCCAAAATCTGTTTAACTTACTAGGTGAAGCAGACAAACTTAGAGAATCATTTCAAGATGAGTTTCTAGCAACTGAAATTGTGATTTTAGCGTTGATGAAATTGAAAAATTATCGTTTAACAAAATACCTAACAAGTCAGGGAATCACAGAAAAAGAACTACGTAAAAATATCGAAGACATGAGAGGGGGAGATCGTGTGACTTCTCAAAATCAAGAAGAACAATACAAAGCATTAGAAAAATATGGGGTAGATTTAGTCCAACAAGTAAAAAGCGGTAACCAAGATCCTATTATTGGCCGTGATGAAGAAATTCGCGACGTGATTCGAATTCTTTCTCGTAAAACAAAGAATAATCCTGTTTTAATCGGTGAACCAGGTGTGGGTAAAACAGCGATCGTTGAAGGATTAGCGCAACGAATCGTGCGTAAAGATGTCCCTGAAAATTTAAAAGATAAAACTATCTTTTCATTAGATATGGGGGCCTTGATCGCTGGAGCCAAGTTCCGTGGTGAATTTGAAGAACGTCTAAAAGCAGTTTTAAAAGAAGTGAAGAAAAGTGAAGGGCGTATCATTTTATTCATCGATGAAATTCACAATATCGTTGGAGCAGGAAAAACAGAAGGCAGCATGGATGCTGGGAATTTGTTAAAACCAATGTTGGCTCGTGGGGAATTACACTTGATTGGTGCTACAACATTGGATGAATACCGTCAATATATGGAAAAAGATAAAGCACTAGAACGTCGTTTCCAAAAAGTCTTAGTGAAAGAACCAACTGTAGAAGATACGATCAGTATTTTACGTGGATTAAAAGAACGTTTTGAAATTCATCATAGTGTTAATATCCACGATAATGCATTAGTTGCTGCAGCTACTTTATCCGATCGATACATCACAGATCGTTTCTTGCCTGATAAAGCCATCGATCTAGTTGACGAAGCGAGCGCAACGATTCGTGTTGAAATGAATTCAATGCCGACAGAACTTGATCAAGTAACACGTCGTTTGATGCAATTAGAGATCGAAGAAGCAGCATTGAAAAAAGAATCGGATGATGCCAGCAAAAAACGCCTAAACGCATTACAAGAAGAATTAGCAGATCTTCGTGAAGAAGCCAACGCAATGAAGATGCAATGGGAAACAGAAAAAGAAGAAGTCAATGCTGTCAGCAATAAACGCGGAGAAATCGACAAGGCAAAACATGAATTAGAAGATGCTGAAAACAATTATGATTTAGAAAGAGCAGCTGTTCTCCGTCATGGTACGATTCCACAATTAGAAGAAGAGTTAAAAGAACTTGAAGCTAAAAACGCCAAGGATAATGTGCGTATGGTTCAAGAAGCAGTGACAGAAAACGAAATTGCACAAGTTGTCGGACGCTTAACAGGGATTCCAGTAACAAAACTAGTTGAAGGCGAACGGGAAAAACTAATGAAATTAAACGAAACCCTTCACAAACGTGTTATTGGTCAAGATGAAGCTGTAGATGCGGTAAGTGATGCAGTGATTCGTTCACGTGCTGGGTTGCAAGATCCAAACCGTCCATTAGGTTCTTTCTTATTCTTAGGACCAACTGGTGTTGGTAAGACTGAGCTTGCTAAAGCGTTAGCAGAAGACCTATTTGATTCAGAAGATCATATGGTTCGGATCGATATGAGTGAGTATATGGAAAAACACAGTGTATCTCGTTTAGTTGGAGCACCTCCAGGCTACATTGGTTACGAAGAAGGTGGTCAATTAACAGAAGCTGTTCGACGTAATCCATATACAATCGTTTTATTAGATGAAATTGAAAAAGCACATCCAGACGTATTCAACATTTTACTCCAAGTATTAGATGATGGTCGCTTAACGGATTCTAAAGGACGAGTAGTTGATTTCAAAAATACTGTGTTGATCATGACAAGTAATATCGGTTCTCAACTATTGCTTGAAGGGGTAACGCCAGAAGGCACGATTCCAGAAGAAGTAGAAGAACAAGTTATGACGATATTACGAGGCAATTTCAAACCAGAATTCTTAAATAGAATTGATGATACTATATTGTTCACGCCACTAAGCTTGGATAACGTTAAAGGTATCATTGGAAAAATGACAGCTCAATTAGCAAAACGTTTAGAACATCAAGAAATTGAATTGGTAATTTCTGATGAAGCGAAAACGTGGATTGCTGAAAGTGGTTATGATCCAGCTTACGGTGCACGTCCATTGAAACGATTTATTACTAAAGAAGTAGAAACACCATTAGCAAAAGAAATTGTTTCAGGCCGTATATTACCTAAAACAAAAGTAACCATCAGTTTATTGAATGAACAGCTAGTTTTTGAAAATGAGCCGATAATAGAAGAATAGTTTAAAAGTTGAGGTAGTCTTTTTAAGGCTATCTCCCTTTTTATAAGCAAAAAAAATTGATTTTAAAAATGATATTGTGTAGAATCTAACTATTATATTAACATTATAAAAGAGGGATTCAGTGGATAAAAAAAGCAGACGATTAGAAGAACAATTGTGTTTTTCTTTACAAACAGCTTCAAAGCAATTTAATAGAATGTATGCTAAAGCATTGAAACCATTTCATTTAACCTATCCTCAATATTTGGTGTTACTTGTTTTATGGGAATTTTCAGATCAGCGGATCTCTGATATTGGAGAAAAACTTGCGTTGGATACAGGTACATTGACACCAATGTTAAAAAGGATGGAAAAAAATGGGTATGTCCATCGAGATAGATTACCAGAAGATGAACGAATCGTGATCATTTCACTTTCGGATAAAGCGATTCAGTTGGAAAATGAGATTTATGATCAAGTAGAAGGCTGTTTAACACAACTGGATTTTAATCAAAAAGACTATTTTTCATTGATCGAACAAATCAATTCCTTAAGTAAACAAATCGATGGAATCAAACAGTAAACGATGGAACAAAAAGACTTTAAGAAGAAGGTAATTTACCACTACCTCTGATTAAAGTCTTTTTTATTAAATCATTTTTTTATGATGCAAACTAATGTACATATTCATAAATGTTGTGTACAATTTAATTGTACGATGAAGCTATGACAATAAGAAGTGGAGGAATGAATCATGAAAAAAATCTATTCAACAACAATCATCAACACTGGTGGAAGAGAAGGGGAAGTTTTTTCTCCAGATAAATCATTTAGCTATCAAGTAACCTCTCCTGGTCCTCATCAAGAAAATAAAACAAATCCAGAGCAACTATTCGCAGCAGCTTACAGCTCTTGTTTCAATAGTGCTTTAGAACTTGTAATGGCGAATCAAAAAATCACATCAAAAAGCACAGTAAAAGCGACTGTATCATTATTTAGCGATGAACAATCTGGTTTCCAAGTTGGAGTTGTTTTATCTGTTAAAATCGATGATGTTGACCGTGAAACAGCGGAAGAGTTAGTGAAGGCAGCCCATGAAGTATGTCCTTATTCAAAAGCGACAAGAGGAAATATTTCTGTTGAATTAGAAGTAGAATAAATAAAAAATCGGCAACTTTAGAACATCTAAAGTGCCGATTTTTTATTTATTTACTTTTCTAAACGCATAAGCTTTAAAATACTCTGGTTTATGTCGTTGCGTAAAACTATATACTGTTAGAATCAACGCACCAATCGTATTGGTAAGCAAATCTCCCATGGTATCCATCAGCGCCTCACGACCGATATAAGGTTGCCCGGATTCCGTCATATAACGCTGTAAATTCATATTACCAAGTGAATCACAAAGAAATTCCCAGAACTCCCAGAAAACACCGCATAACCCGGCAAAAGCAAATCCCATAATAATAAACAACCAAGGACTGATTTTAGAAAAATCCGACTCACGTAAACAATAGCCAATAATCGCATATCCCACAGCTACTAATAAAATTGGACTGACAGCATGAAGAATTTTATCCCAAAACGGTACAATAATGATCAAGCGTAAACCCGTTCCAAGAAAAACTGCGATCCAAATGAAAAACCAATAATAAAGACGTACCATTTTGGGAAAAACCAAGCCTGTAAATTTTGTGAATATAAAGGGTACGAAGATCACAGCAATTCCTGCAATCATTTCAAACGTCAATAATACGTATTGTTCCGTTGGTTGTACTACAAATGTTTTAACAATATTGACGATCAAGGTGATAACACCAAACACAAGTAAAAAATAAAAGGCACTTTTTTCTTGTTTATCCTCAAATTCTAACTTCATATAAAAGCCTCCGATTTGCTTATTTATTTAACTTTTCTTTGATTAAATCTAAAAATGCTTGCTCACCGCTAACAACTGCTCCATTTAATTTTACTAAGCCAATGGTATACAGGTTTAGATAATGAAATTGATTTTCAGCAATATCACCTATTGCTGCTAATTTTTTTTGATTATCAGCTCCTTGTTGGCGAGTATCAGTATAAAGACCAACCATTGGAATATTTTTAGCGTAAGCTACGCCGATTTCAGAAGCCACACCTGCATCAATTGTAATACCATCTAAAACAGCTACAAGCAAATCACTTTCAAGCACTTTTTCAGTATCGGCTAGTGCAATCATCTTACTATCGGCATAGGCAGTTTTGTCGTTGATCGCACCATTTTCTTGTGGTAAATAAACCTTGATAGAATCATCTAAAGCACGAATTTCTTTTACTAAGTATTCATTATATAGTAAGTCTGCTTTAGCAAACATCGGTCCTGCAAAATATATGTTCATTGTGTCACCTCTAAGTTAGTTTAGTAATTCTATTTTTTTGAAAAAAAGACAAGCTGATTCACTAAATCGACTTTATCAACTTGATAACCATAGGCAGCCCATCCACTTGAAAAAGAATGTTCTTTTTTTGTCCACCAGGCACTATAGGTTTTAGCCAGTTCAGGTAGCATATGATTATGGTTCATTTGGGCCTCTATTTCTGCAAATGATAATTGTAAGTTTGTAGTTTTGGCTAGTAACGTTGGAATAACAAGAAAGTCATTCATAAAATCATCCTTTGTTGAGCATTTATTAGTAATGTGATCAAAAATAATCACTAAAATAAGCTTCTTGATCAGGCAAGATTCGTTCTAATGAATTCAATGTTTCCTTATCTGTACCTAAACGTTCGATTCGATGTAGATAAGTTGGACGGCGGTAATTCATCAATAAACAAGTCAAGGTTTGAATATCGATATGTACAGACTGCCCTAATGGCTCATCTGTTACAGAAACTTGATCATCTTCATCCCATAATAAACTAAACACACCATTATTCCATTCTGCAACAGGATCGCTTACTACAAAGTGAAATGGTTTTGCGGTGCTAGCGTATGGATAAGCCAATAGCATTTCTTTGACATCGACGATTCTAGCCATGTAATAAGGTTCGATCGTTTCCTTGATTTGGCTGTCATCTAATAAAAAAGCTAGTGGTTCATTTTTATAAATGTCCCCTTCAGCCCAATCAATCATTGAAAAATGAGCCGAAATAAAATTCCACAATGCATTTCGCGCTTCCTGATTGATATAGAACATTTCTTTGATATGGAACACATCTTCAGCTACCCAGTAAAAAAGTACACCTAAAGGTTCTTGATTTGCGCCGTAATAAACAGCAGCAGTTCGTTCGTCTTCATTTTCAAAGCGCCAATATTCTTCCCAATTAAATTCACTACGAATTAAAGCACCATGATTTTGACGGGCAAATTTTGCATAAACAGTAAATACATCTTCATGATCGACGCTTACGCGTTCTACCATTCCTGGGACTGAAACTTGCTTAGGCAATTGAGTATCACGAATTTTGAACGACAACTTATCCGACATGATTTCCCAGCCTTTTCTACGATAGTAAGGAATACTATAAGGATAAAGGTACGAAATCCACTGCTTATCTGCCCTCATATTTTTAAGGGCCAGATGAATCAAATCCTGCATCAAGCCATGATTGGCATATTCAGGATAGGTTCCAACACCTGTGATACCGCCCATTTTGAAAAGTTTCCCGTGAATATTTACTTCACATGGGTAAATTGCAATTTGGGAAATCAATTGATCCTCATGAAACCAGCCAAATACTTTTGACTGCTCTAAAATCGGCTGTTTTGATTTGATCAACTCTTTTTTACTTTCATAGCCGCTTTCCTCTAAATCTGCTTCTGTAAACTGGAAGACATAGCTCAATAATTCATTGAACTGATCCACATATTTTTCATCTACCGCTTTTAATTCTAAATTATCTCTGAACTCTTTTTGGTCCATTTTTCCATCTCCAATTGTTTTTCTACCTCCAGTATATCAAAAAAAGGTGAATAAATAGAGTATTACTTACTAAGAAATGGTAAAGAAGGATTTTTTAGGTAGAAAATAGTGTGTTACTCTAGTTGAAAAGTGCAAGTAGGAATTGGGAAACGTGGGAAAGTTCTTTAATTCTGATGGAAATCTTGCTATAATGGAAAGTGCTGATTGAAAATGATCTGAGCGATGAGCTAGTACGATTTGAACCAACAAAATCACACGCTCATTCAGCCTTTCATAAAAGAAATGAGGACTATTAATGAATATAAATGAAATGAAGCAAAGACAAGAAAAAATTCGTAACTTTTCCATTATTGCTCATATTGACCACGGAAAATCAACGCTTGCTGACCGAATTTTACAAAAGACTGAGACTGTGTCAGATCGTGAGATGCAAGATCAATTACTTGATGCTATGGATTTAGAGCGTGAACGTGGTATCACGATCAAGCTAAATGCTGTTGAACTAACCTATACAGCAAAAGACGGCGAAGATTATATCTTTCATTTGATCGACACTCCCGGACATGTCGATTTTACTTATGAAGTATCGAGAAGTTTGGCAGCCTGTGAAGGGGCTATCTTAGTTGTAGATGCGGCTCAAGGAATCGAAGCACAAACATTAGCGAATGTTTATTTAGCGTTAGATAATGATTTGGAAATTATTCCAGTTATCAATAAAATTGATTTACCAGCAGCAGATCCGGAAAGAGTTCGTACGGAAATCGAAGATGTGATCGGGATCGATGCCAGTGATGCTGTTTTAGCAAGTGCTAAAGCTGGTATTGGGATCGAAGATATTTTAGAACAAATCGTTGATTTGGTTCCAGCACCAACTGGTGATCTTGAAGCACCATTAAAAGCGTTGATTTTTGATTCTGTCTATGACAGTTATCGTGGAGTTATTTTAAATGTCCGCATCATGGACGGGGTTGTCAAACCTGGTGATAAGATCATGATGATGAATAATAATAAGACGTTTGAAGTGACAGATGTTGGAATATTCTCACCAAAACCGATCAGCCGTGACTTCTTAATGGTCGGTGATGTTGGTTACATTACAGCTGCAATCAAAACGGTTCGTGATACGCAAGTAGGGGATACGGTAACCTTAGCTAATAATCCCGCCAAAGAAGCGTTAGCAGGATATCGTAAAATGAATCCGATGGTTTATTGTGGATTATACCCAATCGACAATTCACGATATGTTGAGTTACGAGAAGCCTTGGAAAAATTACAACTAAATGATGCAGCGTTGCAGTTTGAAGCTGAATCGTCTCAAGCATTAGGTTTTGGTTATCGTTGTGGATTTTTAGGTCTGTTGCATATGGATGTTATTCAAGAACGATTGGAACGAGAATTTAACCTTGATTTGATCACAACGGCACCATCAGTAATCTATCATGTAACGAAGACCGATGGCACGAAGATCGTGGTTGACAATCCAGCTGAATTTCCAGATCAAAGCTCTGTTGACTTTGTGGAAGAACCATACGTTAAAGCAACAATTATGGTCCCAAATGAATATGTTGGGGCTGTCATGGAAATTTCACAGCGTAAACGTGGTGAATTTGTCACAATGGACTACTTAGATGAATACCGAGTAAATGTCATTTATGATATGCCGTTATCTGAAATTGTGTATGATTTCTTTGACCGTTTAAAATCAGGAACAAAAGGATATGCTTCATTAGATTACGAAATGATTGGTTACCGTAAGAGTAATCTATCTAAGATGGATATTTTGTTAAACTCAGAAAAGGTCGATGCACTAAGTTTTATTGTGCATAAAGATTTTGCTTTTGAACGTGGAAAAGTAATCGTTGAGAAATTGAAGAAACTAATTCCTAGACAACAATTTGAAGTGCCGATTCAAGCCGCAATCGGGCAAAAAATCACTGCTCGCTCCACAATCAAGGCGCTACGCAAAAACGTTTTGGCTAAATGTTATGGTGGGGATATTTCACGTAAACGTAAGTTGTTAGAGAAACAAAAAGATGGTAAAAAAAGGATGAAACAAGTTGGTTCTGTGGAAGTTCCGCAAGAAGCCTTCATGGCTGTTCTGAAAATGGATGAGGACGAACCGAAAAAATAGCAAGGGTTTGAGAGTTTTAGGCAAAAATAAAACTATAATTTTCCCACATTTTTTCCCACGAGCGTATAAACTCGTGGGATTTTTTTATTTAAAAGGCAGTATCTTTTAGCCGTTGTTCAAAAATATCAACAATTTCAGTTTTCATCAGTAATAGAGATAAGAAAAGCGGCAGAGACAATTGACAACAAACATGAAAATCTAGAGTTAGTAGTAGATGCGAGACGATTACGACTGCCTATTGTGTCCAGATTGCAATGAGGAAACCGTTGAAAACAACTATTGCGCTGAATGAAAAAAATAGAATGAAAAGAAACTAGAGGACTGTCTGGAAAAAGACTGTGTTTTACAGGTGTAGGGGCGAAAGAATATCATCCAGAATGGTTTGAATAAGGAGGATACTACACAAGGGAATTAATTGATAAGTTAATTATAAATGTCGAAGCTGCACATGACTTAAACAGTGAAAAAAATCAGTTTAAACCTAGCTTGACATCGCTCTTTTGTCGGTAGGACACCCTCATGTGAAGTTTTTAACAAAACAAAAAGTAAAATATAATTAAAAACCAATAATGTAAAATAAAAAAATATTAAATTAATTGCAAACGTTAACATGTATTTAATGAATCTTTGCAATAATATATATGTACTAAAAAAACATAAACAGAAAGGAAGGTATTTTATGAAGAAATTTTTAGTTTTTAGTTTAGGAGCAGCAATTTTTCTTGGAGGTACGTTGTTTTATAGTAGCCAACATGTTGAGGCGCAGGATCAAATTAATAATGTAGAAGTATCGTCAGTACAGCCAATAAAAATTGCTGGAAGTATGAAAATTGAAGGTAAAACTTATAAGTGGATGGAAGCTTCCTTTGGAGGAACAAACAGAGGATACGAAATAAACCCAGGTAAGATGAGATATCAGCTTAGTCCTAATCCTCATAACGACCCTTGGTATAATAAGAATCAGAATAAATTTTATGCACAGGGAGCAGATAAAATTGAAGCGCAAGCCAACTCTGGAAAATGGCATACAAAAGGGTGGCCAAATAAAATTGAAAACATTACTATTCATGGAATAACGTATACATTGAGTAAGTAAATCCTTATCTTTAAATATGATAATAATAGACAATATCTTTTATGATAGCGCTCACTTATGGGAATAGGTGAGTGCTTTTTTATTTAGGCTCTTTGTCAACTAATATTAGTGAAGAAAATCCAAAGAATTAAATCTAAAAATGATGAAGCGTAGAGGAAAAAACTTCTACGCTTTTTTGTTTGGCTGGAAAATAATGGTCCCGAAGGATAAAAAAATTTCTAATTATAGTAGTTACTAAATCTATAGGCATTTCTTTTTACTATTTTGATAAGATTGTTTAAACACTCTAATTTTATATTGTATTTTTCATGAAATATTATTTCAAAACGTTATTTTATGAGATGAATTAATAACTATACTATATTATACGAGCCAACCACCCGCCAAAATTCATGCCGGTGGTTGGCAATTATTTTTTTATTCTTAAATTTCTTTACTGATTCATCCAAATTTTACTTCTGATATCACGATATCTATTGTTAATTCTTTTTAAGGAAACAGCAAAATTCATTAGATTTAGAGAATTGTTAGGCTGTTTTTAAATTTTTTTGCTCATAAATCGTTCATAGAGCTGTATTAAATCTTCTTTTCTATTTACTTCTGTTTTCGAAAAAATATTATGAGAGTGAGCTTTGACTGTTCCAATCGATATATATAGCTTATCGGCAATTTCTTGATGAGTCATATTGGTCAATAGTTCAGCTAAGATATCTTTTTCACGTTTCGTTAAGTGAAAGTGTGAACAAAAACTTTCAAAGGAATCAGAAGAAAGAGAAGTTACAGGTTCGATGTGAATTCTTTGCATGAAAAACTTAACCAACCAAAAGCACAGCAGAATTGATACACTGTCATTGTTTATATTCTGTCCATGGATTGAGAAGAAATAATATTGGGAATCTGACAGGTGAAAAAAATAATATAAGTCCAAAATTATTATAACGGAACCTCCCAAGATTAAAGTTAAACCAAAACTTTTATTTTGGAAAAGAAATTGATTGAGAATGGAATTTGGTGTTTGTGGTTTTTTTCTTGTTAAGTAACCAAGATAAATAAAAAAGATATTATCTGTTAAATAAGCAATTAAAATGCTTGCTGTCCAATGTTTCCCAATGTGCATCGGTAATAAAATTAATGAAATCGTTAGAGTTAATAGTAAAACATGTTTCCATAAACTAGACGCTGGGATATGTTGTTTACAAAGCAAAAATGAATAGATAATCGTTAGAATGTAAATAGAAATATTTACTAACGGGAAGAAAGAGCAGAATGGACAAACAGGCTTTTCTGAAAGCATAACATTAATATAATCCGAAAGAGCGCCAAAAAAGAAAAGTAAAAAATAGATCAGTAACATTCGATAGATTTTGTTTTTGTCTTTTAAAAAAAGTATCACAGACAACACGACAACAGAAAAATAACATAGCAGAAAAAATACGAAATAATTTAAAGAAAACATACGTCACCTCATTTTGATAAATTATTTGTTTACAGAATTATTATACAAGTAAATATAAAAAAAGTGAAAAATTTATAGGTCAAAACGTTTAAAAAGTATTTTGGAATTATATATAACGAGTAGGCAAAATAGTTATCAACTCTATACTGGTATAAATGCTCTAAACTTTTCTAAACCCGACTAAACTTTGATTTTTTCTAAGTATTACAAAAGCTAATTTCACGTCCTTAAAAAAATAGACCCTAATGTTTATAGTAAACGAGCGAAAAGATTGTTACGTTATGATCAGGTAATGACAGGAGGTGGGGGAAGTAGCAAATCATATTAAGAAAGGAGTTGATAGTTCAAAAATCCATGATTTTCTTTTTAAAGAATAGTTCAAGATTAACCAGTTACTTAAAAATACAAAAAAGAGAGGAAGGTATATCCATATGAAATTAGCAAAATTATTTAGTGCAAGTATTATAATGAGTACTTTACTATTTTCTCCATTTAGTACTGCACAAGCAGAAACCGTACGAAAAGGAATTCAACCACAAGTTGGGACTACTAATGTTAATGAACTAATGTCAAAAACGGGAACTTTTTACTATGAAAAGTTCATTGCAGGAACGGAGACACCATGTCAGAATAATGTTCACACTTGCACATACCCGCGAGTTCCAGAAAAGAACTCACATAACTTAAAAGTAAATGTGAAAGGCCAAACGGGGGATGTATCTAAAAGAGAAGTTCTGATCAAACATCTCGGGGAAGACATTTTAACGAACCAAACAAGTGACAAGCCAGAAATAAGGAATACTCATTCGTATTCCTATACCAAAACGAAATCCACGACTACCACAATTAAGAAAGGTTTTAGCTTACCAGATGATATCGCTAATGTCATTGTAGGTGCAGATATTATCGGCATGGGTAAAATAAATTTGCCGTTTGATATCAATAAATCAGAATCCATTACTGAATCAGAATCAGAAACACTAAGTACATCACCACAACCATATACAGTGAAACCTAAGCAAGTAATTAAGGTAGTGACGGAACTGTATGTACTTGAGTTTGGCGGAACTGTTAACTTTACGGCTGAACCAGTTAGTAATGATATTAAAATAGAGCTTGAGGCTCAGGCTAGTAATTGTAGTGGAGTACCAGGCGGAGTAATCTGTGCTTATGCGGACAAGAGAGACTTTACTAAAGATTTTACAGTTATCTATGACAATTTAGATGATACTCATAAACAAGAGTTAGAAAATTCTGGTATGTATATGAACACGAAAGTACCAGGTGAGAAAAAAATACCTTTCTTCAAAGGAGAAGGTAGCTTTGAAGGTGTAGGTGGTCATCGCGTTGTTACAAAAGATTACGACATTACTGATCCTAACAATCCTAAATTAGTGAATGTGAGATCTCAAGATATTTAACCTTTTACAAGGGGCATAAATGGCAAAATGCGAATTAACCATGTCCCTTGATCTATTATTAGCTGGTGAAAATAGGTGTGGATATGAAAAAAATAAGTCTAGTTATTTTAATAGTATTGTTTCTTATAGGGTGTTCGCCAAAAGAAAGTTTGACTGAAATTCCAAAAGAACATTCGATTGATCTTGTTTTACCTCAACATGGGAGAGCTATTATATATTTTGGTCGCGATTCTTGTCCCCACTGTAAAAATTTTTTCCCTAAATTAAAAGCAGTTATGAAAAACCAAGGGAAAGTTCTTTATTATTACAATATTGACAACCATCTCCAAGATAGCCTGCTTTCCAAAGAAATGGAAAATTTTAAAATTGAGCAAATACCTGCTCTAGTTATCTATAAAAATAAAGAGATAATCGCAACACTAGTGGGAGATAAAAGCGAAAAAGAAATTGAAAATTTTATCAAGCAATCTGAAAGTTGACTGTTTGCTAATGAAGGGAAACCTAAGCGATGACTTCATTTAATGCTTATATAGAAGATCCATTATTTTTCAGAGAAAATAATTTATCAAAAGATACGTCAACCACGTATTCGCTCCCTTTACCTGCTGGCTGGCATGAAATCAAAAGTAATAAAGAATGGACAACTTTGTTGCCGTTACAGAAAAAAATCCAAAGGCAAGGTTGGAAAGTGCATGTTAGTGCAAGCTTAATGGATGTTGAAGCGATACTCAAAAAAACCGCAGAGGTCTGTTTTCAAAACAAGGTTTGTTTTAAACATTTAGCAACTGAGAAAATCTTTAAAATTCGCAATGGCAAACAGATCAACAGAGGGTTTTCCGGGAAATTTATTACTTGCTACCCAGATCAGGCACAGTTAGAAATGTTTTTGGAGGCTTTGGAAAATAAACTTTCTGGTTTTTCTGGTCCATATATTTTAAGTGATAAACGTTGGAAAAAGGCACCCATTTACTTGCGATATGGTGTTTTTCGAGATTCATATCCCGATGAAAATATGCCGACTGATAGCAGTAAGCTTAAAACGAGCTATGGTGAAGTAGCTGATCAGCGTGAGGCTATGTTTCATCTTTCAGAAGGGATTGAAGTGCCCAAATTTTTGGAAAGTTGGTTACATGAGGAAGATACTGAAGAAAAAAATATGCCGTTTAGGATAAAATCAGCCATTCAATTTTCCAATTGTGGAGGGATTTATCATGCAGTGTTAGGAGATTCGAAAAATGAGATTATTTTGAAAGAAGCACGTCCTTACACTGGTATTGATCATTATGGCACTTACGCAACTGAACGCTTAGCAGCAGAAAAAAAAGCACTAGAAATTTTAAGCAACGTATGCGGTGTGCCCGATTATTGTTGGTATGGTAACGTTTGGGAGCATCAGTATTTAGCGATGGAAAAAGTAGAAGGTGTAGTGCTTAATCGCTGGGTGACAGGACATTATCCTTTTTCAACTAACAAACAAATGGATTATTTGCAAAAAATACGAAAAATTGTCAGCCAATTAGTTGAAATTGTCGAGACAGCACATAAAAGTGACGTGTATCATCAAGATATTTATTTAAGCAATATTATCCTCACTGATGATGAACAAGCGGTGTTGATTGATTGGGGAGAAGCGCTTTTTACGAATCATTCAGTACCATTTCATCAAGTGGCAGCACCGGGATTTAGGGCTTGGGGGAAAGCGTTGACACCGGAGAAAATTGATTGGTATGGCGTACTTCAAGTGGCTCATTTTTTATTCTATCCGCTCATTTTGCAAGCCGATTTAGTCTATCAATTTGGGGAACAAACTAAACGTGCGGGACAACAGTATTTTCAGACCTTAGGTTACAAAGCAGATGAAATCGATGCGTATGTCAAGGTGTTGACTGAATTAAAAAAGAAAGTTCAAACAATTGAAGTCACATCAGCTAACAAAGTTTTACAGCCCTATTTATCAGAAAATAATCAGTCAAGTGCAGTCTCAACTATGCAGACATGGGGTAAACAGCTTTTAAACGGAGCGAATTCAGTGATGCAAATGTGGCAACACGATTATGATTTTCGTCATTTTCCAGTTCATTATTATGGGACGAGAAGTAAACAGGGAATAGCCTTTTCCGATCTAGGGATCATTTGGGCTTATAGTAAGCTCGAAAATTTATTAGGAGATCAAGGGAGATTAACTGAAACAAAACAAAGAATCATTGCTAAATCTATAAATGACATTCAACTGACGAAACAAGTACAAGGTGGTTTATTTGATGGGTTAGCGGGAACGTGCTGGCTACTTGATCAACTTGGGGAAACGGAGCAGGCGACGAAATATTTTAACCAATTTTTTAAGCCGATGATTCAGGGCTGTCAAAATTTTAATTTGTACAACGGATTAGCAGGAATTTTACTAACGGGGAGCTATTTTTTAAGTCAGCGAAGGCTAACGGATGAAAATACTGAACTGCTACTTATTAAACTTAGACAACTTGCACGCGCTTATCAAGTTCAGCCTGACCAATTTTTTCATGCAGAACAAATCGGACGACTGACGAATAACCCTACTGAACAGACAATAGGATTATTCTATGGACATGCTGGTTTAGGGTGGTTATTTGCCGAAGCGTACAAATTAACCAAGGACGATTTATTGATTGATTGCTTAAATTTGGCGATTCAAACAGAGCTTACTAACTATGTGGTTAGTCAAGAAAATACTTTGCAATGCAAACAGCAACATCGATCGTTACCATATTTAGCAACTGGAAGCGCGGGTTTAGGTCTGTTGATAGCCAAAAATAGCGAACACATAACGCAAGCGAATTGTGCTAAACAATTGCCGTTATACCGAGCTTTAGAAACTAATTTTTCTGTATTTCCAGGTTTATTTAATGGTTATAGCGGTCTGAAATTAAGCCAATTGCTTATAAACGGACAATTGAAATTGGGCGATGCCGAACAGATAAGCCAATCATTTGTAACGGGATTGCAGCCACATCTTATACAAATTGGTACAGGTCTTGCTATTGCTGGCGATAACGGAACGAAAATAACGATGGATGTATTTTCTGGTTTTGCTGGAGTTGCTTTAACGATTACAAATATAATTGAAGATACATTTGATTTCCTACCAACGTTAAAAAAATAAATGATCTGCCTGGGTTTATAGATATACCCCAACCCAAAAATCTAAATAAAAGCTTGAAAGGAGCGGATTTCAATGGCGAAAGAAATTCTTGCATTACAAGAAGTAACATCTGAAGTTGCAACATGGGAAGATGAAGTTTTTGCGAGCGGTATCAGTTGTTTAACTTGCGTTTGCTAAAATGAAATTTTTCAGCTTCACTCGAAAGGAGGTGTGTATTCATGGCGAAAGAAATTCTTGCATTACAAGAAGTAACATCTGAAGTTGCAACATGGGAAGATGAAGTTTTTGCGAGCGGTATCAGTTGTTTAACTTGCGTTTGCTAAAATGAAATTTTTCAGCTTCACTCGAAAGGAGGTGTGTATTCATGGCGAAAGAAATTCTTGCATTACAAGAAGTAACATCTGAAGTTGCAACATGGGAAGATGAAGTTTTTGCGAGCGGTATCAGTTGTTTAACTTGCGTTTGCTAAAACGAAAATGTTTAACTTCACTCAAAAGAAGGCGTGTATTATTGGCGAAAGAAATTCTTGCTTTACAAAGTGTATCAACGACACGAGTAGCGTATGAACCGGATTTTTTCGAAAGTAAACATAGTTGTTTAACATGTACTTGTTGAGTATTAAGCTAGAAATTTAATTGATGGAGGTTGGTATCGTATACGTTAAATTGATTCCAATCTCCATTTTAAACAAGATTAAACCTAAAAGGGGGAAGAACAATGAAGTTTTGTAACCAAAAAGTTTTGTGGCGTAACACATTATTATTTGTTGCTTCAGTCGTTTCTTTATTCGTGCTATTTTTACCTGCTAAAGCAAGTGCAGCGGAATATAGTGTTAATTTAAATGACACCAATATTAAGATTGAAAAAAATGACGGGTCGGGTGAAGTTTTACAATATGCAGATGGCAAAACCTCGTGGGGAAAATGGTCAGGAGATAAGTCCCAAATCTGGCATTCAAGTGTTATGTCCAATAGTAATGAGTACCGTTTAAAATCGCAACAAGATGAGGGGACTGACTATTTATTCTGGGACAAAGATATATGGAATCCAGACGATAAAGGAAAAATATCATTTGGCAAGATCACTTCAAAGAATGAAACGACTAGTAAATGGTTGATAGAAGCAAATTCGAACGGTACCTATGGTATTCGTAACAGTCACTATCCCAACCCTAGTTTAGCCGTAACCAAAGATGGCGTGGACTTATCTTTTGGAGGCGGAAGTACATTTAAAATTTCCAATGATTTAACACCACCAGTATCAGAAAATCATGCCATCGTTTTCACTTCCGACCCACAGTATCCATGGACTGATAAAATGGATCGAGGAGAAACAGATCCTGATGCAGAAGGAAATTCTGCTGCTTTAATTCGCGAACAATACACAAGTGTCAATGCCTATAATGCCACGAAAAGCAGTGCGAAAGTAGTTATTAATGGCGATATCACAGCTTATGGTCACGAATGGCAATGGAAAAAAATGGAAAATGAATTGTTGCCGATTTTAAACAAAAAATATTATTTTGGGTTAGGTAATCATGATATTGAAAATAACCAAGGGGACTGTGCTGAAGATTACTGTTTTACTCTCTCTTTGGACAGATTATACCATCATGTTGACACAAGTAACGTCTTATTTAGCGATATTGGTGGTATTAAAAGTTATGCTTATGCAGTTAGACTTCCAGGGAATATATTACTTTTACAATTGAACAACTATCCAACAATGGATTATCAAGCGACATCTTGGAAGGGGCCTGCACCAATTGGTGTAAAGCCTAACTTTTCTTTCATTGAAAACGCCTTGAATCATGCTAAGAACAACCAAATGAAAGTGTTGATTGGAGTCCATAAACCCGATGATTGGAAAGGTGGTCCAAGCGCACAATTTATTCAATTGATTGAAAAATATAATGTGAAAGCTGTTTTTGCAGGTCATTATCATGACAAAGTAGGGGAATATTATTCACCAGCCTATTTTGGTAATGTACCAGTATTTTTATCTGGAGGAGCGACACAGAAAAGTTTCTTAATTACAGAATACGATGATCAAAGTTTGAAAATTTATAAAGTACAAAATAACGCTTGGCGAAATAAAGAGTTTATTTACGAAATCAATTTGAAAAACTAAAATTAGCATAGTTCTGTAAACATAGTAAGAGCTTGGGGAAAGCGCAAAGATTGTCTCTCAAGCTCTATTTGTTATTTGAAAATGAATGCGGATGAAGCCAAAAAATACATAAATCAAGCGTAGCTATTCTATTTTTACGTAAAGCTAAAATAAGATAACTGCGTTTTAGTGTGATAATTTTACTTAAGATGAGAAAATCAAATCATGCTCTATCCATTAAAAAATAGTAAATCAATCGTCATTTATTAAGAATAGGGACACCTAGTAATTATTTTTAAATAAAAAGTGTGTATAATCTCGAAAAAAAAGGATAAGTATAAATTCCATTAGCTCATTTTTATCAGTTTATTTTTGTGTATGAAAAAATATACAACATTTTTGCATAATGTGGTCATCTTTGTCTTTTAAAGTCGAAAAACACTGAGAAGAGAACGCTATCATTTTGTTAATCTAAGTACGAACCAAAAGAAGGAGGCATTTTGATGAAGAATCCAATTAACGTTTTTTCTGAGATTGGAAAATTGAACACTGTAATGTTGCACAGACCAGGAAAGGAATTAGAGAATTTAATGCCAGATTATCTGGAATCACTTCTCTTTGATGATATTCCATTTCTGGAACAAGCGCAAAAAGAGCATGATTTTTTTGCAGAGACACTGAGGTTGAAAGGAGTGGACGTTCTTTATTTAGAAGATTTAGCAGCAGAATCGCTGACTGACTCAGCTATCAAAGAGCGCTTTGTAACAGAGTACCTAAATGAAGCTGACATCAAAGAAGAACGAACAAAGCAATTTATAAAAGAACGGCTGATGTCCATTTCAGATGACAGAGAGTTGATCGATAAGACAATGGCAGGAATTCAAAAGTCAGAGCTGACATCATTAGAAAGAACAAGTTTATCTGACCTTGCTGATTCCCATTATCCATTCATTATTGATCCAATGCCTAATTTGTATTTTACTCGAGATCCATTTGCGACGATAGGGCATGGTGTTTCATTGAATCGGATGTACTCTGTCACGAGAAGACGCGAAACGTTATACGGAAAATATATTTTTGCTTATCATCCAATGTTCAAAAATTCACAGGTGCCGATGGTTTATAGTCGAGATGAAAATACTCGGATCGAAGGCGGTGATGAGTTGATTCTTTCTAAAAAATTGATTGCTGTAGGGATCTCCCAAAGGACGGACGTTACCTCAATCGAAAAACTAGCAAGAAATATTTTTGAAAAAGATTTAGGTTTTGAACGTGTTTTAGCATTTGATATTGGGGAACAACGTAAATTCATGCATCTTGATACTGTATTTACAATGGTAGACTATGACAAATTCACGATTCATCCAGAAATTGAGGGAAACTTAACGATTTATTCGATTTCTCAAGGATCAGACGGATTACAAATTTCACAGGAAACAGATACGTTGGAGCATATTTTATGTAAATATCTTGAATTAGATCATGTTACTTTGATTCGTTGCGGTGGTGGAAATCCAACAGCAGCAGCTCGTGAACAATGGAATGATGGTTCCAATACATTAGCGATTGCACCAGGCGAAGTCGTTGTTTACGACCGGAATACGATTACAAATCAAAAATTAGAAGAAGCTGGTGTTAAATTAAATTATATTCCAGGCAGTGAATTAGTACGTGGTCGTGGCGGTCCTCGTTGTATGAGCATGCCGTTTGATCGAGCAGATATTTAAGGAGAGCAAAATTACGTATGTTATCTAGTTCCACAGGCTAACCTCTCGGAAAAAAGATAAAATATGCCTGTGACAAAAAGTGTCACAACCATATTTTCCTATTTTTCAGTCGAGGTTGAATGAGCCAGTTACACTTTTAAGGTTATCTAGTTCCACAGGCTAGTCTCTCGGAAAAAAGATAAAATATGCCTATGACAAAAAGCGTCACAACCATATTTTCCTATTTTTCAATCGAGACTGAACGAGCCAGTTACACTTTTAACATTATCTAGCTGCACAAATCAATCCTTATGAAAATAGACAAATTAGCAGTGAAGCAAAGAACGCTTCAATGTTAATTTCCTAATTTTCTACAGGATTAACCGAGTTGTTACACTTTTAAATTTAGGAGGAAAATTATTATGATAGATTCAGTATTTCAAGGACGTAGTTTATTAGCGGAAAAG